>NZ_RRAZ01000101.1 GCF_003863335.1 Falsigemmobacter faecalis | reverse complement strand
GGCGATCATCCGGCGTCCCTTCAGGGCGCCGCTGTCGTGAGAGATCGGGGCAAGGCCGGCCATTGCAGCAGCCTGTGCAGCCGTCATCGAGCCGGGTTCGGACATTTCTGCGATCAGAAGACCGGAGCAAACAGGGCCAATGCCAGGCACCGATTGCAGAAGTCGGTCATCGTCGCGCAGGGTATCGGCATTGAGGATCATGATCCGGATCTGATCTTCAATGCCTTTGATCTGAGCATCCATTCTTTCGGGCAGATCCTGATCGCGTGCCATTATCTCCGCCGGACTGTCTTGCTTTCGTCGTGCCGAACTTTGTGCTCTCAGGCGCTTCCTCATCTCCACAAGCTGCGCTCGCTTTGTCGTATAAGCCCTCAATGTGACTATGGTTTCATCGGGTAATGTCCGACCGGCTTCCGGTCGAAACACCATGAAGGCCGCGATGAGTTCTGCATCAATACGATCCGTTTTGGCGCCTGTGCCGCGAGATCCTGCGAAGCATTTGATCTGAGCCGGAGATAGCTGGACGGCCGCTATATTTGCACCAACAAGGTGCTGCCAGAGCTGCCATTCCAGCCCTCCTGTCGCTTCAAACCCTCCTCGTAATGTCGGCCCGAGAGCCTTCAGCCTGACGATTAAGGCCTCGTGGGCGCTGCGGTATTGGGGATTCTGAACCTTTGGCTAACAGGGACAATGAAGCCACCAAGCCAATCGCGCGAGACGTCTATACCGACTACGACAGTCGCTGCGAACATATCACTCTCTCTTCCTTGTGGTGCGCGGTCCCGCGCAAAACGGGCCGCAATCAACTGTTCGAGACGGTGAAGAGAGGTGTGAGCCGCAGACTGGAAAGCGTGGTCCTGCCACGAGATGTTCAGCGCGGTCTCTCACCCCATACCTGCCCTTGGCCAAGGGCAGGTATGGGGGCATCCAGCAGAACTCAGACACACAAGGTGTTCAGTCCCGGCATCTGGTGGATCGGATTGAGGATGAGTCTTTCCGGCTCTGAAGTCCGGATTTTGCAGATGTA
>NZ_RRAZ01000100.1 GCF_003863335.1 Falsigemmobacter faecalis | reverse complement strand
GACGATGTAAGTCGTCAAAAGCCGCGAGACGTCGGAGCGGAAGAGGGCAAGGAGACCTTTGGCGAAACGGTCGTGAGACAGGATCAGGAAAACCAGTTGTGCAACACGTGCCATCGGGCACGCGGCGTTGATCTGGACCTGATCTGCGAACACCATAGTGGCCCGCGGCATGAGATGGCCGCATCAAAGGCCGGATAGATGTCAGCCCCCGACAACGCGCCCAAAAGATCCAAATTACCCTCTTGCGCAAGGGGCGGTTATACATGTTGCACAAATCGGGCTTGGGATAGCACGCCCCTAGCCCCTTCATTGTTTGCTGCAATACGGACCGTATTCGGCGTGCCGAGCGCTGTAAAACGGTTGAGGACTGAGCAGTCGAACGCCACCGCGTATCGACCCACGAATTTCCTGCTCAGGCTATAGTGGAGCAAAATAGCCATGAGTATGACGATGGAAGACAGCATCAAACGTTGGACGGCGAAGTGCAAAACCGCGCTTGTGATCGAGATCATCCAGGGCAAAACGACAATAGCGGAGGCCAGCCGGTCCTTCGACCTGAGCCCCTCCGAGATCGAAGGCCGGGGCGATGACGCCAAGAAGGGGATGGAGAATTCCTTGCGCGCGAACCCGCTCGATATCCGCGCGCAATACGAGAAGCCGTTGAAAGATCTGCAGGAAGCCTATGGCGAAGCGATGCTGGAGCGACGTGCGCGAAAAAAGCTTCAGGTCTTGTTGGGGCAACAGGACGACTGATGATCCTGAAGCTTCATCAAGGCCTTAAGGGAGATGGCCTTCAGGTGTCCATCTCTCAGCTCTGCGCTTGGTTTGGTGTGGCGCGGCGGTCGGTTTATTATCGTCCAACCAAGGCCCTGCCACGCGTGAACCCGGCTTTTGCCGAGCCGATCAGGAAGATGATCGAAGAGCAGCCGTCCTTCGGCGACCGAACCGTCGCGTGGCTTCCCGGCCTCAACAAGAACACAGTGCAGCGGAGCTTTCAGCTGAAGGGCTGGCAAGTCCGCAAGCGCGCCATTGGCAT
>NZ_RRAZ01000099.1 GCF_003863335.1 Falsigemmobacter faecalis | reverse complement strand
TGCCCATCTTCGGGATAGAACCCACCCGGTGCTTCCCCGGCTTCGAGGTCAGCCCCATACCCAGGCCCGCAGATCAGGCGAAGCGGTCACGGGCTCAGGCAGATAAGCGCCGGCGGCCTCACCGGGCAGCTTTTCGATATGGTGCAGTGCAATGCCAGGAGCGGGAGCCATCCACTCCAGCAATGGCGGACCATGTCTCGCGGCGTGGGTGTATTGACCCGGCGGGATCTGCTCAGTTTATGCTGCTGATTTGAAGGCCTCGGCAGGCGTGCGCATGGCAAGCGCCTGGCAAGGCGCTGCGGTTGTTGCAAAATCCGATCCAGTCCCCAATCACGCGGGCAGCGTGCCGGATGCTGCCGAAGCAGTGGCGGTGAATGCATTGCTTCTTCAGAGTCCGGATCACGCGCCCCACCATCCCGTTTTGTTGCGGGATTGGTGGAGCCGCCGCTGGTCCGGGACCCATGGCGAACGCCGCTGTCCGAACGCAGCAGGAATTCTTTGTTGACGCGGCCCGGTGTGCCGAACCGGCTAATCAGAGCCTGCTCCAGTGCGCTGGCGGCCGTGGTGGCTTTTCCAGTGCGTGACAGATGCCAGCCGGAACCCCACGGGTGTGGCAGTCAATCACCAGAGCCGGCGCGGCCCGGCCGGCCTTTCCGGCCCGGACACGGCCGAGATCCATGGAGCAGCGCTCATTTGGCGCTTTGACGACTGAGGGCACAGCCTGGATCCAGGGCCGCATCCCAACCTGTCTTTTTCTGAGATGAGGAGGATAAGGGAATGGTCCGGGGAACCATTTTTCCGACGATTGACCAACCCTTTAGCAGGCTGCTGAAACAGTCAGGGCGGTAGAATATTTTAGCTGTCGCGCCAGTTTGGCACGATCTCAGCGGCAACTACTATGCATCAGCGGTCTCACCGAACAGACGCTTGCTGTGATGCGCCAGGAGGTGATAAAATCGTTGTATAAACCCAATAAATCATAATGGTTTTTTGCCTTTTATTGCAGCGGAAGTGTCGATTGATCGCTGTTTGCAGGATTGGATT
>NZ_RRAZ01000098.1 GCF_003863335.1 Falsigemmobacter faecalis | reverse complement strand
TGGCGACGACGCCTGCACCAACGGTGCGGCCGCCTTCACGGATTGCGAAGCGGAGCTTCTCTTCCATAGCGATCGGCGCGATCAGTTCGACTTCGAACTTCAGGTTGTCGCCCGGCATCACCATTTCGGTGCCTTCCGGCAGTTTAACCATGCCGGTGACGTCGGTGGTGCGGAAGTAGAACTGCGGACGGTAGTTCGCGAAGAACGGGGTGTGACGACCACCTTCTTCTTTGGTGAGGATGTAAGCCTCAGCCTCAAAAGTGGTGTGCGGCAGAACCGACTTCGGCTTGCACAGAACCTGACCACGCTCAACGCCGTCACGGTCAACGCCGCGCAGCAGGGCGCCGATGTTGTCGCCGGCTTCACCGCGATCGAGCAGTTTGCGGAACATTTCCACACCGGTGCAGGTCGATTTCGAGGTCGGGCGGATGCCGACGATCTCGACTTCGTCACCGACGTTGATCACGCCGCGCTCAACACGACCGGTCACAACGGTACCACGGCCCGAGATCGAGAACACGTCTTCGATCGGCATCAGGAACGGCTGGTCAACAGCACGTGCCGGGGTCGGGATGTAGGTGTCGACAGCTGCGAGCAGTGCGCGGATCGCGTTCTCACCGATTTCCGGCTGGGTGCCGTTCATCGCGTGCAGAGCCGAACCTTTGATGATCGGAATGTCGTCGCCCGGGTATTCGTAGGACGACAGCAGCTCGCGGATTTCCATCTCAACGAGTTCGATCAGCTCCGGATCGTCAACCTGGTCCACTTTGTTCATGAACACGACCATGTAGGGGATACCCACCTGGCGGCCGAGCAGAATGTGCTCGCGGGTCTGCGGCATCGGGCCGTCAGCAGCGTTCACAACCAGGATCGCGCCGTCCATCTGGGCAGCACCGGTGATCATGTTTTTGACGTAGTCGGCGTGGCCGGGGCAGTCAACGTGGGCGTAGTGACGGGCTTCGGTCTCATACTCGACGTGTGCGGTCGAGATGGTGATGCCGCGTGCACGCTCTTCCGGTGCGCCATCGATCTGGTCGTAGGCTTTGAAGTCACCGAAGTATTTGGTGATTGCTGCGGTCAGCGTGGTTTTGCCGTGGTCAACGTGGCCGATGGTGCCGATGTTGACGTGCGGTTTGTTCCGTTCAAACTT
>NZ_RRAZ01000097.1 GCF_003863335.1 Falsigemmobacter faecalis | reverse complement strand
AAAAAGGTCGGGTTATTGGGCTGCCGCGCGCCCACCCGACGGTGGTGTGAATGCTGTGCGGCCCCTAATCTCCGCCTTGTCCCAGCAACGCGGATTAGGAGGTAAGCGATGGAACTCTTTGCCGGTCTCGACGTGTCGGTTCGCACCACGAGCGTCTGTGTCATGACAGCTGAGGGAAAGGTTGTCCGGGAGGGCAAGGTCGAGACTGATCCCGGCGCACTGGCTGCCTTTCTGTCGGAACACGGTGCGCGATACGGGAGGGTCGGCCTTGAAGCCGGCCCTTTGTGCCAATGGCTCTATGCAGGATTGGCTAAGGCTGGCTTCCCGGTATTCTGTATCGAGACCCGGCACGCGCAGGCTGTGCTGAGCGCCCAGATCAACAAGACGGATCGCAACGACGCACGCGGCATTGCGCAGATGATGCGCGTCGGCCTCTTCAAACCGGTTCATGTGAAGACGTTGGCAAGCCAAGAGGTCCGCGCCCTGCTTGGCGGGCGTCGCTTCCTGCAGGCGTCTATGATCGACATCGAGAACAGCATCCGCGGGCTGCTTCGCAACTTCGGCCTGAAGGTTGGCCTCGTCACGCGCTCAAGCTACGAAGCGCGCATCCGTGAACTGATCGAGGGCGAGACCAACTTGGAAGCCGTCATCAACCCGATGCTCGCGGTGCGCCGGACGATCCGGGAACAGTATGCTGCACTGCACAGGCGTATGATGCTCCTGGCGAAGAAGGACGGGGTTTGCCGCCTCCTCATGACAGCCCCCGGGATAGGCCCCTTCGTGGCGCTTACCTATCGCGCCGCCATCGACGAGCCTGCCCGCTTTCGACGCTCCCGAGCCGTCGGAGCGCATGTCGGTTTGGCGCCGCGAACACATCAGTCCGGCGAACTCGACAGGCGCGGCAGCATTACCAAGAGTGGTGACATCAGCGTTCGGACGGCGCTCTTTGAGGCAGCTGGCGTCCTCCTGCGGTCCACGACCCGGCCATCCCCTATCAAGGCCTGGGGGATGAAGATCGCCAAACGGCGCGGAGCTGCGCGAGCCATCACTGCGGTCGCCAGGAAGCTTGCGGTAATACTCCATCGCATGTGGACAGATGGAACACCGTTCCGATGGACGGCTATCGCCGTCTGACGATCCATTTCTTTCCAATCCGCCTGACGGCGGTGCAACGTCCCCCTGGGGACCGATGGATCGGTGAGATCGACGCGGGGCAGAAGGCCGACGGCACTTCGCGAAAAAGCTTGATCCACCATCCTTTCGGATCCGACCATGAAGCGGTCCAAGCACCGACTTCGGAGAGAAGCCAGAGACCCAGCGGGACCACGCAAGCGTCAAAGTGGACCAAAACGGAGCTTGACTTATGAGCACCCAATAGAGAAGCCCCGC
>NZ_RRAZ01000096.1 GCF_003863335.1 Falsigemmobacter faecalis | reverse complement strand
GACGGCATCGATGTGCCATATGTGGACGGCCCCCTCCCTACAAGAACTCCTTGATGATTTTGATCGGATCGCTTGCGTTCATATGTCCGGCCTGTTGGTGCGCTCGCACATGAACGCTGGCCAAGATGGATTCCGCGACGTTGGTTCCAAACACGGTGACGGCCACATCGGGCCATTGGCACATACGGAGTGTCCTACGTCTTGGATCGATCGATCACACCATCTTCAGATTTCTTGCAAGTTCACGCATCAGCTCAGCACGGTAGCGCCTTTTTCCTGCTCACCGTGACTGGCCAATCTCGTTATGCCGCGCAGGCCATAGCCGGTCGCGCAGCATTGTTTTTATACGTCTCGCCTGCCATCATCATTTTCCAGGCGATCCTGGCGATCTTGTTGGCCAGCGCCACGGCCACGAGCTTCGGCGGTTTGCGCTTGAGCAGCTCGATGAGCCAGGGCGAGGCATTCCTGCCTTTGCCTGCTCTCACCTGTCGAAGCAGCGAAGTCGCGCCCACGACCAATGTCTTGCGCAAGGTCTCGTCGCCGGCTCGCGTAATGACACCGTGCCTGACCTTGCCGGCTGTCGAGTGATCTCCGGGCGTCAGGCCCATCCAGGCGGCAAACTGCCTTCCCGATACAAACTGCTCCGGTGCCGGCGCTTTCATCACCAGCAAGATCGCACCGATTGGCCCGACACCGGGGATCGTTGCGAGGCGGCGACAACATTCGTTGCTGCGATACCAAGCCAACAGTTTCGCCTCGATCTCTTTCAAGCGTTCCTTCAGCTGCGCAAATTCATCCGCCAGTGACACAAACAGATCGCGCGCCAGGGCAGGAACGTTTTCATCAACCATGATGCGTTCCAAAAGGAGCGGGATATGAGACACACCTTTGGCCGCGGTTAGTCCGAACCCGGCCGCATAGCCACGGATCGTATTGGCAAGCTGCGTCCTGGCGGCGACAGCACGCTCGCGCATGCCCACCAGCATTAGTGACGCCTGTTGCTCGGTGCTCTTCACCGGAACGAACCGCATCGTCGGACGGCTCATCGCTTCGCACAGCGCTTCAGCATCGGTCGCATCATTCTTGCCACGCTTGACGTAGGGCTTTACGAGCTGCGGCGCGATTAGCTTGACCTCATGACCGAGCCCCCTCAGCAACCGCGCCCAGTGATGCGAAGCACCACAGGCCTCAATCGCAACGACGGTTGGCGGGCATTTTGCAAAGAAATCCACCATCTCCTTGCGGCGCATCTTCTTGCGAAGAACCGGTTGTTCGGCGGCATTCACGCCATGCAGCTGAAAGACGTGCTTTGAAGTATCCATGCCAATACGGATAATCTGATCCACGGACGACCCCTTCGTTTGAGTTCCTCAACGACTCACTCTGGCACGTTTCGATGCCGTTCAGGGGCCGTCCACTCCAACAGGGTGGGATTGTCACAATCCATTATGGGAGGCAGTCCTGTCGGAGATTATCACGGTCGGGCTCGATCTGGCCAAGAATGTGTTTCA
>NZ_RRAZ01000095.1 GCF_003863335.1 Falsigemmobacter faecalis | reverse complement strand
CTTAGACCCGATGATCGCTGTGTGAACTGACTGGGTCGGCGGCCTCTCCCACTGCATTCTGCATTCGAGGGTTGCTCCAGTCTTGCTGGTGCCGAGCCTCAAGAATGGGGGAGAGACCAAATGCAGCGTAGCATATTCATCGGGCTGGATGTCCATAAGGCAACGATCTCGGTTGGGGTCGCAGTCGGGGAAAGAGGCGGAGAAGTCCGCAGCCTCGGAACTGTGCCCAACCGCCCTGACCACGTGCGCAAGCTGGTCGAGAAGCTGGCTTCAAATGGCGCGCAGCTTCATTTCTGCTATGAGGCTGGCCCATGCGGATATGGTCTTCACCGACAACTGGTCGAGTTGGGGCATGAGTGCATTGTGGTTGCACCGTCCCTGATCCCGGTGAAGGCCGGTGACCGGGTGAAGACAGACCGGCGCGATGCGCTGATGCTGGCGAAATTGCATAGAGCTGGGGAATTGACTGCCGTCTGGGTCCCTGATGCTGCTCATGAAGCGATGCGCGATCTTGTTCGGGCACGAGCCACGGCCATACGGGTTGCAGGCAAGGCGCGGCAGCATATGCAGGGCTTTCTGCTGCGCCATGGGCGGAACTATCCGGGCAAGAAAGGCTGGACGAAGGCTTACCGCAGGTGGCTCACGACGGTGCGCTTTGATCACCCCGCACAACAGATCGTCTTGCAGGACTACATCCATGCGGTGACGGACGCGGAAGCGCGTGTCGAGCGACTGACCGATCAGATCCTGCAGCTGTTGCCGACATGGAGCCTCGCCCCGGTTGTGGAGGCGGTGCAGGCCATGCGGGGCGTCGCCTTTGTCGTGGCCGTCACGGTGGTGGCCGAAGTCGGAGACTTCAATCGGTTCGACAATCCACGGCAATTGATGTCCTACCTCGGCCTGACGCCATCGGAGCACTCGAGTGGTGCCAGCATCCGCCGGGGCGGCATCACCAAGGCAGGGAGTGGATTGGCCCGTCGCGTCCTGATCGAAGGTGCCTGGAGCTATCGAATGCAGGCGCGGGTGAGCCGCAAGCTTCTCGATCGTATCGAGCACCTGCCTCAATCAGTGCGCGACATTGCCTGGAAGGGACAGCTGCGCATGTGCCAGCGCTATCGCCACCTCATGGCCGCCGGCAAGCCGAAGGTCGTGGCAACAACCGCGATCGCCCGTGAAATGGCGGGTTTCATATGGGCCATCGCTCGCCAGGTCGCGCCCGCCGCTCACTGAAAGGCCATACAGACATTGCCTGCTCCAGACCGATGCACAGGGTTGGGGACGGAACGCGGTGGGGAATCCTCGTACCCTGTTATGGGCCGACATTGTCGACGCCCGATCTTTAGACCGAGGCAGCCCCAAGACGAAACCACGGTCATGCGGTAACCAACCCGCGTATGAGAGCCTGCTCACCGTCGTCTCAGTTCCGTCTCCTACCCTGCGCATCTACAAAACACGACAATCGGCACTGCCGACCGGATTGGCATGACAAATTTGTTGACGGCGATCATGAGAG
>NZ_RRAZ01000094.1 GCF_003863335.1 Falsigemmobacter faecalis | reverse complement strand
CTTCAGCGCCGCAGCCTAAGGAATGGTGCGGTCCAGCAACCGCTTACCGATCAGCGATGCGATCACGGCCCAGTTCTCTGCGCCGGCCTCATGGCCTGCGAAGAGCGCGTTTTTGCGGTTGAGGGCGATGGGTCGGATCGTGCGTTCGACGGGGTTGTTGTCGATCTCGACACGGCCATCGGTCAGGAAGATCTGTAAGCCGTCCCAATATTTGGCCAGATATGCCATGGCTTCACCAAGATTGGATTTGGCGGAGATACGAGCACGATGGTGTGTAAGCCATTCGGACAGTTCCGCCATCACGGGCGCTGAGCGGCTCTGACGGGCCCACAGCCGGGCTTCGGGAGCGGTGCCGCTGATCCCGGCTTCGATGGCATAGAGCGCACGGATCAGGCGCAGGCCTTCCTCTGCGATCGGAGCCTGTCCCATGCGGATGATTTCGATCAGTTTTCGCCGCGCGTGTGCCCAACAATATGCCAGCCGGATGCTGTGGTCGGGCGCCAACAGCCGGTTATATCCGGCATAGCCATCTACCTGCAGAATACCGCCAAAGCCTTGCAAAATGCGCTCTGCATGCTGCCCGCCGCGTCCGGGGGCATAGGTGAAGGCCACGGCGGGCGGTGCCGTTCCGCCCCAGGGGCGGTCGTCACGGGCCAGCGCCCAGAAGTATCCGGTTTTGGTCTTTCGCGCGCCGGGATCAAGGACCGGCGCCCGCGTTTCGTCCATGAAGAGCTTCGTGGACTGCTTAAGTTCCCACATCAGGGCGTCGAAGACGGGGCGCAGCTCGAAGGCAGCGCGCCCCACCCAATCGGCCAGGGTAGAGCGGTCCAGATCAACGCCCTGGCGGGCATAGATCTGCGCCTGACGATAGAGTGGAAGATGATCGGCGTCCGCGGGGCTTACGCGGCCCCACTGGGGCCACGGTCCCCTTGGACTTGCTGACGATGACATGGGCGATGGTGGCCTCGGTCGGCAAACCGCCCTGGATCAGGCGGGGCACGGCCGGTGCCTGCACCACCCCGTCCGTGCAGGAACGACAGGCATATTTCGGTCGGCGCGTGACGATGACACGGAACTGGGCCGGGATGACGTCCAGACGTTCGGAACTGTCTTCACCGATGCAATGCAGGTCGCCCCCGCAGGCGCAGGTCAGCCTCTCGGGTTCGACGGCGACTTCGATACGCGGCAGATGGGCAGGCAGCGTGCCGCGATTGGCGTTGCGCTTTCTGAGCGGGCGCTGCGCTTTGCGATCCTCGGTATCCTCTTCGGCGTGCACGGCCGCCATAGCCGTCTCGATATCCTCAAGCGCGAGATCGAACTGGTCAGGATCTGCCCTCTCGGAACGCTTGCCAAAGGCCGCCTGTTTGAAGGCTGCGACCAGCTTCTCCAGTGCCGCGATCCGGGCGTCTTTGCGCAGGTTAGCGGCCTGCGTCTGCTCGAGAAGAGCACGCAAACTGGCAATCCCGGCAAGAAGATCGTGAGTGTCCGGCATAGCCAAGACTTAGCATATGCCG
>NZ_RRAZ01000093.1 GCF_003863335.1 Falsigemmobacter faecalis | reverse complement strand
GTTCCGCAATTCGCGTCCAGGCCCGACTATTTCAGCACCCTGTTAAAGAGAGATTTTCGAATGAAAGCAACCGATTTATGCCTTAAATCTGAAATTAAACTATGTGTGTGCTCGTAATCTATTTCCTTTGCAGGCAGCTGAAAATCTTGACCATCAAAATGGACACGACTTTCCAGAAAAAGCATTCGCGCAAGCGACATGAAACGATCCCCCCCCCTGCACATATTTGGAACTACGATGAATTGTTTCTGAAAAATAATGGAAAAAATCATGCCGTGATATGAGTCAGTTATAACGTAATCGGCAGTCTTGAACTTACTCAGCCATTCAGGCACCGTAAGTACTGTGGAATTATTTCCAGCAGCAATGCTGGTAACAATAACGTCTGCACCGAGACTCTGAACGATTTCCTTCTCCACTATATTGCAAGCATCGATAGCGTCCAACACATATTTCAACACGGTAAGTTTCTTTTGAGGGACCTCCTCATCTCGGGGCAACATCTGCTCGTAGAAGGATGCTGGCATGAGCAGTGTTGGGTCGAGGACGACTTGCCCATCGTCGCGCCCAAAAGTGTCGCAGCAAATTTTCACTCCAGACCCCTCTCTTAGGGAGATAGCATTAAATTTTAAAAGAAGATTAGTCAGTTCAGGAATATAATCCTGGTAATTCCACCTACTTAGACCAAAAGAAGCTGCATAAGATACTTTAAGGACCGGCTCATCTGCAAAATCCAGAAAGTATCTTCTTATATCAACCCCCATACCATATTCTGGTCGCCACACTTGATCGCTGCCAACGATGACAGCGTCTAAATTGGACCCCTGCACAAAATTCCTCAACTCATAAAAGCCACGCAAACGACGTGTTTGCGTGGCGATATATCGCCTGAGAAATGGTGTATGCGATTCTAGCAGCAAAAAATTACCACGAATTCCAAAGAAATTTTGAAAAGGGGTATTTCTAAGTGCACGGCTCAATAATCGTAAATGAAGAGGGCGCGGGGCAGCCGCGCGAATAAGAGTGACATTATGCCCTTCCCCTGACAGAAAGTTGTACAATGCAACGGCCTGCAGAATGCCTCCAAAATTCGTGTGCAGCGGCAATGTTAAAATGCCAACATTTAAAATTTTCTGACGTTCGATGGGGGTCATTGAGAAATTAATCCCTAAAAAATGAAGATTGCCTTTTTGAGTAATTCGATAAATCAGATATATCTGATCGAGTCTGTGTCAACTGGAGAACAGAAAATCGCATGTCCTCATCATAATGAGAGCAGTCAGCGCGATGCAAAGGGTAATCCTCCCCAAAATTAGTGGGGCTCCAGCGTAGAATTTTCTCGTAGCGTTGATCGAGGAGATTCCGATGAAGAAGACGAGATTTGCCGAACCGCAGATCATGGCTGTGCTGCGCGAAGCCGAAAGCGGTGTGGCCGTTCCGGCTGTCTGCCGGACATATGGCCTCAGCACGGCCTCATTTTACATCTATGGACGTTGACCTGCCACGGGATTTTTCCTCCATCTGCGATTAGAGTCCGGC
>NZ_RRAZ01000092.1 GCF_003863335.1 Falsigemmobacter faecalis | reverse complement strand
CGAGAAGAACGTGCAGGATGCCCGGCCGCGACTGTGGCAGCCGACGCCGAACTTCGCCGATCTCGCCGCGCTCAACAGCTGGCCCGAACAACGATGCATCGCGCTGTGGCGCGAGATCCCGCACGGCGATCTGGTCGGCAGTATCGCCGATGTCTGGAACGAAGAGCAGCCTGCGCTGATGCCGGTGCCGCCCGCCTTCGCGGCTTCGTCGAACAGAGCAAGCGGGTCTCCCCGACCTGCCTGATCAGCTTCGAGCGCAATCGCTACAGCGTTCCGGCATCGTTTGCGAACCGCCCCGTGAGTCTGCACATCTATCCGGAGCGGCTCGTCATCGCCGCCGAGGGGCAGATCCTGTGCGAGCACACGCGGCGGATCGATCGATCCCATCATCTGCCAACGCGCACGACCTATGATTGGCGCCATTACCTGACGGTAATCCAGCGCAAGCCCGGGGCACTGCGCAATGGCGCGCCCTTCGCAGAGCTGCCGCAAGCATTCCGACAATTGCAAGAGCAGATGCTAAAGCGACCCGGCGGTGATCGAGAGATGGTCGATATCCTCGCCCGCGTCCTGCATCACGACGAACAGGTGGTGCTGACCGCAGTCGCGCTGGCTTTGTCAGAGGGCGTCGCCACCAAGATCCATGTTCTCAACACCTTGCACCAGCTGATCGATGGAAAGTCGATCAATGGCCCGACCGTCGACGCCCCGCAGGCGCTGCTCCTGCGTCGCGAACCCAAGGCCGATGTCGGGCGCTACGATCATCTGCGCGCGCGTAGCACCGGAGGCCGCCATGCATCATGATCCCGCCAGCGGCGCCGTCGTCATCATGCTTCGAAGCATCAAGATGTATGGCATGGCCCAGGCCGTGATCGATCTGATCGAGCAGGGTGCCCCTGCCTTCGATGCGGCCGTGCCGATCCTAACCCAGCTGCTGAAGGCCGAGGTCGCGGAGCGCGAGGTGCGTTCCATCGCCTATCACATGAAGTCGGCCCGCTTCCCGGCCTACAAGGACCTGACCGGCTTCGACTTCTCGGCCAGCGAGATGAACGAGGCCACCGTGCGTCAGCTGCATCGCTGCGAGTTCATCCATGGCGCTCAGAATGTCGTGCTGATCGGCGGGCCGGGCACCGGCAAGACCCATGTCGCCACTGCAATCGGCACTCAGGCCGTCGAGCATCACCGCCGCAAGGTCCGCTTCTTCTCCACCATCGAACTCGTCAATGCGCTCGAACAGGAGAAGGCCAAGGGGAAGGCCGGGCAGACGGCCGAGAACCTCGCCCGCCCCGACCTCGTGATCCTCGATGAACTGGGCTACCTGCCGTTCAGCGCTTCAGGCGGCGCGCTGCTCTTCCATCTGGCTCGAGCAAGCTCTGCGAACGCACCAGCGTCGTGATCACCACCAACCTCAGCTTCAGCGAATGGGCCAGCGTCTTCGGAGATGCCAAGATGACCACCGCGCTGCTCGATCGCCTGACCCACCGATGCCACATCTTGGAGACTGGAAACGACAGCTTCCGCTTCAAGGCCAGCACCGCCGCCGCAACCCGAAAGAAAAAGGAAACCACACATGCCTTGACCCAGCCATGACACCATCCGCATAACTCAAAGGTGGGTCACTTCTCGATGGAAAACCCGGGTCAGTTCCGAGTGGAAATCAACA
>NZ_RRAZ01000009.1:137441-138487 GCF_003863335.1 Falsigemmobacter faecalis | reverse complement strand
CACGCCGGCTCGACCCAACCTGCGGCTGGATTGCAGAACTCCGGCTCGAAGACATAGTGGTTCGCCATGGCGAGGAAGCGCAGGTTGACCTGCCGCTCCCTGCCACGACCGATCCGGTCCACCGCCGTCTTCCCTCGCCATGGGCCTCGGACCGATGGCGGCCCATGGCTCGATGTCGTAGATACCCCGCTCGGGAATCCCGCCGAAGACACGGAAGGCGTGCCAATGAGCGTCAAAAAGCATCTCATGGGTCTGCAGCAGATACGCGCGCACGAGGAACGCACGGCTGTGCGACAGCTTGATATGTGCCACCTGCAGCTTTGTCCGCTCACCACCGAGGACCGCAAAATCCTCGCTCCAGTCGAACTGGAACGCCTCGCCGGGGCGGAAGGCCAGCGGAACAAAGGGGCCGCGATCCGCCGTCTGCCGTGCTGTGCGCCATTCCCGGGCGAAGGCCGCAACCCGGTTATAGGATCCGGTGAACCCCAGTGCGACGAGATCGGCATGCAAGCGTGTCAGTGGCCGGCGCTGCTTGCGCGACTTCGTGCTGTCGGTCTTCAGCCAGGCTGACAGCTTGTCCGCGAACGGGTCCAGCTTGCTCGGGCGCTCAGGCACCGCGAACTTCGGCTCGATCGCGCCTGACTTCAGATACTTCTTGATGGTGTTACGCGAGAGCCCGGTCCGGCGCGCGATCTCCCGGATCGGCCGCTTCTCTCGCAGCGCAAGACGGCGAATGACGTTTAAAAGTCCCATGTGGATCACTCCGATGCCCCCCGTCGCTCACAGCGCTCGAGGGAAGGGTCACATGGGTCAAATCTCAGTGGAAATTATAGGACGCCCCGGGTCAGTTCCGAGCGGAAATCAACACCCGATCGTCAGGTGGCGGAAATCCACATCCGCATCGCGATCATGAACCGCTGCCCGGCCATGGGATTGGCCGAAATCGAACGCGTGAAATGAGCCAGCAGGGGAAAGGGGGCAACTCGGCCTGTAATCGATTAATGCAACAAGCCCGTTGAAGATCAGAAGACGGGGCCAAAGGAGCC
>NZ_RRAZ01000009.1:0-137431 GCF_003863335.1 Falsigemmobacter faecalis | reverse complement strand
GGAAATTATAGGACGCCCCGGGTCAGTTCCGAGCGGAAATCAACACACACCTTCAAACCGTGGGGTCAAACAGCTGACGCGTGCGGCGGTTGCCTGGGATTGCCTCCGCGCATCGGCAGGGGGCGATCGGCGGCTTATTCTTCAGGATGGCATTTGCGCTGCTCATCTTTCGTCCGATTGCTGCCTGTTTTTCGTAGTAAAGAGTGTGGCCACTGAGCACCCTTGCGCGGGATCAAAGGCTGCGGCGCTTGCTGATCCGCTCGCCGGCAGGAGACGGATCGCTGAGGCGGCTCTCAGCTATGGCGGGCGGGCGCTCTGCCTGCTCTGTGCGGGCGCTTGCGGATCATTCTGCTGCGCTGCCTGGCCCTGCCGCAATCGCGAAGGGTCAGCAGGCCCGGAAGGTATGGGGCCATCAGAGGGCCCTCGGAAAGCGGGGCCGCAACGGAGCTGGTACTCTTCGCAGAGCCAGCATCATCCGCGCCTGTTTCAGCGCGAAATTCCCCTGTTCGGCCGGGATGTGCCCTGCAGCAGGGGGAGAGGCAGTCCGGCTCAGGGTTTTCGTCGTCAGGCTTGCAGCCCGTCGGGGGGTATGATGACAATGATACGCAGATCGGTGTTGGCGCCCCTTTCCGCAAAGGACCGCGGCGCTGAAGTGCAGAGAGGGCAGGGCGGCCACCTTCGGGATTTAACCGCAGGATGAATGTCTCAGCTTAAAGAGCAATAGCGGTTGTCTCCGCTCTGCGTGCTCTCATTATGTTCTTTTGGGGAAAATGCGGATGAACTGCCTTCCGTTTCAGCTTGACCCCTGGGCTGAGGTGTTATGTCTCGCCTTTTTCCTCAGGCCTTTGCTCAAAAGGCTGCGCTTGGGCGAGGATGAGTATGGATTTACTGAGGCAGCCCCCCGGATGGGGCCTCCGGGACATCATCAGCCTCAGGCCCGGTGTGTGACACAACTACAAATGTTCTTCTTTTACCCCAGTGCGCATCCTTGGCGGCCCGCACAGCTGTCAGGAACTTTATCCTCTCACAGGGGGAACATCGCATGATGGGACTGTCATAAGCGTCTCAGCCGCTTATATTATTCACAACACCGCAAAGCGGCACAGAGATGAGGCAGGATCTATGGCGACTGAAGGACGCGCCTCCGGGCGGAGGGGTCTGATCTTGGGTTTATCTGCGCTGGCGGCCCTTGGGGCGGGCGGGGCGTTTCTGACACTGCACAACCCGGCGCCATGGGTGGCTGCAGAGGTGATGGCTCCGGGGCCGGTGTCGCTGGTGCTGGCGCTGAATGGTCATGTCAGGGCGCGGGCTGAGGTGGCGGTGCGGCCGCTGGTCTCTGCCTATGTGACGGACGTCGGAGTGACAGAGGGGCAGAGGGTGTCGCGCGGCGATCTTCTGGTCGCGCTTGATGATCGACAGGTTCAGGCACGCCGCGATCAGGCCCAGGCGGCGCTTGATGTGCAAAAGGCGCGCGAGGCCCAGGCCCGTTCGGCGGCACGGCGCGCGCAGGGTCTGGGTGCGAGCGTCATCTCGCGTGCCGATGCGGAGGCGGCAGAGCTGGCACTGGCCACCGCAGAGGGGGAGAGCCTGCGCCTGACCGCTGCCCTTGCTGAGGTGGAGCGGGAGGTGGCGCATTACCGGCTGATTGCGCCGACCGATGGGGTGGTTCTGTCGCGCCGCGTTGAGGCGGGGCAGCAGGTCACGTTGCAGGACACCCTGATGACGCTGGCCGATCCCGAGGATATCCTCGTCGAGGCCGAGGTGGATGAGCTTTATGCCCGGCGGATCAGCGAAGGTCTGGCCGCAAGGCTGCGCGCGATCGGCCAGAGCGAGGTGCGCGAAGGGCGGGTCTCTTTTGCGGCACCAAGGCTTGATCCCGACAGCGGGGGGCGGCGCATCGAGGTCAGTTTTCCCGAGCGCACGGAATTGCCGATTGGCCTGACGGTCGAGGTTAATCTGATCGTTGCGGATTATGCCGATGCGCTCTCTCTGCCGCGCGCGGCTCTTCTGCGTCGCGGGACAAGCTGGCATGTGCTGGTGGCTGAACATGGGCGCGCCGCCGTGCGCCCGGTTGAGATCATTGACTGGCCCTCTGAGCGGGTGATGCTGACCTCTGGTCTGACCGCGGGAGACAAGGTGCTGCTCGATCCGGTGAAGATCTCACCGGGCGATGAGATCCGGGTCGAATAGATGCTCTATGCTGCCAAGCTTGCATGGCGCTATCTTGCCTCGTCGCGGGGACAGACGGCGCTGTTGATCGCGGGCGTTGCGCTGGGGGTGTTTTTCTTTGTCTTCATCAGTGCGCTGATCGGCGGGCTTGGGCAGTATCTGGTGCAGCGCACGGTGGGAGAGATTTCCCATGTCACTCTGACACCCCCTCCTGCGGAGGCGACCCTGCTGCCTGGTCTGCAAAGCACAGCGCTGATGGTTGCTCAGGCGGAGACCGGGCAACGTGATCTTCTGGCCGGTGCTGAGGCGCTGATCCCGGTTCTGGACGCCACGCCCGGTGTGAAAGGCGTCTCCCCGCAGATCACCGGAAACGGCATCCTGATGCGCGGACAGGCGCGGGCGGCGGTCTCTGTCACGGGGATTGAGCCGCAGCGGGTCTCGGATATTGCGAATTTTGGTGCCCGTCTGCAGGAGGGGAATGCCATCCTCGGCTCGAACCGTGTGCTGATCGGTCAGGCCCTGGCAGATGATCTGAAGGTGGGGGTCGGGCAGATCCTGCGCCTGCAGTCAGATCGCGGCCAGGAACGCGCGTTGCAGATCACCGGCATCTTCGCGCTGGGTGTGGAGAGCATTGATCGGCGCTCTATCTTTATCTCGCAGGCGACGGCGCGGACGCTGTTTGCCATTCCCCAGGGGATCAGCCGTATTGAGGTGAGCCTCGAGGATCTGTCGCAGGCCGATGCGATGGCAGAGCGGCTGTCGGCGCTGACCGGCTATAAGGCGGAAAGCTGGACCAGCGGGAATGCCCAGCTGCTGGACGGGCTGAAGGCGCAGGAGCGCTCCGGCGATATGATCAAGGGCTTCAGTCTGGTGACCATTGTGATCGGGGTGGCCTCTGCCATGCTGGTCAATACCTATCGGCGCAGCTCAGAGATCGGCATTATGCGCGCCACCGGGGCAAGGCGGGGCTTTGTGCTGACGGTCTTTGTGCTGCAGGGCGCTTTGGTCGGGATCTGTGGCGGCGCGCTGGGGGCGGGGCTCGGCTTTGCGCTTTTGTCCCACATACCGCCGCCGGAAATCGGGGTGACGCCGGTCCTGCCGGTGGATTACCGACAGGGAGCTTATGGGATGGCGCTTCTGCTGACCACGATCGGGGCGGTGCTGGCGTCGCTGCTGCCGGCGCGGACAGCGTCACGGATCGATCCGGTGAAGGTGATCGGGCAATGACGGATCTGCTGGTGGAACTGAGCGATCTGCGCAAAGGCTTTGGGGAGGGAGAGGCCCGGACCGAGGTGCTGAAGGGCATCACCCTGAGCCTGCCGGAGCAGGAGTTTGCCGCCTTACTCGGGCCCTCGGGGTCCGGCAAGAGCACGCTTTTGTCGATCATGGGCACGCTGATGAAGGCGGACAGCGGGCGGCATATCATGCGCGGCCAGGATCTGATGGCGGCAGGGGATGCGGAGCTCACGGATTTTCGCAATCGACGCATCGGATTTGTCTTTCAGTTTCACCATTTGTTCCCGGATCTGACGGCGCTGGAAAATGTGATCTTTCCTGCCGCCGTCCGGGCCGGGCGTGAGACCCCGGCGCAGAAAGCCCGTGGCCGCCTGCTGCTGGAGCGGGTGGGGCTGGGGCACCGGATGAATTTTCGCGCGACCGCTCTCTCCGGCGGGCAAAAGCAGCGGGTGGCGATTGCACGGGCGCTGATGAACCAGCCCGCTCTGGTGCTGGCCGATGAGCCGACGGGGAACCTCGATCGTGAGAATGCCGATCAGGTGATGGCCCTTCTGACAGAGATCAACCGCGAGGAAGCGACCGCTTTTCTGATCTCAACCCATGACGCCGGGATCGCCGCCGCCTGCCGCCGCCGCATCACCCTGAAAGACGGCCGCGTGGTTGAGGGCGTCTGACCCTTTCTGAATACCGGCGCGCAATTTGAGCATCAAAGCGCAAACGTGCGTCGACGCCGTCACCAGAGCCGCGATGGTGGCGGTGAAGCCAGGGCGGTCCCACCCCTTGCGGTGCCAGCGGGCGCCGGTTCTGCCGCAGCCAAAGGGGCGGCGATGGGCAGCTGTGATAGCTGCGGCGACCCGGACTGTCAGGCGCTCAAATCCAACAGACACAGCGCGGAGACCGGAGCCGCCCCCGGCCATCGGGGCGGCGTTTGCCCGGTGCAGGTCCGTTCCACCAGACGCCCTCCCTATCGCGACAGCGGGGGGCCCCGGCTCCCGTCACAGGGGCGGCGATTGCCAGCCAGGATAGTGGCGGCGGCCCCATGTCACCAGGCGCTCAAGGCCGCGACGGCACAGCGGGCGCAGGCGCGGGTGGCGGCGGATGAAGCCTGCCGCCAGCGGGCCATAGCGGTAGTAGAGCGTGATGAACCGCCGACCCGCGCCGGTGCCGCGCAGCACCTCATCGCGGTAGCGGCGCAGCCAGAGGACATCGGGGTGATGATCGCTCTGATAGCTTGCTCCGGCGACAAAGCAGTCGCCGCCCTCGTCCTCATCCTCTTTATCGGGGGGCGGCTCTTCCTCCTCGCCGCCATCACCGTCGCCATCACCGCCGTCGGGATCGGGGGGCGGCGGTTCGGGCGGGCGACCCGGGCCCGTCTGACCCATTGAGGCCAGAAGCGCCGCGCGGTCCACATCTGCAAGGCCCTGAAAGAGCACGCTGGCCGAGCCCGAGAGCGTCAGCAGCAAATCCTGCGGCTGGCTCTCTCCGGGGCGTGTGCGGGGCTGCAGCAGGCTGGCGGGATCGGTATCGGCGGGCAGTTCCCCGTTCAGATCCAGCCAGTCCTCTCCGGGGGTGAAATCGGTCAGAATCAGACTTGCGTCTTTGGCCGCGATCATCAGATCCGCGCCCTGACCGCCGGTCATGGTCACCGTGCCGCCTTCGGCCGCAACAAGCGTGTCGTTGCCACGATCGCCCGACAGCATATCTTCGCTGTAGTTGGACGGTGCCGCGGTTTCATCGGGATAGGAGGCATAAAGCAGGTCATTGCCCTCGCCGCCGTAAAGGCTGTCATCGCCGGTGCCGCCGGTCAGGGTGTCATTGCCCTCCCCCCCGTAAATGAAATCCCGGCCGCCGTTGCCGTGCAGGCGGTCATCCCCGCTGCCGCCATAAAGCGTGTCATGGCCCGAGCCGCCATAAATGATATCCTCCCCCGCGCCGCCGCGCAGCAGGTCATTGTCGAGACCACCAGAGATCGAATCGTTGCCGCCGCCGCCGTCGATGGTGTCATGCCCCTCGCCGCCGTGGATCAGATCATCGCCGCCCCGGCCGGTCAGCTGGTCACGCCCGTCGCCGCCGATCAGACGTTCGCCCGCATCTGTGCCCTCAATCGTGTCGTCCCCGGAGGTATAGCGCGGTGTCGCCATCTCCCAGTCGCGGTGCGGGCCTTCGTTGCGGGGGAAATAGGCGACATAATCCTCATAGGGGATGTCGGCACTGCGCGGCACGCCATTGGCCCATTCTTCGGGCCAGCCGATAAAGTGACGCTCTTCGCCGTTGGCATTGCCATCCGGATCCGAGCCGGGGGGCGGGCGGATCAGCCCCTCAACCTTGCGCGCGCCCTCAAGCGAATAGAGGACGCGGTCGTCAATCAGCAGCCAGGGCTGCGCATAAAGGCTGACGATCCGCACACCGGCCGGCAGGTTCTGCAGATCGAGCCGGTCATCACCGATCCAGATTTCATCGCGGGAATAGTCGAAATCATCGATCCGCCCGGTGATCCGCGCGTCCGATCCCTCACGGCCGATAAAGATGAACTTATCCGGCCCCTGGTCCCCCCAGGCATGATCGCCATAGGGCGCAGTGCTGTCCGAGACATCGAGGTAAAGCGTATCCGCCCCCGCGCCGCCATAGAGGTGGCTTTGCACCACACCGCGACCGCCTCCGATCAGCGTGTCATCGCCGATCCCGCCCCAGGCACCGCCCCCATGAATGCCGGTGGTTAATGTGTCATTCCCCTGATGGCCATAGATGCGGCGGACCTCCGCAGAGGTCTGCAGCCGGTCATCACCGGGGCCGCCTCTGAGTATTTCTGGCATCGCATCCCCCCAAAGCGCCGCTCGGGGCCTGCATGGGCTGCGGGCCGGGAGAGACGAAAAACTGATTAAACGCGGGCCTATGGGCCCTTTACTGGTCACAAGGCAGGAAAGAGTTAACGGAAAGATAACACGCGTCAGCGCCGTTCAGTCGCGCCAGGGTCCGATCAAAAGTCCGTTACGTCAGGGGGGATCAGCGGCCCCGGGGCGGGGCGCAGAGCTTGCAATCCGCCGGAGGCTTCGGCATGACGTTGCCTCTTTAAGAAGGGGATCTGCCGTGCAGTGGCGTGAGATGCGGGAAGAAGATCTGGCCGGAGTTCTGTCGCTCGCGGACCGCGTGCATCCCGACCTGCCCGAAAGCTATGACGCAATCGCCGAAAAGCGCAGGCTTTACCCGGCGGGCTGCCACGTGCTTGAGGGGGGCGCGGGATCGGCGATCCTTGGCTATGCGATTTCGCATCCGATCCGCGAGAATGCCCCGCCGGCGCTCGACAGCTTTCTGGGGGACATTCCGCCCGATGCCCGGCAGTTCTACATCCATGATCTGGTGCTCGACCCGCAGTTGCGCGGGGGCGGCCATGCGCGCCACGTCATCGACAGGCTTCTGAGGGGGGCGGCTGATTTCTCCTCGGCGGGGCTGGTGTCGGTCTATGGCACCGCAGCGTTCTGGGCGCGCTTTGGCTTTGCCCCGGCCTCCGGCGTTCCTCCGGAAAAGCTTGCAGTTTACGGCGCGGATGCCGTCTGGATGCGCCGCGAACGTCCCGCAGCCGGGTAAGGCAGCCCCGGAGTTTAACCTGCTCAGGCGTCCTTCCGGCGAAAGCCCCCACAGGGCGGCGCGGTTTTCTGCGGTGCTGCGCTGAATTGCTCCGCGCGGTGCGGCAGGCTAAACATCAGGTTGCACCAGACTGGTTGCGCTGTGCAAAGCCTGTCCGGATCTGATGGAATGAAAATGCCAAACCTTGCCGAACGTGACGCTGAGCTGTTGAGTAAAGAATGGTCCGCCCTGCAGGAGGCGCTGGTTCCCCCGGCCCGGGCTGCGCTCTCTGCCATTGTGGCGGATCATGCGGCTGATCTGGTGGATCGCTTTTATCAAGAGCTGGAGAAAGACGCAGACGCGCGGGGATTTCTGTCGCAGGATCTGATCCGCAACCGTCTGAATGGCGCGCTGCAGCGCTGGCTTGTGGCGCTTTTTCCGGCGGATGGTGCCCCTGATTTCGATGAAATGGCCCGGGTGCAGCTGCATGTGGGCGCGATCCATGCCCGCATCGGGCTGGCGCTGAAGCTGGTGACGCGCGGCCTGCGGCTGATCACCGAAGGGCTGATCTATGCCATTGTCGCGCAGGAGGACCTTCGCCAGAGCCGCCGTGCCATGCTGCGGGTTGCGGCCTCCACGCTCGGCATTGCGATTGATATTATGAATTCGGCCACGGTGGAGCAAAGCCGCCGGACCGATCAGAACGCCGAGGCGTTCCGGCTTTTTGCGCTTGGCAAGAACCTCTCGCAGGAGCGCGAGGCGCAGCGCGCGGCCATGGCGGAATGGATGCAGGAGGCGATGTTTGTGATCGCCGCCCGCGAAAAGATGGAAGATCTGGCCGATCTGCGCAGCTCTGAATTCGGGCTCTGGCTTACCCATCGCGGCGGCGTGCTCTTTGAGGGCACCCATGAGATCCACCGCGCCCAGGATATTGTCCGGCGGATTGATGCAGAGCTGCTGCCCGGAATCCGCCGCGGCGAGGATCTGCGCAGCCTGCTGCCGCGTCTCAACAGCGATGCGGCCGAGATCCGCGCCCTGGTCCTGCAGTGTTTCAGCGAGGCCTCGCGGATTGAGGGCGGCCATGATGCGCTGACCGGGGTGCTGAGCCGCAGGTTTATGGATGCGATCCTCACCCGTGAGGTTGAGGCGGCACGGCGGCGCAAGCAGAAATTCGCGGTTGCGCTGATTGATCTGGATTATTTCAAGCTGATCAATGACCGCTATGGCCATGCCGCGGGCGATCTCGCGCTGCGCCACTGCGCAGAGGTGATCCTTGAGACCGCGCGGGTGGGGGATTTCGCCTTCCGCTACGGCGGCGAGGAATTCCTCGTGACCCTGGCCGAGATGGATCTGCCCGAGGCGAAGGCCTTTGGCGAGCGGCTGCTGGAGCGGCTGCGCAGCCGCGAGATCCCTATGCCGGGCGGGCAGGTCATCCGGGTCACCGCCTCAATCGGGATTGCCGAGCTCTGCGGCGAGCCGGATTTTCAACGGCTGACCAAAGCGGCAGACGCGGCGCTTTACGAGGCCAAGAACCTGGGCCGCAACCGGGTGCATCTGGCGGTCTGAGCATGGCGGGTGAGGCCGGGGCAAGGGGGGCGGGATGTATCGGTGCAGCCGGTTCCCGGGCGTGGAGGCAGCTGCGGCGTCGTGCAGGCGGCTCAGCGCTCTTGCGCCCGGGCTCTGATGACTATCGCTGAGAGGCGCTGATTTCAGACAGGTCGCCGGGGGACGGGCAGTGAAGGAAGTGTCTTAGCTCGGGACCGCCGTCCGCCCGCGGAGGATCAGGGCGAAAGCCAGTTCCTGCGAGCTGCGTTCAGAGAGAGACATATGGCTCAGTCTTGACCGCTCATCGCGGCGTCACCTGCGGTTTCGCATGGTGCAGCCCCTGCCTCAGGTCAGAGCGGTGAGGATACTATGAAGACGGCGCACAGGCGGGCCTGTCAATCACCGGGCAGATCAATCAGAGCGGGCGTCTGAGCCTCACAGCAGTTGATCCATCGCCTGGGGCACGAAGGGCCGTGAAGGCCCGCGGTGCAGCGGATGCTTTGATCCACTGAGGCGACGAAGGCTCCGGGATCTGGCCCGCAGGCGGCGGGACCTCAACAGATCCGCGCGTTTCCCAAACCTGACGAAGGGAAAGTCTGCGCTCCGGGCCACTGAGGGCCCGGAGCAGGCTTACTGGCCCGGGATCAGCCCGCGCGGTAGTTCGGGCTTTCGCGGGTGATCTGCACGTCATGGACGTGGCTCTCCCGCAGACCGGCCGAGGTGATGCGCACGAAAGAGCAGTTCTTGCGCATCTCAGCAACGGTGGCATTGCCGGTATAGCCCATCGAGGCGCGCAGCCCGCCAACCATCTGGTGCAGCACCGTGGCGACCGGGCCTTTATAGGCGACCTGACCTTCAATGCCTTCCGGCACCAGCTTGTCGGAGGCTGCATCCTTCTGGAAGTAGCGGTCCGCCGAGCCGCGCGCCATGGCGCCAAGGCTGCCCATGCCGCGGTAGGATTTATAGGAACGACCGTTCCACAGGATCACCTCACCGGGGCTTTCCTCGGTGCCGGCGATGGCCGAGCCGACCATGGCACAGCTTGCGCCCGCCGCGATCGCTTTGGCGAAATCGCCCGAGTATTTGATGCCGCCATCCGCGATGATCGGGGTATCCCCCGCGGCCGAGCAGGCATCCACAATCGCGGTCAGCTGCGGCACGCCCACGCCCGCCACGATGCGGGTGGTGCAGATCGAGCCCGGGCCGATGCCCACTTTCACCGCATCCGCACCGGCACCGATCAGCGCACGGGTGGCCTCAGCGGTGGCGACATTGCCGGCGCAGACCTGAACATTGGAGTTCAGCTTCTTGATGCGCTCAACCGCAATCGCCACACCGGCCGAATGGCCATGGGCGGTGTCGATGACGATCAGATCGCAGCCCGCATCAATCAGCGCCGCCGAGCGCTCAAAGCCCGCATCGCCCACGGTCGAGGCCGCGGCCACGCGCAGACGGCCCAGCTCATCTTTGCAGGCCTGGGGGTTCAGCACCGATTTCTGGGTGTCTTTCAGGGTCAGCAGACCGGTCAGCTTGCCGGCACCATCGGTGACCAGCAGCTTTTCAATGCGGCGCTCTTTCATCAGGCTGATCGCGACATCGCGGTCCGCAGGCTCATGCAGGATCGCCAGATTGTCGGTGGTCATCATGACCGAGACCGGGGTGCGGTCGTCGCTGGCAAAGCGCATGTCGCGGTTGGTGACGATGCCCACAACGCGGCCATCGGCATCCACAACCGGGAAGCCCGAGATGTTGTAACGCTCAGCGAGCACCTTGGCATCGGCCAGGGTCTGATCGGCGCGCAGGGTGATCGGCGCATAAACGATGCCCGATTCAAAGCGCTTCACGCGGCTGACTTCACGGGCCTGAGCTTCGATATCGAGGTTGCGGTGGATGACGCCCATACCGCCCGACTGTGCCATGGCGATCGCCATACGGGCTTCGGTCACGGTGTCCATCGCGCTCGAAAGCAGCGGGATGTTCAGACGGATCGAGCGGGTGACATTGGTCGAGGTATCCGCATCAGACGGCAGCACGTTCGATGCGTTGGGAACCAACAGCACATCATCAAAGGTAAGTGCTTCGCGAATCTCCATGGGAGCCTCCTGGGGGTAAACCATTTGGCGGTTTCCCGTTTCATGATCAGGGGGAAAGTGCAAGGGGGCAGGATCCCCGGAATGCAAAAAGCGCCGCATCTGCGGCGCTTTGTCCGGGCGGCGGCCTGCGGATCAGGCCGTTGGCGTATTGGTTTTGATCGCCAGCGTGCCGCGCGCCCACATCTGCCAGACGCGCGAGGCGACAAAGGCCACCATGGCACTGGCTGCGATCAGCGCGAGGATCCCGGTGATCATCCAGCCCATCGCCATCTGCGCATTGGCAAAGGCCGCCAGCGGAAAGGTAAAGGCCCCCCAGAAGGGCGAGAAGCCTGCCGCCGTCAGCCAGCGCGCGCTCAGAAGAAGCGCAAGGAAAATCCCCGAAGCCACCACCGCAAGCAAAAGCGCCATCGTCTCATAGCCAAGTATCACCGAGGAAAGCACCATCAGACTTGCCGGTGCCAGATGAATGGCCAGCAGCGGGCGCAGGGGGGCGGGCGGAATGCGCTTCACCAGCATCCAGACCGCCTGCAGCCAGAGCACAAGCCCTGAGAAGACGGCATAAAAATAAGCCAGATGCGCCAGTTGCGTATAGCCAAGCGGCTCCAGGGTGAAGGGCAGGATGATATAGCCCGTAAAGATCAGCTGCCAGACCGGCGTGATCACCCGCGCCTCTTCAGGCCCGGTAAAATACGCCTTCAGCACCGCAAACCCCAGGCAGAGATGGCAGCCCACCGCCAGCACCAGGATAGCCAGCGCCAGCCCCGGCAGATAGGGGGCCACCACTGCGGCCATCAGAAAGGCCGAGACATCCGCCGCCGCCAGCCCCGCCCGACCGGGCAGCAGGCTCAGCTCTTCGCGCAGCACGCCGGGACGCCGGAACACCTTGGAGAGATAGGCCCCGATCATAAAGCACCACAACAGGAAGATCCCGCCGAGCAGCAGCTCGGCCAGCCCGCCGGGCAGGGCGGTCTGATCCCCGGCCCGCCTCCAGGCAAGGCCAAGGCCGGTCAGCCCCAGAAGCGGCGGAAAGACCGCCGGCGGCATACGGCGAAAGAGACCACGCGCGGCAATCTTTCGGGCGGCGGGAGGAGGCAGTGCGGACATTGGTAATCCCCGGCAGGGCGGAACAATGCGGCCCATCATGCCGATGCGCCGCCGCGTGCCAAGGCGGCAAAGGAGCGCGTCCCGCTGAGATGATCTCTGATTGTCGCATTTCGGCGACAGTCAGGCGCACCGGTGCCGGTCAGCCCGCCGGAACGCCGCTCATCTGCGCCAGCGCCGCGTCGTAATCGGCAAGCCCCGCGTCCCTGCGTCCGCCCGCTTCCGAGAGCATCCGCCGCCAGGACCGCGCCCCCGGCTGCCCGGTAAACAGCCCCAGCATATGGCGCGTGATGTGGTGAAGCCGACCGCCCTTCGCGAGATGATCCGCGATATAGGGTCGCATCGCCAGCGCCGCCTCCTGCGCGGTGGCGACCGGGTCCTGCGCGCCCCAGAGACGGCTGTCGGCACCCAGCAGCACTTTTGCCGGGTCGTGATAGGCCGCACGCCCGATCATCACGCCGTCCAGCCCGGCCTCCAGATGCGCAGGCACCGCCTCAAGCCCCGCAACCCCGCCATTGAGGCACAGCTCCAGATGCGGGAAGGCGCGCTTCATCGCATAGGCCAGCTCATAATTCAGCGGCGGGATCTCGCGGTTTTCCTTCGGGCTGAGACCCTGCAGCCAGGCGTTGCGGGCGTGGATCACAAAATGGCGGACCCCTGCGGCAGCGACCTTTTCAAGGAAGGCCGGCAGCACCTCTTCGGCGATCTGATCGTCGACCCCGATGCGGCATTTGACGGTGACGGGGCGCGGCTGCGCTGCAATCATCGCCGCGACGCAATCGGCCACCAGGTCAGCCTTCTCCATCAGCACCGCGCCGAAAGAGCCCGATTGCACCCGATCCGAGGGACAACCGCAGTTAAGATTGATCGCATCATAGCTGTAATCCGCGCCGATCTTCGCCGCCTCAGCCAGCTGCGCCGGATCCGAGCCGCCCAGCTGCAGCACCACCGGATGCTCCTGCGCCTCATAGCCCAGCAGCCGGTCGCGATCGCCATGAACGACGGCAGGGGCGGTCACCATTTCCGTATAAAGCTCTGCCCGGCGCGAGAGCTTGCGGTGAAACACCCGGCAGTGCCGGTCGGTCCAGTCCATCATGGGGGCAACAGAGAGCCGATGCGCATTTTTTGTAGTGTAATTCAAAGACTTAACCTCATCACCGCGCAGCGGATCATAGAGCGGATTTGCAGAATTCTGGCCCCCTCAAGGGCCGGTTTCCGCGATGTTCGGATGTGATTTGGCGACATGTAGCAGATTTTTCAGGGGACTGCGATCCGCTTCAGACGCGGCAAAAGCGGGACGGCCAGGCCTGACCAAAAATCGGTTTTCGATTATGCCATGGGCCTTGGGTCCTGACCTCAACAAAAGGAGCAGTTGAATGGTGGCCGAAACGGATTGTCGGCGGCGGCTGAGGGGGCAGGTTTATGCGACACCACTGGGCCTTACGCTGCGCAGGATGGCAGCGTTGAAAATGTTTACTCCTGCCGACAGGAAGACCATGACACAGCCTGCGCGCAAAGAGGACGCGCCGGGCGGGGTGATCCCTCTGTGGCGGCAGAACGACAGCGCTCCGAGGTTGTGTGATTTGTTGCAGCCTCCTTCGAAGCAGTGGGTTCATGGTGCTGCCTCAGCGGTTCAGAGTGGTGGCATGAACAGGCCGGACCCTCTTTTCTGCACGACAGACTGATCCGGTTACAGCCGATCCCTGACGTGGCGTGGCTCTCTGATGGCCTGGCTCGCACACCCGAGCGGCAGGGCGGGTTATTTTGAGAGAGCTTCGACAGCAGCCACACAGTCCCGTCCTGTTCGGGCAGCGGGTCAGTCAGACGACCGGATTTGTCGAAAGCCTTCTCGCTCTTTCGGGGCTGGGTTGGCCCGTGCCCTTCGTCGGATAAGCCTTCCACCGAAAGGCTTGTGAACCCTGCTCAGCAGATAACGCTCTGCCACCGACAAAAGCACCTCGAAACAGAGATATCTTATCGCGCAGGGTCCGGACCGCTGCCTCTGCCGGTGGATCGCACCGGCCTCAGATTTTCGCGCGAGGGCGAGGGACTGGTTCGCAGATGCGGCGCCAGCCGCCGCCGGCAATGGCGCAGGCTGCACATCGCTGTTGCGGCTGATACTTTGAGACTACCGGCTGTCGGGATGACCAGCGCGATACACCTGTTCTGCCCGAACTGCCGGCGCAGATCCCGGTTCAGGAGCGGATCGGTGGTGTTACCGCCGGTGCGATTTCTGACATTGAGAGATGCCATACTGCCACGGCAACAGGCCCGGGATTGGAGGGGGGATATTCCCGGCCAACGGGCCCGCCGGAGGACATGGTCCGGATATCATCAACGCAGCGGCGTGAAGCCCGGGGTGAGATGCCGTAAATTTCGGGGCGCGCGTGGCGTGGCCAGGGATTTTGAGCGCTAAGATGCAGAGCTTCAGATCAGTATTCTTCACAGCCTCTCCCGCCCCAATGGTGTTGGATGGCTCAGTCATGAACCGCCTCACGTCACCCGGGCCACCCGAGAGCGCTCGGATGCGCGGACGTCAGCCGGAAAGGGATCGCTGCGGCAGCGATCAGAAGAGCGCAACATAGTCCTTCGCAATTGAATTCATTCCGAAAGCAGACCGAGCAGATTTCCCGGTGTCCCGGGCATGGGTGATGGACTTTGTGCCCTCGCCACCGCATATGCTGTGGCATGGAACAGGATGTCATCATCGCAGGCGGTGGCCTGAATGGACCGGCGCTGGCGCTCGCGCTGGCTCAGGCCGGATTTCATGTGACTTTGGTCGATGCGCGCCCTGAGGGCGCGCGGGCCGCAGAGGGGTTTGACGGCCGCGCCTATGCGCTGGCGCTGGCCTCGCAACGGATGCTGTCCGCTTTGGGGGTCTGGCCTGCGGTCGCGCGGGAGGCCACGGCGATTGAGGAGATCCGCACCTCTGACGGCGTGCCTGCGGGGGCGTCGGTGCCGTTTTTCCTGAGTTTTGATCGCGGAGAGCTGGATGAGGGCCCGATGGGCTTTCTGCTGGAGGACCGATATCTGCACAAAGCGCTGGTGGCGGCCATAGCGGCAGAGCCGAAGATCCGGCGTCTGAGCGGGCTTTCGGTGACCGGGCAGCAGGCAGATCAGGAGGGGATCAGCGTCACGCTTTCTGACGGAACGGCGCTACGCGCCCGGCTGCTGATCGGCTGTGACGGGCGCGGATCAGCGGTGGCGGGCCGCGCAGGGATCCGGCGTCAGGGCTGGGGTTATGGGCAGATCGCGCTGGTCAATGCGCTGCAACTGGAGGCGCCGCACGGGGGGGTGGCGCATCAGGTCTTTCTGCCGGGCGGGCCGGTGGCGATCCTGCCTTTGAGCGGGGACCGGGTCTCGATTGTCTGGTCGGAGCAGGAGCGGGCGGCGGCCCGGATCCTTGAGTTGTCCGATGCGGAGTATCTGGCGCTTCTGGGCGAGAAGATCGGCCATCTGACCGGGGCGGCGCAGCTTGCGGGGGAGCGTTTCAGCTATCCGCTGAGCCTGTCGCTGGCGGAGAGCTATGTGGCGCCGCGGGTGGCGCTGGCGGGGGATGCCGCCCATGGCATTCACCCGATTGCCGGTCAGGGGCTGAACCTTGGCCTGCGGGATGTGGCGGCGCTGGCAGAGGTGCTGGCGGATGCGCGCGGACGGGGCGAGGATATTGCAGCGGGCAATGTGCTGGAGCGTTACCAGACCTGGCGGCGCTTTGATGCCACCTCGCTGGCTTTGGGGATGGATGTGGTGAACCGGCTTTTCTCCAATCACAGCCCGCTGGCGCGGGCGGCGCGGGGTCTGGGGATGCGGGCGGTGGCAGCGCTTGATGGTCCGCGGCGCAGCTTTATTCGCGAGGCGGCGGGGTTGTCGGGGGAATTGCCGCGGCTCTTGCAGGGACGGCGGCTGTAACTGACTTCTGCCGGGGCTGGCAACCGGCAGGCCTTGGGAAAGACGGTGAGGCCGGAGGGCGCTGCCCTCCGGACCTCCCGGAGTATTTTTAAAAAGCCAAAATGCGCCGGAGGCGTGCAGGGACCTGCAGGTCAGGCGGAGGCTTTGATCGCGTCGCGGATGGCTTTCATATTGGCGCCGTAAACCTCGGGGTGATCGACCGAGCCGCCTTTGAAGACCGCAGAGCCTGCGACCAGCACATCGGCTCCGGCTTTGATGAGCGCGGGGGCGGTTGTCGGATCGACGCCGCCGTCGATCTCGATATGGACCGGGCGGTCGCCGATCATGGCGCGGAGGTCCGCGACTTTGCCGGTCATATCGATGAATTTTTGCCCGCCAAAGCCGGGGTTCACCGTCATGACGCAGACGAGATCCGTCAGATCGAGAAGATGCTGCACCGCGCTGGCCGGCGTGCCGGGGTTCAGCGCGACGCCGGCTTTTTTGCCTGTGGCGCGGATCGCCTGGAGGGTGCGGTGGATATGGGGGCCGGCCTCAATATGGGCGGTGATGATATCGGCGCCGGCATTGGCGAAGGCTTCGATATAGGGATCGACCGGGGCGATCATCAGATGGACGTCCATCACCGTTTTGACGTGTTTGCGAAACGCTGCGACGGCGGGCGGTCCGAAGGTGAGATTGGGGACGAAATGGCCGTCCATCACATCCACATGGACCCAGTCCGCGCCCTGGGCCTCGATGGCCTGGATTTCACGGCCGAAGTCGGCGAAGTCGGCGGAAAGGATCGACGGGGCGATCTTTACGGAGCGGTCGAAGGTCATGGGGCCCCCTGATGGTGCGCAAGCTTTATCCGGGCTTTTGCCCTGAAAGCGCCGCTTTGGAAAGGCGCAAAAGGGTCGCGCGGGTACGCGCGACCCGGAAGGGGGTTATTTGATGATCATCACCGGAAGCTGGGTGCCGGCGAGCACCTCTGCGGCCTGGCTGCCGAGCACCAGTTTGGTGATGCCGCGCCGCCCGCGTGAGCCGATGATGATGAGATCGGCATTCTCTTCGGCGGCTTTTTCGGTGATGGCGACCGCCGGATGGGTATTGGGCACGTAAAGCAGCCGCGGGTGCACGCCAAGGGCGCGGGCCTCCTCAGAGACGAGGGCCAGCACCTCGTCGGCATGGGTCTGCATGGCGGAGCGGTTGGTTTCCATCTGCTCAGGCGTGAAGACCGTGCCGGCATAGGGGCTGAGGTCGGCGGCATAGAGATAATCGGGATAGCTCTCTGAGGCCATGACCACGGTCAGCTTTGCCTTCAGCGCGGCGGCGAGGCCGATGGCCTTTGTCACGCCTTTGCCTGCCCAGTCCGAGCCGTCTGTTGCCGTCAGAATGTGCCGAAACATCTTCACCTCCACCTGTTGGATAAGGAAGTTTAGCACGCAGTTTCCCGGCTGTCGCGCTTACCAGTCGGCGCTGTCGATCCAGATCGTGACCGGGCCGTCATTCAAAAGGCGCACCTTCATATCGGCGGCGAAGATGCCAGCCTCGACGGAGAGGCCCTCAGTGCGCAGGGCGGTTTTGAAATGCTCATACATCGGTGCGGCGGTTTCGGGGCGGGCGGCCGTGGCGAAGCCGGGGCGGTTGCCGCGGGAGGCATCGCCCGCAAGGGTGAACTGGCTGACGGCGAGCACGCTGCCGCCGATGTCGCGGACCGAGAGGTTCATCTTGTCGTTCTCATCGGTGAAGATGCGGAGCCTGGCGATTTTGGCGGCCATTCTGGTGCTGGTGGCCTCGGTGTCGCCCTGCATGGCGCAGATGAGGACCAGAAGGCCGGGGCCGATTTCGCCAGTGATCTGGCCGTCGACGGTGACAGAGGCCTCGGTCACCCGCTGGATGAGTGCGCGCATGTTGTTGTCCTTCCATGAGAAAACCCCGCCGGATCGCTCCGGCGGGGTGTCTTTAGCAAAGCCCGTGAGGGATTACGAATGGATCGCGCCGTCGCCGCAGGCGAGGGCTGCTTCGCGCACGGCTTCCGAGTAGGTCGGGTGGGCGTGGCAGGTGCGGGCCACGTCTTCGGCGGAGGCGCCGAATTCCATCGCGACGCAGATCTCATGGATCATATCGCCGGCCGCCGGGCCAATGATATGGCAGCCGAGCACGCGGTCGGTGGCGGCATCGACGATCATCTTCACCATGCCGTCGCCCTGGAAGACAGCCTTCGCGCGGGCATTGCCCATGAAGGAGAATTTGCCGACCTTATAGGCGCGGCCTTCCTCTTTCAGCTGCTCTTCGGTTTTGCCGACCGAAGCCAGTTCCGGGGTGGTATAGACGACACCGGGGATCACGTCGTAGTTCACATGGCCGACTTTACCGGCGATGATTTCTGCGACCGCAATGCCCTCATCCTCGGCTTTATGCGCCAGCATCGGGCCGGTGATCGCATCGCCGATGGCGTAAAGCCCGGGCAGCGTGGTGCGGTAGTGATCGTCGGTTTTCACCTGACCGCGCGGCAGCATCTCAACGCCAAGCGCCTCAAGGCCGAGGCCTGCGGTATAGGGGCGACGGCCGGTGGCCACGAGGACGACATCGGCCTCAATCGCATGTACGCTGTCGTCTTTGCGCAGCTTATAGCTGACCTTGGCGCCCGGGCCGATGACTTCGGCACCCTGCACCGCCGCGCCGAGCACGAATTTCAGGCCCTGACGGGTCAGAAGCTTCTGGAAGCTTTTCGCGATCTCGCCGTCCATGCCGGGGGTGATGGCGTCGAGATATTCGACCACGGTCACCTGCGCACCAAGGCGGGCATAGACCGAGCCCATCTCAAGGCCGATGACGCCTGCGCCGATGACGATCATCGACTTCGGCGGAGCGTCCAGCGACAGCGCGCCGGTCGAGGTGACGATGACTTTTTCATCGACCGGAACGCCCGGCAGCGAGGCCGCTTCCGAGCCGGTGGCGATCACGATGGCTTTCGCCTCATGCACTTCCTCGCCGACTTTCACCTGACCCTGCGCCGGGATCGAGGCCCAGCCTTTCAGCCAGGTGACTTTGTTCTTCTTAAAGAGGAACTCGATGCCTTTGGTATTGCCGCCGACGACATCGGCCTTATAGGCCTGCATTTTCGACCAATCCACGGTCGGGGCCGCCACATTCAGGCCCATCTTGGCGAAGTTATGCTCGGCCTCATGCAGCGAATGGGTCGCGTGCAGCAGGGCTTTCGACGGGATGCAGCCGACGTTCAGGCAGGTGCCGCCGAGGGTCTCACGCCCCTCAACCACGGCCACTTTCAGGCCAAGCTGTGCGGCACGGATGGCGCAGACATAACCGCCGGGACCGGCGCCGATGACGATCAGATCGAACTGGGCCATGAGATACTCCTGGTAGATCATCCCGGGCCGGAGGGGGCCGGGATGCAAAAGAGGACGGGGGGATCAGAACAGAGAGACCCCGAGGATGACAAGGGTGGCGATGGTGCCAATGGCCCAGACGATCGAGCGCCAGGGCGACAGGCCAAGGCCATAGGCCGGGAAATAGAGAAGGCGGGCCAGAAGCCAGATCCAGGCGGCCACTTCGGTCACGCCCGAGCTTTGCTCCGAAAGCGTGATTACCAGCACCGCGATGGTGAACAGCGCCAGCGATTCGAACATATTGTTCACCGCGCGGCGCAGACGGCCGGTCAGCGGTGAAAAATCGGGCTCGCGGTCGCGCGCACCGGTGTTCCAGTCGCGGCCGACGTCTTTGTTCATCACCGCACCGGCGATGGCGATCTGGACCATCTGCAGGATCGCACCAAGTGCAAGGACCGTCAGTTCCGGGGTCATCAGCCTTCTCCCTCAGCGAAAGGGCAGGCCCGAAGGCCTGCCCGAGAAAGATCAGAGATCCATCAGCAGGCGGCGCGGATCTTCCAGCGCCTCTTTGACGCGCACGAGGAAGGTCACGGCGCCTTTGCCATCGACGATGCGGTGATCGTAGGAGAGCGCGAGATACATCATCGGGCGGATGACGATCTGGCCGTTCACCACCACCGGGCGCTCCTGGATCTTATGCATGCCGAGGATCCCCGACTGCGGTGCGTTCAGGATCGGCGAGGACATCAGCGAGCCGTAAACACCACCGTTCGAGATGGTGAAGGAGCCGCCCTGCATCTCGGCCATGGTCAGCTTACCGTCACGGGCGCGCAGACCAAGTTCGCCGATCTTTTTCTCGATCTCGGCGAAGGACATCTTGTCGGCTTCGCGCACGACCGGAACCACCAGACCGTTCGGGGTGCCGACAGCCACGCCCATATGGACGTAGTTTTTGTAGATGATGTCGGTGCCGTCGATCTCGGCGTTCACCTCCGGCACCTCTTTGAGGGCGTGGTTACAGGCTTTGACGAAGAAGGACATGAAGCCCATCTTCACGCCGTGCTTCTTCTCGAACTGGTCTTTGTAGGTGTTGCGCAGCTCCATGATCGCCGACATATCCACCTCGTTATAGGTGGTCAGCATGGCGGCGGTGTTCTGCGCTTCTTTCAGGCGGCGCGCGATGGTCTGGCGCAGCTTGGTCATGCGCACGCGCTCTTCGCGGGCCGAATCATCGGCTGCAACCGGGGCGCGCGGCGCTGCGGCAGCGGCCGGAGCCGCAGCAGGTGCGGCTTTCACGGCAGCCACAGCCGCCGCGACATCTTCTTTCATGACGCGGCCGTCACGGCCCGAGCCCTGAACCTGATCGCGGTTCAGACCGGCAGCCGCCATAGCGACCTTGGCCGAAGGGGCGTCTTCGACGTCTTTGCCAGTGGATGCCGCCGGAGCCGCCGCCACCGGAGCAGCCTCTGCTTTCGGGGCGGGGGCTGCCGCCACACCGCCTGCAGAGATCATCGCGAGCAGCGCATTGGCGCCCACGGTTTCGCCGTCCTGTGCGATGATCTCGCTCAGGATGCCTGCGGCCGGCGAGGGCACGTCAAGCGAGACTTTGTCGGTTTCCAGCTCACACAGGATCTCATCCTGCGCAACAGCATCGCCCGGCTTTTTGAACCAGGTGGCCACGGTGGCCTCGGTGACGCTTTCGCCAAGGGCGGGGACGCGAACTTCGATGCTCATCCTTATTTTCCTTCGATGGTCAGCGCTTCGTTCACCAGCGCATCCTGTTCAGCTTTATGTTTCGAGGCGAGACCCGTCGCAGGCGAGGCCGAGGCGGTGCGGCCCACATAGCTCACCCGCGAGAAGCGCGCGCCGATTTTGGTCAGCACCCACTCAAGGTTCGGCTCAACAAAGGTCCAGCCGCCCTGGTTTTTCGGTTCTTCCTGGCACCAGACGATTTCAGCATCCTTAAAGCGCTCAAGCTCTTTGACCAGCGACATCGCCGGGAAGGGATAGAACTGCTCAAGACGCAGAATATAGACGTTGTCGGCACCGCGTTTGTCGCGCTCGGCCAGCAGGTCGTAATAGACCTTGCCCGAGCAGATGACGACGCGTTTGATGCCCGCATCCCCCTGCAGGGTCAGCTGCGACACGCCGGTTTTACGCTCGGCATCATCCTGCAGCACGCGGTGGAAGGTCGAGCCGGTGGTAAACTCTTCCGTCGTCGAGACCGCCAGCGGGTGACGCAGCAGCGACTTCGGCGTCATCAGCACCAGCGGCTTACGGAAGCTGCGGTGGATCTGACGGCGCAGAATGTGGAAGTAGTTCGCCGGGGTCGAGCAGTTCGCCACGATCCAGTTGTCCTGGGCCGAAAGCTGCAGGAAGCGCTCAAGACGCGCCGAGGAGTGCTCGGGGCCCTGGCCTTCAAAGCCATGCGGCAGCAGCATCACCAGACCCGACATCCGCAGCCATTTCGATTCAGCCGAGTTGATGAACTGATCGAACATGATCTGCGCGCCATTGGCGAAGTCGCCAAACTGCGCTTCCCACATGGTCAGCGCGTCGGGTTCGGCCAGCGAATAGCCGTATTCAAAGCCCAGCACCGCATATTCCGAGAGCATCGAATCGATGACCTCATAGCGGGCCTGACCCTCACGGATATTGTTGAGCGGGTAGTAACGCTCTTCGGTCTGCTGGTTCACGAAGGCCGAATGGCGCTGCGAGAAGGTGCCGCGGGTACAGTCCTGACCCGAAAGGCGGACCGGATGACCCTCGCTGACCAGCGAGCCAAAGGCCAGAGCCTCTGCCGTTGCCCAGTCAAAGCCTTTGCCATTGGCAAACATGGCTTTTTTGGATTCCAGCTGACGCGTTACGGTCCTGTGGATGTCAAACCCTTCGGGCACGCGGGTCAGCGCAGCGCCGACATTCGCCATGGTCTCAGGCGAAATGGCGGTGGCACCGGCCTCATAATCCGCTTTCTCGCGGCCGAGGTTTTTCCAGCGGCCATCGAGCCAGTCAGCCTTGTTCGGCTTATAGTCTTTCGCGGCTTCGAAATCTTCGTTGAGACGCGCCTGGAAGGCCGCCTTCATGTCTTCGATTTCGCCTTCCGGGATCAGGCCATCGGCGACCAGACGCTCAGTATAAAGCTGCAGCGTGGTCTTTTGCTTTTTGATGCGCTGGTACATCGCCGGGTTGGTGAACATCGGCTCATCGCCTTCGTTGTGACCAAAGCGGCGGTAGCAGAAGATGTCCAGAACCACGTCTTTGTGGAACTTCTGGCGGAACTCAATGGCGACGCGGGCGGCATGCACCACGGCTTCCGGATCATCACCATTGACGTGGAAGATCGGCGCTTCGACCATCAGGGCGATATCGGTCGGATAGGGCGAGGTGCGCGAGAAATGCGGCGCGGTCGTGAAGCCGATCTGGTTGTTCACGATGATATGGATGCAGCCGCCGGTGCGGTGGCCCTTAATGCCCGAGAGCTGCAGGCCCTCAGCCACCACACCCTGACCGGCAAAAGCGGCATCGCCATGCAGCAGGATCGGCAGAACGGCGATACGCTCTTCGGTGTCGTTCAGCTGGTCCTGCTTGGCGCGGACCTTGCCCAGCACAACCGGGTTCACCGCCTCAAGGTGCGAGGGGTTGGCGGTCAGCGACAGGTGAACAACATTGCCGTCAAACTCACGGTCCGACGAGGCGCCGAGGTGGTATTTCACATCGCCCGAGCCATCCACGTCATCGGGCTTGAACGAGCCGCCCTGGAATTCGTTGAAGATCGCGCGATAGGGCTTGCCCATCACGTTCGACAGCACGTTCAGGCGGCCGCGGTGCGGCATGCCGACGATCACCTCTTTCAAACCCAGCTGACCGCCGCGCTTGATGATCTGCTCCATCGCCGGGATCAGCGCTTCGCCGCCGTCCAGACCAAAGCGCTTGGTGCCCATGAACTTAACGTGGCAGAACTTCTCAAAGCCTTCCGCTTCGACCAGTTTGTTCAGGATCGCTTTGCGGCCCTGCTGGGTGAAGGTGATCTCTTTGCCGTAGCCCTCAATGCGCTCTTTCAGCCAGGCCGATTGCTCGGGGTCCGAAATATGCATGAACTGCAGCGCAAAGGTGCCGCAATAGGTGCGCTGCACGATGTCAACAATCGTGCGCATCGAGGCATGGGTCAGGCCCAGCACGTTATCAAGGAAGATCGGGCGGTCCATATCGGCTTCGGTGAAGCCATAAGAGCGCGGATCCAGCTCCGGATGCAGCGACTCGTCGCGCAGGTTCAGCGGATCAAGGTCTGCGGCCAGATGGCCCCGGATCCGGTAGGCGCGGATCAGCATGATGGCGCGGATCGAGTCCAGCACGGCGCGCTGGATCGCCGCTTCCGAGACCTGAGCGCCGCTTTCCGCCGCTTTATCGGCAATCTTTTTGCCCGCGCCTTTGGCCTCTTTCGGGACCATCGGCCATTCGCCGGTCAGCGCCAGGGTCAGATCATCCATCGGCTGCGGCGGCCAGTCTTTGCGGGCCCAGCTCGGGCCGGCAGCGGCGCGTTCGGCTTCGACCGGGGTATCCCCGATCGCCCGGAAGAACTCAGCCCATGACGCATCTACGCTGGCCGGGTCGCGGGCGAATTTCGCCGCCATCTGGTCGATATAATCGGCGTTTGCACCGTCCAGGAAGGACTGGGCGTGCAGCGCCTGATTGGGGGAATGATCGTTCATCCTGATACCTCGCGGGAACGAGTTTGGGCGGGGTCGTCGTGACCCGTGGTCGGGGCGGGCTGCTTTGCGGTGATCTGCAAAACAGAGAATTTCTGGCGCGGGCCGGTCTTTGGCACTGCACCCCTCCGGCGGCCGGCTTTCGCGGTGGCAACGGTCGGGCAGGTGCCGCAAAGCGGTCCTTGGGTCGGATGCGGCAGGCCTCTGCCGCATCCCATGGTATACAATCAGTCGCCCGAAGACGCCAGGGGGGGGCTGAGATCAGCCCTTGATGGCTTTCAGCACGGCTTCGCCGAGACCGGCCGGGCTGTCAGCGACGATGATGCCAGCCGATTTCATGGCTTCGATCTTCGATTCCGCGTCACCCTTGCCGCCCGAGACGATCGCACCGGCGTGGCCCATGCGGCGGCCTTCCGGAGCGGTGCGGCCGGCGATGAAACCGGCGGTCGGCTTCCAGCGGCCTTTTTTCTTCTGCTCTTTGAGGTATTCCGCGGCTTCTTCTTCGGCCGAGCCACCGATTTCACCGATCATGATGATCGACTGGGTTTCCGGATCGTTCAGGAACATCTCCAGCACGTCGAGGTGCTCGGTGCCTTTGATCGGGTCGCCGCCGATGCCGACAGCCGAGGACTGGCCAAGGCCAACATCGGTGGTCTGTTTCACGGCTTCATAGGTCAGGGTGCCCGAACGCGACACAACGCCGACCGAGCCACGCGAGAAGATCGAGCCCGGCATGATGCCGATTTTGCACTCACCCGGCGTCATGACGCCCGGGCAGTTCGGCCCGATCAGACGCGACTTCGAGTTCAGCAGCGCGCGCTTCACTTTCATCATGTCGAGCACCGGAATGCCCTCGGTGATGCAGACGATCAGCGGCACTTCCGCGTCGATGGCTTCCATGATCGAGTCGGCCGCGAAGGGCGGCGGCACATAGATCACCGAGGCATCCGCACCAGTGCGCGCCACAGCTTCATGAACCGAGTTATAGACCGGCAGACCGATATGGGTGGTGCCGCCTTTGCCGGGGGTCACACCGCCAACCATCTGGGTGCCGTAAGCAATTGCCTGCTCGGTGTGGAACGTGCCCTGCGAGCCGGTCAGGCCCTGACAGATCACCTTAGTCGCTTTGTTAACGAGAACGGCCATGCTGGCCTCCTTGTCTTTGCGCGTCATGCGCTTTTGGTCGGACTGGCGCGCGCAGGATGCGCACACCCGGTGAATTAAGTGCTGACGAAAGCAAAAGTCGTCAGACTGACATCGGGAGAGGGGAGGCAGCTGAACTCTTCGCCGCTGTCATCGAACACGCTCACATAGATCTGACCGCCGCCGGGAAGCGGGCTGGCAAGATCATATTTGGTGCAGGATTCGGTGCCAGTGCCCTCAGTGACGGTGTTGAAGCCAGGATCAATGCGGCGCAGCAGACCGGTCGCCAGCTCATGCGCTTTCGCGCCGCCAAGGCTGTAGGTGCCAATGCCGCAGGTTTCCGCCTCAGGTTCAAGCTGAACCCAAAGCTTCGCGTCAGGATCAGCAGAGCGCAGAATGACGAGCATTTCGTCACTGAACTCTGCGTCCTGCGTCCACCCGGCCTCGCCAAGCACCATCTCCACGACCTGCGGGGTTGCCCCCATGGTCAGGCAGACAGCCATCAGCGCCTCAATCTGATCCGCCCCTTTGGCCGTCGCCAGCGCATCGACTTTGCCGAGCACCTCAACCAGACCCGGTGACACCAGGGCCGGGGCCTGAGCCGTGGCGGGCAGGGTATTGCCCCCCGCCAGTCCCAGAGCCGCCATCAGAGCGAACGTCAGTCTCATCCCCGGATCACTCAGCCTTTAACGGCTTTGACGATCTTTTGTGCAGCATCCGACAGGTTGTCGGCAGCAATCACGTTCAGACCGGATTCAGCGATGATCTTCTTGCCGAGTTCCACGTTGGTGCCCTCAAGGCGCACAACCAGCGGAACCTGCAGGCCGACAGCATTCACGGCAGCCAGGATGCCTTCCGCGATGATGTCGCAGCGCATGATGCCGCCAAAGATGTTCACGAGGATGCCTTTGACGTTCGGATCCGAGGTGATGATCTTGAAGGCTTCGGTCACTTTCTCTTTGGTGGCGCCGCCGCCCACATCGAGGAAGTTTGCCGGTTCTGCGCCATAGAGTTTGATGATGTCCATGGTGGCCATCGCCAGACCTGCACCGTTCACCATGCAGCCGATTTCGCCGTCGAGTGCGATGTAGTTCAGGTCGTATTTCGAGGCTTCCAGCTCTTTGCTGTCTTCCTCGGTCTCGTCGCGCAGGGCGGCGATTTCGGGCTGACGGTAAAGCGCGTTGTTGTCGAAACCGACTTTCGCGTCGAGGGCTTTCAGATCGCCATCGGTGGTCACGATCAGCGGGTTGATCTCAACCATCTCTGCGTCCTTCTCGATGAAGAACTTGTAGAGCTTGTTGATCAGATCACCGCATTGCTTGATCGCTTTGCCTTCAAGGCCAAGCGCGAAAGCCACGGTGCGGCCGTGGAACGGCTGGATGCCGGTGGCCGGATCGACCGAGAAGGAGACGATTTTCTCGGGGGTATGGGCCGCGACTTCCTCGATGTCCATGCCGCCTTCGGTCGAGACGACGAAGGAAACGCGCGAGGTCTGGCGGTCCACCAGCAGCGCAAGATAAAGCTCGCGCGAGATGTCCGAACCGGCTTCGAGGTAGATGCGGTTGACCTGTTTGCCAGCCGGGCCGGTCTGGTGGGTCACAAGCGTGCGGCCCAGCATCTGCCCGGTAAAGAGAGCTGCATCTTCTGCCGAGAAGGCCAGACGCACGCCGCCTTTTTCGCCGGCTTCCGGCTCAACGAATTTACCCTTGCCACGGCCGCCGGCGTGGATCTGGGATTTCACCACCCAGAGCGGGCCGCCCATCTCATCGGCAAGCGCCTTTGCGTCTTCGGCTTTCAGCACGATACGGCCATCCGATACCGGCACGCCGTAGGTGCGCAGAAGCGCTTTGGCCTGGTATTCGTGAATGTTCATGTCACAGTCCTGTCCTGGGTGGAATTGGCCGTGTCATGGCACAGACTGCTTTGCAAACAAACAGCATTTGGTTGGATTTGACCTTTACCCACAGGATTTCAGCACAATGTGATCACGTCGAAAAATCGTGTGATCACAAATTCTGAGACATACTGCGTCGCAGCGTCAATCTGTCGCGAAATTGCTGCAAAGCAGCATCACGGGTGTTCACCAGATGGTAACCAGGCCCTGCCGCAAGGTCATGCGGGACCGGCAGCGGCCATAAAAAAACGCGCCCCGAAGGGCGCGTTCTGTGTCGTCGGTCCGGCAGATTATACCAGCGACGGATCGATCGCTTTACAGGCCTCAACGAGACCTTTCACAGCATTGACCGAGTTGTCGAACATCGCCTGCTCGTCTGCGGTCATCTTGATCGCAGCGATACGCTCGATGCCGCCGGCACCGATGATGGTCGGAACGCCGACATACATGCCGTTCAGGCCGAAGGCGCCGTCAACATAGGCCGCGCAGGGCAGCAGACGCTTCTGGTCTTTCAGATAGGCTTCCGCCATCTCAATCGCCGAGGTCGCCGGAGCATAGAAGGCCGAACCGGTCTTCAGCAGGCCGACGATCTCTGCGCCACCGTCACGGGTGCGCTGCACGATGCCGTCCAGTTTCTCCTGGGTGGTCCAGCCCATCTCAACCAGGTCCGGCAGCGGGATGCCTGCAACGGTCGAGTAACGGGTCAGCGGGACCATGGTGTCGCCGTGACCGCCCAGAACGAAGGCGGTGACGTCTTTCATCGAGACGTTGAACTCAACCGACAGGAAGTGACGGAAGCGCGCCGAGTCGAGAACGCCGGCCATGCCGACAACTTTCTCAGCCGGCAGGCCCGAGAACTTCTGCAGCGCCCAGACCATCGCATCAAGCGGGTTGGTGATGCAGATCACGAAAGCGTTCGGGGCATGTTTGGCAATGCCTTCGCCGACCGATTTCATGACTTTCAGGTTGATGCCCAGAAGGTCATCGCGCGACATGCCCGGCTTGCGCGGCACGCCTGCGGTGACGATGCAGACGTCTGCGCCTGCGATATCGGCGTAGTCGTTGGTGCCTTTCAGGATGGCGTCAAAACCTTCCGAGGGGCCCGATTCAGCGATATCGAGGGCTTTGCCCTGGGGCGTGCCTTCCGAAATGTCGAACAGGACGATGTCGCCGAGTTCTTTCAGAGCTGCGAGGTGAGCAAGGGTGCCGCCGATCTGGCCTGCGCCGATAAGCGCGATCTTTGAACGGGCCATAGTGTCCTCTCCGGTTGAGGGTGGTCGGTAACCGCATATGCCCAGAAGCGGCCGCTTGCAAGCCTGCGGGAACATGCCGCAGCCGCCTGGCGGAATGTTTCCGCTAACCGGCGCGGGAAGATGCGTAACATTCTTCGTAATTCCGCCCCTTTGCCGACAGAGACAGCAAGAGGGCGCGGCTTTATGCAAAAGGCCCCGCCATAACGGCGGGGCCTTTCGGGAAGGTTCCGAGACGTAAACCTGAACGGCTTACTTCGGAATGTCGCCTTTGATGCCTTCGACGTAGAACATCATACCGGCCAGATCGGCGTCAGAGATGGTCTCGCCTTCTTTCAGGAACTGGGTGCCGTCCTGCTTGTTCAGCGGGCCGGTGAAGGGGTGCAGGGTGCCCGCGACGATGCCGTCCATGACTTCCTGAGCTTTCGCCTTCACGTCATCCGGCACGGCCGAGGAGAACTCGCCGATTTTGACTTCGCCCGAAGCAATGCCGTCCCAGCGGTCCGACTGCTCCCATTTGCCTTCGAGAACCGCGCCAACGCGCTCGATGTAATAGGGCGCCCAGTCGTCGATGATCGAAGAAACGCGCGGGTAGGGCCCGAATTCCGGCATGTCAGCCGCCTGACCAAAACCGGTCACATTGCCCGCTTTTTGCGCTTCAATCAGCGGCGCGGTCGAATCGGTATGCGAGAAGATCACATCCACGCCCTGATCGATCAGCGCCTTGGCCGCATCGGCCTCTTTGGCCGGGTCGAACCACGAGAAAGCCCAGACCACCGACAGCTCAACCTCAGGGTTCACCTTTTTCGCCGCCAGATAGACCGCGTTGATGCCCATGATGACTTCCGGGATCGGGTAGGAGCCGATGTAGCCCAGTTTGTTCGACTTGGTCATCAGGCCACCGATGGTGGCGGTGACGGCGCGGCCTTCATAGAAGCGCGCGTTATAGGTTGAGACGTTGGCGTGCTCGCGCTTGTAGCCGGTGGCATGCTCGAACTTCACGTTCGGGAATTTGCCCGCAACGTTGTTGGTCGCATCCATGAAGCCAAAGGAGGTTGCAAAAATGATGTTGCAGCCCGAGAGCGCCATCTGGCTCATCACGCGCTCAGCATCCGCACCTTCCGGCACCGATTCCTGATACTGCACTTCAACTTTATCGCCGTAATGCGCCTGCATCTTTTCCACCGCTTCGTGGTGATACTGGCTCCAGCCACCGTCGTTTTTCGGGCCGACATAGATAAAGCAGGCTTTCGCTTTATCCAGCGCCTGGGCCGAAGCGGTGCCCCCAAAGGCAAGGCCGAGGCCGAGTGCAGCGGTAGCAAGAAGTGTTTTGCGCATCATCAGGTATACTCCGGGTTGCGGGTTTCCCGGGCAATTGCCCGGATATAGCCTAAAGTCAATGTGTTGCGTGAAAGCTTCGGCCAAGGGCCCCAGGGGCACCCTTTGCTTTCCTGCCTCCCATGGCAGACATTACCACGAGAACGAGGATCGTAATCAAGTAGGGCGACATGGAAAGATATTCCGTCGGGATCTGTACGCCCGCCACCTGAAGATTAAGCTGCAAAACGGTGATGCCGCCGAAAATCCAGGCACCCAGCAGAAGGCGGCCGGGTTTCCAGCTTGCAAACACCACCAGCGCCACCGCAATCCAGCCCGCGCCCGAGGTCATGCCCTCGGTCCAGAGCGGCACACGAATAAGCGAAAGATAGGCCCCGCCAAGGCCCGCCATGGCGCCGCCGAACATGATGGCCAGGATGCGGATGCGGACCACTTTATAGCCAAGCGCATGGGCGGCATCGTGGTTCTCGCCCACAGCGCGCAGCACCAGGCCCGCGCGGGTGCGGCTGAGGAAATACCAGATCGCCACCACCGCCGCGAAGCTCAGGTAAACCATCAGATCATGGCGGAAGAAGGCCACGCCAAAGCCCGGAATATCCGAGAGCGGCCCAAGATCGAGCTTGCCCATCATCGGGGGTTTCGCGCCCACATAGCCCTGACCCACCAGCGCCGAGAAGCCCAAGCCAAAAAGCGTCAGCGCAAGGCCCGTCGCCATCTGATTGGCCAGCAGATATTGCGTCAGCACCGCGAAGATCAGGCTCATGGCAGCCCCCGCCGCCGCGCCGCCGGCAAAGCCGATCAGCGGGCTTCCCGAATGCACCGCCGTGGCAAAGCCCGCGATGGCACCGGTGATCATCATGCCCTCAACACCAAGGTTGAGAACGCCCGCGCGTTCCACCACCAGCTCGCCCAGACCCGCCAGCAGAATGGGCGTCGAGGCGACGATCAGCGAGGCCGTCAGGATCCAGAAATCAATGGCAGACAGGTTCATCGCGCAACCTCACGGCGGGCCAGACGGATCCGGTAGTTAGAGAGAAGATCAAGCGCCAGCAGGAAGAACAAAAGCATCCCCTGGAAGGCCTGGATCGAGGCTTTCGGCAGGCTCAGCATGAACTGCGCCAGCTCACCGCCGATATAGGTCAGCGCCAGCAGCAGACCCGCCAGCAGAATGCCGATCGGATTGAGACGGCCGAGCAGCGCCACGATCACCGCCGTAAAGCCATAGCCCGAAGCAAAGTCGATGCTGATCTGACCGCCCGGACCCGTGACCTCAAAAAGCCCCGCCATGCCCGCCAGCGCGCCAGAGGCACCCATGCAGATCAGCACCAGCGCCGCCGGAGAGACTCCCGAGAAGCGCGCCGCCCGCGGGGCCTGACCGGTCAGGCGGATGTTATAGCCCAGCATATGGCGCTGCAGCAGCACATAGGCCGCAATCACCGCGATAAAGGCGGTGACGACGCCAAGGTGCATACCGGTTCCGGCGATCAGCTCCGGGTTGGCCGAAGCCTCATATTTCGCGAAGTTGCGCGAGCCGGGGAAGCCGCCGCCATCGGGGTTCTTCATCTTGCCGATGGCCATGGCCGCCAGCAGCGATTCCGCGACATAGACCAGCAGCAGCGACACGAGGATCTCATTGGTGCCGAACCAGACCTTCAGAAGGCCCGGGATCAGCCCCCAGAGCATGCCGCCCACAAGGCCCGCCGCCACCATCAGCGGAAAGATATGCCAGCCGGGCTCGGGGTAGAAATAAAGCCCGACCGCCGCACCGGCGATGGCGCCCATAATATACTGACCCTCAGCGCCGATGTTCCAGATCCCGGCCCGGAAGCCCAGAGAGAGGCCAATGGCGATCAGGATCAGCGGACCGGCTTTGACCAGCAGCTGCGGGCGCGAATAGGCCGCGAACTGCTCATTGAAAAGCGGATCCCAGAAGATCGTGCGGATCGCCTCAAAGGGGTTTTTGCCAAGCGCCCAGAACATCAGGCCCCCGGCAATCATGGTCAGCAGAACAGCGAGAACAGGGGTAACGGCGACCCAGGTCCGCGACGGCGTGGGGCGTTTTTCCAGACGGATCACAGGCGGGCCTCTTCAGGTTTTGGGGCCAGGGCAGGGGTCTCGGGCAGGCCATGCGCGCCGCCCATCATCAGGCCGATCTGATCCACGCTCAGACCGCGCGCGGGGCGCAGCGCGCTGAGGCTGCCTTCATTCAGCGCGGCAAAGCTGTCGGCGACTTCCAGAAGCTCATCGAGATCCTGGCTGATGACGACCACAGCGGCGCCCTTGGCCGACAGATCCAGCAGCGCCTGGCGGATGGTGGCGGCGGCCGCCGCATCCACGCCCCAGGTCGGCTGGTTGACCACAATGATATCGGGGTTTTGCAGGATTTCCCGGCCGAGCACGAATTTCTGCAGATTGCCGCCCGAAAGCGCGCGCGCCGCGACATGGGTGCCGGGGGTGCGGACGTCAAAGGCTTTGATGATCTCTGCGGCGAAGGTTTCAACCTTTGCCCAGTTGATAAAGCCGCCCGATGACAGCCCCTGGCGCAGGTTACCCGAGAGAAGCGCGTTCTCTGACAGGCTCATATCCGGGGCAGCGGCATGGCCGAGGCGCTCTTCGGGGGCCGAGACCAGACCCAGGGCGCGGCGCTCATTGGGGCCAAGGTTCCCGGCGGGCTGGCCCTTGATCTTCACGCGACCGGCCTGGGTGGTGATCTCCCCCGACAGCGCCAGCAGCAATTCGTCCTGGCCATTGCCGGCGACGCCTGCAATGCCCAGCACTTCGCCGCCGCGCAGCTGGAAAGAGATGTTTTTCAGCGAGGTCCCGAAGGGATTGGGCGAGGCGACCGACAGCCCGCTCACCTCAAGGCGCAGCTCACCGGGGGTGTGTTCAGCGCGGGCGGGGGGCGTCAGGATCTGGCCGACCATCAGCTCTGCCAGTTCGCGGGCCGATTTCTCGCGCGGATTGCAGGAGGCGACAACCTTGCCCCGGCGCAGAATGGTGGCGGTGTCGCACAGGCTGCGGATCTCTTCGAGCTTATGCGAGATATAAAGGATCGCCGTCCCTTCCGCCGAAAGCTGGCGCAGGGTGCGGAACAGGATCTCCACCTCCTGGGGCGTCAGCACCGAAGTCGGCTCATCCATAATGAGCAGCTTCGGATCCTGCAGCAGGCAGCGCACGATTTCCACGCGCTGCCGTTCTCCGGCAGAGAGATCGCCCACGAGACGCGCGGGATCGAGGGGCAGGCCATAGGTGCTTGAGACCTTGCGGATCTGCCCGGCCAGCTCGCCCATGGGCGGCGGGTTCTCCATCCCAAGCGCCACGTTTTCCGCCACATTCAGCGCATCAAAGAGCGAGAAATGCTGGAAGACCATGGCCACGCCCTTCTGGCGTGCCTCAGAGGGGCGGTGCGGATGATAGGGCGCGCCGCGCAGCACCATCTGACCGGCATCGGGCTGCACCAGGCCATAGATCATCTTTACCAGGGTGGATTTGCCCGCGCCGTTCTCACCGAGAAGCGCGTGGATTTCCCCCGGTCCGATGCTGAAGGAGACGTCGCTGTTCGCGACCACCCCCGGATAGGCTTTCGTCAGGCCGCTGAGGCTCAGCAGGGGGCCGGTCGATGATGTCATCCGTGATCTCCGCCTCGGAATGCCGTTTTAACAATTGATGCGCCACGCCGATGGCAATGGCCTGAGGATGCTTGCCAAAACTCCGTTCGCCGATCGGGCAGGTCAGCCGCGCAAGCGCGTCCTCCCGATGTCCCAAAGCTGCAAGTCGGGACCGGAAACGCGCCCTTTTGGTGGCCGAACCGATCAGTCCCAGAAAGCTGAACTCCCCCCCTAGCAGAAGCCGGTGGCAAAGTTCCAGATCAAGCGCATGTGAGAAAGTGACAATCAGATGCGCAGCCCCGGCCGGAGCCTCGCTGCAAAATCGCTGTGGTGCGTCGTCGTGAAGGGGGGTGACCCCCTCGGGGATGGCCTCGGGAAAGCGCCTGCGGTCGGTGTCGATCCAGGTGATCTGCCAGTCCGGCAGCGGCTGCAATACCTGCACCATGGCGCGTCCGACATGGCCCGCCCCCCAGATCCACAGCGGCTGTTTTGCGGCGGCGACCGGCTCCGCCATCCAGCCCAGATAAAGGCCGGGGCGGGGGGCCGGACCGGCCGCTGAGCGGCCGCGTGCGACGATACGGCGCAGCGTGAATGGCATCTCCCGCCCGGCCCGCGCCTCGGGTGTTACCGGGCGCAGCCAGAGGCCCGCGTCCGGCTCTGGCAGGGTGCTTTGCGAGAAGACTTCCGTGAGCAGCGTGACGGCGCCGCCGCAGCATTGGCCAAGCTTTGGCCCCAGCGGCTCGCGGGTCAGCCGCGGCGTCAGATCACCGGCCGCGATCATGGCGCGCGCCCGGGCCATGGCCTCAAACTCCAGCGCGCCGCCGCCGATGGTGCCCTCGGAGCCGCCGGGCCAGACCAGCATGGCTGTGCCGGTCTCGCGCGGGGCAGAGCCCTCGAACCCGGCCACCACGATCCGCGCAACCAGGGCGTGGCGGGCCGTGGCCTCCCGCAGGCGGGACAGATCAGCCATGCTGATGGCCCTGCTGCGCGCGCACGGCCATCAGCACCCGCTCGGGCGTGGCGGGCGCATCGAGCGCGACATAGCGGCTGACATCGCCACAGCTTGCAATGGCATCCGACAGCGCCATCAGCACGGAATTGCCATGCATGAAGGGCGGCTCTCCGACCGCCTTCGAGCGGTAGATCGTGGCTTCGGGGTTCGGCTCATCCCAAAGGGTGACATTGAAGGTCCGGGGCCGGTCCGCGCAGGCCGGGATTTTATAGGTCGAGGGCGCATGGGTGCGCAGACGGCCCTGATCGTCCCAGACCAGTTCTTCCGTGGTCAGCCAGCCCGCGCCCTGCACAAAGCCGCCCTCAATCTGTCCGATGTCCAGCTCAGGGTTCAGCGAAGCCCCCGCATCATGCAGAATATCGGTCCTGAGAATGCGGTTTTCGCCGGTAAGCGTGTCAATCACCACCTCCGAGACCGCCGCGCCATAGGCGAAGTAGAAGAACGGCCGGCCGCGCCCCTTTGCGCGGTCCCATGACAGGTCGGGGGTTTTGTAATAGCCCGTCGAGGACAGCGAGACCCGCGCGGCATAGCAGGCCGCAGCTGCCTCGCCAAAGGTCATCTCGGCAGAGCCTGCGGTGACCCGGCCGCCCTCAAAGCGAACCTGCTCCGGCGCGACGCCCGCCACCGATGCCAGATGCGCCGCCATACGGTCGCGGATCGTCACACAGGCGACCTGGACCGCCATGCCATTGAGATCCGTCCCCGAAGAGGCCGCGGTGGCCGAGGTATTGGGCACCTTCGCCGTATCGGTCGCGGTGATCTTAATCAGCTCCAGCGGCAGGCCGAATTCGGAGGCCGCCACCTGACTGACCTTGCGAAACAGCCCCTGGCCCATCTCGGTGCCGCCGTGATTGAGATGCACCGAGCCATCGGCATAGACATGAACCAGCGCCCCCGCCTGATTGAGATGCGTCAGCGTGAAGGAAATCCCGAATTTCACCGGCGTTAGCGCGATGCCGCGTTTCAGCACCGGGTTGGCGGCGTTCCACTCGGCAATCGCTTTGCGGCGGGCGTGATACTCTGCGCTTTGCACCAGCCGGTCGGTCAGGCGGCCCAGCACCATATCCCGGACTTCCTGGCCGTAATGGGTGGTGGCCACCTCCGCCGGGGGGAGGCCATCCGTGGGGCGGTCGGGATAGAAGTTCAGCCGCCGCACCTCCAGCGGATCGCGGCCAAGCGCATGGGCGAGATGATCAAGCACCCGCTCAATCCCCAGCATCCCCTGCGGGCCGCCAAAGCCGCGATAGGCGGTGGCGCTTTGGGTATTGGTGCGCAGGCGGTGGCTCTCAATCCGCATCGCCGGGATGAAATAGGCATTGTCGGAATGCAGCATCGCGCGGTCGGCGACCGGATGGGTCAGATCCTGCGCCCAGCCTGCGCGGGTGTAGTGCTGAAACGAGACCGCCTGGATGCGGCCCTGACCGTCATAGCCCACATCATAGCGGATGCGGAAATCATGCCGCTTGCCGGTGATGACCATGTCGTCATCGCGGTCATAGCGCATCTTGCAGGGCCGCCCGGTCAGCAAAGCCCCGATGGCGCAGGCGATGGCGGGCGCATTGCCCTGGCTTTCCTTGCCGCCAAAGCCGCCCCCCATGCGGCGGCATTCCACGCGCACGGCATGCATAGGGCGACCGATGGCCTCGGCCACCTTATGCTGGATCTCGGTCGGATGCTGGGTCGAGCTGTAGACATGCAGATCCCCGCCTTCGCCCGGCAGCACCGCAGCGGCCTGGGATTCGAGGTAGAAATGCTCCTGTCCGCCCATCTCAATGACGCCCGAAAGACGCCGGGGCGCGGCTTCCAGCGCAGCCTCGGTCTCCCCGCGCTCCCAGATCACCGGGGGGCCAAAGCGGCTTTCGGCGGCCAGCGCCTGTTCCACGGTCAGGATGGCGGGCAGGGCTTCATAGGTGATTTTGCCAAGCCGCGCCGCTTTGCGGGCCGCCAGATGGCTCTCGGCCAGCACCAGAAAAACCGGCTGGCCCATGTAATGAACCCGGCCCTCCGCCAGCAGCGGCTCATCATGGGCTGAGGGCGAGCAGTCGGCCCCGTGGGGCAGATCCTCAGCGGTCAGGACCGCCACCACACCGGGGGCGGCGCGCACAGCACTCAGATCCATGCTCAGGATCTCGGCATGGGCCTCGGAGGACAGGCCAAAGGCCAGATGCAGCACATTGGCGGGCAGGGGGATATCATCGATATACCGCGCCTGGCCCGAGACATGCAGCACGCCTGAATCATGTTGAACGGACAGCCCGACACTCATGCCTGCACCTCGTGAAGATCGGTTTTGAGGCCCCGGGCCTCGGCAAAGACGCGCGCGAGCATGCCTTTCGCGCCCTCCATCCGGTAGGCTGCCGAGGCCCGCATATCTGAGAGCGGCGTGAAATCTGTCTCCAGTGCGGCCTGAGCGGCCCGCAGCGTCTCATCCGAGAGCGCCCGACCGATCAGCGCGGCCTCCGTCGCGCCGGCCCGTTTTGGCGTTCCCGCCATGCCCCCGAAGGCGATACGGGCCGAAGCGATCACCCCCGCCTCGGTGACAAGATTAAACGCCCCGAGCACGGCAGAGATATCCTGGTCAAACCGCTTTGAGAGCTTGGCCACCCGCAGGGTATCGGCCTGCTTCGGGATCTCGATCCATTCGATAAATTCGCCGGGCTGGCGGTCCTGACGGCCATAGTCGAGGAAATAGGCCTCAAGCGGCAGACTGCGGCGGCTGTCACCGCGGCGCAGATGCAGCTTTGCGTCCAGCGCGATCAGCGCGGGCGGGCTGTCGCCGATGGGCGAGCCATTGCCGATATTGCCGCCAATGGTGGCGGCATTCCTGACCTGCACCGAGGCATAGCGCGCCAGCATCGCGCCCAGAGAGGCAAAATGCGGGCTCAGCGCGGCCAGCAGGTCCGAGAGGGTCACCATGGCCCCGATGCGGAAGTGCTCAGCGGTCTCTTCAATGCGCTGAAGATCCTTCACCCCGGCGATAAAAGCCACGGGGCCGAGATCCTTCAGACCCTTGGTCACCCAAAGCCCGACATCGGTCGCCCCGGCGATCAGCCGCGTCTGTGGGTTCGCCAGATACAGGGCCGCAAGCTCATCGGAACTCTGCGGCGCAAACCAGGCCGCCCGGGACCGGTTCATGACCGGCGGCAGCGCCCTGCTGCGGTCAGAAGTCACCCAGACCGGCAGCGGCGCAGTCTCGGCGGCTTTTGCGGCGCGGATGATCGGCGCATAGCCGGTGCAGCGGCAAAGGTTGCCCGCCAGGGTGCGGTCATGATCGCGCGCCCCCGAAATGACGGCGGCGGTCAGACTGGCCACGATGCCGGGCGTGCAAAACCCACATTGGCTGCCGTGGCACTCGGCCATGGCCTGCTGGACCGGGGACAGCCGCCCCGCCTCATCGGCAAAGCCCTCAACCGTGCGGATGGATTTGCCCTGAAGCTGCGGCAAAAAGAGGATACAGGCGTTCAGAGCCCGCGATCCCGCCTCATCCGAGACGACGACCGTGCAGGCCCCGCAGTCTCCCTCATTGCAGCCCTCTTTGGTGCCGGTCAGCCCGCGCTCTTCACGCAGCCAGTCCAGCAGGGTGCGTGCGGGAGAGACGCCCTCCACACGTACCGGCGTTCCATTCAGCAGAAACGCTACATCACTCATCGTCTGATCCGCCGCGTTACCAGTGATCTGCAAAATTGGCGGCGTGTCCCGATGCGGCGTAAGGACAGGCCCCTGGCTGTCATTCAGGAAAGCCGATCCGCGACACTAAGTCCACAGAATAAGTCCGCAGAAGATGCATCCGGGGGTCAAAATTCTGCGCGCCGTCACGCTTTCAGGGTCTGAGCCACCCGCTCAAGCTGCCGCGCGACCTGGGTCCAGCCGCTCACAAAGCCCATCTGCGCATGACGCTCTGCCGCTGCGCCATCGGCGTGACGCGCGGTCACGCGGTAAAGGCAGCCGCCCGCCTCACCGGGGACAAACCGCAGATCCGCGGTAAAGAACCCCTCGCGGTTGGGACGCCAGCCCGCCGAGAGGGAATCGGTGAAAACCAGACGCCGCCCCGGCTCGACATGCAGGATGCAGCCCTCGCCACGGATCTCGCCGTGCGCTGCAAAGACCATCTTCGTGTAAAACCGCCCGCCCGGCACCGGGTCGATGACGGCCTCTTCCGTGCGCCCAGGCTCGGGCGCAAAAAAGCGTTTCAAAAGTTCGGCTTCGGTCCAGCAGCGCCAGGCCGCAGCGGGGGTGCAGGCCAGTGCCACTTCAAAGCTGAGGTCGCGGGCCTGCTCCATCGGGTTCTCCCTGACCTGAGGTCACCGGGGCAGCCTGCGCCCCGTCGCCGCCGCTGTCAAGGAAGCCTTCCACCCGCGCGGGTCAGCCCCTATGCTGGTGCCATGAGCCAGCCACGATTCATCCACCTCCGCACCCATACCGAATATTCGCTCCTTGAAGGGGCGGTGCCGCTGAAGAAGCTTGTGAAGCTTTGTGTGGCGGGAAATATCCCCGCGATTGCGGTGACGGATACCAATAACCTCTTTGCTGCGCTGGAATTTTCCGTCACGGCGATTGGCTCGGGCGTGCAGCCCATCGTGGGCTGCCAGCTCTCGCTGCGCTTTGATCCGGCACCCCAGGGCGAAAAGCCCCGTGCGCCCGCGCCGGTGGTGCTGCTGGCGCAGAACGAGCGCGGCTATGAAAATCTGATGAAGCTGAACTCCTGCCTTTATCTGCGCGAAACCGCTGAGGTGCCGCAGGTGACGGTGGAAGATCTGGCGGATCATGCCGAGGGGCTGATCTGTCTGAGCGGCGGGGCCGAGGGCCCGGTGGGGCGGCTGCTGCAGGGCGGCCAAAACGCCCGGGCCGAAGCGCTGCTCGACCGCCTGGCGGCGATTTACCCCGACCGCTTTTATGTGGAACTGCAGCGCCACCCGGGCGAGGATGGCCAGTTTACGGCGGGTGAGCGGCTGACCGAGCGGCCCTTCCTTGAAATGGCCTATGCCAAAGCTCTGCCGATTGTCGCGACCAATGACGTCCATTTTCCCGACCCGAAGATGTATGAGGCGCATGATGCGCTGATCTGCATCGCCGACGGGGCCTATGTGGATCAATCCGCGCCGCGCCGTCGCCTGACGCCCGCGCATAGCCTGAAATCCCCCGAAGTCATGGCGGCGCTTTTTGCCGATCTGCCTGAAGCCCTGGAAAATACGGTGGAAATCGCCCGCCGCTGCGCCTTTGCCGCCTATAAGCGCAAGCCGATCCTGCCGGTTTTCGCCGCAGATGAGGTCGAAGAGCTGCGCCGTCAGGCCTGGGAGGGCCTGGAAAAGCGCCTTGCGGTGATCCCGCTGGCCGCTCCGCGCGAAGACTATGAAAAGCGGCTGGAATTTGAGCTGACGATCATCGAGCGGATGGGCTTCCCCGGCTACTTCCTGATCGTTGCGGATTTCATCAAATGGGGCAAAGCCCAGGGCATCCCGATCGGTCCGGGCCGGGGCTCGGGGGCGGGCTCGCTGGTGGCCTATGTTCTGACCATCACCGACCTTGATCCCCTGCGCTATGCGCTTCTGTTTGAACGGTTTTTGAACCCGGAACGGGTCTCGATGCCGGACTTCGACATCGACTTCTGCATGGATCGCCGCGAAGAGGTGATCCGCTATGTTCAGGGCCGCTATGGTCGCGACAAAGTGGGGCAGATCATCACCTTCGGCGCGCTGCTGTCAAAAGCGGCGGTGCGCGACGTTGGCCGCGTGCTGCAGATGTCTTACGGCCAGGTCGACCGGCTGTCGAAGATGATCCCGGTTGAAGGGGTCAAGCCCGTCTCGATCACCAAGGCCCTGGCCGATGAGCCGCGCCTGCGCGAGGCTGCGAAATCGGAAGAGGTCGTGGAGCGCCTTCTGACCTATGCCGAGCAGCTTGAGGGGCTTTTGCGCAACGCCTCGACCCACGCGGCGGGGGTGGTGATCGGGGATCGCCCGCTCGATGAGCTGGTGCCGCTCTACCGCGATCCGCGCTCGGAGATGCCTGCCACCCAGTTCAATATGAAATGGGTCGAAGCGGCGGGGCTGGTGAAATTCGACTTTCTGGGTCTGAAAACCCTGACGGTGATCCAGAATGCCATTGATCTGGTACTGGGCCAGGGCCGCGATATTCACCTCAGTTCAGACGGGCGTCAACTCTATGACCCGCCTGCCGGAACTGTCAATGAAATCAACGCGATCCCGCTGGATGATAAAGCAAGTTATGAGCTTTATGCCGCGGCGAAAACCGTGGCCGTCTTCCAGGTGGAAAGCTCTGGCATGATGGATGCGCTGCGGCGCATGAAGCCCACCTGTATTGAGGATATCGTGGCGCTGGTGGCGCTTTATCGCCCGGGCCCGATGGAGAATATCCCGGTCTATTGTGAGGTGAAACACGGGCTGCGCGAGCTGGAGTCGCTTCACCCGACCATTGATCCGATCCTCAAAGAGACCCAGGGCATCATCGTCTACCAGGAACAGGTGATGCAGATCGCCCAGGTCATGGGCGGCTACAGCCTGGGCGGCGCGGATCTTTTGCGCCGCGCGATGGGCAAAAAGATCCCCGAGGAGATGGCGAAGGAACGCCCGAAATTCATCGAAGGGGCCAAAGCCACCCATAATATCGACGCGAAGAAAGCCGGAGAAGTCTTTGATCTTCTTGAGAAATTCGCTAACTATGGCTTCAACAAGTCCCACGCGGCGGCCTATGCCGTGGTCTCTTATCAGACCGCCTGGCTGAAGGCGAACCATCCGGTCGAATTCATGGCCGCGGTGATGAACTGCGATATCCATCTGACGGATAAGCTGAGCGTTTATAAGCGCGAAGTGGACCGTATGGGCATTCCGGTGGTGCCGCCCTGCATCAACCGCTCGGATGCGACCTTTACGGTGAACGAAGGCCAGGTGGTCTATGCGCTTGGGGCGCTGAAGAATGTGGGCGTTGAGGCCATGAAGCTCATCGTTGCAGCGCGCGGCGATAAGCCCTTCCGCGACCTTGCAGATTTCGCCAGCCGGGTGGAGTTGAAAAAGGTCGGCAAACGCCCGCTGGAGATGCTGGCGCGGGCCGGGGCCTTTGATCTGCTGGTGCCGAACCGGGCGCGTGTTTTTGAGGCGCTGGATGCGCTGGTGGCTTATTCTGCCGCGATCCATGAGGCGCGGTCCTCGAACCAGGTCTCGCTTTTTGGTGAGGCGGGGGATGACATTCCGCCGCCGCGGATTGCGATGCGCAACGACTGGCTGCCGGTCGACAAACTGGCGCAGGAGCATCAGGCGATCGGCTTTTATCTCTCCGGCCATCCGCTCGATGACTGGATGGGGGCTTTGAAGCGCAAGGGCGTGCTGACGCTGGCGGAACTGGGGCGCAAAGCGGCTGCCGGCCCGGTGGTGGCGAAACTCGCGGGCTCGGTCTCAAACCGGCAGGAGCGGAAATCCTCGCGCGGGAACCGCTTTGCCTTTGTCGGCTGCTCGGATCCCACGGGGCTTTATGAGGTGACGGTCTTCTCGGATGTGCTGGATGCTGCGCGGCAGTTTCTTGAGCCGGGGATGAATGTCGTCATGACCGTTGAGGCCACGGCCGAAGGCGACAGCCTGAAGCTGCTGGCGCGCGGGGTGGAACTCGCCGACAGCGTCGCCGCGGGGGCCGGGGGGGGTGAGCTGCGCATCCATCTGAGCGAGCCTTCGGCCGCAGCCTCCGTCGCAGCGCTGCTGAGCCGCGCCAGGGCTGAGGCCGGGCGTCAGGCCAAGGGCGAGATCAGCATTGCCGTGATCGATCCCGCCTCGGGTGCCGAGGTGGAGCTGGCAATCCCCGGTTCCTGGCCCGTCACGCCCCAGGTGAAATCCGCCCTGAAGTCCGTGCAGGGCGTTCTGGCCGTCGAAGAGGTATAACACATTGAACACCCCGGATATTCTGATCATCGGCGGCGGTGTCGCAGGTCTGACGCTGGCCGCAGACCTGGCGCCTTCGGCCCGGGTTCTGGTGCTGGAGGCCGAGACGGCTTTTGGCTATCACGCCTCCGGGCGCTCCGCCGCGCTTTATGAGCCTGCCTATGGTGCCCCCGCCGTGCGCGCCCTGACCGAGGCCAGTTTTGACGCCTATCAGGCCGGGGGCTGGCTCAGCCCGCGCGGTCTGATGCTGCTGGGTCTTGAGGGGGAGGCTGAGGCCTTTCAGGCCGATGTTGCGGGCATGAACCTTGAGGAACTCTCGCTGACTGAGGCGCGGGGGATCGTCCCGATTCTCAGCCGCGAGGTGGCTTTTGCGGCTTATTGTGACCGTCCGCAGGACATTGATACTGACCTTCTGATGCAGGATGCCCTGAAGCGTCTGCGCCAGCAGGGTGGTGCTTTGCGCACGGGGCTTCGTGTCACCGCCATCCGCCGCGAAGGCGCGCTCTGGCAGGTGACGGCGGGGGATGAAGTTTTCACGGCGCCGCTGCTGGTCAATGCCGCCGGGGCCTGGGTGAATGAGATCGCCGCTATGGCCGGGGTCAGCGGCCCGCGCTTTCAGCCTTTCCGCCGCTCGGTGGCGCGGATCGCGGCGCCCGGGGGCGCGGATCTGCGGCGCTGGCCGATCTTTTTTGGCATCGGCGAAAGCTGGTATGCCAAACCCGATGCCGGGGCGCTGATCGTCTCGCCCGCCGAAGAGACGCCGGTTGATCCGCATGACGCTTTCTCCGACGACATGGCGCTGGCCGAGGGGCTGGACCGCTATCAGGCCCATGTCACAACCGGGGTCACCCGGCCGCTGGCGACCTGGGGCGGGCTGAGGACTTTCGCGCCGGACCGCGTTCTGGTCATCGGCGAAGATCCTGCGGCCAAAGGATTTTTCTGGCAGGCCGGGCAGGGTGGTTATGGCTTTCAGACCGCCCCTGGGGCGGCGCGTCTGGGCGCGGATCTGATCCTCGGGCGGGCGCCGGGTCTGGCCCCGGATCTGGTCGCCGCGCTGTCACCTGCACGTTTTGGCTGAAAGCTTACTGACTCGTGAAGCTTTGGCCGGTTGCAAAGGGATGACACTCCCGTGAACCTGCTGCAAAACTCTGACACGTCCAAGGCGGAGTTTTGAATTTGTTATCCTATTTGTCCCGCAGCGTGATTGCGCTGTCTCTGGGTCTTCTGGCCGCCTGCGGGGGCGGCCCGGCCTATCGGCCCCAGGCCCCGGTCTCGCAATATGCGCCGCAGTTCGGCGATGTGAAGCCGGTCGACTGGCCCTCGACACCGCCCCGGCATTACCCGGTTCACGGCATTGATATCTCGCGCTGGAATCAGGGCATTGACTGGCCGGTGGCGCAGGCGGCGGGGGTCTCCTTTGCCTTCATCAAAGCGACCGAAGGCGGCGATCACATCGACCCGGAGTTCCGCACGCATTGGGAAAACGCCCGCCGTGCCGGGGTGCCGCGCGGGGCCTATCACTTCTGGTACCACTGCCGCACCGGGGCTGAGCAGGCCGAGTGGTTCATCCGCAACGTCCCGCGCGAATCCGGGGCGCTGCCGCCGGTGCTTGATCTGGAATGGCCGCGCTCGCGCAACTGCCCGGTGCGTCCGGAGGGGGCGCATGTGCGCCGCGAAGCCGAGGTCTTCCTGGACCGTCTGGAGCGCCATTACGGCCAGCGGCCGCTGGTCTATACCACGCCTGATTTCTACAAAGACACCGATCTGGGGCGTCTGCGGGCTGAGTTCTGGCTGCGCGCGGTGGCAGAGCATCCCTCGGCGGTCTATCCCGGCCAGTCCTGGAGCTTCTGGCAGCACACCGGAACCGGGATCATCCAGGGCATTCCCGGCAAGGTTGATATCAACGCCTTCCGCGGCAATCCCGGCGACTGGGCGGGCTGGCTGGCCCGGCGGCGACAATAAGCCCTTTGCGCCGCCCCCCCGGGGCGGCGTTTTTCTGCTGGCACCGCCGCCTCATGGGCTTATAGCGGTGTCAGTTGCAGACGGAGGCCCCATGATCGTAACCAATGACGAAGAGCTTGCGGGCCTGCGCCAGATCGGGCGCATCTGCGCCGAAGTCCGCGATGCCATGATGAAGGCGGCCGAACCCGGCATGACCACGCTGGAGCTCGACACCATCGGGCGCGATCTGCTGGAGAAGGCGGGCGCGATTTCGGCCCCGGAGAGCACCTATAATTTCCCCGGAGCGACCTGCATCAGCGTCAATGAAGAGACCGCGCATGGCATTCCGGGGCCGCGGGTGCTGAAGGCGGGCGATCTGGTGAATGTCGATGTCTCGGCCTCAAAGGACGGGTATTTCGCCGATACCGGCGCGAGTTTCCTGCTGCCCGAAGCCCGGCCCGTGCTGGAGCAGCTCTGCCGCGATGGCAAAAAGGCGATGGATCTCGGGATTGCCCAGGTGCGGGGCGGCCAGCCGCTGAATGCCATTGGCATTGCCGTGGGCCGCTTTGCGAAATCAAAGGGTTATACGCTGATCTGCAATCTCGCGAGCCATGGGATCGGTCGGGGGCTGCATGAATATCCCGAAGAGATCGCCACCTGGCCCGACAAGCATGACCGCCGCGTCATCGCCAAAGGCCTCGTGCTGACGGTCGAACCGTTTCTCTCGCGCGGCGGGCGCGAGGCGGTGCAGGGTCGCGATGGCTGGACGCTTTATGCCCGGCCCGCAGCCCCGACGGTGCAGTTTGAGCATACGGTGGTGGCGACGGACAAAGGCGCGATCATCCTGACGAAGATCTGAAAAAGGCCGGGGTTTCCCCCGGCCTTTTCGTCACAGATTGCGGTACTGCTGTTCCTGTTTCGCGCTCCAGAGGGCGGTGATCTTCCAGCCCTCTTCGGTCTGCTCTTCGTCTTCGACCAGACCGCGCTCATGCAGCCAGGCACGGCGGCGGCCATCGGCGAAGCTGAGATTCAGACTGCGGTGGTGGCGCTCTTCGCCGAGATGGTCATTGACCACATCGAGCAGGTGGTCCACCCCCTCACCCGTCCAGGCCGAAAGCGTCAGCACATCGGGACGGATCGCGGCATTGGCCAGCGTGCTTTCGCGGCTGACCGGATCCAGCAGATCGAGCTTGTTCCAGACCTCCAGCGCCGGCACCTCTTTGCGCAGGCCCAGCGAGGTCAGGATCTCGCGCACGTCTTCCGCCTGTTCAGCGGTCTCAGGGTGCGAGATGTCGCGGACATGCAGCACCAGATCGGCTTCCAGCACCTCTTCCAGCGTGGCGCGGAAGGCCGCGACCAGCTGGTGCGGCAGATCCGAGATGAAGCCCACGGTATCCGACAGAATGATCCGCCGACCCGAGGGCAGCACCACACCGCGCATGGTCGGATCAAGCGTGGCGAAAAGCATATCTTTCGCCAGCACATCCGCGCCGGTCATGCGGTTGAAAAGCGTCGATTTTCCGGCGTTGGTATAGCCCGCCAGAGCCACGATCGGGAAGGGCACCTTGCGGCGCGCAGCGCGGTGCAGCTCGCGGGTTTTCGCTACCTTTTCCAGCTGCCGCTTGAGGCGGATCACCTGCTCGTCGATGGCGCGGCGGTCGCTTTCGATCTGGGTTTCCCCCGGACCGCCAACGAAGCCAAAGCCGCCGCGCTGCCGCTCAAGGTGGGTCCAGGCGCGCACAAGGCGGGTGCGCTGATAGCTCAGCGCGGCCAGTTCGACCTGAAGGACACCTTCACGGGTGCGCGCGCGATCGGCGAAGATCTCAAGGATCAGCCCGGTGCGGTCGAGAAGCTTGACGCCCCATTCTTTTTCAAGGTTGCGCTGCTGCACCGGGGTCACGGGGCCGTCGATCAGCACCAGATCCACCTCGGCCTCTTCGAGGCGCTGTTTGATCTCGGCGATCTTGCCTGACCCAAAGAGGAAGCCGGGAATGCCCTTGCTCAGGCGCACGACTTCAGAGCCGACCACCTCCAGCTCGGGCATGGCGGCTGCCAGCGAGACAGCTTCGGCCAGGCGGTGCTCAGGCAACCGCCGGCCAGGATCATTTTTGCGGTCCGGGTGGATCACCCAGGCGCGGGTGACGGAGTCACCCTGTTCAATCTGGAAGTTCAATCGTCGCCTTCATACAGGCTGATGGGCTGACCGGGCATGATGGTCGAAATCGCATGCTTATAGACAAGCTGCGACTGGCCATCGCGGCGCAGCAGCACACAGAAGTTATCAAACCAGGTGATGACGCCCTGCAGCTTCACACCATTGATCAGGAAGATCGTAACCGGAATTTTGGCTTTGCGGACGTGGTTCAGGAATGCGTCCTGCAGGTTCTGCTTATCGCCAGCCATTTTGCTGCTGCCCTTTTTTTCGCGTTCTTCTTGGCGTTGCCGCGGGTTTCCTCCCGGCTGCCAGCCAATATGGTATGCAACGGGCGGAGTTTCCAGCCCAAAATCAAAGAAGTCTCAGCGCCGCCAGGCCTGGGGCATGGCAAATGCAATCAATGCAAGAGTTTCAAGGCGGCCAAGGATCATGCCCGCCGCCAGGACAACGCGCGGAGCGCTGTCCAGATCCTGCCAGCGGGTCTCAGAAATCTGGCTGATATCGGCCATGGGTCCGGTCCCGCTGAGGGCTGAGACCGAAAAAAGGATCGCGGCCTCAAACTCCAGCCCCATGGCCGCAAGGATCAGGTTCATCGCACCCAGGGTCAGCGCAAAAAGAATGAAGAAGATGAAGGCGATATAGGCCCCCTCAGTGCGGATATGCCGGGCAAAGGCGCCGCCTCCGGCCACGGCAGAGGGCTCAGAGAGCCGCTCCAGTTCGCGCCGCCCCAGCGACCAGAGCGCATAGAGCCGCAGCAGCTTCACGCCCCCCGTGGTGGTGGCCACACCGCCGCCGACCATGGCAAGACCCAGCAAAAACAGCCCCGGCGTCTCCATCCCCGACCAGATCCGCGTCAGCGGCCAGGAGGCGCTGTCAAAGCCGGTGGTGGTCATGAAAGACAGCGTGGTGAAAACCGCCCCCCAGAGCGCGCTGAGACTGCGCAGCAGATCAAGGCTCTCATGCGCGCTGAGTTCACTCAGGGTGTGGCGAAAGGCGAGGGCTGCGGGCACGGCGATCAGGATCACCAGAGCCGTGCGCAGCTCGGGATCGCGCTTCAGCGGGAAATCCACCCGCGCCTGGGGGGCACCAGGCAAAAACCGCCGCGACAGCGCGAAGAGAAGGCCCGCAAAAATCACCATCTCTCCGGCAAAGCCTGAAGGCGCGGTCGAAAACCGCTCCAGCGGCGTAATGCCGGAGGTGGAGATCGTGGCCATAGCATGCATCAGCGCCGTCAGCTCGGTATCGCCCGCGATCAGCAGCGCGGCCCAAAGGCAGGCCGTGATCCCGAGCCAGGCGGGCAGCAGCGCCAGGGCATGCTCAAAGAGCCGGTCGGCAGGCTCGGCCCCGGTCCCTTCAGAGTGGCGGCTGAGGCCTGCGGGGCGGCCAAAAGAGCGGGGGGCATAAAGCTCAAAGCCGCCGATATTCAGCGGCGCAAGGATCGCCGAGGCCGAGACCAGCACGAAAAAGCCACCCGCCCAGCCCACCAGACCGCGCCACAGATGCACCGGGCCGGGCAGCTCATGGGCGGGAAAAATGGTCGCCCCGGTGGTGGTAAAGCCGGAGACCATCTCAAACCAGGCCGCGCCAAAGCTCATCTCAGGCACCGCCTGCATCATCGGCACCGCCAGGATCGGCGGCAGGGCAAGGCAGGCCCCGGCCAGGCTGCGCAGATGGCTGCGCGCCGGGCTGCGGGGCCGGAACCCCCAGGTCGCAATGGCGAGAAAAAGCCCCAGGATCAAAAGGGCGAGAGAGGAAGAGAAAAACGCCCGCGCCACATCCGCCAGCCCGGTCGCGGTGGCATGGACTGCCGGCAGCAGCATCAGAAGCGCTGAGACCAGCAGCATCACCACAGGAAGCGGCAGCGGATAACGGCTCAGGGGCGCGCGGGCGGCGGCGGGCATCAGGGCTCAGAAATAATCAACCGAGACCTGGAGCAGACGCTCCACCTCGGGGATGTCAGGGGCCATGACAAAGAGCGTAATCATATCGCCCTCAGAGATCCGCAGATCGGGGTGGGGGCGCAAAATCTCAGTGCCTTTGCGGATCATGCCGATCATCGCCCCCTCCGGCAGCGGCAGATCCCCGATCAGCTTGCCCGCGATCAGCGAGGTCGACAGCACCTGCGCCTCAATCACCTCCGCCGCGCCGTCTTCCAGCGAATAGATCGCCCGCACCCGGCCATGACGGATATGCTTCAGGATCGATGAGACGGTGGTCGAGCGCGGGTTGATCCAGGCATCGACGTCCAGCGCCTCGGTCAGCGGCACCATGGTCGGGTCATTGATCAGCGCAATCGACATCCGGCAGCCCATCTGCCGCGCGCGGACCGCGACCAGAAGATTGGTCCGGTCATCTTCGGTCAGCACCAGAACCGCATCGGCGCGGTCGATATCGGCCTCCTCCAGCAGATCGCGGTCAAGCCCGTCGCCGTTCAGCACCACCGAGCGGCTGAGCTCATCGGCCACGGCCTCGGCTCGGGCGCGGTTGCGTTCAATCAGGCGGACACGAATGCGGTCGGGGCGGGTTTCCAGTGCTTTGGCAACGGTCAGCCCGACGTTTCCGGCACCGACAATCACCACGCGCTTGCGGGGGCCGGGAGATTTGCCGAAAATCTCCAGCGTACGGGCCACGTCATCGGCATGGGAAAAGACATAGATCCGGTCGCCCGCCAGCAGCTGGTCCCCCGGCTCCGGCGCAAAGAGGCGCTGGTCGCGGCGGATCCCGACCACCACCGCGCGCAGATTAGGGAAGAGATCCGACAGATGCCGCAGCGGCGTGTTCAGAACCGGGCAATCTTCCTCAAGCGCCAGGCCCAGCAGGCGGGCGCGGTTTTCGAGGAAAGCCTCGGTGTCAAAGGCGGTCGGGGCCTCAATGCGCTGCAAAGCGGCCTCGGCCACCTCGACCTCGGGGGAGATGATGACATCAATCGGCAGATGATCCGAGCGGTAGAGGTTCGAGTTCAGCGCCGCGAGATAGGCGGGGGTGCGCAGACGGGCGATCTTGCGCGGCACCCGGAACATCGAATGGGCCATCTGACAGACGACCATATTCACCTCGTCCGAATGGGTCGCGGCGATGATCATATGAACATCCTGCGCCCCGGCCCGCGCCAGCACATCGGGATGCGAGGCAAAGCCGGTGATGCCCTGCACATCAAGGATTTCAGAAGCCCGGCGGATCAGCTCAGGGTTGGTGTCGATCAGCGTGACGTCATTGCCCTCACCCGCGAGGTGACGCGCGATCTGCCAGCCGACCTGGCCCGCGCCGCAGATGATGACTTTCACGGTGTGGCGGCTTTCGGACCAGGGACTTTTTGCAGATAATCGGCAACGGCTTTGCGGTCCGCCTCGGGCAGTTTTGCGTAATTGTCGACGACCAGCGCCATATGGCCGCCCACGCTGTCATACTCCGGCGTCATGCCGCTGCTGAGAAACTCAGCCACCTCAGAGGCGGTCCAGCCGAGACCCGGCCCGGTGATATCGGGCACCCGGCCTTTGCCGGAAAGATCGGGGCCGCCCTGAAGATAACGGCTCATATCCGGGGCGCCGGTCAGACTGTTGCGCGGCGTGTGGCATTCGCTGCAATGGCCCAGAACCTCCACCAGATAGCGCCCGCGCAGCTCTGAGACGCTGAAATCCGCCGCCGCAAGCACCGGGGCCCCCTTGCGGGCGAAGGCGAATTTCCACAGGCCGATGCCGCGGCGGAAATGCAGCGGTAAAAACAGCTCATGCTTTTGCGAGGGGGTATCCGAGACCGGCAGGCTGCGCAGATAGGCATCAAGATCGACCAGATCGCGCGGCGTCATCCCCGCATAGCTGTCCCAGGGGAAAGCGGGGTAGTAATGCTCCCCCTGAGGGGAGACCCCCTTCATCACCGCATTGGCGAGGTCCATGACGCCCCAGGAGCCGATGCCCTCGGTCGGATGGGGCGAGATATTGGGCGCAATGAAGGTGCCATAGGGCGTCTCAAAGCGCTGCCCGCCGGACAGCACCCGCTTTGCCTCTCCCTGAGCGCCCGGGGCGGCATGGCAGGAGCCGCAGCCCGCGGCCAGATAGACCGCCTCTCCCCGCGTGGCATCGGCATCGGCGATCTTAAAGCGGTAGCCTTCAACCTCAGAAGGTTCGGTCACGACCCAGAAGGCAGCGCCGCCCAGAAGGGCCGCACCCAGAAGAAGGGGGATGAGCTTTGCCATGAGGTCTCCGCGCCGGTTTGGCTTTGACTGTGCCAAAACACACTGCCCGGGTCGAGGGGGCAGCGAAAAGGGGCCCGCAGGCCCCTTTGATCACTCTTCGGTGAAGCGCACCTTGCCGATATAGGGCAGGTTGCGGTTGCGCTGGCCGTAATCGATGCCGTAGCCGACGACAAACTCGTCGGGGATCTCAAATCCGGTCCAGTCTGCCCGCATGTCCACTTCGCGGCGCGAGGGCTTGTCGAGCAGTGCACAGATCTGCAGACGGCGCGGCTGGCGCGACAGCAGCAGGTTCTTGACGTGATGCAGCGTAAAGCCGGTGTCGACGATGTCTTCCACCACCAGTACATCGCGGCCCGCGATCTCGCCGCGAAGATCCTTCAGGATCCGCACTTCGCGCGACGAGGTCATGCCATCGCCGTAAGACGAGGCTTCCAGAAAATCCACCTCAACCGGCAGATTGATTTCACGCACCAGATCGGCAATGAAAATAAACGAGCCGCGCAGCAGACCGACGACCACCAGCTTGTCGGTGTCGTGGTAATGGGCGGTAATCTCACTCGCGAGTTCTTCGACCCTGGCCGCAATGGACTTGGCCGAGATCATCTGATCAATCACATATGGCTTTTGAGACATGACCGCCCCTTGATTTCATCGGTCGTTCGCATCTAGAGCAGGTCGGACTTTTAAGCAACCGGGCAGCACAGCAATGACCAGGCACCAGGAAACCCGCCAACTGCCCTATTCGGCAGATCAGATGTATGATCTGGTCGCCGATGTCGGCCGCTATCCTGAGTTCCTGCCATGGAATTCAGCCGCCCGCATCCGCTCGCGCACCCCCGATGATCAGGGGCGTGAGGTGATGGAAGCGGATCTTATTATCTCGTTCAAAGTCTTCCGCGAGAAGTTCGGCAGCCGGGTTATTCTCGACCCCGCAAACCGTCAGATTGACACGCAATACATTGACGGGCCTTTTAAATTTATGCGTTCGACCTGGAAATTCCGCGCTGTCGAAGGCGGCGGATGTGAGGTCGATTTCTTCGTTGAGTTTGAATTTAAGAACGCGATCCTGCAGGGCGTGATCGGCATGGTCTTTGGTGAGGCGATGCAGCGGATCGTGCGGGCCTTTGAAAAACGGGCCCATGATCTTTATGGCAGCCGCGCCTGAGGGGCGCATGAAAAAGGGGCCGCAAAGCGGCCCCTTTGATCTTCGAGCTGCGACAGTAAAACGCAGGGATTACAGGCGGATAACCTTCACCGTCTGGCCAACGGCAGACAAAGCGATCTCCCCCCGGCAAAGCCGCTGGGCGTCCTGACCAAAAACTTCACCGCGCCAGCCCTTGAGCGCCTCAACCTCGCGGTCCCCCGCCGCCAGGGCATCAAGATCCGCAGCCGAGGCGATCAGCTTCGGCGCAACGCCGGTCTCTTCGGATTTTGCCTTCAGCAGCACGCGCAGCAGATCGGCCAGCGCCGGGTTTACCTGCTGTTGCTCACGCGCGGTGTCGACCTTGGGCATATCCTCGGGCTTCATCTCCAGCCCGGCTTTGACCGCGGCCATGATGCCATCGGCAATATCGCCCCTGCGACCTTCGCGCAGCAGCAGACGCGCTTTGTTCAGATCCTCAAGCGTGGTCGGGCGGGTCGACGCCAGCTCCAGCAGCGCGTCGTCTTTGTAGATCCGCGAGCGCGGGATATTGCGGCTCTGCGCATAGATCTCGCGGAAACGCGCCAGTTCCTTCACCACGGCGAGGAAACGGCCCGAGCTGGTGCGGGTCTTCACGCGCAGCCAGGCATCTTCCGGCGTCACGGTATAGGTGGCGGGATCGGTGAGGATCGCCAGCTCTTCCTGAACCCAGGCCATCCGGTCGGTTTTCACCAGCTGGGCGGCGAGGAATTCATAGATGCCGCGCAGATGGGTCACATCGGCCAGGGCATAGTCCTGCTGCGCCCGGGTCAGCGGGCGGCGTGACCAGTCGGTAAAGCGCGAGGTTTTATCCAGATCGGCTTTGACGATCTTTTTCACCAGGGTCTCATAGCCGGCCTGTTCGCCAAAACCGCAGACCATCGCCGCAACCTGGGTGTCGAACAGCGGGTCCGGGAAGACTTTGCCTTCGGTGAAGAAGATTTCCAGATCCTGACGGGCGGCATGAAAGACCTTTACGGTCTCCTTATGACGCAGCAGATCATAGAAGGGCTCCAGCGACATCTCAGGCCCCTCGATGGGGTCGATGAGCACCGCATCGCCGGTCGCACCAGGCAGAGCGGCCTGGATCAGGCAGAGCTTTGCCCAATAGGTGCGCTCGCGCAAAAACTCAGTGTCGATGGTCACATAGGGCTCGGCTTTGGCTTTTTCGCAAAAAGCGGCGAGCGCCTCGGTGGTGGTAATGATCTGCATCTGTCCTCTTGGGTGCGGGGATATCCCGCTCAGGAGTGCCGGAATCTGCGGCAGAAACCCGCCACAACTGAAACCGCCTTACGCCTGAGGTTGCGAAATGAAAAGACCGGGCAGATGATTTCCGCGCATTTCCGGGGTCCGTGCGACGCATTTGCCGCGAAGCGGGCTTGCGGGCAGGGTGTGGCCGGGACTAAAGGAGACCCTTGGTCCTTTGCAGGAGTGTGCGACGATGGATTACAGCAAATCAGGTGGCCCGGATCAGAACGGCAAAGAGGCCCGCTTCATCGATAAGACCGCAAGCGGTAAGAAAAACCCGCCCGGCGGGCGTGGTACGCGTGAGGAGATGCTGGCGCGAATGAAAGCTGCCGCAGACGCCCGCGCTGCCAAAGAGGCAGAGTGACAAAGGCCGGGCGATTGCCCGGCCTTTTTTCTTAAAGATCGATGCGGCTTTTATCGCCCGCGCCATAACGCCGCAGCACCGCCGGATAGAGCCGGTGTTCGGCCGTCAGCACCCGCGCGGCGAGGGTCCCGGGGGTGTCACCCGGCTCAACCGGAACCCGCGCCTGACCCAGAAGCGGGCCATCATCAAGCACCGCCGTGACTTCATGAACGGTGCAGCCGGCCTCGGTGTCGCCCGCCTCAATCGCGCGGGCATGGGTGTGCAGCCCGGGGTATTTCGGCAGGAGTGAGGGGTGGATATTCAGCATCCGTCCCTCAAAGCGCTGCACGAAATCCGCCGTCAGCACCCGCATAAAGCCTGCCAGCAGCACGATATCGGGCTGAGCCGCCTCAATATGGGTCAGCAGTTCCGCCTCAAAACCCGCGCGATCTTTGCCGAAGGGCTTGTGATCGACGGCAGCCGTCGCCACGCCCATGGCGGCGGCCTTTGCCAGCCCGCCCGCGTTCGGATCGTTGGAGGCGACCAGAACCGGGGTGCAGGGGTGATCGGCGTCGCGCATATCCTCAAGCAGGCGGACCATATTGGATCCGCCGCCCGAGATCAGAAGGACGACGCGCTTTTTCACAAAAGGCGGCCCGAGTAGATCACGCCATGGCCGCTCTCATCGGCCTTGACGATGGTGCCAAGGGTGAAGACCTGCTCACCGGCTTCCGCCAGCAGCGCCGAGATGGCTTCCGCTTCGGCAGGGGCCACCACCAGCATCATGCCGATGCCGCAGTTGAAGGTCTTGAGCAGCTCCGCCTCGGTCATTTTTGCGGTTTCCGCCAGCCAGCGGAAGACCGGGGGCAGGGCCCAGGCATCAAGATTGATCGCGCAGGCCAGACCCTCGGGCAGAACGCGCGGCGGGTTCTCGGTGATGCCGCCGCCGGTGATATGGGCCAGACCCTTCACACCGCCTGCGCGCACAGCCGCCAGCGATTGTTTGACGTAAAGCCGGGTCGGCGCCAGCAGGGCGGTACCCAGGGTCTGGGTTTCATCCCAGGGGCAGGTCGCCTCCCAGCCGAGGCCCGACAGCTCCACCACTTTGCGCACGAAGCTATAGCCGTTCGAATGCACGCCATTGGAGCCAAGGCCCAGCAGCACATCGCCTTCCGAGACGTCACGCGGCAGATCCGCCCCGCGCTCCATCGCGCCGACGGCAAAGCCCGCAAGGTCGAAATCGCCCTTGTGATACATGCCCGGCATTTCCGCCGTCTCACCGCCGATCAGCGCGCAGCCCGAGGCTTCGCAGCCTGCGGCGATGCCGGTGATGATGCGGGTCGCCTGATCCAGCTCCAGCTTGCCGGTGGCGAAATAATCGAGGAAAAACAGCGGCTCTGCGCCCTGGCAGACCAGATCATTGACGCACATGGCGACCAGATCCACGCCGATGGTGTCGACATTGCCGGTGTCGATGGCGATGCGCAGCTTGGTGCCGACGCCGTCGGTCGCCGCGACCAGGATCGGGTCTTTATAGCCCGCACCCTTGAGGTCAAACAGCGCGCCAAAGCCGCCCAACCCCCCCATCACGCCCGAGCGCGAAGTGCGCTTTGCGGCGGGTTTGATCCGCTCCACCAAAGCATTTCCTGCATCGATATCCACGCCGGCATCGGCATAGGTCAGACCAGTGTTCGTCGCGCTCATGGCAGCCTCCGTCAGGGTTGGGCGCGCATTAGCCCGAATTGGCGTCCGGTGCAACGCATGGTCGCAGGTTTCCTGTCGCGCTTTGCATGCCCGGGCGGGGCGGTCATGGGATCAGGACTTGCGCAGGCGCGGCGCTGAGACTACTTTTGTGTCAACCAGATATCGGAGGGCGGAAATGACGCCCCAGCGTCCCCAGGGTGCGGACGCGTTCCCGAATGCAGAGGTCGTGCTGAAAGGCAGGGCCCGGCCGGTCGAATCGTCCGGCACCCATAAGAAAGCCGAGCCGGCTCCGCTTTATGCGGCGCTTGATCTTGGCACCAACAGTTGTCGCATGCTGATTGCCCGTCCCAAGGGCAATCAGTTCAGCGTGGTGGACAGTTTTTCCAAGACTGTTCAGCTTGGCGCGGGGCTTGAAAGCTCCGGGCGGCTTAGCCGTGCCTCGATGGGGCGCACGGTGCAGGCTCTGCGCATCTGTCAAAAGAAGCTCGAGGCGCATGGCGTGCGCCGGATGCGCCTGGTCGCGACAGAAGCCTGTCGGCGCGCCAGCAATTCGCGCGAGTTCATGCGCACGATCCGTCGCGAGACCGGTCTCGCGCTGGAAGTGATCCCGGCAGAGGAGGAGGCGCGGCTGGCCGTGGTCTCCTGCGCGCCGCTGGTGCAGCCGAAGACCGAGCAGCTTCTCGTCGTTGATATCGGCGGCGGCTCGACCGAGCTTGTCTGGCTGGATCTGACCGAGCTGGAGCCTGCGGAGCGTCCGGCGGCGCTGATGCGCTTTTCGATGAATTTCAAGCGCACCGGCACCGGGCCTGAGCCGCGGGTGGTGGATTGGATCTCGGTGCCGCTGGGGGTGGCCACGCTGCGCGAGCAGTTTGGCGATGTCGAAAGCGATTCCGCGCGTTTCGCGCTGATGAGCTGGTTTTTTGAAGAGCAGCTTGCGAATTTCTCGCCCTATTCGGCGCAGCAGAAACGCGACGGCTTTCAGATCATCGGCACCTCCGGCACGATCACCACGGTGGCGGCAAGCTGGCTGGGGCTGAGGCGCTATGACCGCACCAAGGTCGACGGGCTTCTGATGACCTCGGGGCAGATTGATACGGTGATCAAAGACTATCTCTCGCTGGGACCGGAGGGGCGGCGCACCGATCCGCGGATCGGACGTGACCGTCATGCGTTGATCATGTCCGGGGCCGCGATCCTTCAGGCCCTCATGCGCTGCTGGCCGACGGACCGGCTGTCGGTCGCGGACCGCGGTCTGCGCGAGGGACTTTTATTTGCTCAGATGAGCGCCGACGGCGTTCTCGAACACGGATTGTAATGATGACTGAAAAGAAATCCTCCGGGCGCGGCCAGCGCGATCTGCGGGTCAGGGTGAAAACCGCCAAGGGCCGTAAGCTGTCCTCGACGCTCTGGCTTGAGCGGCAGCTGAACGACCCCTATGTGATCCGCGCCAAAAAGGACGGCTTCCGGGGGCGTGCGGCCTATAAGATCATGGAGCTGGACGATAAATTCGGCTTCCTGAAGCCGGGTGCCCGGGTGGTGGACCTTGGCTGTGCCCCGGGCGGCTGGTGCCAGGTGGCCGTTCAGCGGGTCAATTCGCTGGGCGAGCAGAAGCACAAGCTGATGGGCACCATTCTGGGGGTGGACCTTCAGGAAGTGAAGCCGATCCCCGGCGCCCAGGTCTATCAGCTCGATTTCCTTGAAGAAGGCGCGGATGATCAGGTCAAAGACTGGCTTGGCGGCAAGGCAGATGTGGTGATGTCGGATATGGCGGCCTCTGCCTCTGGCAACCGTCAGGTCGACCACCTGCGCATCATTACGCTCTGTGAGCATGCGGCGGAATTCGCCTTTGACGTGCTGGAGATTGGCGGGACTTTCGTGGCCAAGGTTCTGGCGGGCGGTGCTGAGGGCGAGCTGCAGACCACGCTCAAGCGTAATTTCGACAAAGTGCAGCATATGAAGCCGCCGTCGAGCCGGTCGGACAGTTCGGAAAAATTCGTGGTGGCAACGGGCTACCGCGGCCGCTGGGAAGACCGTCAGGCTGAGCCGGAGGTATAACGCGGCAGCAAAGGGCGCTGTCTGCGGGCTTTTAAGATGAGTATTTAAGAAAAGCCAAAGACAAGGGAAAAGGCCGCGCGGTGAGCGCGGCCTTTTTTGATGTCAGGCGCCGAAGACGCGGCGGAAGATCGTGTCGACATGTTTGGTGTGATAGCCAAGGTCGAACTTCTCTTCGATCTCAGCGGGGCTGAGGGCCGCGGTCACTTCCGCGTCTGCCAGAAGCTCGGTTTTGAAATCTGCGCCCTGTTCCCAAACGCGCATCGCATTGCGCTGAACGAGGCGGTAGCTGTCTTCCCGTGAGACGCCGGCCTGAGTAAGGGCAAGAAGAACACGCTGCGACATGACAAGGCCTTTGAACTTGTTCATGTTTTTGAGCATGTTTTCCGGATAGATCACCAGTTTCTCAACGACACCTGCAAGGCGGTGCAGGGCGAAGTCGAGGGTAATGGTGGTGTCCGGGCCGATTGCGCGCTCTACTGAGGAGTGGGAGATGTCCCGCTCGTGCCAGAGGGCGACGTTTTCCATCGCCGGGATCACCGACATGCGCACGAGGCGGGCAAGACCTGTCAGGTTTTCAGTCAGAACCGGGTTGCGCTTGTGCGGCATAGCCGAGGAGCCCTTCTGGCCGGGCGAGAAGAACTCTTCGGCCTCAAGAACTTCAGTGCGCTGCATATGGCGGATCTCGATCGCGATATTCTCGATCGAGGAGGCGATGACGCCGAGGGTCGCAAAGAACATCGCGTGACGGTCGCGCGGGATCACCTGGGTCGAGACGGGCTCCGGCTCGAGGCCCAGCTGTCTGCAGACATAGTCTTCGACGTAGGGATCGATATTGGCAAAGGTGCCGACCGCGCCGGAGATGGCGCCGGTGCGGATCTCTTCACGCGCGGCCACGAGACGGGTGCGGCCACGTTCCATCTCGGCATAGAAGCGCGCGAAGGTCAGACCCATGGTGGTGGGCTCTGCATGGATGCCGTGGCTGCGGCCGATGCGGACGGTATCTTTATGCTCAAAGGCGCGGGTCTTCAACGCTGCAAGCACGCGGTCCATGCCAGCCAGCAGCAGATCTGCGGCGCGCACCAGCTGGATGTTCAGCGTGGTGTCGAGAACATCCGAGGAGGTCATGCCCTGGTGAACAAAGCGCGCCTGGTCAGAGCCGACATGTTCTGCCAGATGGGTCAGGAAGGCAATGACGTCATGCTTGGTCACGGCTTCGATTTCATCGATGCGCGCCACGTCGAACTGGACGTCTTTCGCTTTCCAGACGGCTTCGGCGTTCTCTTTCGGGATCACCCCCAGCTCGGCCTGAGCGTCACAGGCGTGCGCCTCGATTTCATACCAGATGCGGAATTTGGTCTCGGGCGACCAGATGGCAACCATCTCGGGGCGGGAATAGCGCGGGATCATCGCGGGCCTCTCGGGGGTAAAGCTGCGGACTGCGGCCCCCATAGCCGCCCTGACCACTCAGGGCAAGGGCAGGCGCGGCGCGGCGCCTTGTTTTTGGCTTTTGAAAAATACTCCGGGGGTGAAGGGGGCAGCGCCCCCTTCGAAGCCCTCAGCCAAGAAGGCCCGAGCCTTTGATGCCGTCGATAATGAATTGCACCGCCAGCGCTGCCAGCAGCATGCCCAGAAGACGGGTCACAACCAGCGTGCCGGTTCGCCCCAGCATCCGCTCCACCGCGCCCGCCGCCAGAAGGCTGAGAAAGCACAGAAACATCACGCCCAGCATCACGCCCTCGACCACCAGAAAGGCCGTCCAGTCGCCGCCGCCCTGCGAGATCAGCAGGATCATCGAGGCAATGGCCCCGGGGCCCGCGATCAGCGGAATGCCTAAAGGGAAGACCGACGGATCATCGTGATCGGAGTGATCGGCCTCATGCGTTTTTTCATCGACCTTGTTTTCCCGCCGCTGCGTGCGCCGCTCAAAGAGCATATCGAGGGCGGTGAGGAACAAAAGCACGCCCCCCGCGACCCGGAAGGCGGGCAGGGAAATCCCGGTCAGCCGCAAAAGCCCGTCCCCGATCAGCGCAAAAACCGTCAGGATCCCCGCCGCGGTCAGACTGGCGCGGATGGCGACCTGGCGGCGTCTGGCGGAACTCATTCCTGCCGTCAGCGGGATGAACAGCGGCGCCAGCGCGATCGGATCGAGGATCACAATCAGCGTGGTAAAGACCGTCAGAAGAAAGGTGGCGTCGATCACGGGTCCTCCGACGGTCGTTACGGTGAGTTTGTCTCGCTCAGCTTTCCGCTTCGTCGAGTTTTTCCTGGGCGTCCAGCCACAGACCCTCAGCGCGGATCATGGCCTCTTCGATTTCCGCGAATTTGCGGTTCCAGCCTTCCAGCTCATGGATGCGGGCCTCTTCATAAAGGCCTGGATCGGCGAGCTTGTCAGCCACTTTTGTGCGCATCTCTTCGAGCTTTGCCACCCGCTCTTCGGCTTTGCGCAGCTCGGCGCGCAGGCCTAGGATCACATCGCGGGAGGGCTTCACCTTCGCGGGGGCGGCTTTTTCGGGCTTTGCCGGGGCAGGGCCGCTGTCGCGCTCCAGCAGTTCGGCGCGGTAGGCGTCAAGGTCCTTGCCGTAGGGCGTGACATTGCCCCCCTTCACCAGCCAGAGCCGGTCTGCCACCAGCCCCAGCAGGTGCATATCGTGGCTGACCAGGATCACCGCGCCGGTATAGGCGGTCAGCGCCTCAACAAGCGCCTCGCGGCTCTCAATATCAAGGTGGTTGGTCGGCTCATCGAGGATCAGCAGATGCGGCGCATCCAGCGTTGCCAGCACCAGCGACAGACGCGCTTTCTGCCCGCCCGAGAGGCGCTTCACCTCGGTGTCGGCCTGATCGGCGGTCAGACCAAAGCCCGCAAGGCGCGCGCGCAGTTTCGACTGATGCTCTTCGGGGCGCTGGCGCTGAATATGCTGCAGCGGCGTCTCATCGAGGTACAGCTCATCGACCTGATGCTGCGCGAAATAGCCGATCCGCAGCTTTGAGCTGCGCGTCAGACTGCCCGCCATGGTCGCAAGCTTCCCGGCCAGCAGCTTGGAGAGGGTGGATTTCCCCTCGCCGTTGCGGCCCAGAAGCGCGATGCGGTCGTCCTGATCGATCCGCAGGTTCAGCCCCTTCAGGATCGCCGGACCATCATAGCCGACCGAGACGCCTTCCAGATTCAGAATAGGCGGCGACAGCTCTTCGGGTTCCGGGAAGGTGAAGACCTGTTTCTTGGCTTCTTCCGGCGGCGTGATCGGCGTCATTTTCTCCAGCATCTTCAGACGGCTCTGCGCCTGGGCGGCCTTGGTGGCCTTGGCGCGGAAGCGGTCGACGAAGCTTTGCAGATGGGCGCGGCGCACATCCTGTTTGCGCGCCTCAGCGGTCAGAACGGCGATCCGCTCGGCGCGCTGGCGGGCGAACTGGTCGTAATTGCCCTGCCAATAGGTCAGCTTTTTGCTGTCGAGATGCAAAATCCCCGTCACGGCGCGGTTCAGAAGGCCGCGGTCGTGGCTGATGATCAGCACGGTATGGGGGTATTTCTGCAGATAGCTCTCCAGCCAGAGCGCGCCTTCGAGGTCGAGATAGTTGGTCGGCTCGTCCAGAAGCAGATAATCGGGCTGCGCAAACAGCACCCCCGCCAGCGCCACCCGCATCCGCCAGCCACCCGAGAAATCCGAGCAGGGGCGCTTTTGCGCCTCATTGTCAAAGCCTAAGCCCCGCAGAATGGCCGAAGCGCGGCCCTCTGCGGACCAGGCGTCGATATCGGCCAGACGGGTCTGAATTTCCGCAATGCGCGCGGGATCGGTGGCGGTCTCGGACTCAGCCATCAGCTCGGCGCGCTCGGTATCGGCAGCCAGAACCGTGTCGATCAGCGAGGTCGAGCTCGACGGCACCTCCTGGGCCACGCCGCCGATGCGGGCGCGGGCCGGAATGCTGATCGCGCCGCCTTCCAGCGCAAGCTCGCCCCGGATCAGCCGGAAGAGCGTGGTTTTACCCGCGCCATTGCGGCCGACAAGGCCGACTTTATGGCCGGTGGGAATCGTGGCGGAGGCGCCCTCAAACAGCGGGCGGCCTTCGACGGAATAGGTGAGGTCATCAATGCGCAACATGCCCATGGCCTGCCCCTCTGAGGGGGGCTTGTCAATGGGATGTCGCAAGTCTCCTCTGGGGCATTCTTTGTGACAGGCTCAGATCATGCATTTTATTTCATCCTCTCTGGCAGCCCTCACCCTCAGCCTGCTGGCGGGTCCGGGGTTTGCGGGCAGCGGCGAGCATAATTTCCAGGCCCCCTCCGGCAATATCCACTGCGTGATGCAGACATACGAAGAGCCGCAGAACGTGCGCTGCGACTTCATTGAAGGGACGGTGACCCATAAAAAGCGCCCCAAAGACTGCGAGCTGGATTATGGCCAGGCCTTCTACCTTGACGCCCGCGGGCGCGGCGAAGTGGCCTGCCACGGCGATACGGTGATCAACCGCCGCGCCAGGGTGCTGAACTACGGCGAGAGCCTCAATGTCGGCGGCGTCTGGTGCACCTCAGAGCGCACCGGCATGACCTGCCGCAATACCGCCGGTCACGGCTTCTCCATCGCCCGGGCAAAGCAGCATGTTTTCTGAGACCATCCCCCATTTGGTGGGGGCGTAATCTGCTGCGAGATTTGTCATATAACCCAAGCCCGCAGGGGACTTTGAGATTGAACTTTTAAAACGGCCCGCCTTCTGGCGGGTCTTTTTTTGCCCGAAGCGTCAGGGGCGCTTTGCCGCGCGGCGCGGGCCGCTGCCCTCCGCCCGGCTGAACACGCGGTTTATGGCGATTCCGGGGTCTGCGCGCCTTATTTCACGTGGCATTCTCTTTCCAAGCAGGCTTTGCCATGCTAGCAGGGCCGCGCAAGGAGCTGCGCATGGGGCGCGGCTCTCTCCAGATATTTCAGAGGGCATCATGGCCATCGAACGCACCCTGTCGATCATCAAGCCGGACGCAACCAAGCGCAACCTGACCGGCAAGGTCAATGCGAAATTCGAAGAAGCCGGTCTGCGCATCGTCGCTCAAAAGCGCATCCAGCTGACCCTGGCACAAGCCGGTCAGTTCTACGCTGAGCACAAAGAGCGTCCCTTCTTCGGCGAACTGACCGAATTCATGGTTTCCGAGCCGGTTGTGGTTCAGGTTCTGGAAGGCGAAGGCGCCATTCTGAAAAACCGTGAAGTCATGGGCGCAACCAACCCGGCAAACGCCGATGAGGGCACCATCCGTAAAGAGTTCGCGCTCTCGGTCGGCGAAAACTCGGTCCACGGTTCGGATTCCGAAGCTGCGGCTGCCCGCGAAATCGCGTTCTTCTTCTCGGGCCTCGAACTGGTCGGCTGATTGCCGCCTCTGAGGTGAGAATTCGGAAAAGGCCGCACCCTCGGGTGCGGCCTTTTTCTTTGGTCTCGGAGGAGGCCAGGGGGGGTAACTGTATTTTAGAGACGCGCGGTCCAGGATGGTCATGTGGTCATTCCGGGGGGTTTTGTGCTGAATATGGAGGTGGCGCGGGGCGTTTTCAGCTTCGTGGAGATTTTTGCGCTGTTGGGCATCATTCCGGGTCTGGTGCTGTTTGTGCCCGGCCCAGGAATGTTCATCCCCGGCCCGGGGGAGCATGGCTGGCACATGCTCCTGCCCGGCCTTGTGATGATCGGCGCAGATCTGCCTGCACGGATGACCGTGTATATCGGAAAGTCGCTTCTGATCATTGCAAAGACCAATGGCTCTCTGCAGCGGTGGGTCAAAGCCTGTAAAGCGCAGATGTCGGCTTGGAATATCTCTTCGCCGCCAGGCGGAAAGGATATGTTGAACCCACCCGGGTGGCCGCTCAGGCCCGCACGCCGTAGAAATCCAGCGCCATGGCCAGTGCGCGGGGCAGGCCCTCTGCACCGGGATTTCGGGTGGTGGCAACGAGAGCGTCAAAGGCCTTGCGCAGGGCCTCTTTTTCCGCGCCCCGGCAGTCGTTCCAGGGGCGGCCCTGCAGCGCCATATGCAGCACGTAATAGCTGATGAAATGCGGCCGCTGCCCGGATTGCAAAAGCCGCCGGTAGCCCTCATCCGCGCCGATGGCCCGCAGGCTTTCGGCGTCCTGAACACCCGCGCGCAGAAAGGCCGCCTGTGACGCCGGCCCAAGGTTTTTGATCGAAGAAATCGCTGTGCCGCTCATGGCTGAATAATTGCCGCTGAGCGCGGCGCTCTGCAAGGGGGCAGCATCCTGAAATGCGAAGCGCGCCGAAAGCGGCGCGCGTCAGTGGTTCAGATTGAGGCCCAGTCGGTGAAGCGGGTGCTTCCCTGCTGCTGCTGGCCGGAGCCGGTCTGCGCGCCCTGTTGCTGCGGGGCGGGGGCGGTCGGCTGGCGGCTGCCCGATTGGCTCTGATTGCTGCTCATGATGCGTTCATCTCTGCAAAACACCCGAAAGACCCGGGCACTGCGGGGCATCTAAGAAGGATATGAATTTTCTTCAAGTCTGCACGATCGCTCCTCTGCTGCAGAACTGTTCGGCGCAAAGAAGTGTCGCGAAAACGCCACAGGCCCGGCGGGGTTTCGGGCGGTGAAGGCCCCTGCGTTCTAGCTTTGCGGCCTGAGAGAGCCGTCAGGCTCAGACTTTGTTCCGACCTGCATTCAGCGCGCGCAAAGCCCGGGCCTGCAGGAGAAGCGGATCCGGATGCGACCTGTGCAGCGCCTGTCTGCCGGCCCCTTTGCGCCGATCCCGCACAGATTTCTGATCTTTCGGACGCCTGAAGATGCGACCGGGATGATCATTGGAAAAGTCTGTCAGGCCTTGTGCCAGGCGGTGACGGCGGGGCCGTCTGCAGCCGATGGCGCGGTGCAGCATCGGCTGAAAGAGCAGGTGCAGGATATTCCGGAGATGCCGGGCCCTCGGGGCCGCCGGGTCAGCTTCGCAAAGCGCCCGATCCGGCGCACCCGGGCGCCGCCATCCGAGGGGGTGGGCGGAAAAGAAGTTCCCGCGCCGCGATTTTCACTGACAAAAAGGCCCCGCAGCAAAATTGCAGGGCCTTTGCCGACTTATTTATACTTTCCGGTATGAACCGGCGGCACCGAGAGGGCCGGAGCCTCCTGGACATATTCGACCGGCGCCGGGGCCGGCTGCGGCGCACAGGCCGCGAGGGTCAGAGCACCTGCCATGACGGCCAGAAGGGATATCCGTTTCATTCCAGTCTCCACATGAGGATCCGCGCCTCAAAGCGGCGCGGGCCCAGCAGACAGGGTGGGCTGCATGGGGTCAAGCTATGCAATATGCACATAGGTTGTGCGTAAATGTCATAACTCAGGACGTGTTTCGCCCCATCCTCTGGCTACTTCAGGAAGAACACGAGGCTCATCACCGCGCCCACAGCGGTCACGAACCAGCGCAGAAGCGTGGTATTGGTGATCCGCCGGCTCAGCCTTGCGCCGATATAGCCACCCGCCGCCGAAGCCAGCGCGAGGGGCAGGGCATAGTGCCAGTCGATGATCCCTGCGGCGATGAAAGTGGCCGTAGAGACGACAGAAAGCACCGAGGAAACAATGCTCTTCAAGCCGTTCATCGCGTGCAGATTGCTGAAGCCCAGCAGCGTAAAGGCCGCCAGCAGCACAATCCCCAGACCGCCGTTGAAATAGCCGCCGTAGATCGAGACCGCCAGCAGCACCAGCGCAGAGGTCAGCCAGCCCGCCGCCGCCACACCGCGGCGGCGCAGCGCCGCCATCATCGCAGGACCAAAGGCAAACAGCAGCGTCGCCGCCAGCAAAAGCCAGGGCACAATCCCCAGAAAGACCGAAGCCGGCGTAACCACCAGCAACAGCGCCCCGATCACCCCGCCGATCACAGAGACGATCAGCAGATCGCGCAGCGACAGCCGCCCGCCCGCCTGCAGATCATCGCGAAACCCCCAGGAGCTGCTCAGATAGCCCGGCAGGGCCGCCAGCGTCGCGGTGGCATTGGCGGTGATCGGCGGCACACCCGCCCAGACGAGGGCCGGAAAGCTCAGAAAGGTCCCGCCGCCCGCCACCGCGTTCAGCACCCCGGCGGCAAAGCCCGCACCGATCAGAACCAGCCACTCCTCCATGCGCCTCACTCCCTGCATTTGCGTAAATTTTATGCAGCCTTAGCCCATCAGAGTTGCCCGGGCCATGACAAAAGGCCGCAGGCTTTTCGCGCGGCGGCAGGGGCCTCGCGGTCCGGGAGGGGACGGGGGCCGGAGCCGGGGCGCTGGCCCCTCTGCGCGGCGCTTTTCTTTCTGGTGCTGCGCGCCTAAAACTGGTGCAAAGTGACTGCGGAGCGTGAGATGTCCGAGACCCTGCCGAAAGGCCTTGATGAAGCACGGACCGAGTGGAACGACATTGCCGCCCGCGTTGGCGAGGCCGATGTCGCCTATCACCGCGACGATGCGCCAGAGATCACGGATGCCGATTATGATGCGCTCAAGCGCCGCCTGCGCGCGCTGGAGGCGGCTTTTCCGGCGCTGGCCTCTGACGACAGCCCCACCGCCAAGGTTGGCGGGCCGCTGGCTGAGGGCTTTGGCAAGATCCGCCATGACGTCCCGATGCTCAGCCTCGAAAACGCTTTTGAGGATGGCGATGTGCAGGAGTTCAGTGGCCGCGTCTCGCGCTTTCTGGGCCTTTCGGGGGGGCTGTCGTTCACCGCAGAGCCGAAGATTGACGGGCTGAGCCTGTCGCTGCGCTATGAGGGGGGTCAGCTTGTCCATGCCGCCACCCGCGGCGATGGCGAGACCGGCGAGAATGTCACCGCCAATGCCCGACAGATCGCTGATATCCCCCAAAGCCTGACCGGCGCGCCGCAGGTGCTGGAAGTGCGCGGCGAGGTCTATATGAGCCACGCCGATTTCCTGGCGCTGAATGAGGCTCAGGCCGCGAAGGGCGATAAAACCTTTGCCAATCCGCGCAATGCGGCTGCGGGCAGCCTGCGCCAGCTCGATGCAAAGATCACCGCCGCGCGGCCCTTGCGCTTCTTTGCCTATGCCTGGGGCGCGCTTTCCGAGCCGCTGTCCGGGACGCAATATGGCGCGATTGCACGCCTGGCAGAGCTTGGTTTTCAGACCAACCCACTGACGCGGCTTTGTCATTCCCCCGACGAGATGCTGGCGCAGTACCGCCGCATCGGGACTGACCGGGCGGGGCTGGGCTATGACATCGACGGCGTGGTCTATAAGGTCAATGACCTGAGCCTGCAGGGGCGGCTGGGCTTTCGCGCCACCACGCCCCGCTGGGCGATTGCGCATAAATTCCCCGCCGAACTCGCCTGGACGCGGCTGGAGGGCATCGATATTCAGGTTGGCCGCACCGGGGCGCTCTCGCCCGTGGCACGGCTCGTGCCGGTGACGGTGGGGGGCGTGGTGGTCTCTAATGCCACGCTGCACAATGAAGACTACATCGCCGGGATCGACAGCCGCGGCGCGCCGATCCGCGAGGGGCGCGATATCCGCCCCGGCGATCTGGTGCAGATCTACCGTGCGGGGGATGTGATCCCGAAAATCGCTGATGTGGATCTCGCGCAGCGCCCCGCAGAGAGCACGCCCTATCTCTACCCCGAGACCTGCCCGCAATGCGGCAGCCCTGCGATCCGCGAGCCGGGGGATTCGGTGCGCCGCTGCTCGGGCGGGTTGATCTGTCCGGCCCAGGCGGTGGAAAAACTGAAGCATTTCGTCTCCCGCGCCGCCTTTGACATTGAGGGTCTGGGCATCAAACAGATCGAGATGTTCTTTGGCGATGCCGCGCTTTCGATCCGTGAGCCTGCGGATATCTTTACCCTGGAGGCCCGGGACGGCCAGGGGCTGACGCGGCTGAAAAACCGCGACGGCTTTGGCGAGAAAAGCTCTGAGGCGCTGTTTGCTGCCATCCGGGCGCGCAAAACCATCGGCTTTGGGCGTTTCCTCTTTGCGCTTGGCATTCGTCACTTGGGCGAAGTGGCCTCCAATGATCTGGCGCGGCACTTCCGCAGCTGGGAGGCGCTGGCCGGGACGGTGGATACCGCCCGCCCGGCGGCAGAGCGCCATCTGATGGCCGATGAGGCCGAGGCGCATGAGCGCGCCGAAGCCCAAGGTGCAGGCCGCCGCGCCACGCTGAAAGCCGTGCGCGATAAGGTCTGGGCGGCTGAGCCCGCAATCGCGCCCGAGGCCCGTCAGGCCTGGGAGCATCTGATGGCCATTGAGGGGATCGGCGCGGTGCTGGCCACCTCGCTGGTCACCACGCTGTCGCAGCCGGAAGAGCGCGCCTCGATTGAGCGGCTTCTGCGCCATCTGAGCATTGAGCCTCCCGAAGAACGTGCCAGCCAAAGCCCCGTTGCGGGCAAAACCGTGGTCTTCACCGGCACGCTGGAGCGGATGACCCGGGCCGAAGCCAAGGCGCGGGCCGAAAGCCTGGGCGCCAAGGTGGCGGGCTCGGTCTCGGCGAAAACCGATTATCTGGTCGCAGGGCCGGGGGCCGGATCCAAAGCCAGCAAAGCGGCAGATCTCGGGGTCACCGTCCTTGATGAAGACGCCTGGCTGGAGCTGATCGGCGGATGAGCCGTCCGGAGGCGCTTTTCCCGCTCTTTGCCGATCTCACCTCGCTGGCGGGGGTGGGAGAGAAGACGGCAAAGCTCTTTGAGGCGCTCTCGGTCACGCTGCCGCGCGATCTGCTGTATCTGTTGCCGCATTCGGTGATCGACCGCCGTCGCCGCGCCAGCATCAGTGATCTGGTGCCGCCGATGGTGGCCACGGTTGAGGTCGAGATCATCGCGCATTTCCCCGCGCGCCGCAAAGGCGGGCCTGCGCGGGTCATGGTGCGCGATGCGGGCGTCGAATTTCCGCTGGTTTTCTTTGGCCCCCGCGCCGATTACGCGCTGAAACATCTGCCGCTCGGCGAGCGTCGTCTGGTCTCGGGCAAGGTCGAGTTTTTCGACGGCGTGGCGCAGATGGTGCATCCCGATCATATCCTTGATCCCGACGCCCCCCATGATCTGCCGGAGTTTGAGCCGGTCTATCCCGCCACCGCGGGCCTCAGCCAAAAGCAGATCCGCAAGGCCGCGCTGGATGCCGTCAGCCGCGCGCCGCAGACCCTGGAATGGGCCGATGGCCCCCTGATGGCGCGGGAGGGCTGGCCCGGCTGGTGCGAGGCGCTTGCGGCGCAGCACCACCCCCAAAGCGCCGCGGATGTCTCACCCGATGCCCCCGCGCGGCGCAGGCTCGCCTATGATGAGCTTTTCGCCCATCAGCTGACCCTGGCTCTGGCGCGGCAGAAGGCGCGCAAAAAGGCGGGGATTTCCAGCATAGGCCATGGGCGGCTGGCGGCACAGGTGCTGGCGGGGCTGCCCTATGCCCCGACCGGCGCACAAAGCCGCGCGGTGGCCGAAATCCGCGCGGATCTGGCGGCGCCTTTGCGGATGAACCGGCTTTTGCAGGGCGATGTCGGCTCGGGCAAAACCCTGGTGGCCTTTCTGGCGCTGCTGACGGTGGTGGAGGCGGGCGGGCAGGGTGTGCTGATGGCCCCGACCGAAATCCTTGCGCGCCAGCATTTTGAGGGGCTGAAGCCGCTGGCGGATCTTGCGGGCCTTCGCCTTGAGGTGCTGACCGGCCGCGACAAGGGGGCCGAGCGTCAGGCGCGTCTGGCGGCGCTGGCAGCCGGAGAGATCGGGATCCTGGTCGGCACCCATGCGGTCTTTCAAAAGGACGTCGATTTCCACGACCTGCGCCTGGCCGTCATTGATGAGCAGCACCGCTTTGGCGTGGCGCAGCGGATGGAGCTGGGCGCCAAGGGCCGCGCGGTGGATGTCCTGGTGATGACCGCCACGCCGATCCCGCGCTCGCTGGCGCTGGCGCAATATGGCGATATGGATGTGAGCGTGCTGGATGAAAAGCCGCCCGGGCGCAAGCCGATCCGCACCTCGCTTCTGGCGGATGAGCGGCTGGAGGAGGTGGTGGCCCATCTGAAGCGCGCGGTCAGTGAGGGCAAACAGGCCTATTGGGTCTGCCCGCTGGTCGAGGAGTCAGAATTCACCGATCTCACCGCCTCGGAGGACCGCTTTCAGCATCTGCGCGCGGCCCTCGGCGAGGGGGTGGTGACCCTGGTTCATGGCCAGATGCCCACGGCGCAGAAAGATGCCGCTATGGCAGATTTCGTCGCGGGGCGGGCGCGGGTCCTGGTGGCGACCACGGTGATTGAGGTGGGGGTCAATGTGCCCGCAGCCACCATCATGGTGATTGAGCGCGCCGAGACCTTCGGTCTGGCGCAGCTTCACCAGCTGCGCGGCCGGGTCGGGCGCGGGAGCGAGGCCTCAAGCTGTCTTTTGCTTTACCAGGCACCGCTCTCTGAGACCGGGCGGCGGCGGCTGTCGATCATGCGCGACACCGAGGATGGCTTTAAGATCTCAGAAGAAGATCTGGCGATGCGCGGGGCGGGGGATCTGATCGGCACGGCGCAATCGGGCCTGCCGCGCTTTCGCCTCGCGGACCCTGAGCGCATGGCGGGGCTGATGGAGACCGCGCAGCGCGATGCCCGCAAACTGCTGCTCGATGATCCGGACCTCAGCAGCCCGCGCGGCAAAGCGGTGCGCTTTTTGCTCTGGCTGCTCAGCCAGGACCGCGCGATCGGGCTTTTGTCGGTGGGCTGAGAGGAGGCGGCTCTGACGGGCCGCCGGCGCCCCCCCCGGGAAGGGGCGGGAGTTACCCCCTTATTCTTCGTCGTCTTTGCCGCCCTTGCCGGTGACCACACCCAGCGATTTCAGCTTGCGGTGCAGGGCGGAGCGCTCCATGCCGACGAAGCTGGCGGTGCGCGAGATATTGCCGCCGAAGCGCTGAATCTGCGTCAGAAGATATTCGCGCTCAAAGACCTCCCGCGCCTCGCGCAGCGGCAAAGTGGCGATCTGACCGCCAAGGCTCAGGCGGCCCTCTTCGGTGCCTGCTTCGCTCTCGCCCTGCAATTCGCGCGGGGTGATCGGATCGCTGCTCTCACCAAGGATCAGCACGCGCTCCACCAGATTGCGCAGCTGCCGCACATTGCCCGGCCAGGGCATGGTCTGCAAAAGTGCCTCTGCCTCGGGCGAAAGATCCCGCAGCGGCAGGCCCTGGGTGCGGTGCAGCGTCTCGATAAAATGATGCGCCAGCAGGGGGATATCCTCGCGCCGCTCGCTCAGGCCCGGCACATGGACCGGGACCACGTTCAGGCGGTCATAAAGCTCCTGGCGGAAGCGGCCTGCGGCGATTTCCTGGCGCAGATCGCGCGAGGTCGATGAGATCACCCGCAGATCGACCCGCACGCGGTCCGCAGAGCCGACCCGGGTGAAGGTCTGATCCACCAGCACCCGCAGGATCTTGCTTTGGGTGCCGGGCGGCATATCCGCCACCTCATCGAGATAGACCACCCCGCCATGCGCGAGGTCCAGCAGCCCCTTTTCAACCCCGCGACCGGGGGTTTCGCGGCCAAAGAGCACCTCTTCCATCCGTTCAGGCTCTATCATCGCGGCCGAGACCGAGACGAAGGGGCCGGCGGCGCGGGCGGAATTGGAGTGGATATACCGCGCGGCCACCTCTTTTCCCGCCCCCGAAGGCCCGGTCAGCATCACGCGGCCATTGGATTTGGTGACCTTATCAAGCTGGCTTTTCAAGCCGCGGAAGGCGGCGGACTGGCCGACGAGATCGGCGGCGGTCACATCCTTGCGCTTCAGCTCAACATTCTCGCGGCGCAGGCGGCTGGTTTCCATGGCGCGGGCCACCACCACCAGAAGCTGGTCGATATTGAAGGGCTTTTCGATGAAATCATAAGCGCCCTGTTTGATCGCCGCCACCGCCAGCTCAATATTGCCATGGCCCGAGATGATGACCACCGGCACGCCGGGATTGTCGCGCCGCACGGTCTTGAGGATATCAATCCCGTCCATCCGGCTGTCTTTGAGCCAGATATCGAGGATCATCAGCGCCGGAGGGGCGGTGTTGATCGCCTCAAGGCAGTCATCGGAATTGGCAGCAAGACGGGTCTGATAGCCTTCGTCCTTCAGAATATCGGAAATCAGCTCGCGGATATCGCGCTCATCATCAACGATCAGAATATCGGCCATCACGGGTCTCCCTTATTGTGTGTGGCGGCTGCGCCGGGGCGCGGCCACCGCGAGCGGCAGGCGGATCACCGCCATGGCCCCGGGCCGGTCGGTGCCCCCGATGGGGGGGGCATCTTCCAGCGCCAGCGTGCCGCCGTGTTCTTCAATGATTTTGCGCACGATCGGCAGGCCAAGGCCGGTGCCCTTCGCGCGGGTGGTAACATAGGGCTCAAAAAGGCTGGAGCGGTCTTCCGGAAGGCCGCTGCCATTGTCAGAAATGCGCAGAACCGCTGAAGGGCCCTCCGTCTCAAGTTCAATCAAAATAAGCGGGGTATGCGAGGGTGGCGCGTCTTTCTCACGGAAGGCCGCAATCGCTTCGCCGGCGTTTTTCAAAAGATTGGTCAGCGCCTGACCAATCATCGTGCTGTCGAGGGGCAGGGTCAGCGGCCCCTCGGGCAGGCGGGTCTCAAAATGCACGTCTGGCTGGCCGGCGTCCTGCAAAAGCACGGCATCGCGCACCAGTTTCACCAGATCCTCTTCGCGGGTCTCGGGGACCGGCATGCGGGCGAATTTGGAGAATTCATCGACGATGCGGCGCAGATCGCCGGTCTGGCGCACGATCACATCGACCAGGTTCTCCAGCGCCTCATAGCTCTCTTCATCAAGCTTGGGGCCAAAGCGGCGGCGGATGCGTTCGGCCGAAAGCTGGATCGGGGTGAGGGGGTTTTTGATCTCATGGGCAATGCGGCGGGCCACATCGCCCCAGGCCGCCATGCGCTGCGCGGTGACCAGCTCGGTCACATCGTCAAAGGCCACGACATAGCCTTCGGCGATATTCTCATCCGAAAAGCGCGGCGCGATCCGCACCAGCAGGCTTTCCATCCGGTTCTTCCGGGTCAGACGGATCTCTTCCTGGGCGGTGGTCTCATTCTCGCGCGCATGTTGATAAAGTGCTGCGAATTCCGGCACCAGCAGCGCCATCGGCCCGCCCTGATCTTCCTGCTGCAGCTCCAGCAGCCTGCGGGCGGAGCGGTTCAAAAAGACCACCTGGCCCTCCGCATCCAGCCCGATCACCCCCGCAGTCACCGAGGCCAGCACCGAGTCAAAAAGCCGCCGCTGGGCTTCGGTCACCGCATGGTTGCGGTTCAGCGCCTCATGCTGGTGTTTGAGCTGCCGGGCCATGCGGTTGAAGCTGTGCCCCAGCAGCGCGATCTCATCGCCGGAATGGGTGGGCGTGACGCGGACGTCAAAATCGCCCTTACCCACGCGGGAGACTGCCCCCGCAAGCGCGCCCACCGGGCGGGCCAGACGCTCGGCGATCCAAAGGCCCATCCAGACGGCCGCAAGGATCAGGATCAGCGCAAAACCGATATAAAGCAGGCCGAACTGAAAGAGCTGCCGCCCGCGCTCAGCCTCCAGCTGGTTGTAAAGCCGCACGCTTTCCTGGGTGTCATCCAAAAGCCGCAGCAGCGTGCCATCCACCGTGCGGCTGACATAGATCAGCCGGTCAAGCACATCAGGCAGCAGCATCAGCACGCGAAATTCGTTGTTCGGCCAATCCTGGATCAGCACCGTCTCGCCGCTGATGGCGCGCGACAGCTCCGCCGGGCTGGGCTTTTCAAAGTCAAAAAGATAAGAGCGCTCGCCGCGGGCCCGGATCTCTCCGGTGCCGTCGATCACAAAGGCCTCGCGCAGACCGCGCTGCAGTTGCGCCTGTTCCTGGGTCAGAAAGAGGCGGATATCGCCGTCATTATTGACGATCCCGGTCTGACGCGCATGCCCGAGCCGCGAGGTCAGCGAGGTGGTGTCATCGACAAGCGCGCGGCGCTGCTCGGTCTCATAGGCCTCCGCCGCCGAGCGCGAGGCCCCGATCACCGAGCGGACGCGGTCGGAAAACCAGCCCTCAAGGCCGATATTGATGGTCAGAACCGCAAAAATCGCGATGAGAATGGTCGGGACCAGCGCCACAAAGGCAAAGATCCCGGACAGCCGCAGGTGCAGCCGAGAGCCTGACTGCTGCGCGCGCCGCCCCGCCAGAACCCGCAGAACGGTGTTCAGAACCAGCGCCGCCAGCAGCAGGATATAGACCATATCCGCCAGCAGAACCGCCCTGAGCCAGCGCGAAATCGAACGCTCGCCAAAGGGGCCGAGGACAAGGAAGGTCAAAACGGCCAGCAATGGCCCCAGCACGACCAGCCCAAGCTGGAAGGTGGTGCGCACCGAGCGCGCCCGCAAAAGGCCGTAAACACGGTCCCAGAATCCTGGCAGTGCCGTCACCTGCACCTGTGCCCCTCTCCTCCCGGCCACAGACAGCCGGCAGGAGCCTGGCATATCCGGGGGGCGCTAATGCGCAAACCTCAACATCTTCGGGGCGATGCGGTGGGATAGACCGCTTCGCAACGCCCCTGTTGCTGTTTTACATCAACTTCCGCCGGCGTGTCACGCGGATATCAAGATCCGTGATCTTCTTGCGCAGGGTATTGCGGTTGATCCCCAGCAGATCGGCGCAGCGGGCCTGATTGCCGCCGGTCGCATCCAGCGCAATTTCGAGAAGCGGGGCCTCAATCTCACGCAGGATCCGCTGATAAACACCCGGCGGGGGCAGCGCGCCGCCATGCAGATCAAAGTAGCGCTGCAGATGCCGCGCCACCGAGGCCGAGAGCTTTTCGCCCTCCGGGCCGCCGCGGGCGGGTTCAGCCGCGGGCTGGTTGCCAAGGACCAGCTCCACATCCGCGCGGCTGATGTCATCGCCCGAGGCGGTGACGGACAGCCTGCGGATGGTGTTTTCCAGCTGGCGGACGTTGCCGGGCCAGGAATAGGCCCGCATCAGCTCTTTGGCCTCACCCGAGAGATTGCGCGAAGGCGCTCCGTCGCGGCTGGCGCGGGCGAGGAAATGCTCGGCCAGCAGCAGGATATCTTCCACGCGCTCGCGCAGCGGCGGAACCGGGATGGTGACACCGCCCAGGCGGTAGTAAAGCGCCTGCCGGAACTGACCATCCTCAATGCGGCGGGTCAGATCGACCTGGCTCGTGGCCATCAGCCGCGGCGCCCCCTCGCCAAAGCCGTCGATCATCCGCACGAGGCTGGCCTGAGTGTCCTCATCATAATCGGCGACCTCATCCAGCACCAGGGTGCCGGAACGGGCGCGGGCCTTCAGCGCGGCAATCCCCGCGGGCGTGGCCAGCTCTGCGGCCTGGGCCACCACGAAGGGCTGGTCGCGGCGATCCGAAAAGTCGTGGATCGCTTTGGCAATCAGCGATTTTCCGGTGCCGCTTTCGCCGGTGATCAGAACCGGCAGATCGGTGTTCATCACCCGCGCGACCAGACGATAAAGGCTTTGCATCGCGGTGGTGCGGCCCACCAGCGGCAGATCTTCAACCATTTCGCGCGGCGGCTGGGTGATTGAGGTCACAAGGGGCCGCGAGGCGGGCTTGCGGCGGGTCTCCAGCGCTTTGGCAGCGCGTTTCATCAGATCGGGCAGATCGAAGGGCTTGGGCAGGTAATCCCAGGCATCCGCTTCCGTCGCCTGAATGGCGGTCATGATGGTGTTTTGCGCCGAGATCACAATGACGGGCAGCTCGGGGCGCAGCTGCGAGATGCGGGGCAGCTGCTCAATGCCGTTGCCGTCGGGCATGATGACATCGGTGATCACCAGATCGCCTTTGCCTTCTTCCACCCAACGCTGCAGCGTCATCAGCGAGGATGTGGCATGCACCTTGCAGCCCGCGCGCGTCAGCGCCTGGGTCAGAACCGTGCGGATCGTGCGGTCGTCATCGGCGACCAGAACCGTGCCATCCATCAGCTTTTCCTTTCAGCTTTGGGCACCATCGGCAGCGAGATGCGAAAGGCGGTGCGGCCAGGCACCGAATCCACCGCAATCCAGCCGTCGTGGTCTGAGATAATTTTTGACACCAGCGCGAGGCCCAGCCCCGTGCCGTTGGTACGCCCTGAAATGAAGGGCTCAAACACATTGGCCAGCATATCCGGCGGGATGCCGGGGCCGTCATCGATCACCTCGATGTTCAGCGGCAGCGCGCGCGAGGTGCCATCGGGACGGCGCAGCCGCAGGCCATGATCGTAAAAACTGCGCAGCCGGATGGTGCCGCCCCGGGGGCCGGCAGCTTCGGTTGCGTTTTTCAAAAGGTTCAGAAAGACCTGCAAAAGCTGGTCGGGATCGACAAGCGCCGCAGGCAGCGAGGGGTCGAAAGACTCAACGAATTTCATATGCGAGGCATAGCCCACCATGGCCGAGCGCCGCGCCCGGTCCAGCACATCATGCAGATTGACCGGGGTAAACTCGGGCGGGCGGGTATTGCCGAACTGCTCGACCTGCTCCAGCAGTTTGACGATGCGGCGGGTTTCCTCGACGATCAGTTCGGTGAGCTCCTGATCCTCGGGCGAAAGGCCCATCGACAATAGCTGCGCCGCACCGGAGATGCCTGCGAGGGGGTTTTTGATCTCATGCGCCAGCATTTCCGCCATGCCGATCGCCGATTTCGCTGCTGAGCGTGAACCGGTGCCGCGCCCGAGGCGGTCTGCCAGTTCCCGCGGTGAGATCATCACCAAAAGCGTCTCCGGCGCGTCCTGGACCGGGGCCACATGCAGGGTGCATTGCACCGGAGGGCGGTCGCCGGAGGTCACATCCACATCGTTGATGAACAGCGCCGACTGGTTTTTGCGCACCCGCGCCAGACCTTCATCCAGCGGCGCATCAATCGACAGAATATCCAGCAGCGGCTGACCCTTCAGCGCGCGCAGCGACATATTCATGAAAAGCTCCGCCGCCGGATTCACTTCGCGAATGGTATTGTCAGGCTCTATCAGCAGAGCCGGAACCGGGAGCGAAGCCCAGATGATGCCGGGGGCGGGCAGGGTCATGCAGCGTATCTTTCAGGGGCAGGGTGCGGCGCATCGCGCAGAGCCGACACCAGGGTGGATATAACATCGGCAGGCTCGCTCCGGGTCAGAGCCAGAGCGCGCAGCGCGGGATCGGCCCCTGCGGCATCAAGATACCAGCCCAGGTGTTTCCGGGCGACCTTCACCGCAAGCTCAGTGCCGTAAAAACTCAGCATGGCCTCATAATGGCCCACCACCAGATCGGCGAGGGCCGCCCCCGTCGGGATCTGCGGCGCAGGCGCGCCGAAAAGCTGATGCGCAATCTCAGCCAGCACCCAGGGGCGACCCTGAGCACCGCGCCCGATCATGACGCCATCCGCGCCCGAAAGGCGCAGAGCCTCGGCCGCCGATGCGGGCGAGGTGATGTCGCCATTGGCAATGACCGGCAGCGAGACCGCCTCTTTCACCCGCGCAATCGCGGACCAATCGGCCTTGCCTTTGTAAAACTGACAGCGGGTGCGGCCATGGATCACCACCATCTGCACGCCCGAGGCTTCGGCGCGGCGGGCAATTTCGGCGGCGTTATGGCTGTCATCATCCCAGCCGAGCCGCATTTTCAGCGTGACCGGCACTTTCACCGCGCCAATCACCGCCTCAAGCAGCGAAATGGCATGATCGGGCTCGCGCATCAGGGCCGAGCCGCAGGCGCCATTGCCGCCCGCCGCCGTCACCCGTTTGGCGGGGCAGCCCATGTTGAAATCGATGATTTTCGCACCCTGGGCTTCGCAGTATTTTGCGGCCTCTGCCAGCCAATGCGCCTCACGTCCGGCCAGCTGGACCGAGGTCGCGGCCTCGCCAAAGCCAAGCTCTGCCTTGGCACGCGCCAGCGGGCGGCCCTGCACCACGTCCTGACTTGCAATCATTTCCGAGACGACAAGCCCCGCGCCGAAGCCCGAGACCACCCGGCGAAACGGCAGATCGGTAATCCCCGCAAGCGGTGCGAGAAAGACCGGAGGGTCGAGCCGGAGGTCTGCCAGAGAAAGGGTCAACTGCCTGATCCTTGTGCGAATGAGTTTTGGGTATGCAGGCGCGGCAGGGCCGTCCATGCAGAAGAGGGGTATTTTTCCTGCAATGCAGGCAATTGCCTGTCGATTTGGCGCAAAAAGCGGGCAAATGCACGAAAAATGAGCGTAGCGCGAAAAATCGGCGGCGCCCTGCCTGCCGCCTGAGGTGGACAGAGCGCCGCCCGCAGCATAGCACAGGCGCAAAGCCGCAGGACAGGAGCGCGAAGATGCGTGAGGCCGCCATTATTGTCGCAGCCGGACGGGGCAGCCGCATGGGCGGGGGGATCCCCAAGCAGTGGCGCGATCTCGCGGGGCAGCCGGTGCTGGCCCATGCGGTGGATGCGCTGCGCGCGGCGGGGCTGTCGCGCGTTGTGCTGGTGCTGCATCCCGAGGATCTGACGCGGGCGGATATTCCCCCGGGCTGCATCCTCGTGGCGACCACAGGCCCCGAGCGCGCCGATTCGGTGCAGGCGGGGCTTGCGGCGCTGAAAGGCGAAGCGCCGGAGACCGTCTATATTCACGACGGCGCGCGGCCTTTCCCCGGCGCGGCCATGATAGACCGCCTGCGCCAGGCGCTGCTGCGTGGCCCTGGTGCCGCCCCGGCCCTGGCGGTGACCGACAGCCTCTGGCGCGGGCGCGACGGCGAGGTCAGCGGCACCGAGCGCCGCGATGGGCTTTTTCGCGCCCAGACCCCGCAGGCCTTCCGCTACGAGGCGATCTGCGCCGCCCATGCGGGCCATCCGGGCGGGGCCACGGATGATGTGCAGGTGGCGCGGGACGCCGGCCTCACCATTGCGATTGTCGATGGGGATGAGGATAATCTGAAGCTGACCTGGCCCGAAGATTTCGCAAGGGCGAGGCGCATTCTGAAAGGACGCGATATGGATATCCGCATGGGCAACGGCTTTGACGTGCATGCCTTTACCGAAGGGGACCACGTCTGGCTCTGCGGGGTGAGGCTGCCGCATGACAAGGCGCTGCTGGGCCATTCGGACGCCGATGTGGGCATGCATGCGCTGACCGATGCGATCTATGGCGCTTTGGCGGAGGGCGATATCGGCACGCATTTCCCGCCCTCGGACCCGCAGTGGAAGGGCGCTGAAAGCCATATTTTCCTGCGCCACGCCATGGAGCGGGTGGCCGCGCGCGGCTATAAGCTGGCAAACTGCGATGTGACGCTGATGTGCGAGCGCCCGAAGATCGGCCCGCATCAACTGGCCATGCGCCAGGCTCTGGCTGCGATCATGGGCGTCGATGTGGCGCAGATCAGCGTCAAAGCGACCACCACCGAAAAGCTGGGCTTCACGGGCCGCGAAGAGGGCATCGCCTCGCAGGCCACGGCGCTTCTGGTGCGCGCATGATCCGCTTTATCACCACCTTTGGCTATGCCGGGCTGATCCGGCCTGCGCCGGGCACCTGGGGATCGCTGGTCGCGGTCATCCTGGCCATCGTGATCGTCGAGGGGCTTCACCCGCTGCTGCTGCCGCTGGGCGTGGTGCTGGTGACGCTACTGGGCTTTTGGGCGGTGCCGCGCGCGGTTGCGGGGCAGGCGGATAAAGACCCCTCGGAGATCGTGATTGATGAGGTCGCGGGGCAGTGGCTGGCGATGTGTTTCACCGTGCTGCCGCTCTGGCGTCACGGGGTTTCGCTGCTGGAGGCCTGGCCGGGCTTTGTGGTGCCCTTTTTGCTGTTCCGGCTTTTCGACATCACCAAGCCCTGGCTGGTCGGTCGGGCAGACCGGCGCGGCGATGCGGCGGGGGTCATGCTTGATGATCTCTGGGCGGGGCTCTTTGCGGGCATCGGATCGGTGATCCTTGCCGGTCTTTATCACGCGGTGCTGGAGCCTTTCCTTTATGGATGACACCCTGCTGGCGGATCTGATTGCCCGCGCCCGCGCCCGGGGGCTGACGCTGAGCACGGCGGAAAGCTGCACCGGAGGGCTGGTCTCGGCGGCGCTGACCTCGGTGCCGGGGGCCTCTGACGTCTTTGAGCGCGGCTTTGTAACCTATTCGAACGCCGCCAAAGTCGAGATGCTGGCGGTGCGGGAAGCGACCCTTTCGCGCTTTGGCGCGGTCTCAGAGGAGGTCGCGCTGGAGATGGCCGCTGGTGCGCGCGCCAAGGCGGGGGCGGGGATTGCGGTGTCGATCACCGGGATCGCGGGCCCGGGCGGGTCAGAGTTCAAACCCGAAGGCCGGGTCTGCTTTGGTCTGGCCGACAGCGGGGGGGTGAGGACCGAAACGGTCGAATTCGGCGCCTTGGGCCGTGCCGCCGTTCGCGCGGCGGCCTGCGATCACGCCCTTGGCCTGATCGCCCGCGCCCTCGGTAGCTGAGCGGGGCGCAGGCGGCTTTGCAGGGCGGGGATCAACCCCTCGCCCGCCGCCTCGCCAAAATGCGGCTCCTGGGTCAGGCCGGGGAGATGCGTCTCCACCTCCGCGCGCAGGGGGGCGGGCATGGCGGCGAGCGTTGCGTCATTGACCATCAGGCTCTCAACCGGGATGCCTTCGGCATAGATGATCTCATGGCGGTCAAAAACCAGGCTGAAGTATTCCGCGTAACCCCCTTCGCGAATATAGACTTTTTCATCATCGACCAGATGGCGCGCCTGGACCAGAAGCTCTGACTTCCGCTGCCCTGGCAGGCGGTCGCGCTGATAGATAAAAAGCCGCTGGTGCGGCCCGACCACCAGTTCGCCATCATTCCCGAGCGTGCCCGCAGGCACCACCACCGGCGCAAAGCTGCCCCTTGCGCGCAGGGTCGTGGTGCCGATCCAGCGCAGCGGTTGCGCGCCGTGATCGCGGGTCAAAAGCCGCTCGCCCGGGCGCAGGCTTTCGACCGTTACCGCCGTGCCATCCGCCCGCATCACCCGGGTGCCGCGATGAAACGAGAGGCAGAGCAGATCCGCAAGCCGCAGATCCTCCGGCGCGGGCTCAGAGGTCAGCAGCATATATTCGGTGCGCGGCGTCAGCGGCGACAGCGGCAGCACATAAAGTGAGGCCGCCCCGCTCAGCCCGCCACTGTGACAGCGCAGCAGCAGCAGTTCCGCTTTTTGGCCGTCCGGCGCCATAAAGACCAGCCGCCCGGCCAGCGCGACCGGATCGCCCGGCGCGCCAATCTGCGAGCCGGCGGCAATCCTTTGACCCCGCGCGGGTGAGCGGCTGACGCCCGGTCGCGCCAGCGCCAGGGGCCGAAGGCGGGCCGCCGAATCAAGTTCATAAATATCGCCCGCGCAGATCGCCTCCCCCTCGCCCAGACCATCGCCGTGATTGGCTCCGGCCGAGACAAAAAGATCATCTGCTGCAAAGACATGCACAATATGTGCAGCATCGGTCAGCGAAGCGTTCAGATCGGCGTTAAAGGACACTTCAGCCTCCGTCACAGCGCGGTGATGGCAAATTATCTCCCCCTGATAGTGGAGAATGCGTTCACTCTGGTGGCAGAAATGCGGCACAGTCATGACAATCGCGCGAGAGAACACGCGCGGCAGTCAGATGGGGACAAAGATGGATCTGGGGATTAAGGGAAAACGGGCGCTGGTTTGTGCCGGTTCAAAGGGCCTGGGACGTGGCTGCGCCGAAGCCCTGGCAGAGGCGGGCGTGGATATCGTGCTGAACGCCCGCGGTGCCGAAGCGCTGGAGGCGACGGCCGCCGATCTGCATGCGCGCTTTGGCGTCCGTGTGACGGCTGTGGCGGCGGATATCACCACCGAGGCGGGGCGCGCCGGGGTTCTGGCGCAGGCCGGTCAGATTGACATCCTGGTCACCAATGCGGGCGGGCCGCCCCCCGGCGTCTGGAGCGACTGGTCGCGGGAGGATTTCATCCGCGCGCTTGACGCCAATATGCTGACGCCGATCGCGCTGATGCAGGCGCTGATGCCGGGGATGATGGAGCGCGGCTGGGGCCGGGTCGTCAATATCACCAGCCAGTCGGTGAAATCGCCGATTGCCACCCTCGGCCTGTCCAATGCGGCGCGCACGGGGCTGACCGGATTTGTGGCCGGGACCGCGCGTCAGGTGGCCCCGAAAGGCGTGGTCATCAACAATCTTCTGCCGGGGATCCACGCGACGGACCGCGCCATCATGCTCGACGGCGCGGTCTCGAAGGCCGAGGGTCTGTCGATGGAGGAGGTCCGCAAACGCCGCGCCGCGGGTATCCCGGCGCAGCGTTATGGTACTGCGGCAGAGTTCGGCGCAACCTGCGCTTTCCTCTGCTCGCAGCATGTGGGTTTCATGATCGGCCAGAACATCCTTCTGGATGGCGGGGCGCTGAATTATACCCTTTAATCAGATCATTACGGCCTGATTTTAAAGTCCGGAAGCGGCCTCAGGCCTCTTCCGGCTCAAAGCGCAGAGCGACGCCATTGATGCAGTAGCGCAGACCCGTCGGCGGCGGGCCGTCAGGAAACACATGACCCAGATGCGCGTCACAGCGCGCGCAATGCACTTCGGTGCGGCGCATGTTGAAGCGCTCATCGACAGTATGGCCGACCAATTCTTCTTCGATCGGCGCAGAAAAAGCCGGCCAGCCGCAATGCGCTTCAAACTTCTGCAGATGATCAAACAGCGGTGCATCACAGCAGACACAGCGGTAAGTGCCGGGCGTGTCAGGAAAATTATCATGCGTGAAGGGGCGCTCGGTGCCGTGCTCACGGGTGACGTGATAGGCGAGATCGGAAAGCCCTTCGCGCCACTCGGCGTTTGTCTTTTCCACTTTGTCCATGTCCGGCCTCTCTTGTTCCTGGCAGGGTATCCCCCCTAAGATGGCCCCGGCACTGCGCCCCGGACAAGGGGGGCGGGGAAGTTTTCGGGGGAAGATCTGATGGCGTCACCGCGCGCGCTCCTGCGCTATGCCGCCTCACCTGAGGATCTTCGGGCCATCGCCGCCCTGCGGCAGCGGGCTTTTGGCCATGCTGCCGCGCCGGACGACTGGGATGGACGGGCGCGGCATCTGATGCTTTGTCGCGGTGAGGATCTGATCGGCACGCTGCGCCTGACGCTGTGGCAGGGCGATGAGGGGCAGGCCGGTTACACCGCGCAATTCTATGATCTGAAACGGTTTTTCCTGAAGTTTTCCCGCAGTCTGGAGGTGGGGCGGTTTTGCCTCGATCCGCAGTTGAGCGATCTTTTTACCCTCCAGCAGCTTCTGGGCGGCATCACCCGCGCCGCGGAAGAAGGGGGGGCAACGGCTCTCTTTGGCTGCGCCTCGTTTCCGGGCTCTGATCCGGCCCTCCATGAGCCCGCGCTTGCCTATCTGCGCCAGACGGCGCTCGCGCCGCAGGACTGGGCTCCGGGTCTCAGGGGGGGAGGGGCCGTGGCATTGCCGCAGCAGCCCCTTGGCGCGGCCCCTGTCCTGCCGCCCCTGCTGCGCGGCTATCTGGCGCTTGGGGCGCGGGTCTCGGATCACGCGGTGCCGGATCCGGCGTTGAACACGCTGCACGTTTTCGCCGCGCTTGAGCCCGCGCGGATCCCGCCTGGACGGTTGAAAGTGCTGCGCGCGCTGGCAGAATGAGACGGATACGCAACAGGTGGAAACAATATCCAGGGGATGGTATGGCGGGTTGTAGCAGTTCTGCTGCCCCGCGCTAAGCTGGGTGGCAGTGCTGTGATCTGATACAAAGAGAGCAAGGACCCCTCATGCGTTGCCCGTTCTGCGGCCATATCGATACGCAGGTGAAAGACTCGCGTCCTGCAGAAGACCACGTCTCGATCCGTCGCCGCCGTTTCTGTCCGGCCTGTGGCGGGCGCTTCACCACCTATGAGCGGGTGCAGCTGCGCGATCTGGTGGTCGTCAAAACCTCGGGGCGGCGCGAAGATTTCGACCGCACCAAGCTTGAGCGCTCCATCCGCATCGCCATGCAGAAGCGCCCGATTGAGCCCGAGCGGATTGATCAGCTGATCTCAGGCATTGTGCGGCGACTGGAAAGCCTGGGCGAAACCGATATCGCCTCGCATATCATCGGCGAGATTGTCATGGAGACTCTGGCCCGGATCGACACGGTCGCTTATGTCCGTTTTGCCAGTGTTTACAAGAACTTCCAGGCCGCAGGTGATTTTGATCGCTTCGTCGCAGAACTGCGCCCGAAGCCCCGCGAAGACGAGAGAACGGACCGAACGTGAGCCGCGATGAGGATCTGCGCCATATGGCGCATGCGCTGGCCATGGCGCGGCGGGGGCTGGGGCTGACCTGGCCCAATCCCGCCGTGGGCTGTGTGATTGTGAAAGAGGGCCGCATCCTCGGGCGCGGCACCACGGCGCCGGGCGGCAGGCCCCATGCCGAGCCTCAGGCGCTCGCCCAGGCCGGAGCGGCGGCGCGCGGGGCCACCGCCTATGTCACGCTTGAGCCCTGCGCCCATACCGGCAAAACCGGACCCTGTGCGGAAGCCCTGGTGCGGGCGGGGGTGGCGCGGGTCGTCTCGGCGCTGCAGGACCCCGATCCCCGGGTGGCGGGGCGCGGGCATGACATTCTGCGCGCCGCCGGGATTGCGGTCACGACGGGGGTGAGGGCGGCCGAGGCTGCGGTGCTGCAGGAGGGGTTTTTGTCGCGCATCACGCGCGGACGGCCCATGCTGACGCTGAAACTCGCGCTCAGCCTCGATGGGCGGATTGCCACTTCGAGCGGGGAGAGCCGCTGGATCACCGGACCGGAGGCCCGCGCCCGGGTGCATCTGATGCGTGCGGGTCATGATGCGGTGATGGTGGGGGCCGGAACCGCGCGGGCGGATGATCCGGAACTGACGCTCAGACTGCCGGGATACCGCCACCAGCCGCTGCGGATTGTGGTCTCGGGCGGTCTGGATCTGCCACGCGGCGGGCGGATGGAAGCCTCGCTGCCGCAGGGGCGCTTTTTGCTGATCCATGGGTCCGCTGCGCCGGAGGAGGCGCGGTCCCACTGGATGAAGAAAGGCGCGGAACCTATTGAAGTTGCGTCAGGACCTTCCGGCTCTGTTGATCCCGAAGCGCTGATGCAGGCTTTGGGTGATCTTGGCCTGACGCGGGTGTTCTGCGAGGGCGGCGGTGCTTTCGCGGCGGGCCTGATCGGCGCAGATCTTGTGGATCAGATAGAGGTCTTCACTGCGGGTGTGCTGCTGGGAGCAGACGGCCGTGCGGGTCTTGGCGCACTCGGGGTTGCGGCTCTCAGCGAGGCACCGCGCTTTGAGATGACGCAGATGCAGCAGATCGGCGGTGATCTGTGGCAGAGCTGGCGGCGGCGCGGATGAGCCGTCTCCCCCCGTCGCAGCGCGCGGATTATCCCGTCTTTGAGGCGCTCGCGCTTCGCTGGGATGACAATGATATTTACGGCCATCTGAACAACACGGTGCATTACCGGCTGACGGATACGGCGGTTAATCAATGGCTGCTGCGTGAGGGGCTGCTGGATCTGCACCACTCTGCGCATCTCAATATGGTGGTCGAGACCGGCTGCCGCTTTCACGCCGAGGCCGGATTTCCCGACCGGGTCTGCGCGGGGCTGAAAGTGCTGCAGATCGGCACCTCTTCGGTGCGCTGGCAGATCGGGCTTTTTCGCAACGACGACGCGAGCGCTTTTGCGGATCTGAGCTTCAGCAATGTCCGGGCGGGCAGGCTGTCGCGCCGCCCCGAGCCGCTGCCTGAAGATCACCGGGCGGCGCTTTCACGGCTGATCTTTCAGGGTTAAAACCCCTCGCCCTCTGCTTGTCATCGCCCGCGGCTGCCGCTAGGGTTTCGCACGCTTTCCTGCGGCGCTTTACGGGCTGCGGAGTGAGATTGAAGATCGGGCCAGCGGCCCGCCCCCAGGCGGTGCCGCACAGCCCGCAGAAAGGACATAAACAGATGTTCGCAACCCCCGCATTCGCTCAGGCCGCCGGTGGCGGTGCAGCCAGCGCCGTGACCAGCTTTCTGCCGCTGATCCTGATCTTCGGGATCATGTATTTCCTGCTGATCCGTCCGCAGCAGAAGAAGATGAAAGAGCACCGCGCCATGGTAGAAGCGCTGCGCAAAGGCGACAGCGTTCTGACCCAGGGCGGCATCATCGGCAAAGTGACCCGCGTCAAAGAAGACGGCGAAGTCGAAGTTGAGATCGCAGACGGCGTGAAAGTCCGCGTTCTGAAAGCGACCATCTCGCAGGTTCTGAGCCGCACGGAGGCTGCTTCGGCCTGAGTGGCTGGCAGTCGTAAGATTTCGGGCGCAGCGGTCACAGCCGCTGCGCTTTTTCATATCCCGCAGCCCGCAGAGCTTGCATTTCAGGCCCGCGCCTGGCATCGATCGGCCCAAGAGCGCGGCGACGGGACGGGGCCATGACTGATATTCTCCTTTCGCATCTCACGCTGGCGGCGCAGACCCCGGGTCTGTCCTGGCTGATCGGTGCGGCCTTTATGGCGGGGCTGACGCGCGGTTTTGCGGGCTTTGGCTCGGGCCTTGTCTTCATGCCTTTCGCGGGCGCGGTGCTGGCTCCTGCGCAGGCGGTGGGGGTGGTGGTGGTGATGGATCTCATCGGCTCGCTGGCCAATATTCCCGGAGCGATGCGTCTGGCGCGCTGGCAGGACCTGAAATGGCTGGGGCTGGCGCTGATCCCGGGCGTTCTGGCCGGGCTTTGGCTGCTCTTCTGGATTGAGCCTCTGGTCTTTCGCTGGGGTGTCAGCCTGCTGGCGCTCAGCACGGTGGCGGCGCTGGTCTGTGGCTGGCAGTGGCGCGGGCGGCGCGGCATTCGCGAAATCCTTGGCGTGGGCTTTCTGGCCGGGATCTTCGGCGGGGCCACGGCGCTGCCGGGGCCGCCGGTGATCCTTTTTTATCTCTCCAGTCAGTTGCCGGTGCAGGTGATGCGGGCCACGATGACGATCTTTATGGTCAGCGTTGATCTGCTTTTGGGGATCTCGCTCGGCCTGACGGGCCAGCTTGGGGCCGGGCTTGTGGCGCTGTCGGCGATCCTTCTGGTGCCTTTCGCGCTTGGCAATGCGATCGGGTCGTTTTTATTCCGGCCGGATCGCGTGAAAGTCTATAAAGTGGGATCGTGGCTTGTGATCGGAGGCTCGGCGCTTTATGGGCTGCCACTCTGGCAAGGCTGATGCAGCGTGCGGCTGCGGACCCGTCTGCGGGCCCGGGATGGACGCTGACTTTTACGTAGAGGCAGGCGGATGAATCTCACGGAAGTGCAGTTCGGGGCGCTGAAACCCATCGATGGTTATGGTCCGGGGTTTTTCCGCGTCGGCGGTGAAGTCTTTGAGGGCGCGGTTCTGGTCACGCCCGAGGGCACGATGCGCTGGAGCGGCAGTGCGGATCCGGCGGAACTTCTGGCGCTGCGGGGGGTGGTCGATGTGATCTTTTACGGCGCGGGCGCCGATGTGGCGCATCCGCCCAAAGCCCTGCGCGAGGCCCTGGAAGCGGCCGGGATCGGCCTTGAGCCGATGAGCACCTCTGCCGCCGCGCGCGCCTATAACGTCTGCCTCTCGGAAGGCCGCCGGATCGCGGCGGCGCTTTTGCCGGTTTGACAGGGTCAATGCTCAGCCTCAGCAATCTTACGGTGGCCCGCGGCGGCATTGCGGTGCTTGAGGGCGTCAGCCTGTCGCTTGGGGCGGGTGAGGCTCTGGTGCTGCGCGGCCCCAATGGTCTGGGCAAAACCACACTTCTGCGCACCATCGCCGGGCTGCAGCCCGCCATGGCCGGAGAGATCCATGCCGATCCCGAGAGCCTGGTCTATGCCAGTCACGCCGACGGGTTGAAGCCCACGCTGACGGTGCAGGAAAACCTGACCTTCTGGGCCTCGGTTTTCGGGCAGGGGCAGGCGGCTGTTACGGCGGCGCTGCGTGCGATGGATCTCGAAAAACTCACCGATCGTCCGGCGCAGAATCTGTCCGCCGGACAAAAGCGCCGTCTGGGTCTGGCACGGCTTCTGGTCACCGGACGCCCGGTCTGGCTGCTGGATGAGCCGACCGTCTCGCTGGACGCGGCCTCTGTGGGGCTTTTTGCCGCAATGGTAAAGCGTCACCTCGCCAGCGGCGGGGCGGCTGTGTTAGCGACACATATCGACCTGGGGCTTGAGACAGCGACAGTGCTGGATCTGAGCCCCTTTCGGGCCCGTCCCCCCTCTGAGGGGGGCATGGGCGGCGCTTTCGACGAGGCTTTTCTGTGACCCTTTGCCGGTTCCAACCTGATTTGTGTCTGCGGGAGCTGCCATGCTGGCACTGCTGATCCGCGATCTTCGCATCTCGGTTCGTGCGGGTGGTGGCTTTGGCCTCGGTCTCGGCTTTTTTCTGATTATCTGTATCCTTGTGCCGCTGGGTGTCGGGCCGGAGCGTGAAGTTCTTGCGCCGGCGGCTCCGGGGATCCTCTGGGTCGGCGCGCTGCTGGCCTGCCTGCTGTCGCTGGATCGCATTTTTGCGCTGGATCACGAGGATGGCTCGCTGGATCTGCTGGCGACCGCGCCGCTGCCGCTGGAGGCCGTGGCCTTTATCAAGGCGCTGGTTCATTGGATGACGACCGGGCTGCCGCTGGTGCTGATCTCGCCGCTTTTGGGTGTTTTGCTGCATCTGCCGGATGCGGCCATGGGCTGGCTGATGCTCTCGCTGCTGCTGGGCACGCCTGCGCTTTCGGTGATCGGGGCTTTTGGCGCGGCGCTGACGGTCGGGCTGCGACGCGGCGGGCTGTTGCTCTCGCTGCTGGTTCTGCCACTTTATATGCCGACATTGATCTTCGGGGCCGAGGTGATCCGCCGCGGTGCCCTGGGGATGGATGTCTCAACGCCGCTGGCGCTGCTGGCGGGGATTTCTCTGGGTTCGGTGGCGCTTTTGCCCTTCGCCGCCGCCGCCGCTCTGCGTATTAACCTGCGCTGAGGGGCGGACGGGCAGCCAATAAAAGGCCGCGACAGGCGGCGGGAAGGAGGGGGAATGTCACTTTGGGATTACGCGAACCCCCGGAAGTTCATGGAGACTTCCGCGAAGGTTCTGCCGCTGATCTGGACGCTGGCGGGCCTGTGTCTCACCATCGGGCTGATCTGGGGCTTTTTCTTTACCCCCGACGACTACAAACAGGGCTCAACCGTCCGGATTATCTATCTGCATGTGCCCGCCGCCATGATGGCGATCAATGCCTGGGTGATGATGCTGGTGGCTTCGCTGATCTGGCTGATCCGGCGCCACCATGTCTCGGCGCTGGCGGCCCGCGCGGCGGCCCCGGCGGGCATGGTCTTCACGCTGATCGCGCTGGCAACCGGGGCCTTCTGGGGCCAGCCCATGTGGGGCACCTGGTGGGAGTGGGATCCGCGGCTGACCGCCTTTTTGATCCTGTTTCTCTTCTACATCGGCTATATCGCCTTCTGGCAGGCGATTGAGGATCCCGACACCGCCGCCGATCTGACGGGCATTTTGTGCCTTGTGGGTTCGGTCTTTGCGGTGCTGTCGCGCTATGCGGTGAATTTCTGGAACCAGGGCCTGCATCAGGGCGCATCCCTCAGCCTTGATAAGCAGGAGAATGTCTCGGATGTTTTCTGGTATCCGCTGCTGGTCTGTATCGCGGGCTTTGTGCTGCTGTTTTTCGCCCTGGTGCTGACGCGCACCCGCACGGAAATCCGTATGCGGCGCATCCGCGCCCTTGAAGCCCGGGAGCGCCTGGTATGATACCTGATCTTGGAAAATATGCCTTCGCGGTGCTGGCCTCTTATGGCAGCGGTCTCGGACTTCTGATCGCGCTGGTGGTTGCAACCGTGCTGCGGGGCCGTAAAGTGCGCCATCGCCTTGAGGCGATTGAGAAACGACAGGGACGGACCAATGGCTAAGAAATGGCTGATGTTTCTGCCGCCCGCGATCTTCGGCGTGCTGGTGGGGGTTTTCGCAGCCGGGATGTATCGCGACAATCCTGATGCGCTGCCCTCGGCTCTGGTCGGGCGCGAGGTTCCGGCCTTTGAGCTGACGGCGATGGAGGGCGCGCCCTTGCTGACGTCCGAGGCGCTGCGCGAGCCGGGGCTGAAGCTGGTGAACTTCTGGGCCAGCTGGTGTGCGCCCTGCCGGGTCGAGCATCCCTTCCTGATTGAGATGGCGGGCGAAGGCATCAAAATTCACGGCGTGAATTACAAAGACCAGCCCGGCCAGGCCCAAAGTTTTCTGAAAGAACTCGGCAGCCCCTATAGCACCATGGGCGCCGATGCCGCTGGCCGCATGGCGATCAACTGGGGCGTCTACGGCGTGCCCGAGACCTATCTGATCGACGGCGAAGGCCGCATCCTTCTGCGCCACGCAGGCCCCATCACCCGCCAGGAATATGAGCGCGTGGTTCGCCCGGCGATTGATAAGGCGCTTGGCAAAACCGGCAGCTGACACCTCTGCAACCTTTGCATGTCAGAATATTTGCAGCACGGCGGAGCGCTCAGCGTTTCGCCGTGTTCTCTTTCGGAAACAAAGCAGAGCGGATTGCAGCTATGAGCGGATTACTGGCGCTTCTTGACGATGTGGCGGCCATTGCAAAGGTCGCGGCGGCGTCAGTGGATGATATTGCGGCAGCGGCGGGCAAGGCGGGCAGCAAGGCGGCGGGCATCATCATCGATGATGCGGCCGTGACGCCGAAATATGTCACCGGGGTTCCCGCCTCGCGCGAACTGCCGATGATCTGGCGTATCGCGGTGGGATCGGTCCGCAATAAGCTGGTCTTCCTGCTGCCCGCGCTGATGCTGCTGAGCTATTTTTTCCCCATCGCCATCATGGTGCTTTTGCTGATGGGCGGCGCCTATCTCAGCTTTGAGGGGGCCGAAAAGGTCCTGCACTGGATCCTGCCGCATCAAAGCGATGCCGCTGCCGCCCATGAGACCAAAGACCCCGAGCGTCTTGAGGAAGAGCGCGTGGCCGGGGCGATCAAGACCGACTTCATTCTCTCGGCTGAGATCATGACGATCTCGCTGGCACAGATCCCGGAATTCCCGATCTGGATGGAGGTGATTGCCCTGGCTGTGGTGGCCATTGCGGTGACGGCCGTCGTCTACGGCGCGGTGGCCCTGATCGTGAAAATGGACGATGTGGGGGTCTTTATCGCGCGCCATGGCCGTCTGGCCGCCACCCGGGGCTTTGGTCGTCTGCTGGTCAAAGGCATGCCGGTCGTCATGACCACGCTGTCGATCGTCGGCACGCTGGCCATGCTCTGGGTCGGCGGCTCGATCATCACGCACAGCCTGCATGAGCTGGGCTGGCATCTGCCCTATGAGGGAATCGCGAATTTCGCCGCCGGATACTCGGCGCCTGGCAGCTTTCTGCACTGGCTGATCGTGGCGGCACTTGACGGTGTGGTGGGTCTGGCGCTTGGCCTGCTCATTATCCCTGTGGTTGAGCGCGTGTTGAAGCCGCTCTTTGGCCGCCGGGCGCATTAATCAGGACGTTTCGCCCTTGAAGCCCGCTCAGCATCCCGACAGACTGCGGGCAACTGAAAGTGGGAGCTGCTTCAATGGTCTGGAATGTTTTTGATGGCCACAACGATCTTCTGCTGCGGCTGGCCCAGGCCCCGGGACGCCGCGCAGAGATCTGGCTGACCGGAGAGGGCCGCGGGCATCTGGACCTGCCGCGGATGATCGAGGGCGGTTTTGCGGCGGGATTCTTTGCGATCTATATCCCCTCGCCGGTCCCCCATGATTCCCCTGACTTTGACGCCGTCATGGCCAATCCGCCCTATAGCCTGCCGCTGCCGGATCTGATTGGCGCCCAGGCGGCGCAGCCACTGGCCCTCTCAATGGCGGGGCATCTTTTGTGGATGGAGCGCGCCTCTGAGGGCCGGTTCAAAGTGGTCCGCAGCCGGGCAGAGCTGAAAGACTGCCTCGCCAGGGGCGTCATCGCCGGGATCATGCATATGGAGGGCGCCGAGGCGATCGACGAAAGCCTTGATGCGCTGCATAGCTTCCATGCGCTTGGGTTGCGCAGCCTTGGCCCGGTCTGGTCGCGCCCGACGATCTTTGGCCATGGCGTGCCCTTTGCTTATCCGGGCAATCCCGACACCGGCCCCGGTCTGACCGATGCGGGCAAGCGGCTGGTGAAGGAATGCAACAGCCTCGGCATCATGCTCGATCTGAGCCATCTCAATGAGAAGGGTTTTGACGATGTGGCAAAGCTCTCGGATGCGCCCCTGGTGGCCACCCATTCCAATGCCTGGGCGATCACACAATCGACGCGCAACCTGACCGACCGTCAGCTGGCGGTGATCCGCGACAGCAAAGGCATGGTGGGGCTGAACTTCGCCACGGTTTTCCTGCGGGAAGACGGGCTGCAGGGCGGTGACATCAGCCTTGATGTGATGCTGCGCCATCTCGATCACCTCATCACGCATCTGGGCGAAGACCATGTGGGCCTTGGCTCGGATTTCGACGGCGCGGGCATCCCGGATCCGATCAAAGACGTGGCGGGTCTGCCGCGCCTGACCGAAGCGATGGAGCGTCACGGCTACAACGCCGCGCTGATGAAAAAGCTGACCTGCGACAACTGGGTCTCGCTGCTCGACCGCACCTGGAAAGACTGACCCTTTGGTGCCGCCCCTTCGGGGGCGGCGTCAGAGTTTCTGGTGCAAAATAAGAACGAGCAGCAAAAACGCGCCAATCAGGGTCAGCGCCAGAAGACCGGTGAGCACGAGGCCACTCGCGCCCAGCCCGAAAATCCACAGAAGAAACGACACCTCTTCTCCGCCAAAAAGCCGGGTCGTGAAGATCCAGGCTGTGACCAGAACAGCGGGCAAAAACAGCAGCTTCGCTATCCCGCGCAGCAGGCTTCCGAGCGCGGCAAAAAATCCGGCCATCGCCAGAACGTGGCGATGCTCGCGCAGCTCACGCGGGAAAATCGGCACGCCCGTACGCAGCTTCAGAAGCGTTTTCCCGGCCAGGTCGCGCAGGGCGTTCAGCCGTGTTTTATGCTGCGGCAGCAGGCGCTGCGCCGTCATGGCCCGGGCGCGGCGGGCAGATCTTTTCTTCATGGGCCCCTCATCGGCATCTGACAAAAACGGCAGGGCGGGCGTTACTTCATGCGCATTTTCACAATCAGCATGATGAGGAGATAGATCGGCGCTGCAAGGATCTGAAGCAGCAGCGACAGGCCGTCTTTGAGGCTTTGCTTCACGCCCCCCGCCAGCACGATCATGCGCGGGATCTCAAAAATCAGCGGCGTCAGCGCGATCCAGAGCCAGACCGACACCCGCTGACCCTGCCAGAGATACCAGCCGATCAGCGCCGCGATACCGCCCAGGGCATAGGGCAGGAAAAAGCGATAGATTTCATGCAGGCGCGCGGCAAACCAGGACGGCGCGGGAAGCCGCCCGCCAAAAAGCGGCAGCCGCCAGTTGAAGCGCCATTTTGTATAACCTGGCTTTTTACGCCAGTCGGTGCCATGGACATGCGGCTGAAGCCTCTCCAGCCGGTCCAGTCCCGAGCGCCGGCCGCTGCGCTTTTTGTCGGATGGAAGCTTTGCCACGCCTGTTCCCGCAGAAGATCCGGGCCGTCGCGCCCGCAATACAATCCTACGGTGCGCCGGGGCTTTTATGCAATCCCCGGAGGTTAACTGACGCTGCAGCCATGAAAAAAGCCGCCGGAAACCCGGCGGCTTTCGCAAGGGCAGGGCCCCTGTGAAATTACTCAGCCTTCAGGGCTTCGATTTCGATCTGGATCTTCACTTCATCGCCAACCACCGGCGCGAAGGCACCCATGTTGAAATCCGAGCGCAGGAAGCTTGCGGTGGCCGAGAAGCCAAGCGCGGGCTTTTTCATCATCGGGTGATCCGCGGCCTGGTTCATGACGGTGTCCAGCACGACCGGCTTGGTCACGCCGTTCAGCGTCAGATCGCCGGTGATTTTCGCGGTTTTCTCGCCGGTCACTTCGATCGAAGTGGAGACAAATTTCGCAATCGGATTGACTTCAGCATTGAAGAAATCCGAGGTCAGGAAATGCGCGTCACGCTCCGGCCAGCCGGTGGCCAGCGATTTGACGGCGAATTCGGTCTCGACTTTCGAGGCAGCCGGGTTCTCAGCGTCGAAGCTGATTTTGCCTTCAAAACCACCGAACATACCATAGGTGTTCGAATAGCCCATGTGGTTGTAAGAATAGAGAATCTGGGTATGGCTTGCATCAAAAACATAGTCCGCCGGCGCGGCGAAAGCGGGAGCTGCCATCAGCGAAGCGGCCAGGGCGAAGGGGGTCAGACGGATCATTGCTTACTCCTGAGGTTCGGGAAGGACCCGATACCGGACGTTCATGTACCGGACGGCTTATATTGCCAATCCCGATATGACGAACAGTTAACGTGCGCTGGTGAACACATTGCCGTGGGGAGGTCATCTGATACAGGTTCAAAGTATCTTCCCTTGCATCCCCGGTCTGCGCGTGTATAAAGCCCCATCCTTCCGCGTCTGATTTTCACCGGCGCATACCCTCATGGACGGGGTGCGGAAGGAACTGCTCCGTCCTACGAAATGCGCTCTGACATCGGAGTCCGCATGCCGCTTTACGAGCATGTCCTCATTGCGCGTCAGGATCTTTCCACCGCGCAGGCCGAAGGCCTCATCGAGCATTTCACCGCAGTAATCACCGACAACGGCGGCAAAGTCGTTGCTTCGGAATACTGGGGCGTCAAAACGATGGCCTATAAGATCAACAAAAACCGCAAAGGCCACTACGCCTTCCTGCGCACCGATGCTCCGGCAGCGGCTGTTCAGGAGATGGAGCGTCTGGCCCGTCTTCACGACGACATGATGCGCGTTCTGTCGATCAAAGTCGAAAAGCACGAGGATGGCCCCTCGGTTCAAATGCAAAAACGCGACGAGCGTGGCGACCGTGATGGTGCACCGCGCGGCGACCGCGGTGACCGTGGCGGTTTCGACCGTCGCGAACGTCGTTGATAGGGGAGCACTGACCAATGGCTAGCAAACCCTTCTTCCGTCGTCGCAAAGTCTGCCCGTTCTCGGGTGAGAACGCTCCGGCGATCGACTATAAAGACGTGAAACTCCTGCAGCGCTACATCTCTGAGCGCGGCAAGATCGTTCCGGCACGTATCACCGCTGTTTCGGCAAAGAAACAACGCGAACTGGCCCGCGCTATCAAGCGTGCCCGTTTCGTTGCTCTGCTGCCCTACGCTGTGAAATAAGGAGACACTTCGATGCAAGTTATCCTTCTTGAGCGCGTCGCTAAACTCGGCCAGATGGGCGATGTCGTCAACGTAAAGCAGGGTTACGCACGTAACTTCCTGCTGCCGCAGGGCAAAGCTCTGCGCGCTTCGGACGCGAACATCAAATCCTTCGAAGCCCGTAAGGCGCAACTCGAAGCTCAGAACCTTGAGACCAAAGCAGAAGCAGCCGCTGTTGCTGAAAAGCTCGACGGTCAGATCTTCGTGGTCATCCGTACCGCTTCGGACGCAGGTTCGCTCTACGGTTCGGTCACCGCACGTGATGCAGCAGAAGCGGCTACCGCTGACGGCTTCACCGTTGCACGCGGCCAGATCGTTCTGGACTCGCCGATCAAGAACCTGGGCGTGCATGGCATGACCGTGGTTCTGCACCCGGAAGTTTCGGCACGTATCTCCGTGAACGTTGCACGTTCGGCTGAAGAAGCTGAGCTGCAGGCCTCGGGCAAATCGGTTCAGGAACTGGCTGCAGAAGCGGAAGCTGCTGCAGATCTGGAAATCCAGAACCTGTTTGACGATCTCGGCGGCGCTGCCGGCGACGACGAATAATCAGATCTCCTTCGGGAGTTTTGAGGGCCCCCCGCAGCGCATAGCTGCGGGGGGTTTTTATTTATGATCAGTCGGTGACATGGTGACTGCCCTCGGGCAGTTTCCGGTGAATGCGGCGGCGCAGATCCAGCACATAGCCCACAAGTTCGGCCACCGCCGCCCAGTGCTCTTCCGGGATCAGATCTTCTTCTTCGGCCCCGGCATAAAGCGCGCGGGCCAGCGGCGGGCTTTCAATCACCGGCACATCATGATCGAGGGCAATGTCGCGGATGCGAAGCGCCTGAAGATCAGTGCCTTTCGCCAGGCAGACCGGGGCCGCATCCACCCCGCGCTCATAGCGCAGCGCCACCGCGAAATGGGTGGGGTTGGTGATAATCAGCGTGGCTTCGGGCACGGTTTGCATATGCGGACGGCGCAGGGCCCGGCGGCGCAGCTCCTGGCGTTTTGCCCGGATATGCGGGTCGCCATCGGTGTCCTTCATCTCATCTTTCTGATCCTGCTTCGTCATCTTTTGCTTTTTAAGCCACTGAAAGCGCTTCCAGAAAATGTCAAAGGCGACAAAGGGAATCAGGATGAGGGCCGCGGTCATCAGCACCTTCACGGCCGTATCGCCCAGAAGCGCAATCGCCCCCTGAGGGGCCAGGAGAACACCGGGCAACAGGCTGTCGAGCACCATTTTCATCGCCAGAAACGAGGCCGCCCCCAGAAGGGTGACCCGCAGGATATTCTTGGTGAACTCTGTGAGGTTCTGGGCTGAAAACATCCGCTTCAGCCCGGAGGCGGGGTTAAACTTTGAAAGCTTCGGCTTTAACCGCGCGGGGCTGACCAGAAACGGCCCGCTCATCACCATAGAGAGCAGCGCAAAAACAAACAGCACCCCGAGCGCGGGCAGAAGAAATCCCGCCACCAGCAGGGCGAAATCCTCCATGATTTGGGAGAGATCTTCCGATGTCTCCAGCGGCATCTGCGGTGCCAGCGAGAAAACCGAGGAAAGCGCCAGCACAAAGCCCGGGCCATAAATCGGCAGGACCAGCAGGCAAAGCACCAGAAGCCCGAGAAAAGCCATCAGGTGACCGGCCTCCCGCGAGGACCAGGTGTCGCCTTTCTGTCGGGCCTGGGCCAGCTTACGCTCGGAGGCGTCTTCGGTTTTGGAATCCTGGTCGTCAGTGCTCATGGCAGTCTCAAGGGGTGAGGGTCAGGAAAAACGTCGCAAAAAGATCGGCGAAATGGCGCAGGATCGCCTCGGAACTCAGCCATAAAAGCCAAAGCCCCAGCAAAATCGTGGCGGGACCGGCCACGAAAAACACCGGAAGCGCGGGCATAACCCGGTTCGCCACGCCAAGCCCGAGGTTGTAAAGCACGCCAAAGACAAAGAAAGGCGCGCCCAGAAGCACCGCAACGCCCAGACTTTTCACCGCAAGCTGCACCATCTGTGCGGCGAGATCCCCCAGCGGCAGCCAGGCGGGGGACAGCAGATCATAGCTGTGAACCAGCCCGCGCAGCATCAGATGATGGCTGTCGGTGAGAAAGATCAGCGCGCCCGCGGCCACCATCAGCAGCTGCGAAATGGCTGAAGCGCCTTCATAATTCGTATTCCCCGCCGCAAGCGCGCTGGAGAGCGAGCTGACGAAAGAAATGATCGCGCCCAGCGAATGCAGCGCCGCATAAAGCACCCGCGCGCCTGCGCCGATATAAAGCCCGACCAGCGCCTCCCGCGCGATCAGCGCCGTCAGCAGAACGGGGCGGTCCGGCAGCACCACCGGCACCACCGGCAGCAGCACCAGCGAGAGAATGATCCCAAGCCCGAGGCGGATTTTTCCCGGCACCTGGGCATCGCCAAAGCCGGGAAGGAACATCAGGGCGGTGCCCACCCGGGCGAAAACCACCAATGCGCCGGTGATCTGCGCGGCGGTCCATGCGCTGATCGGATCCAATGCTCAGGTCCCGATGGTGGCCACGGTGCGCAGGCGGGCTTTGCGGTGGATCTCGTTGTGCGAAATAACCTGGGTCATCGGCGAGACCCGCTCAATCATCGAGCGCACGATAGGGCGCACCTCGGGTGAGACCAGAAGGGCGGGCCATTCGTCGTTTTGCGCAAATTTCGCCAGCTCCGCCCGGGCGACGGTGACGAAATCCTGCACGCGGGCCGGTGACATCAGAAAGCTCACCTCATCGCCCTGAACCCGGGCCGATTGCGCGAATTCGCCCTCCCACTGACCGCCAAGGGCGACGATGCGGACATAGCCGCTGTCATCTTCCAGCGATTTGCAGATCTGCGACGAAAGCCGCTTGCGGACATGCTCGGTGATAAAGGTCAGGTTCTTGGAGGCCGCACCCGCTTCGGCGAGGGCCTCGGAAATCAGCGGCAGATTGCGGATTGAGACCCGCTCAGACAGCAGGTTCTGCAGCACATTCTGCGCCAGAATCACCGGCGAAGGATTGGGGATATCGTTGATAAGCTTCTGATATTCGCGATCAAGTCCCTTGAGCAGCTCCTGGGTGGCGCCGTAAGTCAGCATCTCGGGCAGATGCTCGCGGATGACTTCGGTCAGATGGGTGATGACCACCGATTCGCCGTCCACCACGGTCAGGCCACGGGCCTCAGCCTTCGGCACCAGCGAGGGATCGATCCAGAAAGCGTTCAGATTGAAGGTCGGCTCTTTCACGCGCTCACCGGGGATATCGGCGGCCTCTCCGGCCGGGTCGATCACCAGACGGCTGGCGGGGCGGAGCTCGCCGCGCGCGGCCTCAACACCCTGAACGATGAGAGCATAGCTCATGGCGGGCAGGGCGGCATTGTCTTTGATGCGAACGGGCGGCAGCAGAAAGCCGTAGTCGGCGGCAAAAAGATTGCGCAGCGATTTCACTTTGCCCGGCAGCGCCGCATCGGGAGAGCCGATCAAGGGGATCAGCGCCGCCCCAAGCTCCAGCCGCAGGGTGTCGATTTTCAACAGATCGGCGGGTTCTTCAGCCGGCGCTTTATCCGCCCGCGCTTTGGTGAGTTCACTCAGCGCGGCGTCTTCCTCGGCCTGCTGCGCCGCGCGGCTGACCGCCCAGCCGAGGGCCGCGAGACCCGCCCCCAGCAGCGTGAAGATGATCAGCGGAAAGCCCGGCAGCAGCCCCAGGCTGAAGACGATCACCGCCGCCATATAAAGTGCCCGCGGCGAGCCGCCGAGCTGACGGATCACCGCTTCATTGGCCGCGCCCTCGGTGCCGCCTTTGGTCACGATCATACCGGCCGCAAGCGAGACAATCAGCGCCGGGATCTGGCTGACCAGACCGTCGCCGATGGTGAGAACCGTGTAATTCTGCAAAGCCGCCATCACCGGCATATCGTGGCGCAGCATGCCAATCAGCAGCCCGCCAACGATATTGATCACCGTGATGATGATCGAGGCGACGGCATCGCCGCGCACGAATTTCGCCGCACCATCCATGGCGCCGAAAAATCCGCTCTCCTGCTCAACTTCGCGGCGGCGGCGGCGGGCCTCTGTCTCATCAATCGCGCCCGCGCCCAGATCGGCGTCAATCGCCATCTGTTTACCGGGCATCGCATCAAGCGAGAAACGCGCCGAGACTTCGGCAATCCGGGTCGAGCCTTTGGTGATCACGATGAAGTTCACCGTCACCAGGATCACAAAGATCACCGTGCCGATGATAAAATCGCCGCCCACCACGAAATAGGCGATCCCCTCAATCACGCCGCCCGCGGCATCGGTTCCGGTGTGCCCCTGCGACAGCACCAGCCGCGATGAGGCGATCGACAGCGCCAGCCGCATCATGGTCACGACCAGCAGCAGCGTCGGAAAAGAGTTAAACTCCAGCGGCTTGCGCACCCAAAGCGCCACCATCAGCACAAGGACCGAGACCGCAAAAGACAGCGCCAGCCCGAAGTCGAGCAGTATCGGCGGCAGCGGCACGAAAAGCATGCCAAGGATCGCCATGACCCCGATGGCAAAGCCGATGTCACGGTTGTCCCCGAGACCGGCAAACCAGCTCAGAACCGGCTGCGCAGGCGCAGGCATTTTGGGGGCAGGGCGTTTCATGCTCAGCTCTCCGGGGGCAAAAAGGCGGGCAGGACCGGCTCAAGATCAAGGGCGGAATAAAGCGTGCGGCGCGCGCCGCCTTCGCCTGCGATGGCCGCGCCCCAGATCGCGCCCTCGGTATGCCAGCTGCCGGGATTGGTGGCGCGGACCTCGGGCAGGGTGTCTGCCCAGTCGGCACCACCAAGGGCAGAGGCGCGGGCGTGAAACTCAGAAAATCGTGCGGTTGCAACGGCCTGGTTGCGCGCGAGCGAGGCAAGATAGATCTGCTGCGGCTCGGGCGAATGCGAGTGATAGCGCCCCGCCGCCAGTTGCCAGCTGCCGGCCTCATCGTAAAGGCCGCGCAGGAAGCGGGCGGCATAAGAGACATTCACCACCGGATCAAAGCCTTCGGCAAGGCTCAGAAAAGCCTCCGGGTGCCAGCGCAGATTGATCTGCAGGCAACCAAGATCGATCGAGCGCACCCCCTCTGACTGGCGCTGGCGCACGAAGGCCATGGCCTCTTCGCGGCTGTCAAAGCGGCGGCCTTCGCCGGCGGCATTCACGCTCCAGGGCCAGACGGTCAGACCACCGGGGGCGTTATATCCCGCCTCCTGAAGACCAAGCGCGAGCAGAAGATTGTTCGGGATCTGATATTGCGCTTCAGCCGCCAGGATCGCCGCAAGGCAAAGCCCGCCGGGATCGCCCTCAGGCGGCGGCGTCAGATCCTCAGCGGCGCGGGCCGCGGGAGGGGCCTCCACCGGCGCGCTGAGCCAGGTCCAGGCCAGAGCGGCCTGGGCAAAGCCGAGATGCGCAAGGCAGCCGCAGAGCAAAAGGCCCCTCACAAGGCCCCCGAGACGATCAGATCAAAGGCCTGATCCGAGACGGTTTTCAGCGTCACAAAGATAAAGGGCAGCGCCAGGCCCAGCACGATGAAGATCGCAAAAATCTTCGGCACAAAGGTCAGGGTCATCTCCTGAACCTGGGTCAGCGCCTGAAAAAGCGCGATGGCAAGACCGACCACCAGAGCCGCCAGCAGCACCGGCGCTGAGGCGACAAGGATCGCCCGCAGCGTCAGCTGGATCATCTGATGCACATCGGCCTGTTCCATCACACGCTCATCCGCATGATTTCCTGATAGGCCTCGACCACGCGGTCGCGCAGAGCGACGGTGGTTTTGACGGCGGATTCCATCGCCAGCGTCGCCTCAACGACCTTTTGCACCGGCATCTGGCCGCGCAGACCGGCAATCGCGGCCTCTTCGCCGGCGCGGATGGTCTGGACCTGGGCGCGGGTGGTCTCGCCGAGAAGTTCGGCAAAACTCGGGCGTGAGGGGGCCTCGGTGAAGTGAACCGCCGGGGCATCGGCCACCGTCAGGCGTCGGGCCGATTGATAGGCGCGCGAGGCGCCAAGCGGGGTCAGTGTGGTCTCCATGGCCTCAGCTCAGCAGATCAAGAAGCTGGCTGCGCATGCGCCGCCCGCTGTCATACATATTCAGGTTCGCCTCATAACTTCTTGAGGCTTCACGCATATTCGCCATTTCGATCAGCGGTTCGACATTGGCGCGCTTGACCATACCAGCGGCATCTGCCGCCGGATGCGAGGGGTCGTGAACCAGCGGAAAGGGCGAGGGATCCTCAGAAATCCGGCCCTGGCCAAGCATCTCGGCCCCGGTCGAGGGGTCCAGCATGCGCTCAAAGCTGATCTCACGGCGGCGGTAGGGATCACCCCCCGCCACGGTCGAGGTGCTCTGGGCATTGGCGATATTCTCGGCCGTTACGCGCAGGCGTTCCGACTGGGCGCGAAGACCGGAGGCGGCGGCAGCGCCGATGGCGCGAAGCGGATCACTCATTTGCCCACCGCCAGTGCGATCAGATCGTGACCCCGACGGTAAAGCCGCGCGGCAAGGCGGTGGCTCTCTTCGGTTTCCGAGGCAAGCAGCGACTGCTCTTCCAGAACCACCCGGTTGTCATCGGCCGAGACATCCCAGACGCTGCCGGTTTCGCGGCTTTCCGCCACGCCGGTGCTCAGGAAGTCCTCAAAGGCGGTGAGATCGCGGGCGCGGTAGCCGGGGGTATCGGCATTGGCGATATTGGCCGCGAGCACCTTCTGGCGCTCGGCAAGCCAGTCCATCCGCTCAGAGGCCAGGCGGAAGAAGGACGGGCTTGTGGCCGTATCGGGTCGGATGGTCATGTAGAATATCCTTGCAATCCTTGACTCTATATAAGCACTATTCATGTAGTCACAAGAGTATTCCCTGCGTTTCGCCGCCCTGAGGGGGGCCTGACAGGCCCGCAGGGCCATCCCCGGAGAGCCGCGATGCCAGCCGATGCCCGCCTTGAGCGCACCCCCCTGAGCCGCCTTGAAACGCTGGTGCGCCAGCACTCGGACGAGCGGATCTGTGGAAGGGTTCTGCAGATCTCGGGGATGGAGCTGCGCGCCGAGGGGCTGCGCTTTGCCGCAAGGATCGGCGATCACGTCGAGGTGGCGGGCCGGGTGCGCGGAGAGGTTGTGGGACTGCGGCCCGAGGGCGTGCAGATCCTGCCCTTCGGCTCCTGGGAGGGGGTGGCCGCGGGGGATCGGGTGCAGCTTTTGCCGGGCGGACAGCAGATCTTTCCCGATGACAGCTGGCTGGGCCGGGTGATCGATCCTTTTGGTGCGCCGCTCGATGCCCGACCCTTGGCCAGCGGCGCGGTGCCGCGCGATATCCGCAGCCCGGCGCCGCCGGCCTTCAGCCGCCGCCGGGTCGGTGCAAAGCTGGAGACCGGGGTGAAAGCCCTTGATATCTTTGCGCCACTTTGTCGCGGACAGCGGATCGGTATCTTCGCAGGCTCCGGGGTGGGCAAATCGACCCTCATGGCGATGCTGGCGCGGCAGACCGATGCTGAAGTGATCGTCATGGGCCTGGTGGGCGAGCGCGGCCGCGAAGTTCAGGACTTTATCGAGCGCGATCTCGGCCCCGAGGGCATGGCGCGGACCTGCCTGATCGTGGCCACATCGGACCTTCCGCCGCTGGCCCGCCGTCAGGCGGCCTGGACCGCGACCACCGTGGCTGAGCATTTCCGCGATCAGGGCAAACAGGTGCTTTTGATGCTCGACAGCGTGACGCGCTTTGCCATGGCGCAGCGCGAAATCGGCCTTTCAGCCGGAGAGCCTCCGGCCTCGCGCGGCTATACGCCCACGGTCTTTGCGGAACTGCCGAAACTTCTGGAACGCTCAGGCCCCGGGCAGGCGGGTCAGGGCGATATCAGCGCGATCTATACCGTGCTGGTCGATGGCGATGACATGAATGACCCGGTCGCCGATGCGGTGCGGGGTATTCTTGATGGTCATGTTATTCTTGATCGTCGAATCGCCGAGAGTGGTCGTTACCCGGCGGTGCATATCCTGAAATCGGTCTCGCGGATGCTGCCGCAGTGCCATACGCCGATTGAGCAGGAAATCATGCGCCAGGCGCGGCGCGCGCTCGCGCGTTATGCCGATGTGGAGGATCTGGCCCGGATCGGCGCGTACCGCCCCGGCACCGACCGCGAAACCGACAGCGCCATCGCCTTTGCCGCCGAGGCGGAGGCTTTTCTGGCGCAGGGCAGGGCAGAGGCGCTGAGCTCTGCCGAAGGGTTCGCAGCCCTTTACGGGCTGCTGACCTCCTCAGGCTATCAGATTGATCTGAAAACGTTCAGCTGAGGTCGCGGCGCGCAAACCGCGCCGTTGTCAGATCTGCGAGCAGGGCCTCCTCGCGGGCGAGCCGTTCCTCGCGCTCGCTGCTGCGGATCTGATCGCCAAGCCGCTCATAGCTTTTGCCGCGGGTGAAACTGGCCATGACGGTGTCGCGCAGCGCGTCGATCCGGCCGGTCATTTCCCGCGTCACCTGGCGCTGACGGTCCTGCTCACGGCGCAGTTCCGCAAGGAAGCGGCCGATATAGGGCAGCGCCTCGGTCACGCAGGAGCGTGCCTCCAGCCCGGCGCGGCTGTCGAGTGCCGCGATCTCGCCCTCGGCCCGGGCGCGCAGCCCCTGGGCCTGGGTCAGATCGCGCGACAGCCGCTCAAGATCCTGATCCTCAAGGCGCTGCATCAGTTGCAGCGCCTGCAGACGGCGGCTCATCAGACCACCGACCTTTGAGCCTGTTCGACCTCTTCAAAGCTCGGCTGAATGAGGCTCGGAAGGTTGCCGCGGGCTACTTCGGCGCAGATATTCGGCGGATTTCCCTTCACGGTAGAGGCGATCATATCGCGGATCGCCTTCATCAGATGGGCGTCCTGTTCCTCAATCTGGTTCAGACGCGAGGCGACCGGCTGCACCATGCAATAGGCCATGAAGACGCCCAGAAAGGTCCCGACCAGCGCGCCCGCAATCATTGCGCCAAGGATCTCCGGCGGCTCATCCACCGAGGCCATGGTCTTGATCACCCCGAGGACCGCCGCGACAATCCCGATCGCCGGAAGCCCGTCCGAGCCGGACAACAGAGCCGAGGCGGGGGCCGCGACTTCGGCCTCATAGATCTCAATCCGGCGGTTCAGCACGTCTTCGACCTGGTAGGGGTCGTCGAATTGCATCGAGATCATGCGAAAGCTGTCGATGATCAGATCTTTTGCCGGACGAAAGGCAAGAATGCGCGGGTAGCGCGCAAAAATATCGCTGGTTTCAGGCCGCTCAATATGCGGCTCGACGGCCAGGATGCCGCGGTTGCGGTAAAGCCGCGTCAATTCGTAAAGCAGCTTCAGCACATCGGCGTAATCCGCCTTGCTCCACCGCGGACCGCGCAGCGCCCGTATCACGCCGTGCCAGCACTCAAACATCATCGGCACCGAGTTCGAGATCACAAAGGCCCCGATTGCCGCACCGCCCACCATCATCCCCTCAAAGGGCAGGGCATGCAGCAGAATATCCATCTTGCCGCCCGAAAGCATATAGCCCCCGAACACCAGCCCGATTACCAGGATCGTCCCGATTATCACCGTCATGCGCTGTTCCCGTCTTGCTGCTGCATGGTTTGAACAAGTATATCTTTATTTATTCTTTGGAAAGCATTGGCTAATGACTAATTATTCATGCTTCCACGACGGAGAGGGTTCCATGGCAGATCAGCACGCACCGATAGTCAGACTTTTCGGACCGGGGGATCTGCCGGTGCGGATCCCGGACTGGCCCGAAGCCGTGGGCATCGCCGTCTGCCGCGCCGAGGGCAAAACCCTGGCCTTTATGCCCTGGCACATCTCGGAAAAGCCCCAGGTGCTGCGTCGCCGCCTGAGCCATGAGGCCGGGCCTGCGCTGCATGGCTTTGCCTTTTATCCCGCCTTCAAGGGCAGCCCGGCTGTGACGCTGCCGCCGGGGGAAGATGCCCGTATCCTGGGGGAACTTGACAGCGCGCTGCGCGGCCTGCCGCGTCTGCTGGAAGAGGCGGGCGATTTCGCCATCAATTTCGAATTCGCCGCCGATGAGGGGCTGAGCCTTGACGCGCTGAGTGATGTCAACCGCCGCAAGGTTGAGTTGAGCGCAAGGGCCGCTCAGACCACGATCACCGACCAGCTTCCCGTCGGCTATGTGCCTTTCGTGAAAGCTGACCCCGATTGTGAGATGATCGCAGGCGCGATGCTGCGTCCGGCAGGTGCGGCCGGGGTGGATCTGGTGCTGCAACCCAATGCCAGCGCGCGCGAACTGCCCGCCGAGGTGGTGGTTCTGGTGCGCGAAGACAGCCTGCGCGTGGCCATTCAGCTTGGCCCGGTTCTGGTGGACGGCCGGCTTCCTGCGGTCCTGCGGCTGCCGACCGGCGCGCTGATGCTGGGCAAAACCGGCGGGCGTCCGGTCCCGGCCATGGTGCTGCGGCGCAGTGGTATGCTGTTCGTGGCGCCGGATTACTCAGCGGTCTCAACCGTGCCGCAACCCATTCCGCGCGAAGAAAATCAGTCTTCATCGCGGCCCTGGGTCTGGATTGCTGCGGGTCTCCTGGGCCTGCTGGCCGCCGTGGCGATTACCGTCGTTGTGGTCCGGGCGCTGCAACCCGCCGCGCCCGCGCCTGTTCCCGTGGCCCCGGTGGATGATCTGCGCTCAAACCTTTTCGCGCCGAACACACCCTGAAACAAAAGCCCCCGCAGTGATGCGGGGGCTTTTTTGTCAGTCGAGCGCAGATCCCAGTTCCAGCGTGACCCGCCGGTTGCGCGGATCCGCGGGCTGAAGCGGATCCAGAGGCCGCGACGTGCCCGCGCCGGAGATCAGCGTAAACCGCTCGGCCGGAAGGCCGAGATCGCGCAGAATGCGCCGCACGGCCTGGGCGCGGGAACCCGACAGATCCCAGGGATCAGCACTTTCCGCGCCTTCCGCGGCGGGCACCGCGCTGTGGCCGGTGATCCGGATCGGATGGGGCAGGGCGATGACGGTCGGCGCCAGGGCGTTCATAATCTCTGTCATGGTCGCGGTCGGGGTATCGCTGCCTTCGCCAAACATCGGCGCGTCACCGAGGTCGAGGATATCGACGACGAGTTTCCCCTCAATCTGGCGCACCAGAAGATTGCCCGCCAGATTGGCGAGAGCGGCACGGTTCTGAATGTTTTCAAGAAATTGCCGGCCCGCGTTCTCCAGGGCCTCGCCCAGCGGGGCGGGGGTGGGGTCACGCCGGCTTTCCTTGGCAAGATCCGCCCAGGGGTTCGGCGCACCCGCCTGGGCGCTGTCGCTTTCGGCCGCAGGAGCGCTGAGGACGTTCTCGTCTTTGGCCACGGCAGAGCCCTGCAAAATCCCCTCACCGCCCGGCTGGCCGGCAATATTCTCAGAAGGGGTGAAGTATTGCGCGATGCCGTTGAGCTTGTTTTTATCGGTTACTGACAAAATCCACAGCAACAGAAAAAAGGCCATCATTGCCGTCATAAAATCGGCATAAGCGACCTTCCAGTGACCACCATGGCGCGGTGCATGACCGGGCTTTTTCTGGCGGCGCACGATGACCGGTGCGGCCTTTTTGGCCATGATATCTCTCCCGCAGCTAAAATCTCTGCGGGGGAGATAGCAAGTTTATCAAGAATAGATAAGGCTATTCTTGATAAACATCAGGTCACTCTGCTTCGGAAGGCTGGCGGCTGTATTTGCCAAAGCCCACCGAGCGGGCATAGCTGGCCTTGCGCTCGGAGTAGCCGGGGGCCACGAGCGGGTATTCATCGGGCAGGCCGAATTTCTGCCGATACTCGCCTTCCGTCATACCGTGTTCCGCGCCGAGGTGGCGCTTAAGCATTTGAAATCCCTTCCCGCAGCACAGGCAGAAAATCCTGTCGCGCCGCACGGCCGCTTCCGGGGTCAGCCCGCTGGCAACCGGGATCGCCGCCGCCGCACGCAGCGGCGCAGTGGCCGAACCCGCAGAAAGTTCCTGCGTGAGGCGGGTGGTCAGGGCAACAATAGCTTCCACGGTTGCATCCGGGCGGGATGCAAAGGCCGATACAATCTGAGCCACCAATGTGGTCTTGTCTGGCGTTTCCATGTCTTAATACTTTCAGACTTAAACTTTATCCGATTTATATGGGCCGGGGGCAAAGATTCGATCAAGCTTAAAAGCGAGAAAATCGGGATAAAATGTCGCAGTCGGCGGGACATTGCCTGCTTTTTGGACGCAACTTGTGAAGTGAATCTGCTGAATTCATAATATTAACAAAAAGTTGCTAGATTTAAGATCAAAGTTCCGCAGAGCGCGGAAACATTTTCCTTTGCAGAACTGCAGGCAGATTGATCATCGCTGTATTTCCCTTCTAAACTTCCTCTCCTTGCGCTTGCACAGCGGTTCCCCGGGGTATAGGCCGGGGAAAGTTTGTGAATTTCGCAGGTTCTTCCTGCGCCATTATGTCCGGGACCGTAGGAAATGATCCTCAACGCACTCTGGAGCGGCGACCTGCAACCGGCGCTCTCGGTTCCTTGCCGATGCAAGCATCTTCTCGCCGTTTTTCCGTTTCCGATTGTCATCCTGGAGGACCAGAGGCACGCAAGTCCGAAGCTTCGGGTCTGCTCAGAACGCCGCCCGGTCACCCCTGGCCTGACGATCGGGGATGTGGTGGCGGAAGAGCTGGGTCTTGATATTCCGCCCGGGGCCTGTGTGGTGATCTGCAGTGATCAGGTGAAGGGCGGTCTGGAAGGAAGCTATGAATTTGCAGCAGAAATCCTTTATTCGGTCATCGTAGAATCTGAATCTGTGACTGAGCTTGCGCTGTTTGACTGGGCTTTGCGCAGTTTTTCCCTGTCCTGGCGGGATACGCTTTGCACCGATCGGGCCGGCATCGACCGGCTGTGTCAAAGTGCCATTGCGCGCGTCTCCGGCTGGCAGCCGGGGGCCTCAGGGCTGCAGGAATATCTGCGCATGGCTGAGCCCGATTACGTCGAATATCCTGCTGATCCTGATCTGGTACGCCGCCTGCTGCCCAACCGGGATATGCAGGACTGGGGCAGCGCGTTGAGCGCGGCTTTTCCGGGAAAACACCGGGCAGAAATTCCGAAAATCAGTGCCAACATCATGAATAGATAAATTTATATTTGACTATCCATTTGGATCTGTCAGGAAGGCAGGGACTTATCCGGTGATGGTCTCCGATGCCCTGTACCTTCCGAAAAATTCTGCCCGATCTCGACCAGGAACGCGCTTTGCTGCAGGCCTGGCAGGGGAGAGGCGACAGCACGGCGCTCACGGCCCTGATGGCTTCCTGTCAGCCGCAGATGCGCGCTATGGCGCGCCGTGTCTCGCGCAGCCACACCGAAGATCTGCTGGCTGAGGGGCAGATCGCCCTGATTGAAGCCGCCGGGCGTTGGCAGGCTCAGGGCAGCGTGCGGTTTTTCTCTTATGCGGCGATCGCGGTGCGGGCGGCGATGCTGCAGGCGCGCTGCCGTCTGCAAAACCCGGTCAGCCAGCCCGAGCGTGCGCTGCGTGATGCGCTTTCGGGGCGTCGCGGAGACGCTCTGGCGCGTCAGGCTGAGGCCGCGCTTCAGGTCGCCGTCATCGACGATACTCTGCCCGATCTCTCGACGCCCGCAGCGGAAGATATCGCGCTTGGGCGCGAGCGGCGGCGCAACCTGCGCCAGGCGCTCGCCGGGGCGCTGCGCCCGCTCGGGCGGGCCGAGCGGCATCTGGTCATGCGCCATCTGCTGCGCGGCGAGGATGACTTTGAGCGGCTGGCCGATGGTCTGGGCATGGCTCCCGCGCGCGCCCGTCAGATTGAGGGGCGCGCCCTTCACAAAATGCGCAACGCTTTGTTGCATGCCGGATTTGGTCCGGGGGATTTGAATTGATCACTGACAGTCTCGTGCCCTCTGCCGCCCGGCAATCCGGCAACGCCCGCTCGCAGCCGGCGGCTGCGGCCGCCCAAACCGTTTTTACGCCTCAGGCGCAGTCGCAGACCACGGATGAAGCGGTGCCCGGTCCCGTCACGCCTGGTGATGAGACCGCCCTCCTTGAGGTCCTGGGTTCGCCGCTGACCGTCACGCCCCCTCAGGCGGTCTCTGCGGTTCTGCGCGCAGAGCTTGGCCTGGCTTCGGCTGAGGGCCTGCAGGAGGGCGAAGATCCGGCTGAGGCGGCCCCCGTGCCGGCACCCCTCGCGCCGCTGTCGTCGTCAGAGCCGCTCGCCCGGTCGCCGGAGCAGATTTTGCCAGTGACGGGTGAGGCCAGCCCCTCTCAGCCGACTGTCGCTGCGGGGGCCGTGCCGCAGCTCGCTGAGGGAGAGCCGCCTCAGCCTGAGACAGACCTCAGTCCGCTCTCCGTGGGGACGGAGCTGGCACCCGCCTTTGATCGCGCATCGCCGCAGGACGCGATGTCAGCACCCGAGCCCCTTGAGGCTGCGCCGAAGATCACTCCGGCCCCGGGCCGTCCTGCCGCACCTGAGCAGGATGCCCGGAGCGCCCCCCCTTCTGAGCCCGTCCCTGCGGCCAATGCCGATCTGATGCCCGCCGCCGAACCCCTCCGGCCCGAGCGCAGCCTTACGGATAAACCGCTGACCGCACCTTCGCCGCGCGCAGAACCCTCGGCTTTGCAGCGCAATCTGCTGGATCGGCTGAGCGAGGTGAACCTTGAAGAGGGCCGGAGCCGCTTTTTGCTGCGCCCGCGGGGGCTTGGTGTTGTCGAGATTGATCTCACCCGGCTGATGGGCGGCCGGATGCAGGTGGTTCTGCGGCTTGAGAACCCGATGGTCCTCGACGGCCTGCGCGCAGAGGCGGACCAGCTGGGTGCCTGGCTGGAAGAGCGCGGCTTTGATCTGGGGGGCGATACGCCGGAATTTGCAGCCTGGGAGGCCCCCGAGACGCCCGGAGAGCGGGGGGAGGACCCCGCATCTGAGGCGCTGCCACCCGCCCTTGAGATCACAACCGATAATGTCCTGACGGCGGGCGGCCGTCTGAACCTTCTGACCTGAGGAGACCTGAATGTCCCTGTCTGCCATCGCAGAAACCACCATCGGCAGCGGCCTGTCGGGCGCCTCGCGCAATACGCTGGCGACGGATTATCAAAGCTTTCTCAATCTGCTGGTGGCCCAGGTCAGCAACCAGGACCCGCTGGAGCCGATGGAATCTTCACAATTCGTGAGCCAGCTGGCGCAGCTGACCCAGGTCGAGCAATCGGTTCAGGTCAATACCCAGATGGAGGCACTGCGCCGCCAGCTGTCGCTGAACGCGGCTCTCTCCGAGACCGCGCTGATCGGGCGCGAGGTGACGGTCCCCTCTGAGACCTTCACGCTCGACGAGACCGGCGGGCGGTTTTCTTATGAACTCGGCGCGGCGGCAGAAACCGTGCAGCTGCAGATCCGCGACGGCTCGGGGGCGCTGGTGGCCGTGATCGATCAGCCCGCCGGAGAGGCTGGTCTGCGCCGCGATGTCACCTGGGACGGGATGACGACCGATGGCCGCCGCGCCGAGCCGGGGCGCTACAGCCTTTCCGTTGCGGCCATCAGCGCCAGCGGTGAGGCGGGCAGCTATCAGTCTTACAGCGCCGGAACCGTGGTCGCGGTGGATTACAGCGGCGGCAGCACCTGGCTGCAGCTGGCCGATGGCAACCGCGTCGCGAGCGGCGATATCATCGGCGCGCGCTGAACCTGCTTTGGCTTTCGGGCGCCTTGTCCGAAAGCAGCCCTCATGCGGGGAATACCCCGTAATTTGGCCGCGTTCCGTGAGACTTTTATGGGACGCGGCTTCGGCCTGAGCCCGCCCGCCGGGGCCTGCGCGGAAGAAGGCTCGGGCGGGGCGGTCTTTACAGTTTGAAAATGTCCTGCTCTGGCAAAGCCGGAGGGGTCTTCGCGCGCTCGCCTGCCTTCGTTGCCGCGGGCTTTGCATGGAGGCCAGACCTCAGCCTGTTTTGCACGAGACCGCGCAGGGCATGAGGAAGGCGATGAGCGCTTCTGAAACCCGCCGGTTGCGTCACCAATTCCCTCAGCCGTCCGGGAGAGAAGGCCCCGATGAGCGACCCGGCGAGGGTAACTTTTCTGTCGAAAAGCACCGCCTTCTACCGTCCCGCGCGGGGTATCGGCGCGTTCACAGGCCCCCCGGACTGACGACAAAGCGGATCAGCCGATCCGGGCCTGCTCAGCGATCTCCCCGGATTGAAGCGCCAATCTCTTTCAGCTTATCGCCTGGCGCGCGGATGTCTGAGCGGCGCATGTGAATATCCACGAGCCAGGGGTAATGCGAAGCCGCGACCGCGAGGATGGTCGTCCGCATCGCCTCATCCGGGCTCGAAGAGGTCTGCACCAGCGGCATGGAAGAAGCCGTGATCACCAGCCGCTCCAGCGCATCGCGCAGCTCCAGCGGATTGTCGGGGCCTTCGCGGGTGACGATATCGGCGTCAAACTCCAGCATCCAGCGCGCCTGACCCGCGGGGCGGGCCAGTTCCAGCGTGTAAAGCCCGCCGTTCACCCGCTCCACCAATGTGCCCGCCTCCACCACAGCCACCGGCTCGGGGGAGAAGAGACCGGCGATGCGGTAGCCCGCCTGAATGCCAACAGCCAGCAGCGCCAGCATGCCCGCACCGATCAAAGCGTTGCGCAGGTTTGAGCGGCCCGCCTCGGGACGGCGGCGCAGCACCACAATGCGCGTGCGCGGCGCGCTGAGGGGGGGAGCGGAGCGCGGCATCAGTAGGGCAGGATCACATCAAGCGCATCCGCACCATAGCGCGGCTGCTGCACCCGGCTGAGCTGGCCCTTGCCGCCGTAAGCGATCCGGGCCTCGGCGATTTTCTCGTAGGGAATGGTATTGCTCATCTCAATATCGACGGGGCGGATGATCCCGGCCACACGCAGCTCGCGCAGCTCGGCATTCACGCGCACTTCCTGGCGGCCTGCGATCACCAGATTGCCATTGGCGAGGCGCTGCACGATCATGGCGGCGACCTTCAGCTTGATCTCTTCGCCGCGCCGGATGGAGCCCTGGCCCTTAAAGCTGTCACTGCTCGACAGATCGACCAGATCGCCACTGGGCAGATCTTCGGCCTTCAGCCCCGGCAACACGCGGTCGAGCTTGCTTTCATAGCCCAGAAAGGTCGGCGCATCGACCCCGGTGGAATTTGAGCGCGAGCGGGTCGAGGCATTGCGCAGCTCTGCCTCATCATCGATCTCGATCATCACCGTCAGAATGTCACCGACCCGCGCCGCGCGGTGATCGCCGAAAAACCCGCTCGATCCGGTGGCCCAGAGCGAGGCGCGATCGGCGCGTTTGGGAGGGATATAGGGCTCGGGCTCGGGCATCGGCACCCGGACGCTGCGCGCCTCGGGCACATCAAGCGTCAGATCGCTGAGCTGCGGATCGCGGCTTTCGGCAATCTCGGCGCAGGCGCTGAGCAGCGAAAGCCCGGCCATCAGGACCAGGGGAAAGCGGGGCAGCGGGGTCATCGGTCAATCTCCACCCGTCCGTCGGTCAGCGCCTGACCGGTGACGATTTTTCCTGAACTCAGGTTCTGCACCCGGACGGTTGCGCCCAGGGCTGCATCTTCAAGCGCGCGCGCCGCCGCCGTGACGCGAAGCCCGCGCGCGGTATAAAGCAGCTCCAGCCGGTCCCCGCGCCGGATCACCCGCGGCTCGCGCAGGGATCCCGCGGGCACCGGGCGGCCCTCGGGCAGCAGACGGCGCACCTCGCGGCCCCTGATCTGCTCAAAGCCCAGCACGGCGGTCGCGGTCAGCGCCTGAAGCGGCAGGCGGCGCAATGTGAAATCTTCCGCCCGCGCCATATCGCCGGGCGCAAGGCTGCGCAGCGGCACCGGCACATCGACCATGGCCTGAAAGCGGCCCGCAAGGGTCAGATGGGCGCCCCGCTGCGGCTCAATCACCGCGGCGAAACGGCCATTGGCCAGATCTTCGCGCAGCGAGATCACCCGCAGCGCCTCAGGGGGCAGGCCCTCGGGCAACATCAGCTCGAGCGAAGCGCCAGGCGGCAGGCCGGGGCCTGCCGCCTCGGTCAGCGCGGCCTCCAGCAGCATTTCCAGCGGCACCGGCGTCAGCTCTGCGCGCAGCGGAGTGCCCGCCAGGATCAGGCACAAAGCCAGCCGCCAGCCGCGCATCATCAGCGAACCTGCACGGCGGTCTGCATCATCTGATCGGCGGTGGTGATGGCTTTCGAGTTCATCTCATAGGCCCGCTGCGCCGAGATCAGATCGGTGATCTGACGGATCACATCGACGTTTGACGCCTCAACATAGAACTGCCGCAGGGTGCCGAACCCTTCATCCCCGGCCTGAGCCAGCACCGGCGCGCCGGAGGCGGCGGTCTCGGCGAGAAGGTTATTGCCCATGGGGCGCAGACCGGCCTCATTGATGAAGCCCGCAAGGGTGATCTCGCCCAGCTCCTGGGGCAGGATCTCTCCAGGCAGCAGCACACTCACCACACCATCGGCGCTGACCTGCACGGCCGTGGCATTTTCGGGCACCGCAAGGCCGGGATCGAGGGGGTAGCCGTCATTGGTGACAATCTCGCCCTGAGGCGAGAGGGTGAAATTGCCCGCACGGGTATAGGCGGTGGTGCCATCGGGCAGGGTGATCTGGAAATACCCCCGGCCCTGGATCGCCATATCGAGCTGGTTTCCGGTCTCGGTCAGCCCGCCTTGAGTGTTCAGCCGCATGACCCCGGCAGTCGCCACGCCCAGACCGATATCAACGCCCACCGGGCGGATCGCGCCGTCATCGGCCACAAGCGCGCCGCCGCGGTTGTCGGACTGATAGAGCAGGTCCTGAAAGGCCGCCCGCCCGGCCTTGAAGCCGGTGGTATTGGCATTGGCGATGTTATTGGCGATGACATCGACATTGGTCTGCTGCGCGAGCATCCCGGAGGCCGCAATTCCAAGCGCTTTCATGGCGTCTTCCTTCCTGTGGATCAGGCCCGCTGGCCAAGTTTGCTCAGCGCCGCACGGCGCAGCTCGTCATGGTTGCGCCCCACCGACATCGCCTGTTCAAAGGCGCGCTGGATCTCAATCAGGCGCACCATTTCGGTGATCGGATTGACATTGGAGGCCTCAAGCGCGCCCTGGATGACCTGGGGTGCCTCAAGGACCCCGGGCTCATCAGCGCCGTCGCGCGGCACGAAAAGGCTTTCGCCGCTGCGCTCCCAGGTGGCGAGAGCCGGGGCGGTAAAGACGCCGATCCGCGCAATCAGCGCGCCCTCACGGTCCGAGACGGTGCCATCACGCCCCACAACCGGCAGCCCGCTTTCCTGGGGCAGCACGACCGGGGCGCCGCCATCATCGAGGATCGGCAGACCCGAGGCGGTGACCAGCTGCCCCTCGGCATCGCGCACAAGCTGCGCCGCGCGGCCATAGCCCGTGCGGCCGTCGGGCAGCGCAAAGGCGAAAAGCCCCTCGCCGCCAAGCGCCAGATCCAGTGGATTTCCCGTCGTGCTGAGGCTGCCCGCGCGGGTGTCGGTATAGCTCAGCCGCGGCTGGGGCATCGCCACCGGCACACGGGCCGGGTCTGCGGAGTGCAGCAGATCCTCAAAGACCAGGCGCGAGGCGCGGTATCCGGCTGTCGCGCCATTCGCAAGATTGTTCGAGGTCACATCAAGCGCGCGCTGCAGGCCCGCAGCGGCTGCGAGCGGCAGATATGCGGTGGTATCCATCTCTTGCCTCAATTCATGCGATTTGGATTGATTTCATGCATTAACACAAGTATTGCAAGTATAAATTTGTTGAAACTCTGCGTTAAACCTAATCGGGATCCTGATGAGCGGCCGGCTGCCCACCCCCCTGCATCTTGCCTTCCTCGCCGCCGCCTCCGGCAGCGCAGGCCTGTTGGTGCCCGCAGCCTTCGCTCAGGTGCGCGAGGGCTATGTTGCTGCGGTGATCGAGAGCGAGACCCTGCGCCCGCAGCCGCGCCCGGAGTATCTCGGCTGGGTCACTCGCGAGATCGCGCCCCCCGCGCGCAGGCCCGGAGCCGCTGAGGCTGTTGTCCCGACCCTGGCCTCTGCCCTGGGCCCGGTCGTGCTGCCGCTGGCTGGTGAGGCGGGCGCGGGGCTGAATGCCCCGGCCGCTCTGCCTGAGGTCGTGATCACTGCCGTGCCCGCAGCGGAGGTCGCCAAAGAGGTGCCGCCCGCAGGCCTCCCTGAACCGGTCGCAGCGCCTGCGGTGACCGGCCAGCCTGTCGCTGCCGCAGAGGTGCCGCGGGTCATGCCGCTCGATTCGGTCCTGGCCGCGCCCTTCGCGCTGCCGGGCGCTGGCCCGGCCTTTGCTCTGCCGCAGGCGGCCCCTGCCGATCCGGCAGAGGCGGCTTTGATGGCGGGGGTGCTGCCGCAGGTCTCGACCCGCAATGTGGAGGCGAAGACCTGGGCCACCGACCGCAGTCTGCTGGAGCGGCGTTGGGTCGCGGCCGGGGAAAAGCCGCAAAAGGTCACCGCCGCGCTTGATCTCGCGCAGCTTTACATCGGGGTCATGCTGCTGCCGGAGGCGCTGGACTGGCTTGCGCGCGCCCGCAGCCTTGGTGCCAAGACCGAACCCGCAGCCTATGCGCGGCTCACCGCGCTTGAGCAGGTGGCCTCGGTTCTGGCGCGGCGCGGCATCACCCGCGCTTTGCCGGACTGGCCGGGCGGCGGGCTCTGGCAGGTGGCGGCGGGGCAGACGGCGGGTCTGTCGCGCGGCGAATACACCCTCGAAGAGGCGGTGGCGGGGCTGAATGATCACTCGCAGGCCGTCATCACCCGGCTGATCCCGCTGCTCTTTGATGTGATCCTTGAGGCCCGGGATTACCGCCTGGCTGAGGCGCTGCTGCGCGGGGCCCAGGCGCGGACCCGGCTCGAAGGCATGCCGGTCTGGGGGCTGATGATGGGGCAGCTGGCTCTGGGCTATGACATGCCGCAGCAGGCCTTTGACCATTTCGCCCGCGCGGCGGACGGGCGCGACCTCTCAGCGCAAAAGGCGCGGATTGCGCTCGCAGATCTGGCGCTGACGCGCAAAGATCCGAAGCTGCTGCCTGCGCTGCGCGATATCCTGCGCGAGGGGGTCAATCAGTGGCGCTATGGCCGCGAGGCGCTGGTGCTGCGCGCAAGGCTGGCCCAGGTGGCCGAGGATCTGGGCGATATTCCCATGGCGCTCGATATCATGGGTAAGATCCGCCTCGATCACCCCGGCACGCCCGAAGCCATTCTGGCGCATGAGCGCGGGGCCCTGGCCCTGGCGGCTTTTGCCGTGGCCATGGATGCCGAAGAGATCGATCTTTACACCTATCTGCACAGCCTGCGTGATGTTGAGGCCTTTTACCGGCTCGATCCGGTCTGGCCGATTGCGCGGCTGTCGCTTGCCCGTGCCTGGAGCCGGGCCGGACTTCATGAGGCGGCGGCGGCAGAATATGCCGCGCTGCAGTCCGATTTCCTGCGCCAGGGCGCACCTGAGCCGCTGCCGCGCATCGCAGCCGAGCTGCCCCTGGGCGAGGCAGAGGCGCTGCTGTCTGTCTGGCGCGCGGACCGCGCAAAGGTCGCGCTGGCCCGCCAGGGGCTGCCGCGCTTTGAGGATCTGACCCCGCGCTATGCGGGGGTCGCGCTGCGCGCCGATGCCCCCCAGGCGCTGTCGCTGACCATCGCCGCTGAGGATGGCCCGGGCCAGAAGGCCCGCGCTGCGGCCGCCCGCGCGCTTGGTGCTGATCACGACGCAGCCGAGGCGCATCGCGCGCTCAGCCGTCTGGGCCTTCTTGGTGCCGATACCGCTGAGGCGATCGAGGCGATGCTGCTGGCTCAGGGCGCAGGGGATACCGGCTTTACCGCCGGAACCTGGGCCGATCTGCAGTCCACCGCCGCAGGCCAGGCCAGCGCGGTGGGGCCTGATCTCTATAAAGGGCTGACCGAGCCGCTGCCGGAGCTGCGCCCGCTGTCGCGCGGCCTTGCCGATCAGCTTCTGGCGCGCAGCGAGGCCACGGCCGCCGCCGCGCGGGCGCTGCTCGCACGTCCAGCCCCCGATGCTTCGGGCGCTGCGAAACCGTAATTTGACTGCCCGCAGCCATGAGGCCGGGGCAAAGAAAGGGAAGAGTGCAATGAGCGTTTCCGCCGCCATGAAAACCGCCGTCAGCGGCCTCGTCGCCAATGCGACCGCCGTTGCGCGGGTCTCGGAAAACATCGCCAATGCCAATACCATCGGCTATAAGCGCAGCTTCGCGGACCTCGTGACCTCGACCTCGCCGGGGATTGGCTCGGTTTCGGGCGTGTCGGCGAAAAGCGGCTCGGAAATCTCGGGCGGCGGCGCGATCAACAGCACCACCAATACCCAGGATCTGGCCGTTTCGGGCACGGGCTTTTTCGTCGTCTCCAAAACCCCCAACGAGCCGCTGCTGTCGAATTACTTTCTGACCCGTGCGGGCTCTTTCCGTCAGGATGAGAGCGGCTTTCTGGTCAACAGCGCCGGCTATTATCTGGCCGCTTTTGAGATTGATGCGGCAACCGGCACGCTGGGTGCCGTGGACCGCGGCGGCTTTGGCAGCCTGAAAAGCGTGAAGCTGGGCGAGATGATGCTTCCGGCAGAGCCCACCACCACGGCTGCCGTCAGTGGCAATCTGCCCGCCCAGGAGACCGGCACGGCGACGCCCGGCGCGCCCTTCCTGTCGAGCATGGAATTCTACACCCAGCTGGGCAACAGCGAGAATATGACGCTGTCCTGGCAGCCGACGGCTGTCGACAATACCTGGGATCTGACGCTGTCAGACAGCACCGGGCGGCTGCATGGCACCGTGGAAGTGGCGTTCCACAACTCCGGCGCCACGCCCGGCGCGCCCGCGGAATATCGTCTGAAAACCCCGCAGCCCGATGGCGCGGCGGGGCTGACGCTTGATGCCGCCACCGGCGCGGTGCGCCTGAGCGTGGATGCGCGCGGCGATGAGCTGCCGATCACCCTCAACCTCGGGGTCCCGGACAGCTATGAGGGCGTGCAGCAGTTTGTGGGCGATTTCACCCCGCAGAAATTCAAAACCGACGGCTCGGCGCAGACGGCTCTGACGCGGACCGAGATTGACGGGCAGGGCAATCTGACCGGGGTCTTTGACGATGGCCGCCGCAAGACGCTTTATGAGATCCCGCTGGCGCAGGTGACCAATGCCGACGGGCTGACGCTGATTGACGGCAATGCCTGGACCGTCAGCCGCGCGGCGGGCGATCTGTCGCTGCAGCCTGCGGGCAGCGGCAAAAACGGCGTGATCGTCTCGGGCGCACTGGAGGCCTCGAATGTTGAGATCACCAATGAGCTGACCGACCTCATCCGCGTGCAGCGGGCCTATTCCTCCAACGCCAAGATCATCACCACTGCAGACGAAATGCTGCAGGAAGTGACCGGTCTGAAGCGCTGATCCTGAGGGCAGATCATGGGTATCTCAAGCGCCTTCTCCATCGCCACCGCGGGTCTGCGCGCCACCTCGATCCAGAGCGATCTGGTCGCGCGCAATATCTCCAACGCCCAGACCGAGGGCTACAGCCGCAAATCGGCAGAGCTGACCACCCGCAATGGCGCGGTTCTCGTCTCGGGCGTCAGCCGCGAGGTGGATCCGCTGCTCGACCGCCTCGACCGGAGCAACCGCTCGGAACAGGCGCGCGCCTCGACCATTGCGGGGGCGCTGTCGACCTATACCGATTATCTCGGCCAGCCGGATGATCAGACCTCTCCGGTCAATGCGCTGAACCGGCTCTATACTTCGGTGCTGACGCTGTCTTCCAGCCCGGGGGCTGCGGCCGCGCAGCTCGGCGTTGCCGAAGCCGCCCGGTCGCTTGCGGGGCAGGTCAATGATCTGGCCGTCACGCTGACCGAGCTGGGCCGCGAAGTGGATCTCAACATCCGCTATGATGTGGCTTCGGTGAACGACAGCCTGACCCGGATCGGGCAGATCAACGCGCGTCTGTCGCAGATCGGCGGCGAGGGGCTGGAGGGCGTGGATCTCCAGGATGAGGCCGCACGGCTGATCGACGGGCTGTCGGACTACATGGATATCCAGGTCACCGGCTTTGCGGATGGCTCGGTCAATCTTTATACGACCGGCGGCACCGAGCTGCTGACGCAGCGCCGCGTGACTCTGGTGAGCTATGACCCGGGCGAGGGCAGGCTTTTCGCCGGAAAGGCCGAGATCACCCCGGGGGCCACGGGCGTGCGCGGCTTCAGCGCAGGAAGTCTGGCGGGGCTTTTTGAGCTGCAAAGCAAAACCCTGCCGCAGCTCTCGCAGGAACTCGACGGCTTTGCCACGCTGCTGACAGAGCGGTTCCGCGCCGCAGACGGCAGCCTTGCGCCGGGAGAGCCGGGGCTTTTCACCGACAGCGCAGGCGAGGGCCGCGATGCGGGCGGTCTGGCGCTGCGCCTGAGCGTCAATGCTGCCGTCGATCCGGCGCGGGGCGGTGATCCCGCCCGTCTGGCCACGGGTCTGGGCAGCGGGCAGGAGCTCAGCCAGGGCGATCCGGCGCTGATCTTTGCCATGCTCGGCGCGATTGATGAGCGGGTGGCCGGCGTCACCGCCTTTGGCGAGCGGCAGTCGCTGAGCGATTATGCCACCTCCATGGTCTCGGGCCACCAGCAGCGCCGCGTCAGCGCCGAAGCTGTGGCGGGCCAGGCGGCGATTTCGGGGGCCACCATCTCGGCCTCGCGGCGCAATCTTCAGGGGGTGAACCTGGATGATGAGCTGCAGAGCCTTCTGGTTCTTGAGCAGAGCTTTGCCGCCAACAGCCGCGTGCTGAGTTCACTGCAGTCCATGATGGACGATCTTTTTAAAGCTGTCTGAAGGAGCTGCCTGATATGACCGCCCTGACCACTTTGTCGACGCTGCAACGCTCTCTCTCGATGCGCGAGACCGTTTCGCGCACCGATCAGGCTTTGCAAAAAGCGCAGAAGGAGATGACCACCGGCCTGCGCCAGGACGTCTATGCCGAGACCGGCTTTCGCGCGGCCCAGTCGCTCGATATGCGCAACCGGATGGAGCGCATCGACAGTTTTGCGGTGAACAACCAGCTTCTCGCCGGGAAAATCTCGGTCATGAGCGATCAGCTGGGCCATATCCGCACCTCGGTGCAGGAGTTCCTGGCCAATGCGCTGTCGCTTTCGGGCGGCGGTGAAGGGGCTGCCGCGGTGGCCCGCGAAGCCGGTGCGCTGATTTCGGCGATCTCGACGCAGCTGAACACGGCCTATGCGGGGGAGTTTTTGTTCTCCGGCATGGCCACCGGCTCGGCTTCGGTGACCGGAACGGGTCAGCTGGCGACCCTCAGCACGCTGCCCGCAGGCGCGGGTACTGCTGAAATCACAGCCGAGCGCGAGCGGCTGAATGCCTGGTATGGCCTGAGCGGCGATCCGCAGGACGCGCCCTATACCCGCACCGTCTTCGGCGGCAGCACCGCAGGGCTGCAAAGCGCGCAGATTGATGAATACAGCCGCCTCGATTACGGTGTCAGCGCCAATGACCCCGCGATCCGTCAGATCTTTAAGGGTCTGAGCATGTTCGCAAATACCGGCTATGACGGTGCGGCTTCGCCCCTCGATCGTACCGCCTGGATTGAGGACGCCATGGCCGCTCTCTCAGGCGGCGTCAGCGGTCTGCAGGCCCATGAGGCGGGTCTCGGCAACCAGCAAAGCCTGCTGGAAGGCGCGACCCAGCGGCAAAAGAACCTCAGCACGATCTACAACAACCGCGTGGTCGAGATCGAAGGCGTTGACGGCTATGAGGCCGCCACCCGCTTTGAGCAGCTGAGCGCGCAGCTGGAGGCCAGCTATAAGGTGACCGTGCGGCTGCAGTCGCTGTCGCTTCTGAACTTCCTCTGACGAAAAAGGCCCCCGCCCGGGGGCCTTTTTTATCGGCTCCGGCTCAGGCGATCGCCAGCGCCGGGTCGGGGCAGAGCGTCTGCGCCGGGGGCAGCCGATAGCCGCGCCCGGCCACCGTCTCAATCAGCACCTCACCCGGCGGCAGATCGCGGGCGAGCTTTGTGCGCAGACGGCAGATATAGACATCGATGATTTTCTCAAACGGCGGCTCAGCGCTGAGGCTGTAAAGCGCATCATAGATCGCAGCCTTTGAGACCACGCGGCCCGCGTTCAGCGCCAGAAACTGCAGGATCTCATATTCGCGCCGACTGATCCGGACGGAATTTTGCCCGATCTCGGGGTGGCGGCCGTCCAGGTGGAAGGTCATTGAGCCGATCTGCACCTCGGGTCGGCTGACACCATGGATCCGCCGCATCACCGCATTGAGCCGCGCCATAAGATCGGCACCGCTCGCAGGCCAGGCGAGGACATCATCCGCGCCCGCGTTCAAAAGCGAGGCCGCCGCCGCGCCCGCACCGCAGATCACCAGAACCGGGCCCTGAAACCCCGTGGCCCTCAGGCGCTGCAGGGTGGCTTTCAGGGTCAGAACATCGCTGCCATCGGCGCGGCCGACCAGAAAGACCGGCAGCAGGCGGTTTTCGCGCAGCGCTGCCGCCCCCGCAAAGAGGGCCTTCTCGCTGATGGCTTCCACCATCAGCCCGGAGGGGTCAGACGCCGTGGTCAGGGGCAGAGCCGAAGGGTTCACACAGAGGACGCGCAATTTTTGCTCCCTTGATCACAACGATCCCGCCCCGGTGGGGAGGTCGCAGCGCCCGTTTCATCACAAGAATTTACATCAATCAATACATGTATTATATAATCTATACTTGTTTCTGCTTGAATCGCTGTCCCGATCACCGCCGCGCCGGAGTGCCCCGTTTTGACCCGACACGCCCTGACGATCCCGCTCTTCGCTGCCTGCCTGATCGCGGCCGCGCCGCTTCCGGCCATCCCGCAGGTCCGGATCAAAGATATCGCGCATTTTGAAGGGGTGCGGGAGAACCAGCTGATCGGATATGGTCTGGTGGTGGGGTTGAACGGCACCGGCGACAGCCTGAAGAACAGCCCCTTCACCCGCAAATCCATGGAGGGCATGCTGGGCCGTCTGGGCGTCGGCAATCTCTCGGATGAGCAAATTAAGTCGAAAAACACCGCCGCCGTGATGGTCACCGCCAATCTGGGCGCTTTTGCGCGGCGCGGCGCGACGCTGGATATTACCGTCTCCTCGCTCGGCGATGCGACTTCGCTGCGCGGCGGCACTTTGCTGGTAACGCCGCTCTCGGGTGCGGATGGCAATATCTATGCGGTGGGTCAGGGGCCGGTCTCTGTCAGCGGCTTTTCGGTGCGCGGGCAGGCGGCTTCGGTCACCGACGGGGTGCCGACGGTGGCGCGGATCTCCAATGGCGCCATTGTCGAGCGTGAGGTGGAATTTGCGCTCAATGAGCTGAATTCGGTGCGCCTGGCGCTTCGGAACCCGGATTTCACCACCGCCAGCCGCATGGCTGAGGCGATCAACCAAAGCCCCGGAAACACAAAGGCGCGGGTGCTGGATCCCGGAACGGTGGAAGTGCAGGGGGCGGGGAAATCCGACATCCCGCAGCTTCTGGCCGGGATTGAGAACCTGACCGTCACCCCCGACAGCGCGGCGCGGGTGGTGATTGACGCCAAGACCGGCACCATCGTCATCGGCGCCAATGTCCGTATCGATGAGGTGGCGATCAGCCAGGGCGGCCTGACCGTCATGGTGCGCGAGGGGGCCGAAGTCAGCCAGCCTCAGCCGGTCTCGGTCGGCGGCACCATCGTCGTGCCGACCACAGAGATTGACCTCGTGCCGCGTGACAGCGGCTTTGCGGTGCTGCAGGGTGATGTGTCGCTGCAGGATCTGGTGGACGGGCTGAATGCCATCGGCATTGGCACCCGCGACACCATCGCCATCCTTCAGGCGCTGAAAGAAGCGGGCGCGCTGCACGCCGATCTGGAGATCATCTGATGCGCCTGAGCCTGCCTGCTGCGACCACGCCCCCCGATCTGACCCCGGCCACCGCCAGGCGGCCCGAGACCGCCGCAGAAACCGCGCGCCGCTTTGAAACGGCGATGCTGACCCCGATGGTCTCCGAGATGCTGCGCACCGCCGGAGAGGAGGCCATGGGCGGCAAAGCCGGCGGTCAGTGGCGCAGTTTCTTCGCTGCGGCCCTCGCTGAGGAGATCGCCGCCACCGGACAGACCGGCATTGCCCAAAGCGTTGAGCGCGCCATTGCGGCCTATGCGAAATGAAGCTGGCCCCCGCCGCTGCGATCAGCCGGATCGCCGCCCGCTTTCAGGAACGCCGCTCCCGCGCCGCGCTTGGCGAGCGGCCGCCCCTGACCGGGGATGATGAGGATAATATCTCGCGCTTTGCAGGTATTGTCGCGGATCTGACCGCGGTGCTGGAACGCGAGAATGAGGCGCTTCTGGCTGGGGATGTCACCCTGGTGGCAGAGCTTTTCGGCCAAAAACAGGTGCTTTTGACCCAGCTTGAGACGCGCCAGCCCGTGGTTGAGCCCTTTTTGCGGGAAAGCGCCGCGGTCACGGAGGCGCTGCGCAGCCGCATTCAGGTGCTCGCCACCCAGATCAACCGCAATGCCGCCCTGCTGGAGGCAATGTCAGATGCAGCCCGTGCCATCCGCCTTGAGGTCAGCCGCGTGCGCGACCGTCATTCCCTGAACGGCATGTATGACAAAAGCGGCCATACCCGCGGGCAGGGCCCGGCGGGCCCGCCGCGCGAGATCGACACCAATCTTTGACAGCGCTCTGCATGCCAGCGCCCGCCATCGGCGGGCGTTTTACGTCTGAGGCATTTTATTTTGCGAAAAAGTCAAATTGGCCAGAACGTTAACCCGGCATTAACCATCCCTGCCATGAACCCCTGTGAAAGCCACAACGGCTCTCTTTCGGCAGAAGCCGGAATGACTGCAGAAGCAAATAGGGAATGATCTGATGTCCTCGATCAATACCAACACCCAGGCCATGAACGCGCTCTCGACCCTGCGCAACGTCAACAACAACCTGTCGACCACGCAGGAGCGTATCGCGACCGGCCTGAAAATCACCTCGGCGAAAGACAACGCTGCCTATTTCTCGATCTCCGAGAAAATGAAGGGCGACAGCGGCATGTATTCCTCGATCGAGGAAGGCCTGACCCTGACGAAAAACTCGCTCTCGGCAGCCCGTCTTGGTGCAGACACCTTCGTTGACCTCATCAATGAGTTCACCAAGCAGACCGCCTTTGGTCAGGCTGGTGCGATGAAGCACGAAGATATCCAGAAGCAGCTTGACGAACTGGTCAAGCAGCTCGACACCGTGATCGACCAGTCGTCGTTCAACGGCGAAAGCTGGGTTGATGGCTCGCGCGTTGCAGATGTAACGGAAGTCGCGAAAGTCGACGAGAATGGCGACGCGGTCATGCAGAGCGTGCAAGATCTCGACGTTGACGGCAACACCCAAGACGATGGCGCTGGCGGCATCCTCATGAAGGATGTGCCGGTGATGGAGGAAGTCGTTAAGGGCGTCGTCAACGTCGTTACCGGCATCAGCCGTAAAGAAGGTGAGTTCGACGTTACCAAAATCAAGGTGGAAGGTGTGAACCTTCAGGCAATCGCTGACACCCTGCGCGCGATTAAATTCGACGCTCCGGTCGATGCTGACGGCACGGCAATCACTGATCCGGCCGATCTTGAAGAAAAGCGCGTCGAAATGCTGAAAACGGCGAACGCGCAGCTGGAGAAAGCAACCTCTGCTTCGACCCAGCTCGGCCTGTCGGAAAAGTCGATCGAGAACCAGCAGAAGTTCCTGAAAAAGGTTGTCGACACCATCGACACCGGCGTGGGCGCCATGGTCGATGCGGATATGGAATCCGAAGCTGCCCGTCTGCAGGCTCTGCAGGTTCAGCAGCAGCTGGCAACCCAGGCTCTGTCGATCGCCAACCAGGCGCCGCAGAACCTCGTGTCGCTGTTCCGTTAATCACACGTCACATGATTTCGGGAAGGGCCCTTCGGGGCCCTTCTTCTTTTGTCTCGACCTTCATGAATTACAAGAATAGAGTGAGTTATACTTGTAAGGGAGTGAGCCCATGAGCGTCTCAGCCTATAAGCGCGTGCAGCGCGATCACGAAAGCCCGCGCTCGGTTGAGCGGCGCATCTTCAGCCGCATCACCGCCGATCTGGAGACCTGGGGTCAGGCCTATGACCGCGCAGAGGACGGCCTTGAGCGGCTGACGGCCCTGAAGGGCAGTCTTCAGCTTGCATTGTCCGAAAATATGCGGCTCTGGGCGCTGCTGCGCCGCGACCTCTCGGCACCGGAAAACGCGCTGCCGACTGAGTTGAAAGCCTCGATCATCTCAATTTCGCTGACGGTCGACCGTCTCACCTCTGAAATTCTGCGCGGGCATGGCCAGGTGGCGGATCTGGTGGGCATCAACCGGCCCTTCATCGACGGGCTGGCGGGCATCAGCGGGGCAGAGGGCTGACATGCCGCTGCATCTGTCGCTGCGCCCGGGCGAGCGCATCATCATCAATGGCTGCGTGCTGAAAAACGGTCCGCGGCGTCAGACGCTGGAAATTGAAAACCGCGCTGATGTGCTGCGGGGCGAGGAGATGCTGGAAGAGGCCACCGCCCGCACACCCGCGCGGCGGATCGCCTATCAGATCCAGATCGCCCTCGTCAGCCACGCGCATCGCGCCGATCTGCTGCCGCAGATCACCGAGGGCCTTGAGGCGCTGGCGCGCGCGCTGCCGCGTTTTGCAGCGCCCATCGCAGAGGCCGAGACCTGCCTTCAGGCACAGAATTTCTACGGCGCCTTTCGGGCGCTGTCAGCCGTCATCCGACACGAAGACACCCTTTTCGCGCGGTTTTCCCCGGAGCAGTCGCTTTGATCAATACCAGCTCTCTCCCCGCCACCCTGGCGCTGAAACTCGTGACCACCAAGCGCGAAAGTTTCGAGACCTCGATCCGCAAAGATGTGGTGAACGCCCGCGAGATCAAAGCCTTTGAAGAGCGGATTGCCTCCATCAGTTCCGTCGAAGATCTGGTGAAGGATTATGAGGTCTATGCCTTTGTCATGAAGGCGCATGGGCTGGAGAACCAGATCTTCGGCAAGGCGATGATGAAAAAGGTGCTGGTCTCGGATCCGGCAGAAAAGGGCGCTCTGGTCAACCGCCTGACCGACAAGCGCTTCCGCGACATCCGCAATGCGCTGGAATTTGGCAGTGACGGCAGCGCGCCTGAAAAGTTCCAGGACCCGGACTGGCGCAGTGGACTGGTGCAGAAATATGTCAGCCATAAACTGGTGGAATCCCAGCTTGAAAGTAACGCTCCCGTAGGGATCGCGCTGCATATGCAGACGAAAGCGCCGACCATTACGTCCTGGTTTAATGTGCTGTCCGATACCAAAGCGCAGGACTTTTTCTACACCGCGCTTGGCCTGCCGGAGAGTCTGAAGACCACCGATGTCGATAAGCAGGCGGCCACGCTGGCCAAGCGATTTGATCTGGAAAAGCTGAAAGACCCGGCGGAGCTGGACAAGCTGATCCGGCGTTACACGGCCCTGGCGCAGGTGGGATCTTCGGGCGGTGGCAGCTCAAATCCCATCGTGCAGCTTGTTTCGGGGGGCGGCGGTAACAGCCTGACTTCCATCAACCTCTCGGGGCTGACGGCCCTGAGGGCGGGCAAATACAGTTCATAAAAAAACCGCCCCGGACATTCCGGGGCGGATGCGTTTGACCTGTGTGGCAGCGTTACAGGCGCGAGACCCAGTCATCGACCCGCTTTTCTGCGGCATCTTTGGAGTCGCCGTATTTCTTCTGCATCAGCCCAACCATCTGGTCGCGCTTACCGGCAACACGGTCATATTCGTCATCCGTCAGATCGCCCCAGGTTTCACGGGCCTTGCCTTTGAATTCTTTCCAGCGGCCTTCAATCTGATCCCAGTTCATTGGCTCTTCCCTTATCTTCGTTAGTGACAGGGAAGTAACCCGCCGGGCAGGGGGACGTTCCGCCCCCTCACCTGTCTGTGAGCGGTTGTGAGGGGCAATCAGGCGCCGATCCGCCCCATCGCCGCCTCATCCTCCGCGCTGGATTGCGGGGCACGGGCGGTGAATTTCATCTCAAAGCGCAGACGGTCCGGCGACAGGCTGATGAGATCCATTTCGCCGTCAAGCTGGCGGACGAAATTGCGCAAAAGCCGCGCCCCGATCTGCGAGGGCACGGTGCCATCGGTGCCATTCAGCCGCGGCAGCGCCCCGGCAGGCCCGTCAATCGCAAAGACGGCGTTATGATCGGATGTCATCGACAGATGCACGACCACCGGATCCGCCTCTTCATCGGAATAGGCGCTGTAAAAGGCCGGCAGCACCTCAGAGAGCATCAGCGCCATGGGCACCGCCTGCTGCGGCGGCAGGCTCAGGGTTTCGATCTCGGCCACCACGCTGCGGTTGCGCTCGGGGCGGCTGTGCAAAAGATCCACCCGCGAAATCACATCGTTAAAGAGCCGCTGCATATCGAGGCTGGACACCCCCGAGGTGCGGTAAAGCCCCAGATGCACGGTCGACAGGATCATCACCCGGCCATAAAGGTGATCAAGCACGCCCTTTTGCACCGGGTCCCGGGTCTCGCGGATATGCATCCGCAGAATTGAGGCGATCAGCTGCATGGAGTTGCCGGTGCGGTGGTGTACCTCGCGCAGCAGATATTCTTTCTCGCGCAGCAGATCCTCCAGCTCAGCCTCTTCGCGCTGGATGGTCTCTGTCATCAGATCATAGGCTTCGGCCAGAACCGCAATCTCAGCCGGCGGGTCATGCAGGGTGCTGCGGTAAGACTGCCGCGAGCCGGAGGCAAAAGCCTCCATGGCAGAAGCAAGACTGCGGACGTGGCGCGTCACCAGCCGGTCTGCCGCCAGGGTTGCCGCGGTAAAGCAGGAGATCAGCACCAGACCAAAGATCAGGAACGGCGAGACGCGCAGCGCCGCGAGACCGGAGCCCGCCTCGCGATTCCAGATCCCCAGCAGAAAGAGCTCAGAGGTCAGGGGCACCACGGCATAGCTGCGCTCCGTTCCGGTGAAATCGGTGTCGAGGAAAGACACACTGCCCATCTGTGCCAGTTCAGAGAGTTCCCGCCCCTGGGGCATCAGTTGCAAAGCCCGCGGCACAACAACCGAGGTGGTCAGCAGCTGCCCCTCGCTGTCAAAGGTCAAAAGGCCCTCCGGCACTTCCGAGGGCTCGTCATCGCTTTTGATGCGATCGGTGTGCAGCACATGCTGTGGCACAGAGACCACGATCAACCCGCCGGGGGTCCCGTCGGGCCTCATGACGGCTGATGGCACCGAGAGCACGGGCACGCCGGAGACCGGACCCACCCGCGCAAGCGTGGTCTGCGCACCGCCACTTTGGGTCATCCGCGCCAGGAGATCGGTTCCGGCAAAATTATATTCCCGCCCGTGGGAGCCACAGGTCATCATGCCATCTTCGCCGATATAGCCGACCAGCGAGAAATCCGGATGCGAGGCGGCGGCCAGATCCATGATCCGCCGGCAGCTGTCTTCATCGCGCAACACGCCCGGGGCAATGGCGGCCAGGGTTTCAGAGAGGGTACGGGCGGCGCGGATCAGATTGATCTCAGGTTCGGCGGCGCGCACCGTCATTCCCAGGGCGGCGCGCGCCTGATTGCTTTCGTATTCTTTAAATAATTCCCGCGTCAGCAGCGCCGCAAGCAGCAGCAGCGGAAGCAGAGCTAAAATATTGATCGTCGTCAGCCGTCGGGCCAGGCCCGTGCGAAACGGCCACAAAAAGCGTCTGAGCATCATCCCTGCACGGCGGATTTACTGATAACGGCAGCCATGGCGCCATCGGTTCCTGAAAAAAGATCCTCCCCTTTCTCCAGATGCATCAGTTCTGCAAGTTTCTTCCGGGCCCGGCTTGCCCGGCTTTTGACGGTGCCCACGGCCACGCCCATCATTTCAGAGGCCTCTTCACAGGAATAGCCCGAGGCTCCGACCAGGATCAGCACCTCGCGATGCTCAGGAGAGAGCTGATCGAAGGCGCGCTGAAAATCATTCATCGCCAGGCGGCCGTCATGCGCGGGTTTTTCATAAAGCGAGCCCGCATGAGCGCCGTCAGGATCGCTGACCTCGCGGCGGGATTTGCGCAGCGATGAATAAAACGTGTTGCGCAAAATTGTGAAAAGCCAGGCTTCAAGATTCGTGGCAGGGTCGAATTTCTCGATATTGCGCCAGGCTTTCAGCAGGGTTTCCTGAACGAGGTCATCGGCCTGGGTGACGTTTCGGCACAGACTGATGGCAAAAGCACGCAGGCTCGGCAGTGCGCCTGCAAGCCGCTCACGCGGATCCACCGGCGGGGCGGGTTTGCGATCCGCCATCAGGGTGTTTCCTTCGCCTTCAGTTTCTCCAGCAAATCTTTGAAGCGATCCGGCACCTCTTCGCTCAGCGCAGCTTCATAAACTTTCCTCAGGTTGTCGTCGATCTGCGCCCTCAGGGCGGACCGCGAGGCTAAATTCCCCGCTTTAGTAGGCTTCATAAGTCTGTTCCTGCCATGGCTCCGGGAACCAAACACCTTAAGCGTGCGTTTGGTTCCGACGAATTGAACAAAACGGGAGAGAATTTCTATGACCGCTCAGGGCCAAGTCGATCTGACAGCCTCGATTGCGGGGCACTTGCCCTACCTTCGGCGTTATGCCCGCGCTCTCACCGGCAATCAAACGTCGGGCGACAATTATGCCATCGCGACGCTGGAAGCCGTGCTGGCCGATCCGGGTATCGTTTCCTCCCATCATAACCACAAAGTTGCACTTTTCTCGGTGCTGCATACGGTCTGGGCCGGAACCGGGGCGCCGGTTTCTGAATCGAGCGACAGCCGCCTTGGGGCCGCGGCTCAGGCGCATCTGGCGCGCCTTACCCCCAATTCCCGCGAGGCCCTTCTGCTCAGCACCATTGAGGGGTTCACCGTGTCCGAAGTCGCTTCCATCATCGGGGCGGATGAGGCAGAAGCCTCGGGACTGATTGAGAAGGCAGTAAGCGAAATGGCCGATTCCGTGGCAGGCAATGTGATGATCATCGAAGACGAGGCTGTGATCGCCATGGATCTCAGCGCCATCGTAGAAGAGATGGGCCATGACGTGACCGGCATTGCCCGTACCCGCACCGAGGCCGTTGCACTGGCCCGGCGCGAAAAGCCCGATCTGATCCTTGCGGATATTCAGCTTGCCGATAATTCATCGGGCGTCGACGCCGTCAACGACATCCTGAAGGATTTCCCGGATCTTCCGGTCATCTTCATCACCGCTTTCCCCGAGCGGCTGCTGACGGGCGAGCGTCCCGAACCTGCGTTCCTGATCAACAAACCCTATACGGATGAGCAGGTCCGCTCGGCGGTATCGCAGGCGATGTTTTTTGCCTCAACAGACTCTCTGGTGAGCTGAGAGGCCTGAGGTCCCGGGCCCGGCCTCTGTGCCGGATCCGCTGAGCTTATGTCCGCAGTCCCTTGGGGCTGCGGTCTTTTTTCGTCTTACAGGATGCCGGACCAACGCCGTTCCCGCACTCCGGTTCCGTCTGCGATCTCAGCGTCGCACGAGGCGCGCATTGCCATAAAGGCTTTCCATCGTCACCTGAGTGACCCGCAGATTTCCCGCGCCATCCGGGCGGTAATGCAGCGTGAAGGGAAACCGGGTGCGCTCTGCCATCTCTTCGGCGCTGAAGCCCTCGCGGCGGATATAAGCGCCGTTGCAGATCACGCCGCCGTCCCGGCTGGCTTCGGGCCGCGCGAGGTGCAACTCCATCCGGTAGCGCCCGTCAAACATCACCACACCGCCCTTGCAGGCCTCGGCCTGGGGCACATCGCGCAGGGTGGCGTAGATCGTCGTCAGCGTATCCACCGTGCCGCGCTGGCGGGCGGGATCGGCATCGCGACTGCCCGGGCTGCGGGGCGGCTCGCGCCGGGTGAGGCGGGGCAGGCCGCCGCTCCAGGTCACGGTTTCTTCGCTGTAGCGGTTGCCCGCGCCGCCGTTCTGGTCGTAGCGGGTGGGGGCAAAGCCGCGGGCGGTGATCCGGCCCTGGACCTTCGCGTCATAGCGCATCTTCCGCAGCAGTCCCGCGAGGCCGGTGGTCTGCACCCTGCCGGAAATCGCATAGCTGCCGGCGTTCTCAACGGCGGAATAGACCAGTTGCCCCATGCGGATGCCGCGGATTTCCAGATCAAACCGCGCGTCCTGGCGCGTCTCGGCGCCCGCAGGCAGCGCGGCGATCACCAGGCCTGCCGCGACGGCCATGGCCTTCAGCCGTGAAAACACTGTCATCGGGGTCTCCTTCTGCCCTGGCCCTCTGGACACAGAAGGCTTCCCCAGGCGAGATAGCCGCAAAGGCCATGCCTGGGTCCTTAGATGCGGTGAGAGCCGCCGGGGTGCAAGGGCAGAGGGGGGAAGGAACGGCGATGGATATTCAGGATCTGGCTCAGAGGCTGCAAAACGCAGAGCGCCGCGCGCTTGCCCGTGCGATCACGCTGGTCGAAAGCTCACGGGCCGATCACCGGGCGCTGGCGGCCGAGCTTTTGGAGATTCTGCGCGGCGGTGAGAGGCGCGAAGCGCTGCGGATCGGGCTGTCCGGCACGCCGGGGGTGGGCAAATCGACCTTCATCGAGAGCTTCGGTAAGTTCCTGACCGGGCAGGGCAAACGGGTCGCCGTTCTGGCGGTGGATCCCAGCTCCACCCGCTCGGGCGGCTCGATCCTGGGGGATAAGACCCGGATGGAGCTTCTGAGCCGCGATCCCATGGCCTTCATCCGCCCCTCGCCCAGCCAGGCGCATCTGGGGGGCGTGGCGCGGCGCTCACGCGAGTCGGTCGCGCTGTGTGAGGCGGCGGGTTACGATGTGGTGATCGTGGAAACCGTCGGCGTCGGTCAGTCTGAGACCATGGTCGAGGGGATGACGGATCTTTTCATTCTGCTGCTTGCGCCGGGTGGCGGCGATGAGCTGCAGGGCGTCAAACGCGGCATCATGGAGATGGCCGATATCATCCTGGTGAACAAAGCCGATGGCGATCTGAAGCCCGCCGCGATGCGCACCGTGGCCGATTACGCGGGCGCTTTGCGGCTGTTGCGCAAACGCGCCCAGGATCCGGCGGATTTCCCGAAAGTCCTGCCGGTCTCGGCCCTGGCGGAAGAGGGCATTGCGCGGGCCTGGGAGGAGATGCGCAGCCTTGCCGACTGGCGCGTGGCAAATGGCCATCAGGCCAGCCGCCGCGGCGCTCAGGCCCGGGCCTGGTTTGAGGATGAGGTGCGTCAGGCGCTGCTGGCCAGGCTGACCGAGGATCCGCATCTGCGCGATCTGATGCGCGAGAGTGCCGAGCAGGTCGCCGCCGGGCATCTCAGCCCGGTGGGCGCGGCGGGCACCATTTTGGCACACCTGTAACAGCCGCGGGGGCCTTGTCATAAAACTGTGATCCTTGCGGGTCATAAGGCCCTGAAAGGAGCCCGGGATGAATCCTCAGGACATTGATACCCCTGCGCAAAGCCGCCCGGAGCCCATGGTCGCACCGGGTGAGCTGATCGACGCGGTGCCGCTGCCGATGCTGCTTATCGGCCAGGATGAGCGCATCGCCCGCATCAATGCCCCGGCGCGCGCGGTCTTTGGCGACTGCGAGGGGCGGCATTATCTGATCGTGATCCGCCAGCCCGAACCCGCCTCAGCCATTGAGCGCGCTTTGCGCGGTGAGGCGGCAGGCGCGCTCAGCTGGCGCAACAGCGGGGCGGGGCGGGAGCGGCATTACCAGGGCAAAGTGACGGCGCTGAGCGACGGCAGCGTCAGCTTTGCCTTTCAGGATGTCTCGGACGTCGAACATGCCGCCGATATGCGCCGCGATTTCGTGGCCAACGTCAGCCATGAGCTGCGCACCCCGCTGACCGCGCTGATGGGCTTTGTTGAGACGCTGCGGGGGGCGGCGAAAGACGATCCCGCAGCCCGCGACCGCTTTCTGGGTATTATGGAGCGCGAGGCCCTGCGCATGAACCGTCTGGTCGGAGAGCTGCTCTCGCTCAGCCGTGTTGAGGCCGAAGAGCGCGTGCGCCCGACCGCGCGGATTGAGCCGCAGACCCTTGTGCTCTCGGCCCTGAACACCCTGCGGCCCATGGCCGATGCGGCGGGCGTCAGCCTGGAGACAGATTTTGCGAAATCGCTTCCGGCGATCCGCGCTGACTTCGATCAGATGACCCAGGTCCTGCACAATCTGATTGAGAATGCGGTGAAATATGGCGGCTCCGGCGGGCGGGTTCAGGTGAGCCTGCGCCTGCTGCCCCATGATGCGCAGCTGCGCGGCCCGGCGGTTTCTATTGCGGTGCGCGATTTTGGCGAGGGCATTCCGGCCATCCATCTGCCGCGTCTGACCGAGCGGTTCTACCGGGTCGACAGCCACCGCTCACGCGAGAAGGGCGGCACGGGGCTGGGGCTGGCGATCGTGAAACACATCCTGAACCGCCACCGCGGACGGCTGAAGATTGAGAGCCGCGAAGGCGAGGGCAGCTCCTTTCAGATCATCCTGCCCGCCGCTGATTAAGCCGAAAATCACATGAAAAAACCCACGCAACGCATTCAGGTTGCGGGGGTTTTTGAATTTTCAGCGCTTACTTAACCAGGCTGCCCCAGAGGTCGTAATCCCCGGCTTCATCCACCTCTACGGTGACGATGTCCCCGGTGGACAGCCCCTCAAAATCTTCATCGATAAAGAGGTTGCCGTCGATCTCGGGCGCATCGCCTTTGGTGCGGCAGGTGGCCCCGGCCTCATCGACCTCATCGACGATCACCTGAATGGTGGTGCCGACTTTGGCCTCGAGTTTCGCCGCAGAGATGGCAAGCGCCTTCTCCATGAAGCGGTGATAGCGCTCTTCCTTGACCTCTTCGGGCACATGGTCCGGCAGATCGTTTGAACGCGCGCCGGCGACGTTTTCATATTTGAACGCGCCCACGCGGTCGAGCTGTGCCTCATCGAGCCAGTCGAGCAGGGTCTGGAACTCGGCCTCGGTTTCGCCCGGATAGCCGACGATAAAGGTCGAGCGCAGGGTGATATCGGGGCAGTCGCGACGCCAGGCCGCGATTTCATCCAGGGTCTTCGCCGCCGCTGCCGGACGCGCCATGCGCTTGAGGACATCGGGATGGGCGTGCTGGAAGGGGATATCCAGATAGGGCAGCACCAGGCCTTCCGCCATCAGCGGAATGAGGTTGCGCACATGCGGATAGGGATAGACGTAATGCAGCCGCACCCAGGCGCCAAGGCTGCCCAGATCGCGCGCGAGATCGGTGATATGCGCACGGTGGCCGCGCTCTTCTTTATAGCCGATATCAAGGCCATAAGCCGAGGTGTCCTGGCTGATGACCAGAAGCTCACGCACCCCGGCTTCGACCAGTTTCTCGGCTTCGCGCATCACCGCATGGGCCGGACGCGAAGCGAGTTTGCCGCGCATATCCGGGATGATGCAGAATTTGCACTTGTGATTGCAGCCCTCTGAGATCTTCAGATAGCTGAAATGGCGCGGCGTCAGCTTGACCCCGGTCCCGGGCAGCAGATCCACGAAAGGATCAGGCGAGGGCGGCGAGGCCAGGTGGACAGCATCGAGCACCTGCTCATATTGCTGCGGGCCGGTGACGGCCATGACCTTGGGGTGCACGCCGGTGATATATTCCGGATCCGCACCAAGGCAGCCGGTCACGATGACCTTGCCGTTCTCGCGCAGCGCCTCGCCGATGGCTTCCAGGCTTTCCGCCTTGGCGCTGTCGAGGAAGCCGCAGGTGTTCACAATCACGGCTTCCGCGCCGCGATAATCAGGGCTGATGGCATAGCCTTCGGCCCGAAGGCGCGTCAGAATGCGTTCGCTGTCAACCAGCGCCTTGGGGCAGCCAAGGCTGACCATACCGATTTTCGGCTGACCCGGACGGACCGGCTCCTGAAAACGGGGGCTGGGGGCAATATCCGGGCGGAGGTTTGGCGGGTTCTGGCTCATGACGGGGGCATATAAACCGCAAGCGCCCCCCGCGAAAGAGGCATCTTGCGGGAATGGGGCTGCCGTTACCCGATGTCGCGGAAACGGGGGCTTCTTTTTTGCAATCCGGCCATGACCGCTTCGATCTGATTGGGGCCTGCGATGATCTGCGCCTGATACTCTGCCTCAAGGTTCAGCCCGAGGCCAGGGGCGGCCGTCCAGGCCTCTTCGACGAGGCGTTTTCCGGCTTTCAGCACATCAGGCGAGATCTGGCAGAACTGCGCCGCCATCGCACGGGCGGCCTGCAGCGGGTCTTCGGCCAGTCGCGTCACCAGACCCAGCGACAGCGCCTCAGCGGCGTCGAAAATCCGCGCGGTCAGGATCAGCTCTTTGGCGAGATCGGCGCGCATCAGCCGCGGCAGGCTTTGGGTGATGCCCATATCCGGGATCAGCCCCCAGCGGGCCTCCATCACCGACATCTTCGTGTCGGGCTGCGCGATGCGGAAATCCGCCCCGAGTGCGAGCTGAAACCCCGCGCCAAAGGCCACCCCGTGAAGCGCCGCGATCACCGGCACATCAAGCGCGGCCCAGGTGGTGACCGGACGCTGAAAGCGGTTGGGCTGCCCTGGGGCTGCCGCGCGGATCTCAACGCGGGTGGCGTCGATCTCTGCGGCCATGCGGGTGAATTCAGAGGTATCGATCCCGGCGCAAAAAGCCGCACCCTCGCCGCAAAGGATCACCGCGCGCAGATCGCGCCGCGCCTTCAGCCCTTCGGCCGCCGCCGTCAGCTCATCAAAAAGCGCGAGCGTCAGGGCGTTGCGCTTGTCGGGGCGGTTCAGGCGGACCTCGGCCACGCCGCCCTCAATGCTGATGATGACCTGGTCTGCCATGGCTCTCCCCCCGGATGCTGTCTCAGAAGAGAGGCTATCAGGGCAGGGGCGCGGGACAAGGGAAACGTGGGGTCAGGTGCCGCGCGGCTTTGCCCTGAGCGTGGGGTCTGCGGCGCGGGGATCCTCGGGCCAGGGGTGGCGGGGATAGCGGCCGCGCATGTCCTTTCTGACATCGCCGTAGCTGCCGGTCCAGAAGCCCGGCAGATCCGAGGTCACCGCGATGGGCTTGCCGCCCGGCGAGAGCAGCGACAGCCGGAGCGGCGTGCGGGCAGGGCCGGTGATCGGATGGCTGGTCTGACCGAAAAGCTCCTGAATGCGCAGCTCAATTCCGGGTTGCTCGCCGTCATAATCAATCGCAATGCGCCGCCCCAGCGGCGTGGTGAAATGCGACGGATAAAGCGCCTCCAGCCGCTGCACCGCCTGATAGCCCAGATAAAGCTGCAAAGGCTCAGAGAGGTTGAGCGCGCGCAGATCGTCGCGGCTGCGGATGCGCGTCAGCGCCGGGGTCAGCCAGTCGTCAGCCGCCGCCATCAGGCTGTCGTCATCGACGGGGGGGATATCCTCACCGGCCTCGCGCGCGGCCATGGCCCGGCGGCGCAGCCGCAGCGCCGCGCCGCTGAAGGGCAGGCCATTGCCCTGGCGTAGCTCATCGCGCAGCCCTTCGAGGGCGGCGGCGGCGATGCGATCGGCGGGCGGATCGGCCCAGATCCGATCCTCCAGGATCAGCGCGCCAAGGCTCTGGCGGCGGCGCGACAGGATGCGGCCTTCACGGCGCGACCATTCGCAGAGGTCCTGCCACTCCAGCCGGTCGCCGTAAATCTCGCGCAGCTCCGCCTCAGAGATCGGGATGGCCTGACGCAGCATGGCCTCGCGGGCGTCGCCGTCGAGATCCGTGGCGAGGATCAGCCTTGCGCCCGCAAGCGGCGTGCCCGGTGCCATGGCCGCGCCCTTCCCACCCGAGAGCACCCAGCGGGGCGCATCCCCCTTGCGGCGCAGACCAATGCGGTCGGGATAGGCCAGTGCCACCTGCTGCGCATCACTCAGCCCGCGATCCTCCCCGGCAAAGCGGCTGAGGCGTTTGGCCTCTGTGCGGATCCGCGCGGCGGTCTCGCTGTGAAGGGCAAAGGAATGCCGTCTGCGGTACCCCTCAGGGTCGCGCAGCGCCAGCAGACGCAAAGCGAGATCCGGCGGCGCGCCGATCAGCGGATCCCGCTCTGCCATCAGCGCGGCGGTCAGCGCGGCCGGACGGCCCGCCATCAAAAGCATATGCGAAAGCCGCGGATGAAGCGGCATGGCGGCCATGCGCCGCCCATGATCAGTGATCCGCAGATTGCCGTCCAGCGCGCCCAGGTCCTGCAACAGGTCGCGCGCCGTGCGCAGCGCCGCGGCGGGCGGCGGCGTCAGGAATTTCAGCCCCTCATCCGAGCCCCAGAGCGCCAGTTCCAGCGCCAGCCCCGACAGATCGGCGCTTTCAATCTCGGCAGGCGGAAAGGCGGGCAGGGCGCCTTCTTCCGCTTTTGACCAAAGCCTGTAGCAGACACCCGGCGCCACACGCCCCGCGCGGCCCTGACGCTGCGTGGCCTCAGCGCGGCTGACTTTGGTGGTCACCAGCCGCGTCATCCCCGAGCCCGGATCAAAACGCGCGCGTCTGGCGCGGCCCGCATCGACCACCACGCGGATATCGGGAATGGTCAGAGAGGTCTCAGCGATCGAGGTCGCAAGCACCAGTTTTCGCGCCGTTTCAAGGGGTTGAAGCACCTCTCGCTGGGCCTTGAAATCCATCGCACCATAGAGCGGCTGCACGACACAGCCCGGAACTTTATCTGCCAGAAGTGCTGCGGTCCGGCGAATTTCACCCTCGCCGGGCAGAAAGACCAGGATGCCCCCCTCGGTCTCTGAGGCGGCCTGACGGACCAGGGCTGCCGTTTCCGCCTCAAGTCGCGATCCCTGAGCCAGAGGCCTGGCCAGCCAGCGCGTCTCAACCGGAAAGGCACGGCCCTGAGAAGTGATCACCGGCGCCTCATTCATGAGAGCCGCGACGGGTGCCGCCTCCAGCGTCGCCGACATCACGAGGATCTGCAGATCATCGCGCAGCGCCTCACAGACCTCAAGGACCAGCGCGAGGCCCAGATCGGCGGTCAGCGAGCGCTCATGAAATTCGTCAAAGATCACCAGACCCACGCCGCTGAGGCCCGGATCGGACTGGATCATCCTTGTCAGGATGCCTTCGGTCACCACCTCAATCCGGGTCTGCGCCGAGACGCGGGATTCGCCGCGGATACGGTAGCCGACCAGACCGCCAACCTCAGTGCCGGTGGCCTCCGCCATCCGCTCTGCCGCCGCCCGGGCCGCAATGCGGCGCGGCTCCAGCATCATGATCCGGCCTTCGATCTGATCGAGCAAGGCAAGCGGCACCCGCGTGGTCTTACCGGCCCCAGGCGGCGCCTGAAGCACCGCACGGCCCGCAGCGCGAAGCGCGGTCTTCAGCTCGGGAAGGATGTCATCTACAGGAAGTCGAAGGGTCATCCGCGTTCTATCGCGGTTTTGCCGGATTTTGACCAGAGCGGAGTGGGCCGCGGTGGTCCGGCACTTCGCGAGCAGATTAAATCATATTATTTACATAATACTGATTACACGACATTGATTATCTTTAACGGTAGTGAGCCCCGGTTCTCTGTTTAGCGATAAATCTCTGCCAGATTCCATGGGCGCTGTTGCAGCACTCAGGCGTTGTCCGGCCGCTCCCCTGTCCCGTTGGGGTCAAGATCCCGGCGGTGCCGAGCGCAGTAAAGCGGTTCATGAGTGCACCGCGGCTCCGGGCTTCGGCGATCCGGGTCTCGTGAAGCGATGCGCGCGCCAAAGGCCTTAACAGGCTGCTGAAATAGTCCTGAGTGCAGGACGGTTTTGCTTCATCAGGGCTGATCTGTTCTGCCGTGGGGCTTTCTTCGCCAGACAACATGCATGCCTGGCGGGTTCTCCCAGCCTCAGGCGGCCAGCAGTTTGGGCAGTCTGGCGAGATTGTTTGCGGCCAGTGTCAGAATGAAGCGTGCACGCACCCGCCCGACACCCCGATAGAGGCTCTGGGTCATACCGCCGACCGCCCTGGC
>NZ_RRAZ01000091.1:1236-1688 GCF_003863335.1 Falsigemmobacter faecalis | reverse complement strand
CTTGCGTAATGACAGGGCCTCCTTCTCGCGAACTTACGGAGGCATTTTGCCGAGTTCCTTAAACGTGGTTCTCTCAAGCGCCTTGGTATACTCTACCTGTCCACCTGTGTCGGTTTAGGGTACGGTCTTATGGAGGGCTATTTCCAGGAACCTCTGAACGGCACACTCAATCCGATAAGAGTGTACAATCTTCGAGATCCGTCACCATCTCCTGGCCCACGAATATTAACGTGGTTCCCATCGACTACGCCTTTCGGCCTCGCCTTAGGGGCCGGCTTACCCTGCTCAGATTAGCTTTAAGCAGGAACCCTTGGACTTTCGGCGAGAGGGTCTCTCACCCTCTTTGTCGCTACTCATGTCAACATTCTCGCTTCTGATCTCTCCACCGGATGCCTTACAGCCCGGCTTCACAGAAAGCTCCGCGTCTCTGCGCATCCTTATTGCTAAGGAAG
>NZ_RRAZ01000091.1:0-1226 GCF_003863335.1 Falsigemmobacter faecalis | reverse complement strand
AACATTCTCGCTTCTGATCTCTCCACCGGATGCCTTACAGCCCGGCTTCACAGAAAGCTCCGCGTCTCTGCGTCTTTCCGTAAGGAAGGACAAGAGACATGGAGCTATATCACAGAACGCTCCGCTACCACGCGCATCTCTGCGCATCCCGAGCTTCGGCTCATGGCTTGAGCCCCGATACATCTTCGCCGCAGGACAGCTTATCTAGACCAGTGAGCTGTTACGCTATCTTTAAAGGATGGCTGCTTCTAAGCCAACCTCCTGGTTGTTTTGGCCGTCCCACCTGCTTTCCCACTTAGCCATGAATTGGGGGCCTTAGCTGCGGGTCAGGGTTGTTTCCCTCTTCACGACGGACGTTAGCACCCGCCGTGTGTCTCCCGGATAGTACTCTGCGGTATTCGGAGTTTACTTAGTCTCAGTAAGGCTGTGGGCCCCCATTGACCATGTAGTGCTCTACCCCCGCAGGTATTCGTCCGAGGCGCTACCTAAATAGCTTTCGCGGAGAACCAGCTATCTCCAAGTTTGATTGGCCTTTCACCCCTAGCCACACGTCATCCAGACCCTTTTCAACGGGTGTTGGTTCGGACCTCCAGTTAGTGTTACCTAACCTTCATCCTGCACATGGCTAGATCACTTGGTTTCGGGTCTGATCCCACGAACTCATCGCCCTTTTAAGACTCGCTTTCGCTGCGCCTGCACCTATCGGCTTAAGCTTGCTCGTAAGACCAAGTCGTTGACCCATTATACAAAAGGTACGCCGTCAGGACTCGAGGTCCCTCCGACTGCTTGTAGGCGTCCGGTTTCAGGTACTGTTTCACTCCCCTTGTCGGGGTGCTTTTCACCTTTCCCTCACGGTACTGGTTCGCTATCGGTCAGCAAGGAGTACTTAGCCTTCGGGGGTGGTCCCCCGATCTTCAGACAGGATTTCACGTGTCCCGCCTTACTTAATATGTCCAATGGAGCTTCCTGTACGGGGCTGTCACCCTGTATCGCTGACCTTTCCAGGTCATTCCAGTCACTCTTCATGGATCGGCTGGTCCGCGTTCGCTCGCCACTACTAACGGAGTCTCTGTTGATTTCCTTTCCTCCGGGTACTTAGATGTTTCAGTTCCCCGGGTTTGCCCTAAAAACCCTATGTGTTCAGGTAATTAGTACCTGGTTCAGACTGTTATAAGCTACCGAGGTAATTATAACGATCTGTCAGGTGGGTTTCCCCATTCAGAGAT
>NZ_RRAZ01000090.1 GCF_003863335.1 Falsigemmobacter faecalis | reverse complement strand
CAGGCGATCTTCACCTCAAACGACACGCCACTTGGGGAATGCAGGACGCACAGTGTATTGGATAAATCTAAGCCGCACTGCGATAGTTGAAGCAATGACCGACAAATTAACCGGTAGTTTGCATGGCCCTCTATATAATTATTGGAGACTATCATGAAGTTTGAAAAGTCACAGACAGCAGTCCACCGCCTGACCCCCGAACAACGCCGGATTACCCAGGAGTCGGGCACCGAAAGGCCCTTCACGGGCGAGTATAACGACAACAAGGAGCCGGGCATCTACGTCGACATTGTGTCGGGAGAGCCACTGTTCGCTTCGACGGACAAATTCGATTCGGGTTCTGGCTGGCCGAGCTTCACCAAACCGATCGTGCTAGCAAACGTGAACGAGGTTAGGGACAGCGCGCACGGCATGGTCCGGACGGAGGTCAGGTCGGTGCACGCCGACAGCCATCTCGGCCACGTGTTTCCCGACGGTCCTCCCGACCGCGGCGGTCTGCGCTACTGCATCAACTCAGCGTCCCTTCGCTTCATTCCTCGCGATGAGATGGAGGCCGAGGGATACGGCGAATATCTCAACCAGGTAGAGGAGGCCTAACATGCACCAGCGCGCAATTCTCGCAGGCGGATGTTTCTGGGGCATGCAGGATCTGATCCGCAAGCGACCCGGCATCGTCTCTACCCGTGTCGGCTACACCGGCGGGGATGTTCCGGACGCCACTTATCGCAATCACGGCACGCATGCCGAGGGGATTGAGATCGTCTTCGACCCGGCAGTGACGAGCTACCGGAACATCCTGGAGTATTTTTTCCAGATCCACGATCCTACGACGAAGGACCGCCAGGGCAATGATCGTGGGCTCTCCTACCGGTCGGGTATCTATTACGTCGACGAGGAGCAGAAGCGCGTCGCAGAGGACACGATCGCCGACGTGGATGCCTCCGGGCTGTGGGATGGCAAGGTCGTCACCGAGGTCGAGCCGGTCGGCGATTTCTGGGAGGCCGAACCGGAACATCAAGACTATCTGGAGAAGCGGCCCGGCGGCTATACCTGTCACTTCCCCCGTCCCGGCTGGGTGCTTCCACAGCGCCAAAAGGCTGGCGATGTGCAGCCTGCGGCCGACACCGCAGCGGAATAGTCTTCACTGACGTTGCCGCTGCGCCGCTCGGGTTCGCACTCTTCTTGACCGTGTCGTCAAACGACGCGGTCATCGGACCCCGCATTGATGAGGTGGTCATTTGAGTCAGCCGCCGTCGTAGCAACAGGATCGCAGAATTATGCCAGACCTCTCATCATTTCCGGTCACGCAGCGCTGGCCGGCCTCTCATACCGACCGCCTGCAATTGTACGCCGCGCCAACGCCCAATGGCGTCAAAGCCTCGATCATGCTGGAGGAGACTGGCCTAGCGTACGAGCCCCACCTGATCGACATCTCGAACAACGAGTCGAAGGACCCAGCGTTCGTCTCGTTAAACCCGAACGGCCGCATACCGGCGATCATCGATCCGGCGGGCCCGGACGGCAACCCCATTGCCGTTTGGGAATCCGGTGCGATCCTTATCTACCTGGCCGACAAGACGGGCCAGTTCATTCCGAGTTCACCCGCCCAACGTTACGAAACCTTGGCCTGGGTATTCTTCCAGGTGTCGGCCATCGGGCCGATCTTCGGTCAGCTTGGCTTTTTCCTG
>NZ_RRAZ01000089.1 GCF_003863335.1 Falsigemmobacter faecalis | reverse complement strand
TGGTCAGGACAGCGAAATCAGCGCCTTACTTGGGAAATGTGGGCTTATGGCAGCTCTGAGGGCCGAGTTCTCTCAGGTCTCCCCTTCAGAGTGGTCGTGGCTCCGTACAGCGGAGAAGCACAAACGCATCCCCGATCACAAGGTCCCTGAAATGGCAGCCCAGGCTCAGATCGAGGCCGAATGGCACAGCGTGAACATTTTTATGCCCCAGCTGATCGCGAGGAACGAAGAAGGCGCCCAGCCCTTTGAAGTTGTGAGGCGGGAAGGGCCTGCAGAACTCAAGGAAACACTCTGGGGGCCGTCTCTGAGGGCTGTGTGTCATCAGGTTCGTTCCTGGCATGCCCGGACGGTCATGGGATCACCTTTCCTCTCGCTCCTCGCTGAGATCCAGATCCGCACGCCCGACGGGGAAATCCACGCGCTTTAAGCCTCTCAGGCCCGCACGCGAAGCGGGCCAGTCCCCCCCATTTGAGGATCATGACATGTGCAAATCAGCACACGAATGCGGCTGGGTAGTGACTTATGTCGCTGCAACTGATGACGGCTATTCCATCGAATTTCTGAACGACGTTGACGGGTTCGGGGATCTGAAATCCGCGACCATTTTCAACAAGGCAGAGACGCCGCTGTTTCCTTCGCAATCATGGGTCCATACGGACCAATTGGCAGACAGCCTGCTGGAGACCATACAGGACAGGTCAGAGCTAATGTGGATTGCCGATTATCAGGCGTTCCCGTGCTCCGAAGAGGGTGCCCCTCTGGTTTGGTGGCATCTCATGGTCTGCCGGTCATGCGGGCACGAGTGGAAAGACGTTTTTGACGAGCCTCGAAGCCGCGTCCGGTGCGCGAAATGCGCGAGCATTGTGGAGGTGCCACCTGATTTAGTGGAGTGGACTGGCCCCTCTCATCCGGTGCTACGCAGCTTGTGGGATAAGCTGCCTCCAGTCGGAATTGAAGCCATAGCCATCGGCAACGGCTTCAAAGCGCGCAAGCTCAGCTCAGGGATCCTTCTAATCGATGAGCTTGGCAACAGGGTAGAGCTCAACAACATCGAAGCCGGTTTAGGAGTGGTTCTGCGACACAGTACGACGGGCACAGAGTTGTCCATATCGATGGACGAAAAGGGTTTTAAACTATCAGAGCGGGAGGACCGCATATGATCACGCCGGTTCAAAGCTTAAAGGAATGCTGCTACAGCTTCTCCCCAAATCCATCTGACAGCCATGCGAGATACCCACGAATGCAACTCGGACGCCCCCTCGATCTATCCGGATTGACCACAGCTCTTTGCGTGGAAGAAGCGGGGGCATGGCACCTCTACAACCCCGAGACGCATATCCCGCCGGCTAAAGCGGCTGTGCTTGATGTGTATGGCCAGATCATCGCTTGCGATGCCCCACACAAAATGCCCCTGGATCCGCGACTGCTGCGCCTCCTGGTCGATGCTGCGGCCGCGCTTCATGGCGAAAAGACGAGAGCGATCGGATGGCAGATCCTCGGGGTAAAACCCAATCGCGGCCGTGCTCTCCTGTCAAAGGATTTGACCGACCTCGAATGGCCGATCTGGCACGCTGCATTGAATTTTGGGTTGGGTCACAGCCGATTTGAACATCCAGACGAATATTTCGGTCGGAGTTAATACAGCTTCACGGAGATCAAAGCACACTGCCAACGTCCCCCCCTTAGACCCGATGATCGCTGTGTGAACTGACTGGGTCGGCGGCCT
>NZ_RRAZ01000088.1:262-1772 GCF_003863335.1 Falsigemmobacter faecalis | reverse complement strand
GGCGGCTCCATGGCTCATCCCGCAGCAGAATGGCATGGTGGAGAGACTGATCCGCACCCTGAAGGAGCAGTGCACACACCGCCACCGCTTCGAGAGCATCCAACACGCCACCCGCGGGATCGCGGATTGGATAACCTTCTACAACAACCGACGGCCCCATCAGGCGCTTGCCATGCGCACGCCTGCTGAGGCATTCAAATTAGCAGCATGAACTGAGCAGAAACTGATGGGTCAATACACCGATGTCCCGACGATGGGCACGGACCATGACAATCCCGATAGGGCCAAAAGGCTCTCCACAAATCCCGTGGCCTGTCGCAATGGCAACCCGAAGAGAACCTTCAAGGCAAGGCAGGCCTGAATGGCGTTCGTCGGGCAAACCAATCGCAGGGCATTTGATCCCCCGGATCAAATACTTGTCCTGCTCATACCCGGACTGTTTGCTGATCCTCCTTCCCGCTATAGACCTGTTGCCGGCCGCGCTTGCCTGAGGGCCTGGCTTCCCACTCCATGTCCGCATCAAGCCAGACCGTCAGTGAGCCGCGTTGCTTCAGCGCTTGATTGCAGGCACGCCAATTGCTGGTTTTGTAGCGGGGTTTGAGTGGGTAGCTCATGCCAAAAACGTAGCATGATCAGGCAAGGGAATGAATCCTCAGCCCTTTATGCAACAGCGCCTCCGTATTGCATAAACAATGAAGGGGTTAGGTGTTTGATCCCACGGTTTGATGGTGTGATCCTTTCAAGGGAATGGAAGGATGCCCTATGGGACAAATTCGTCATGGAAGCGCCACGACCACGCACGCTGTCCGAGCTGCAATAATGAGGGCTTGCCCGCCATCGGCTCAACGGCAGGCCCGAATGATCGCAAACTTCGCTCTCGGAGTTGAGCCGGGAACTTGGGATCAACCCCAAGACGGTGGCCAAGTGGCGCAAGAGGTCCTCGGTTGAGGACCGGAAGACGGGGCCGAGGGAGCCCCGTTCGACCGTTCTGACCGAGGGGGAAGAGGCTATTGTGGTAGCCTTCCGGCGCCACACTCTGCTTCCCTTGGACGATTGTCTCTACGCCCTGCAGCCCAGTCTCCCGCATCTTAGCAGGTCGGCTCTTCACCGCTGCTTACAGCGGTATGGGATCTCCCGGCTTGAAGACGTCAGCGGCGACAAGCCCAAAAGGCAGAAGTTCAAGCGCTACCCGATCGGATTTTTCCACATCGACATAGCCGAAGTGCAGACAGCAGAGGTATGAGGAGGATCAGCAAACGATCCGGGGGATCGTTTGCCCGACGATTGGCTGTATCTCTTTGTCGGTATTGACAGAACGAGCAGGTTCGCGGTGACCCAACTCGTCGACAAGGCGGATCGAAAAACCGCTTGGGAGTTCCTCGAACACCGTCTCAAGGCTGTGCCATACCGGATCCACACCATACTCACTGACTGAGCCATTGAGGCGCCATTGGTTCAAGCCCAATGGCGAAGGGGATCCGGTTCGCAGATCAGCCGCGGAACAGAAATC
>NZ_RRAZ01000088.1:0-252 GCF_003863335.1 Falsigemmobacter faecalis | reverse complement strand
TGTAAATGCTGGATCAAATTTCCCCCGAAGTGCTGGCGCAAAATTCCCCACCTCGCGGTTTTGGCAATTAGCTGTTCATGGGATGGGCACCTCCGTATTTCGGGGGGCGGCCGCGGCGCTTGGGCGGCGGCGGCGGTGTGATTGCTGCATGTGAGCGGGTGTGTTCGGGGATCAGGTCTGTGTGGTGGCGAAGCCGATAGCTGGCACCCTCGATCTGAACGACGACCGCATGATGCAGGAGGCGGTCGGGGA
>NZ_RRAZ01000087.1 GCF_003863335.1 Falsigemmobacter faecalis | reverse complement strand
CAGATCAGAATGGAGCCGAACAGGTGGGGCCAGGACAGCGCTTACATGCCCGCGGTATTTGTCAAAGAAGTTGTCCGGCTTTTTGTTAAGCGGCGTCTCTAATTTCGGCCGCTGAGGTGTCGCGTTCTGGGTTAAGCCAGACGGGGCCGATGGGCTGCCAATTTCGTGCTTTTCCGGACCAGCGCTGCGGAATTGAAGCGCAGGCTTTGGCATAGAGATCGGCGCGTTTTTCCAGCGTCTGGCGCTCTTCGCCTGCGTGGCGGCTGTTGGGTGTAACGAAGCGCAACGCGCTGTGGAGGTGCTCGGCGTTATACCAATTCACGAAGGCCTTGACCCAAGCCTGCGCCTGGGCCTTGTCGGCAAAGCCCAGGCGCGGCCATGCCGGACGATATTTGCAGGTGCGGAAGAGTGCTTCGGAGAAGGGGTTATCGTTGCTGACACGCGGGCGAGAGTAGGATGCAATGATGCCCAGACGCTCCAGCGTCGCCTTCATCGTGGCGCCTTTCATGGGCGCGCCGTTGTCGGCATGCAGCACCTTCGGTCTGGCAATGCAGGCCTCGGCCCAGACTGCGCGCTGGAGAACATCGGCGGCCAATTCGGCGCGCTCTGCCTCGTGGACCTCCCAACCGACGATTTTGCGGCTGAAGATGTCGAGGATCAGATAGAGATAAAAGAAGCTCCCCGCGATCGGCCCTGGCATCCAGGTGATACCCCATGTCCAGATCTGACAAGGCCCCGTGGCCTGGTAGCTGGTTGGCGGATTGAGCCGCCTCGGTGCACGGTGATGTATCGACCCACGAATTTCCTGCTCAGGCTATAGTGGAGCAAAATAGCCATGAGTATGACGATGGAAGACAGCATCAAACGTTGGACGGCGAAGCGCAAAACCGCGTTGGTCATTGAGATTATCCAAGGCAAGACCACAGTTTCAGAGGCCAGTCGATCCTTCGATCTCAGCCCCTCTGAGATCGAGAGCCGGGTAGATGATGCCAGGCGTGGCATGGATATCGAAGGGGACCGTGGCCCCAGTGGGGCCGCGTAAGCCCCCTAGATGTCGCTGCGGGCCAACCCGCTCGACATCCACGCGCAATATGAGAAGCAATTGCGCGAGCTGCAGGAGGTTTACGGCGAGGCCATGCTGGAGCTGCGCGCGCGAAAAAAGCTGCAGACCTTGTGGTATGAGCCATTGAGGCGCCATTGGTTCGAGCCCAATGGCGATTGGCCGGACGAGTGATGATCCGCACACTCTGGCAAGGCCTCATCGACGACGGCCTCAAGGTTTCCATCGCGCAGCTCTGCGCCTGGTTCGGCGTGCCACGTCGCACGGTTTACTATCGGCCGACGAACTCCGCGCCTCGGGTAAACCCTGAACTGGCTGCGCCGATCAGGAAGATGATCGACGGAGAGCCGTCCTTTGGCTACCGGACAGTGGCCTGGCTTCTTGGCATGAACAAGAACACCGTCCAGCGGCCTCAGCCATGGCCCTCGGACCCGTGGCGGCCCCATGGCTCATTCCGCAGCAAAACGGCATGGTCGAGCGTGTCATCCGAACGCTGAAGAAGCAATGCATTCACCGTCACCGCTTCGACAGCATTCAGCACGCTGCCCGCGTGATTGGAGATTGGATCGGCTTCTACAACAACCGATGGCCTCATCAGGCGCTTGCAATGCGCACGCCTGCTGAGGCATTCATATTTGTTCAGTCCCGGCATCTGGTGGATCGAATTGAGGATGAACCTTTCCGGCTCTGAAGTCCGGATTTTGCAGATGTATTCGTAAGGC
>NZ_RRAZ01000086.1 GCF_003863335.1 Falsigemmobacter faecalis | reverse complement strand
CATCTCTGTCATGGCAGCACCTCCTCGGGGCCGCCAGTGAATCAAGGTCTCTTCGCTACCGCAAGCAATTTAGTAGGTCCTGAGCCTAGCAGGCTGCTGAAATAGTCCTGAGTACAGGACGGTTTTTTTCATCAGGGCTGATCTGTTCTGCGGTGGGGCTTTCTTCGCCCGACAACATACATGCCTGGCGGGTTCTCTCAGCCTGAGGCAGCCAGCAGTTTGGGCAGTCTGGCGAGATTGTTTGCGGCCATCGTCATAATGAAGCGTGCACGCACCCGCTCAATCCCCCGATAGAGGGTCTGGGTCATACCGCCAACCGTCTTGGCCCATCCAAATGCCTCTTCGATCCGTTTGCGGTGCCGGATCGACAGTGCATATCCCTTATGACGCGTGGTGCGGCCGTCGATCGCGGAATGCTTTGATTTTTGCGCAACATGCGGGGTGACGCAGGCGGCTCGCAGATCGGCCACGAAGTCGACTGTGTCGAAGGCCTTGTCCGCCCCCAGCGTCAGCTGCCGCGTCGATCCGGGGGAATGCCGATGGATCATGTCCAGGGCTGCGCGGCGTTCTGCATGGCAGTCAGCCCGCGTCAGGTCGCTTTGCACGATCAGGCCCGAACGGTTCTCCATCAGTGCATGGCCGACGAAGCAGAGCATGGCCCCGGCGCCGGACGACTTCTTGTAAAGCCGGGCGTCCGGATCCGTGGAGGACGCATGCGTGGCATTGGAGCGCCTCTGTCCCCTGAAATCGACTTCGGTATTGCGGCTTTGACGTATCACCGGGGTAGTCTCGGACGTGGTTGGCTCAAAAGGGGACGCGGTCGGGGTCTTCGGGCGACCAGAGCCGCCGGGATCATCGTCCGAGGGGCCATCGTCAGTCTTCGGGCGGAAACTTTTCATCGAGGCCCAGGCTTTGACCAGGGTGCCGTCGACTGAAAAGTGCTCGTCCGACAGCAGATGCGCGACCTCGCGGTGAGCCAGGATTGCCCTCATCATCTCCCGCGACATCTCCGTGCTCAGCAACCGATCCCGGTTCTTACTGAAAACCGTCGGCCTTCGGCCCGGGGCTCCGCCCGTTCAGGGCTGAAATCCGTCCACCGGACGGATTTCCGGGCGCCCTTCACCCCACACCGGGTCATCGATCCCGAGCCCGACAAACCAGCGGAACAGCAGATTGTATTCCATCTGTTCCATGAGCTGTCGCTCCGAGCGGATCGAAAAGAGGATCTGCAGCAGGCTTGCCCGGATCAGCCGCTCCGGAGCGATCGGGGGCCGGCCAAAATCAGTGTAGAGTGCGGAAAACGCGTCATCCAGGCTGGCCAGTGCGGCATTGACCACCTGCCGGATCTTGCGCAGAGAGTGGCGTGCAGGGATCCGCGCCTCCAGATCGACATAGCTGAACAGCGAACCGCTCGTCTCGTCACTTCTCCGCATGATCACCCCGGCATGTTATCTGCAAAGGGTGAACCATGTTCCTCAAGCCACGTCCAGGCCAGACTATTTCAGCACCCTGCTAGGTCACGACCTTTCAAGGTTTCGGCCCGATCTTTACAAGAATTCCTCGACTTACAATCTTTCTAACCGTTGAGGCCCCGGACACGCACGAAGCTAGGTCATCGACGGATGACCACTTCCTTGGGCAAGCCTCAGATCCTACGCCGCACCGCAAAGGTCTGCTTTCCGCGGTGGGTTCAACGGATCGCAGCAACACTTCATTTTTTGATGAGAGAAGGAGTGTGATCCATGGCACATCGGCGGGGCGCTGTTGCACAAATCTATTTGGATTCAGTGTTTTGCCTG
>NZ_RRAZ01000085.1 GCF_003863335.1 Falsigemmobacter faecalis | reverse complement strand
ATCTCTCACGACAGCGGCGCCCTGAAGGGACGCCGGATGATCGCCGGGGGGCGACGGGATTTAAGGCAGGCTTTATTTCAGGCCGCGCTCGCGGCCTCCTTGCATAATCCGATCCTGAAGGCCGCAGCACTGCGCTGCGCGAGAAGGGAAAGTCCCATAAAGTCATAATCATCGCCATCGCCAGACGGCTCGTGACCATAGCGAACGCCATACTCAAATCGCGACAGAGATGGGCCGCTTAGTGAGATGCGAGACACAGTTGCTAATCAGTCATAATTGGCCAAACCGGCGCGTTATGACAGACCCGGGGCTGTCATAACGCCATTGAAAGCCGATTGTCAGTTTGTCACTTCAGGATTGCAAAACCCTGACCCGCAAAGGCCGGATGCGCCGCTTCTGAAGTCAGAGCCTCGAAAAAGGCATGATCTGCCTCATCTGCTGCCACAGTCAGCAGGGCGCCTGGATAAACAATGACCGGGTAACTATCCGCGGGAAAGGTGCCGACGATCGTCACGTTGTCGGCTGCCGCCGCATCCGTGGCGTAGACGATCCCGTAAGGTGCTTCGCCTGTAGCCACCAAACCCAAGGCTGCGCGCACGTTATCGGCCTGCGCCACTGAAGAGGAGACACTGCTCCAGATGCCGAGATTTTCCAACGCGGCTTTGCCATATTGGCCTGCCGGAACCGACTCAACCAGGGCCATAGCAAGCTTCTCCTGCCCAAGCAGACCCTGCAGATCAAAGCCCTGACGGATGTCCACCGGCTTCGCCTCCTTGCCATGCGCGATCAGAACCAATGTATTGCCGAAAAGATCCGTCCGGCTGTTATTCGCGATAAGCCCGGCCTTTTCGACCTCGTCCATCCAGTTAACGGCTGCAGAGACGAATATATCCGCCGGCGCCCCTTCGATGATCTGTTTGGCCAGCTGGTTCGACCCGGCATAGGAGATCACCACCCGGTGGCCGGTTTGCTCCATCCAGGATGTCGCCAGTTCATCCAGCGCATTTTTCATCGAGGCGGCAGCGAAGACGACGACTTCATCTGCGGTCGCCGGCGCTGCAAGGGCGAAGATCAGAGCCAGGCCGGCAGACAGCCTCTTACAACGAGAAGTAACCATATGATGCATCCCATGCGATATGTTCGGCGAGAAACATCGCAGCGGAACTGAGGACTGGCAAGCGTTAAGTTTCTTCGGACATATCGCGCAGCATCGACTGCAGTTCCGCCATCCGCGCGGCACCGGCCTCAGCCATGATGTCCTCCAGCCGCCGGTAATGATCCAGAACCACGGCCCCGGCAGGTGTCAGCCGGGCCCCTCCACCCCTGGCACCTCCACGCATGGATTCAACCAGGGGTTCGCGAAAAGCTTTGTTCAGCTCCTCCACAAGCATCCAGGCACGCTTATAACTCATGCCCATGCCACGCCCTGCCGCAGAGATAGATCCCGTCTGCGAAATACCCTCCAGCAATGCAGCCTTGCCCGGACCGAGCATCGCCTGTTTGCCAAAAACAATTCGAACTTTCAGATAAGGTGAGGTCATGGCGCGGAAACTTCTGTATGCATGGCGGTATATGACAGGGGTTGTGCCCTCTGGGCAACCCGGGCAGCGGGCTCCTCAGCGGAGACAATGAAGCCAAACGGCTTCTCGCGTGACTGCCCTCGACAGGATGAGAGGCGTCGCTACCTCCGTTGTATTCTCTGGCAGACGGAGCGCCGTTTTCTTCTGAGCGGTGCCCTGCTGCGCATCGATCTACCCGCATCATCAGGACGCAATCGCGCAGACCATCTCTTTACCGGACAGTGTTTCGGATGCTCTCAGGTGTTTGATCCCGCGGTTTGATGGTGTGATCCTTTCAAGGGAATGGAAGGATGCCCTA
>NZ_RRAZ01000084.1 GCF_003863335.1 Falsigemmobacter faecalis | reverse complement strand
CACCTTTGGCCATCAGCGGCACGCTTGTATCGTCTCCATGCAATCGCTCGGCCGCCAGCACATGGGCACGGATCAGGTCGGGGAGGGGCTGCAATGCCACCGCACAGGTGCCAACCTGATCGGTCAATGTCGGGAGGCTGACCCCGACACCTTCCTTTGCATAACGCTCCGCCTGCCTGTGGAGCGGCTGGTGCCGGCCCCTCGCCATGGTCTCTCGGACCAGTGGCGTTCCCATGGCTCGATCTCAAACAACACCATCGCCAGGAAATTCGGCCCTGCCCAGCCCCGTGGTGTCGGGTGGAAAGGGCGGGCGGCTGGCTGATCCGCTCGCAGTCACGGGCCGGGTGAACTTCTCGCGCCCCGTCTGAATGACCTTCCACTGGCGCGGGACAACTTCCAGCGTCTCGGTGATGTCTTCGCCCATCTTCACGATGCGCCCCGAGCCGCAGCAGATGCAGGAGCTCGGCGCCTCGACCAGCACGCGCTCGCGCGGCAGATGGTCCGGGAACGGCCTGCGGGCGGGACGGCGACGTTCAAAGCCCGTCACAGCGGTCCTGGCGGGAGCCGCATCAGAGCGGGCCAGGTCTTCGCCCTGACCGGCTTCCCGATCTTCAGACTGCAGTTCAAGCGGCTCAATCAGGCGGGCATGGCGTTCGGCGCTGTGGCCATATTGCTCGCGGCGCAGCTTGGCGATCTGCAGGCGCAGGTGTTTGATCATCTCATCGGCAGCAGAGGCGACTGCCTGGGCCTGGCTCAAAGCCGCACGCGTGGTCTGCAGGTCAGCCTCCGGCCCGGAGGCGCGTGCCTCAGCCGCTGCCAGGGCGGCCATGAGGGAAGCGATATCGGGCGCGGTCTCTGACATGGCAGAGACCTACTACATCAGGGCCATAAAACCCAACAAAACAAGGGTGATATGGCAATTATCCTGCCGATTTCGGCCGCTGGGTCCAGCGCGGATTGCGCCAGTCGATCCCTTCCGGAAGATAGCCAGGCTGTGCACTCGAGACAGGCACGGTCGCTCCGCTCTGGCTGACCGGCCAGATAAATTTACCTGCCTCCAACCGCTTCAGATAGAGCGACATGCCAACGCCGTCATGCCAGAGGATCTTGATCAGATCGCCTTTGCGGCCGCGGAAGCAGAAGATCTCGCCACCATGCGGATCACGACTCAAGCCCTGCTGCACCTTGAGCGCCAGAGTGTTCATGCCGCAGCGCATATCGGTGACACCGCCCGCGATCCAGACTTTGACCCCCGCAGGCAAGGCAATCATAGCGGATCTGCCACGCAAAGAAGGACAGTCAGAACCTCCGGCGCCAACGCGGCCGAGAAGCTGATCCGCCGTCCGTTGCTCAGAAAGAGGTCGATCCGATCCGCTGCTGATCTCTCAGCCGACCCTATGCCGGATGTCGCAGCACCGGCCTCCAGCATCAGTGGCGTAAACGTTGGCGTGTCGCCTGCTGCGCTGTCGGAACCCTGCCGAAGCTCCCGTCGCCAGATCGACAAAAGAGAGCGCGAAATACCGTAACGACGTGCCGTGGCCGACCCTTGCCGCACGCCCCGATAACTCTCTTCGACAATCCGCAGCTTGTCCTCATCGCTCCAATGGCGACGCCGGCCCGCTTCATCGGCCGTGAAAATCTCGATCGAGGGAGAATGTGTAGAAAATGACATAAGGCAATGCCTTAAGCCTATTTACAAAACCAAGGCCCTGTCCGCCATCAGCACCCGTGGAACAGTTTGGCGTGATTGCGTAGCGGAGGGTTTGCGGCTCATCTTTACCCCAGCTGGAGTTGAAGATGATGAAGAACCGAAGGACCGCGCCAGCGAAACCCGTGACGCCAAAGGCCCCTGCCGGGCAAGTCGTGAAGGACATCCGGCGTGCGACG
>NZ_RRAZ01000083.1:760-1953 GCF_003863335.1 Falsigemmobacter faecalis | reverse complement strand
AATCGTCATCTTCTGGATATGATCAATGAGTCCTGAGCCTAGGTGAGGAGGGATAAGGCAACAGTCCAGTGAACTGTTGGCCCCGACGCAAGATGAAGTCTCCGAGGTGTGTTCGCAGCTGCTCGTTGATAGTACGGGATCAAGTTCTCTGGCGAGGGCGAGTGGCAGGTTCGCAAGCATGCGAGGCATGCCGTCGCCGGCAATGGCGCAAGGTCCATATTGGCATTGATGCCCAAACGCTTGAGATACGAGCCGTCGAGATAAGCGGAAACCGGATTGAGGACGCCCCAGTGCTTCCTGACCTCCTAAATCAAATCCAGCTGAGCCAGCTCATCGGGAGTGTCACGGCGGATGGAGTTTGCAACACAAAAGCCTGTCACATGGCTTTTGCAGCTCGTGGAGCCGCAGCCATCCTTTCACCAGGACGCAACGCCAGAAATTGGAATGGGCACGACCCGGACTGCTGGCACGTAATGACGCTCTGCGAGCTTGCAAACGCTTCGGCCGGGAAAACTGGACTGGCTATCACCGACGCAGCCGGGTCGAGGCAAAAATGACCTCGCAGGTTCACTCGAACCGATGGCGCTCAGCTGCCCGACGTCAAACTATTCGGAGAACGCATCATGGCCAAAGACTTCGACAGGCAAAATACTGAGGTCCGGATCCCTATCGCACTCTTCAATCGCCTCACAGCACTCGGCACGCCCGAGACCCTCGGCATGCCTTCGCCCAATAGGGGAAAGGGGCGGTTACACGCCAACCTCGAATAGCGCAACATGTGTAACCGCCCCAAGCGAAAGAGGTATTTTAGAACAGATTTAGCGCATCATCGGGTGCTGACATATGTCCGGCCTCATGATGCGGCATTGCACCTGCCTCGGGCCCGGATCAAAGCCGCTTGTTCGAAGGCACTCTGTTGCGCACTGGCGCTCCCGAGCCTGTCTCACGACTTTGCGCCAAACTGCTCCTGGCTCTCTTTCGCTCCGACGTCCTCGCGACCCTGACGGCTTACACCGTTGCGGTCGGAGCCCTGTAGACACCACGGCGGGCAATCAGGGCCGAGGCTGTGTGGAAACTCCGTTTTGGGGTAACCTTTGGCATGGTGGTGGAGGATCAGCATGTCGGGTTTCATCGAAGGTGTGGCGCGCGGGCAGACGGTGCTGTTCCCGGATCGGCTTGAGAACTGGATCGAC
>NZ_RRAZ01000083.1:0-750 GCF_003863335.1 Falsigemmobacter faecalis | reverse complement strand
GAGCTCGATCTGACAGAGTTGAGGTTCGTGCGCGCCCTGCATGCCCGCACAGGTCGTCCCGGCTATCATCCCGCCGCTCTGCTCAAGCTGTTCATCTGCAGCTATCTGAACCGAATTCCGTCGAGCCGAAGGCTGGAACGTGAGGCCGGGCGGAATGTCGAACTGATGTGGCTGACGGGTCGCCTTGTTCCCGACCAAAGACCATCGCCGATTTCCGCAGGGACAACGGCCCCGGCATCCGCCGCACCTGTGCGCAGTTTGTCGAGCTGTGCCGGCGCATCGGCGTGCTGAAGGGCGCCTGCGTTGCCATCGACGGCAGCAAGTTCCGCGCGGTGAACGCCCGCGACCGCAACTTCACCAGGGGCAAGATCGCCACCACAATTCCGCATCCCGAGACGTCGGGCAACCGGGCCAAGGGTCTGTATGTGAAAGCTGACTTCGCCTGCGAGCCCAATGCGGATATGTCTCGCTGCCCTGCCGGGGAGGCACTGACCTATCGCTACACGACAGAAGAAGACGGGCTTGAGGTGCGCCGCTACCGGACCGGCGAATGCAGCAACTGTCCGGTAAAATCCCACTGCACGACCGGTAAGGAGCGCCGGATCACGCGGTCGGCGCATGAGCATCTGATCGAAGCGGCACGCACCCGGCTGATCAGCCCTTCAGAACCGATGACAGTCCGGCGCAGCACCGTCGAGCACCCGTTCAACTGAGGTGGCTGCGGAAATCTGAACAGCCGGGATAAGTGGA
>NZ_RRAZ01000082.1:256-2054 GCF_003863335.1 Falsigemmobacter faecalis | reverse complement strand
CTACCGGCTCCAGTCGCGGCCGGAGGAAAGTTCAGTGGCAGGTCAACCTGCCACCCGAACGGCAAGAAGCAATCGAGCGGGGGCGGCGCTGGATCTATGTCGCTATCGACTGTGCGACGCGGTGCATTCTGTCTCTTCGCCTTGTTGAGGCGCCTAACTCCGAGGATGCGACCAGAGCTCTGCATGATATTTTCCGAGATAAAACTGATGTTGCGAAGGCCGCAGGCTGCGAGAGCACGTGGCACCAACACGGCGGCATCGGGGCTTTGGTCACAGATCAAGGAACTGCGTTCACTTCAGGGCAGTTTAAGGGTGCTGTCGAATCTTTAGGGGGAACGAGGCATTTACCGCCAGCCGGTCTACCTTGGCTACGCGGCACCATCGAATCCTTGTTTAAGACCTTCGGCCATAAACTGATGCCTCTGCTCGTAGGCAGGACGTTCTTCAGTTCGCAAGAGCGTGGTGATTATCCGTCTGAACAGCCGGCGTGTCTCTGCGATGAAGACCTGATCAGGGTGCTACTGACTTTCGTTGTCGATATTTATCACAATGAACCGCATGGCTCTCTGAAAGGGGCAACCCCCAATGAAGCATGGAAGCGTTTAACGGCGGAGTATGGCGTCCCGCCAGTCCCTGACGGACTAACCCTCTGCAAGGCATTCGGGCGGCCCTTACAGCGCAAGCTGCGTGGTGATGGCGTCATGTTCTCTGGCCTGACCTATAGCTGTGACGCCCTGCGTGAGGCCTTCCTGCACTCTCCAAAGCGCGAGGTGGAAATCCGCGTGGACTTGCAGAACATGAGCTGGATTGCGGTCAAGGTGGGGGCGTCTTGGTATCCGGCCATTGCCAATCAGAGCGGTTTCGAAAACGTCACCTATGCCGAGCTGACCGAGGCCACGCGGTTCTTGCGTCTGCGCCATGGTAAAACTGCTGAGCTGAATGCAGAGACCATCCAAAGGGCAATCTCAAAGATTGAGGAGATCAATCGCAATGCCTTGCGACTGCGTGGACTGACGCCTTTCCATGTCAACGACGCGGAGGTCGAGCGCAATCAGGCTGCGCTGCACTTCCCCATCCGCGCCGATGCCGAGCGGCTCTCGTTGACTCCGAAAACCAAAGACCCGCTCAAAGACGGTATTTTCATCACGAGAAAGCTGTCCAGCCCCACGCCTCAACCAGAGAGCCGCCCGGCAACTCCCAAGGACGTATCGCGCACCCCGAGGTGGAGGGGCAAAGATGACGAGTGATACCTACATGCGCGTGGCACGCCAAATGTCGGATCTTCGCGCCATATTCATCGAAAATGAAGGCTTCGCGCCCTTTGAGGCCCTGTTCAAAGAGCAGCTGGCCGCCCGTCTTGCTGATATCGAAATGGGACGATGCAGCGAAGCCACCGGAATTTCCCTTATCGGCGCCTCTGGCGCCGGTAAAACCTCGGCGATCAATAAGCTGATCCTGCAGACCAATGGCTGGCTCAAGGACATCGGCTCAGGGGACATGACCTTGGTCAGTTTCAGAGTGCCGTCGCCTGCAACCGCGAAATATGTCGGACAGACCCTGCTACGTGCTTTGGGCTACCAGATCAGCTCTGAACGGCAAGCCTGGTACATCTGGGATTTGGTGCGCCACCATCTGAAGGAGCGGAAGGTGCTGTTCGTCCATATCGATGAGGCTCAGGACCTTGCCACCCACGGCACCAAGAAGGAGCTGATCGCAATCAGCTCCATGCTGAAAACCCTTTTGAACGATGGGGATTGGCCGGTCGGCATCCTGATGTCAGGAACTCCCGAGCTGAAAC
>NZ_RRAZ01000082.1:0-246 GCF_003863335.1 Falsigemmobacter faecalis | reverse complement strand
CCCATCCTCGAAAGTGATTTTCAGATTGTTCGAAGAATGCGGCATCGCGAACTGCCGCCCCTATCGCGGGTCGGCGATGCAGAAGATGCCATTTTCCTGATTGAAACTTACTGCGCCAAGGCAGGGCTGGAGTGCTCGGAGGAAGTGGCAGAAATCGAACTGGCTGAACGCTTGATCCACAGCGCGGCCAATCAGTTTGGTCTAGGTGTTTGATCTCACGATTTGATGGTGTGATCCTTTCGCAGG
>NZ_RRAZ01000008.1 GCF_003863335.1 Falsigemmobacter faecalis | reverse complement strand
CTCCAAACTCCAGGGGGGGTTGGGCTTCGTTCGCCGATGCTCGATGCCGTGCGCTTCGCAGATCATGTCGAAGCGCATCTGCCGGGAATAGCTCTGGTTCCGGTTCCGTGGCTGATCTGCGAATTGGATTCCCTTCGCCATTGGGCTTGAACCAATGGCGCCTCAATGGCTCAGTCAGTGAGGATGGTGTGGATCCGGCAGGGCCCTGCCTGCAAGAGGTTTTCCAGGAACTCCCATGCGGTCTTGCGATCAGCTTTTTCGATCAGTTGGGTCACAGCAAACCTGCTGGTGCGGTCAATGCCCACAAAGAGATACAGCCAATCGTCGGCGATGTCGACATAGAAGAAGCCGATCGGAGTGCGCTTGAACGTCTGCTGCCTGGGCTTGTCGCCGCTGACATCCTCCGGTCTTGAAATCTCATGTCTCTGCAAACAGCGATGAAGGGCCGATCTGCTGAGATGCGGGAGGCTCGGCTGCAGGGCATAGAGGCAGTCGTCCAGCAGCCGTAAAGTATGGCGCCGGAAGGCATGACGATGGTCTCCTCGCCCTCGGATAGCATCGTCGAACGGGGCTCCTTCGGTCCCGTCTGCGCTCCTCTGCCGAGGATCGTTTGCGCCACTTCGCAACCGTCTTCGGATGAATCCCGAAGTCCCTGCTCAGCTCCGCGAGCCCTCAAGGCTGCCTTTGGGCCAATGGCAGGCAGGTTTTCGTCCTGCGATCATTCGGGCCTGCCGTTGAGCCGATGGCGGGCAGGCCCTCAGTATTGCTGCTCGCACGGCCTGCCCTCGCCATGGTCACTCGGACCAATGGCGTGCCATGGCTCGATCGTGGCGCTTCCATGACGAATTTGTCCCATAGGACATCCTTCCATTCCTGCGAAAGGATCACAGCCTCAAACCGTGGGATCAAACACCTAAGCGATGGACACTGCCTGAGCGCCCTTCGTGCGCAATACGCCGGCTCAATCATGATGCGATGCCATGGCCGAAATGTTTGTGAGGACGCTGAAGAGTGCCTGCGTCCCGTTCAAGCCGCTGCCGAATGATTGGTGATTTCCCGGACGGATCGCCGGCTGGTTCCGGCAGGATACTGAAAGCGACAGGCTTTCAGAACGGAGGCTGCGATCACCCCGGGCTTCAGCGCAGATCACATTGTCACCGCGCGCCGCTCCTTTGCCTGCCGACCCCGACAGGGGGGGCAGAACGCATATCTGGCACCGGCGGCGAGGTTTCCGGTCTGTCGCTGTGCCCGCTCAGGGGATCACAGGGTATGCTTTGCGTGCCAATAGGTCTCGAGAGCTGCCTTTTCAGGCGTGCTCAGACTTCCTGCCTTGATCAGCACATCCGCCAGGCGATCCGCGCGCAGAACATCAATCCCCGCCGTGCCATCTGAGGTGACTGACGTATAGCTGACCGCGCCGAGATGGGTCACGAAGGCCAGCTCATAGCCCCCTGCGGGGAGAACGACCGGCAGGCTGTCGCCGTCGTCGAGCAGATGCCAGCGGTCGGGCACTCCGGTCTCAGTGATCTCGGTCGCTGATATCACCCGCTGGTATCCGGCCCGCGCGCCGATGTTGATGTTGATCCGGCCGATCTGCAGCCCGCGTCCCTCAATCCCGGCATAGGCCGGAACCCGGGCGGCTTCGGGATTGTTGTTGACCAGCGCGATGGCAAAGGGCGCGCCTGAGCCAGGCTCGGCCGTGGTCGTTGCCGTCAGAGAGATCAGCCAGCCTTCGCCCTCGGGGGTGATGCTGGTGGTGCAGCCCGTTGCGCGGGCGGTGCCCGTCTCAAGGTTAAAATTGGCGAATTTGGCCGAGCCAAACCATTGGGATCCAAGCGCGATCTGCAGCACAAAAGCCGCTCCGCGTCGCGCCGTCATGCTGATCGTGGCCGCTGTTCCGACCGGACCAAAAGGCACCATCTGGCGCACAAAGGCATTATGCTCTGTCGCAACGGCTTTTTCGGTCAGCGCACCGTCGATGAGATCGACCCCATAGCCGTCCCAGTTGACCCCCGTGGAAGGCGCCTCGGTCTGCCCGGGCATCAGATTGCGCCGCCCGCCTTTTGGCCAGCGCACCAGCAGCGGACGCGCCGCCGGGGTGGGCTGCAGTGCCAGCAGGCTGCCGCTGGCCGAACGCAGCCGCCCGATGGTTTGCCCCGCTGCCATGGCCGGTGTCACGCCGGTATGCTCCTGCCAGAGCCGATGGGCCGCCGGATCAAATCCGCCCGCGCGAAAGACCGGCGAAAGCGCATCCGGGCGCCAGCCCGCGCCGATTTGTGCGCCGAGAACCACCGGGGATACCGGGCTGAGGCCCATGCTGAGAGAGGTCATCTTCACTCCATCCTGCAGAAAATTACGCCAGTCCGATCGGACTGAGCGGGCTTTACATCCGGTCTTCGGTGTCGCGCAGGCAGTTCTGCCTTGCCCCGAACCTTCTGTCGTCCCGCACTCGTCCTTTGGTGCAGCAGCCTGCCTCGTTTAAGTTAACAAACCGCAAAGCCTGCGATCTGACCGGGAAGGGAGGCCTGGCAGCTCGTCAGCTCAGAAGGTGCCGGGCGGAGGTTTTGAAAGCCTTTCGCGGCGCGCGTGCGAATTTTAGCGCGGCGGCCTGAAAGAGCACTAACGGGTGCGTGATAATTGTTGACAAATTTTATCACATACCCTCAAAGAGGGCGATATGCACAGCCAGCCTCCGGGCAAGCCAGCGGGTTGCGATGGTTCGCCGTTGCGCCCGGAAGGGGACAGCCAAGGAGAATTGCTGTGCGACGCCCAGAGATGACCAATGATGACCGTGGCGTGACGGGATCACGCATGCTGCCCACACTGGGCCTTTTGCCGGTGATCGCGGTCAGCGCACTGGCGGCGGGGATGCCTGCCATGGCCCAGGAGGGCACGGTGCTGCTGGATGAGGTTCGCCTCAGCGGCGGGGCAGGGGGCGAAGCGGCCAGTGGCTATCGCACCACATTCGGCTCCTCGCCCAAGCTGCGTAAACCGCTGGCAGAGACGCCGAAAACCATCGCGGTGATCACCCAAAAAGAGATGGAAGAGCGCAATGCCACCTCGGTGCTGGAGGTGCTGCGCACCACCCCGGGGATCACGCTCGGCTCGGGTGAGGGGGGCACGCCGATGGGCGACCGGCCCTATGTGCGCGGCTATCAGGCGGCGACCGATATGATGATCGACGGGGTGCGCAACCTGGGCCGCACCTCGCAGGAGGCTTTTGCCACCGAATCCGTCGAAGTGGCCAAGGGGCCGGGCGGCACCTATTCGGGGCGCGGCGCGACCGGGGGCTCGATCAATCTGGTGTCAAAACAGGCACGTGAGGGCGAGAACTTTCAGCATGCCTCGGGCACGCTCGGCAATGCCGGCCAGAAGCGGCTCAGCTATGACGGCAACTTTGATCTGGGCGGCGGTCTGGCGGCGCGGCTTAATCTGATGGTGCAGGACGGCGGGGTGCCGGGGCGCGATGTGCTGAAAGACGACCGGCGCGGGATCGCTTTTGCGCTGGCCAAACGCTTTGGCGCGTCGAAACTGTCGCTGAACCTCTATCACAGCCGCTCCGATTCCACGCCGGATCTGGGGGTGCCGATGGGCAGCGCGGGCTATCGCCCGGCGTTGAACGGGGGGCTAAGCTTTGGCTCGGGGACGAAAGCGGATCCCTGGCGGCCGATTGAGCTGGCGGCGAAGGAGGCGTTTTACGGCTCGGCGCTGCGCGATTACCGCAGGGTGACCAACTCCAGCGCCCAGGTGAAGCTGGAGACCGAGCTTCGCCCCGGCCTGACCTGGACTTCGACGCTGGCGGTCATCGGCTCTGAGCAGGACTATATCGTCAGCCGCCCCACGGTGGTCACAGGGGCGGCGCAAAGCCCGACGGAGGATCGGGTGCAGCGCGATCTGCGCTCGGGCAACCGTCAGAATTCGGCCGTTGCCTTTCACAGCGTGCTGACCGGAGAGGGGCAGACCGGATCGCTGAAGCACAACTACGCCCTCGGGGTGGAGGTCTCGCGGGAGCGGATGCGCGCGCGCGCCTCCACCGGGTCTCCGGCGGTGGGGGTGACCTCGATCTCCAACCCCAATCCTTACCTGCCGGTCACCGGCACGCCGCTGACCTGGACGACCTGGAATCCCTTTGTCAAAACCGACACTTCGGCGCTTTATCTTTTCGACAGCATGACGCTGAGCGAGAAATGGACGCTTGATCTGGGGCTTCGTTATGACCGCTATGAGGTCAGCGACGGCACGCGGCGCAATGTTGACACCATGCTGAACTATTCCGCCGGGGTGAGCTATAAAATCGCGCCCCATGGCATGGCCTATGTCAGCTTTGGCACCTCGACGAACCCCTCGGGGGAATGCGCAGGCATGGCGGGCGGCGCGGATGGGGCCTCGGCCTGCACGCTTTCGGCGGGCAACGTCAACCTTGATCCCGAAAAGAACCGCAGCTTCGAGCTGGGCACCAAGTGGGAGCTTTATGACCAGCGCCTGCTGCTCTCTGCGGCGCTCTTTCGCACCGAGAAAACCAACGCGCGGGTGACCGATCCGGTCACCGGGGCAGGGGTCGCGCTGGCCGGGAAAAGCCGCGCGCAGGGGATTGAGCTGGGCGTGGCGGGAGAGATCAATGACCGCTGGGGCATTTCGGCCGGATATACCTATACGGATGCGAAATGGATCAATTCGGGCGGCACCCGCGCCGATGACGGCAATGCGCTGCAATTCGTCGGCAAGCATGGCTTCAGCCTCTGGTCGACCTATCAGGTCACCGACCGCGTGACGCTGGGCGGCGGGGCGACCTTTACCGACAGGCGCTACCTGACCACCGATAATACCGCCGTTCTGCCTTCGCAATGGCGCTTTGATGCCATGGCCTCTTTCCAGGTGGCGCAGAACACGGCCCTGCAGATCAACGTCAATAACGTCTTCGACGAGCGGCTTTACGATGCCTCGCATGTGGGCCTCTTTGCCAATCGCGCGCCGGGGCGCAGCATCACGGCGAAGCTTGACTACCGCTTCTGACGCGACGGACTAAGAGAATCCGGGGGCGAAAGGAGACTGCCGCCCCCGGTGCATTTCGATGAACAAACAACAGCGCAGGGGGGCTGCACGTTACGCCAGACCCTCTGCCAAAGGGGCCTGCCATGCTTGTGACCATCCCGGATCTGCTGACAAAAGAAGAGGTGGCTTATCTGCGCCAGGTGCTTGAGCAGACCGAGTGGATCGATGGCCGTTCCACGGCGGGCGATCAGGCGGCGGTGGTCAAGCACAATCTTCAGGTTCCGCAGGACACTCCTCTGGCCGCTGAGTTAAGTGCCGTGATCCTGCGCGCGCTTGGCCGCAGTGCGGTCTATTCCTCCGCCGCGCTGCCGCTGCATGTGCTGCCGCCGATGTTCAACCGCTATGACCCGGGCATGACCTTTGGTGCGCATGTCGACGGCTCGATCCGGGTGGTGCCGGGCACCGCGCAGCGCATCCGGACCGATGTCTCCACCACCGTCTTTCTGAGTGATCCGGACGAATATGACGGTGGCGAGCTGGTCGTGCATGACACCTACGGCAGCCATGCGGTCAAGCTTCCCGCAGGTCACGCGGTGGTCTATCCGGCGACCTCGCTGCATTCGGTCACCCCGGTCACCCGCGGCTCCCGCTGGGGCTCTTTCTTCTGGGCGCAGTCGATGATCCGCGACGACTGGCAGCGCCATATGCTTTATGATCTCGACCAGAGCATCATGCGGGTGCGCAGTCTGGTGCCCGATGATGATCCGGCCGCCACCGGGCTGACGGCGCATTATCACAACCTCATCCGCGCCTGGGCCGAGATCTGAGCGGCATGGCGCAGATCCCCCCCGATGTGGTCTCGCTGGCCGATTATGCCCGCCATGCGGCTTTGATCCTGCCGGAAGACCGCCGCGCCTATATCGACGGGGCGGCGGCGGACGGGCTGACGCAGCAGGCCAATGCCAGCGCCTGGCAGGCCATCCGGCTGTCAGGGCGGGTCCTGAGGGATATGCGCGGCGCCTCCACCGCGCTGGAGCTGCTGGGGCTGCGGCTCGCGCATCCCCTGATCCTTGCGCCGGTGGCCTTTCACGCTCTGGCCCATCCGGACGGCGAACATGCGACGGCCCTGGGGGCCGCTGCCGCTGAGGCGGTGATGACCGTCTCAACCGAGGCCGGACTTTCTCTCGAAGAGATCGCTTCCCGTGCGCAGGGGCCGCTGTGGTTTCAGCTTTATATGCAGCCGCGCCGCGCCGATACGCTGCAGCTCATGCGCCGCGCTGAGGCGGCGGGCTACCGCGCCCTGGTGGTCACCCTTGACGCCCCGGTCAATGGGTTTCGCAACGCAGAGGTCCGCGCCGGCTTTCGCCTGCCCGAGGGGCTGCGGGCCGTGAACCTCGACGGTATGAAGCGCGCTGAGATCCTTGCAAAGCCCGGGCGGGCCGTGACTTTTCTGGGCCTGCTCGACCAGGCGCCCCGGTGGGAGGATCTGCACTGGCTGATCACAGAGAGCCGCCTGCCGGTTCTGGTCAAAGGCATTATGACGCCGGAGGATGCGGTTGTGGCGGCAGAAGCCGGGGCGGCGGGGATCGTGGTCTCAAACCATGGCGGGCGGGTGCTCGATACGCTGCCCGCCACCGCAGAAGCCCTGCCGCGGATCGCCACAGCCCTTGGGGGCCGGATTCCGGTGATCTGCGATGGCGGACTGCGGCGCGGGACAGATGTGCTGAAGGCCCTGGCACTCGGTGCCACGGCGGTGATGATCGGCCGCCCTCAGCTGCATGCGCTGAGCCTCGGCGGTGCGGCAGGGGTCGCGCATATGCTGTCGATCCTGCGGGCAGAACTTGAGGTCGCGATGGCGCTGACCGGCGTGGCACAGCTTTCGCAGGCAGATGCCGGGGTTCTCTGGCCGCGGGGCGCCAGCCAGGGATCTGATCCGACGTTCTGATGGCAGAATGCCTGTTGGACTGGTTTCATCAAAGTGCGCCAGGATCGGGTCAGGCGAATTCATAAAAGGGACAGGCCGTGCCCGCGGGACCACGTTATAGCCGCGGATAGCCTGTCACGCCTGATAATCCCGTCCCGCCCATTGCAGCCCGATGACCGCGCCTTTCACCGGGCGAAGAAGCACCAGGGTGATCGCGGTCATGATCAGCGACAGGACAATAAGCCCGGTCAGGATATGCTCTCCGGCGGCGCGGAAGGTGATGATCTGGGCCGGGATCAGAAGCAGGCAGGTGATGCAGAGAACGAAAAAAGCGGGACCATCGGCGGGGCGGATGCGGGTGAAATCCTCATCGCAGTGGCTGCAGCGGTCGGCTTTGCGCAGATAGCCTGCAAACAGCGCGCCCTCTCCGCAGTTCGGGCAGCGGCTGCGCGCGCCGCGCAGGATGGCCTTCAGGGTGTCGCGCTCGCTCATGGGGAACTCCTTGCCCGGCAGATCAACGCCATTGCAGGCGATCTGTTCCAAAACAAAAAAGGCACCTGCTCAGAGGTGCCTTTTGGGATCGGTCATCAGGGGCGGTTCAGCGGCCGCGCTGAACGCTGATGCGGGCGGGGGCATCGCCTTTGGTGACGGTGATCATCTCGGTGCCGCTCAGACCCAGGGCGCTCAGCTCGCGCGCGGGGAAAACATGATCCGCGGTCACAGAGATCTTCTCACCATAATTAGCGGGACCCGGAATATAGCTGCCCTCTGCCGGGATCGGATTGGCCGAAGCTGCACCGGCAGCGATCAGGGTGGCGGCGGCGAAAGTAGCGAAAACGTTCATCTTTTAAGTCCTTCATACGGCTGTGCAGAGCGTCTCTGCTTTGGATGAAGGATACTTAGGAGGAGGCTCTGCCAGAGAAAACGGCTGCGTTTAGCCCTGCCCTGTGCATCATTGCACATCACAATCCGGTGCAGGCCGCCCGGCCGCGAAATCAGACAAAGGCCGGATTGCCGTGAACCGCGGGGGAAAGACCGCAGGTTCCCTGTAGCTGCATTCGGGACAGATCTGCCGGTGAAGGGCTAATGCGGCCGGAGGACGATTGTGCGAAACTGAGGTGTTTCAGCGCTCCTGCCCGCCGCCGATACCGATGGGCCCCACGCGCGGCGACCGGGCGACCGCGCCTTTATCTCTCAGGCCGGCGGATCTTCTTGCGGTAGAGATCACTGTCGGTCCGCGCCATGATTTCGCGAAAGCTTGAACCGGGCGGGCAGGGCGCCATGCCCACAGAGATCGAGACCGTCACGTCGTCGAGCCTGCTGCGAAGCTTGAAGTCACGGTCCGCCGCTTCATTGATCGCCACGGACATCTGCTGCAGGCTGCGTGCGGCCCCGAGCGGCAGGAAGGCGCAGAACTCATCGCCGCCGATCCTTGCAATCAGACATTCATCCCCCAGAACCTGGGACATCGCCGTCGCACAGGCGAGGATCGCGTCATCGCCGATCACATGGCCGTGCTGATCGTTGATCGCCTTGAGATAATCCACATCCGCGATGATGAATTTGCCCCCTGAGCGGTGCTGCATCGCGCTGTCGAACTGCTTTTCGAAACTGCGCCGGTTGAGAAGCCCGGTCAGCGGATCGGTGCTGGCCTGCCGGCCGAGTTCCCGCACCTCCTTGAGAAGGCTGGCATAGGCCTGTTCAAGCCGCTCAATCCAGGTGAAGGCAATGAAGGCCAGCGGAAACGCGATGATCACCGGCATGATCAGCCGCACGAAGATCGTAATGCCGTCAGATTTCGCGTCATAAAAAAACCGGATCCCCGTCGAGAGGCCGACGGAAACAAAGGTCACCATGCCCGTCAGGATCAGGACGTTTCTCCAGACGAAAGCGGTGGGCTTCTTCACGTGTGGTCCTCGTGCCTCTTTGGATAAGGGTTTCCCCGGTCAGGGGCGCGGGGCGGATCGGATAACAGCTCTGAGCGGCCTTACATCACTGAACTCACTCCCGGCCCTCAGGAGGGGTGCTGAAAATAAGCGCCCTCCCCCCTGGAGTTCGGAGTTTGCAAAGACTAACCATGAGAGCGCTTCGGGGGCAAGTCACGGCGGGGCCTTTCGCGCCAGGCGGACAACAGGCCGCAATGGCTTGGCCTGTGGTGCGGAGACTGCGCACCCGGGCCGGAGGGGCCGCGTCGCTCTCCTGGCCCGCGCTTCAGGGAAACGGCGCGCTGCCCTGATAGAAAACGGAGCCAGCCGTTTCCCTGTGTGACTGAAAGGGCCTACTTTAAAGGCGGTGAAAAACGCTCGGCCCCAGGTGTTTGATCCTCTGTTTTGATGGTGAGGTCCTGTCGGTAGATTGGAAGGAAGCCCTGGGGGACAGGTTCGTCATGGCAGCGCCACGACCACTTCCACCGCGCGAGCTGCACCAATGACGGCTGGCCCGCCATCGGCGCAACGGCAGGCCCGGGTGATCGCAGGACGAAGGTCCTTCCGCCACGGCTCCGATGGCTGGACTGCGTGCTCGCGGAACCAGGCCGCGGGCCCGGGAATGAGGCGGATCAGAAAACGATCCGGGGGATCGTTCGGCGCCTGAACGGTCAAACGCTTCCACGATCACCAGGAGATCAGGGCACATCCGGGCGACGATATCCTGCGTCGGGGTTAACAGTCCACCGGACTGTTCACGGATCCCTCTCCCCTGCAGCGAGGCCCGCCGCTGCAGACCCTGAATGGCCTCACGCCTTATGAATAGATCTGCAAAATCCGGACTGCAGAGCCGGAAGGGGTCATCCTCCCCCAGGTCCGCCGGAGGCCCGGACTGAACAGCTAAGGAAGCGATGACGATGTAAGGTGAAGGTGGCGTTTCGCGAAGATGCGCAGAACCGCGAGGTCACGGCCTTAAAAACAGCGCGCAGTCTGAGGGATAGCTTTAAAGGCATCAGAGGAAGACCACCGCTCCGAGGCGTATGCTGAGACAGCCCCCGGGCTGATGCGCGCAGGCTGGCAATCAGCAGCCCGGGCTGGCCGAGCAGGAATGACGATCTCTGCCCCGCAAAAGGGCTGGGTTTATCTGAGGTTGCTGGAATACGCATCCGGATCGCAGCACGGCCAGGGGCAGGCGCGTTCACGCTTCGGGCCCCTGGCCCCTCTTATATGCCGGCCAATCTCTGGCCTCGCCCCCTTCTGCACGCGTTGCCGCTGGAAACCCGCGATTTGATCTGCAATCATTATACCCGGCCCGCTGTTGCGTCAGACCGGCTGATCCCTTTGGCTGGTCTTTGGCCCGACGCGGCAGCGTCCGGTCCGCAGCGCGGGGGATTGGCAGGATTTGTCCCGGCAGGCTGCATCTGTTGCACGTCCCGGAGTTGGCACATTTCATGTTCAGGTTTCTCACGTCGGTCAGCGGGCGCGGCGCAAGCTGGACCACCATCGGGTTTGTGGCAAGCTATGGCATCCGGCTTTTATCAACGCTGATCCTGACGCGGCTTCTGGCCCCCGATGTCTTCGGGCTGATGGTCCTGGCCTGGGTTTTTATCGGCGCGATCACGATGCTGAGCGACCTTGGCACCGTGCCATCGGTGATCCGAAGTGCGCGGGGGGATGAGAAAGTTTTCCTCGACACGGCCTGGAGTGTGCAGGCCCTGCGCGGCCTGGGCATTGGTGTTCTGACCCTGCTGATCGCCTGGCCGGTGGCCTGGCTCTACGATCAGCCGCAGCTCTTTGCCGTCCTTTGTGCTGCGGCGGTCATTCCGGTGATCAACGGGCTGAACTCAATCTCTATGGCCAGCGTCCGGCGGCATATGCAGCTCGGGCGGCTGACGCTGATGACCACTTTTGTCCAGATTTTTACGGTTTTCGCCAATGTAGGCTTTGCCTGGTGGCTGCAGTCGATCTGGGGCCTTGTGCTCGGCTCGGTTGCGGGGGCGCTTTTCCAGCTGCTGCTGAGCTACCGCTGGCTGCCGCGGTATCATCCGCGCATTATCTTTGACCGCAGCGTGCTCTCAGAGATCCTGGTCTATGGCCGCTGGATCCTGCTGGGAACGCTTTTTACCTATATCGGCGGCCAGGGCTCGACGGCGGTGATGGGGGGCTTTGTGCCGATTGCCACGCTGGGTCTGATCAGCATTGCCATGATTATTGCAAGCGCTCTTGAGGATCTGGTGGGGCGGGTGCTGGAATTCGTGGTGTTTCCGACCCTTGCGCGGCTGCATCGTGAGGGCAAGCCACTAAGGGCGCAGGTCGGGCGCGACAAGCAGATCACGGTTCTGGGGATGCTGCCGGGCTTTTTGTTGCTGAGCTTGCTCAGCCAATGGGTGATCGATCTGTTTTTTGATCCGCGCTATGCGCAGGCGGGCGGTTTTCTGGCGCTTCTGGCGCTGAATGCGGGCCTGCATATCCTGCAGATGCCCTATCAGAACGCCATGCTCGCAGTTGGGAACAGCCGCGGGCATTCGGTCGTCATGGCCACCTATTCTGTGTCGCGGCTGATTTTTATGGTGCTGGGCGGCTATGCCTTTGGCGTCTACGGCCTGCTGGCGGGGATCGCGGTCGGCACACTTGTGACGACCCTGGTCTCTATGGCCATGGCGCAAAAGAGCGGGATCTGCCGACCGCTTTACGACTTCGGCGCAATAGCCGTTCTGCTGCTGGTTTATATCCGGACCCTGCAGAGCCTGCCGCCGATCGGAGTTTGAGCCGCCTGATGACGCCGGACAGCAGGCACTTTGCTGCCCCGGGCCTGCACGGCCCGGGGATCGGCTTAACCTGCCATGACCATATGGTCCGGACCCGCGTGGATATAGCTGCGTTTGGGCGGCTGAAAATCGCGGGGGCGGATCGGGCTTTTCAGCTCTTCTGCCGCAATCGGCGGGCGGGTGTGGCGGCGGCCCGGATCTGCCACCGGCACCGCGCTTAAGAGGCGTCGGGTATAGGGGTGCTGCGGATTGCCAAAGACCGCCTCCCGGCTGCCGATTTCAACGATCTCCCCCAGATACATCACTGCGACGCGGTGGCTGATGCGCTCAACGACCGCCATATCATGGGAGATGAAAATATAGGCGAGGTTCCTCTCGGCCTGCAGATCCAGCATCAGATTGACGACCTGAGCTTTCACCGAGACATCCAGCGCCGAGACGCTTTCGTCGGCCACAATCAGCTGCGGCTCAAGCGCGAGGGCGCGGGCGATGCAGATCCGCTGCCGCTGACCACCTGAGAATTCATGCGGATAGCGGGTGGCAGAGGCAGCCTCCAGACCCACGCGCTCCAGCAGCGCCGCGGTGCGCAGCCGCGCCTCTTCAGGGGTGCAGATTGCGTTCACCAAAAGCGGCTCAGCGATGGTCTCGCCCACACTGCGGCGCGGGTTCAGGCTGGAGAAGGGGTCCTGAAAGATCATCTGCATATGCTGGCGCTGCTGGCGCAGAGCCTCGGGGCTGAGGCCCATCAGATCGGTGCCGTTGAACAAAACCCGGCCCGCATCAGAGGGGGTCATGCGCAGCAGGCTGCGGCCGGTGGTGGATTTACCGCAACCGGATTCACCAACGATTGCAAGGGTCTCTCCGGCCTTCACCTCAAAGGACACATTCTCAACCGCATGAACGCGACCTGCGACCCGACCAAAGAACCCGCTGGTCAGCGCAAAACGCGTGGTCAGCCCTTCCACCCGCAGCAGCGGCTCGGCTTCGGCCAGCGGCGGCAGGCCGGTGTCGGATCCCGGGACCGGAAGGCCGGTGACGGCATCGATGCGCGGAAAGCGCGCCGGGGCCGGGCGGCCCGCCATGGCACCGAGGCGCGGCGCCGCCGAAAGCAAGGCGCGGGTATAGGCCTCGCGCGGGGTTGCGAAGATCTCAGAGGTGGCGGCGGTCTCAATCAGATTGCCGCGCTGCATGACGACGGTGCGGTCAGCGATCTCGGCGACCACGCCCATATCATGGGTAATAAAGAGGACCGACATTCCCTCTTCGCGCTGCAATTCGGCAATCAGATCAAGGATCTGCGCCTGGATCGTCACATCAAGGGCCGTGGTGGGCTCATCGGCGATCAGAAGCTTCGGATTGCAGGTCAGCGCCATGGCGATCATCACCCGCTGGCGCATACCGCCGGACAGCGAATGGGGATATTCCTGAAAGCGGCGCGCCGCATCGGGAATGCGGACGCGGTCGAGCATAAGATGCGCCTCTGCCGCTGCCTGCCGCCGATCCAGCCCGCGGTGAATTTCAAGGCTCTCGGCGATCTGCCGGCCACAGGTCATCACCGGATTGAGCGAGGTCATCGGCTCCTGGAACACCATCGAGACCTCGCGGCCGCGAATGGCGCGCAGCGCCTCTCCCCCGGCGGTCAGCAGGTCGCGGCCCTCCATCGCGATACGGCCGCTGGTGCGGGTGGTCGATTTTGGCAAAAGGCCAAGGACCGACATGGCGGTGACGCTTTTGCCCGACCCGGATTCGCCCACCAGCGCCACCGTCTCGCCTGGGTTCACATCAAAGCTGAGGCCATGGACCACCTCGCGCCAGGCGGTGCGCCCGGTGCGAAAGGCGACCTTCAGATCCTGAACTTCAAGAAGTTTTGCCTGTGCCATCAGTGATCTGCCCGCGGGTCCAGCGCATCGCGCAGCCCGTCTCCGAGAAAGTTAAACGAGGTGACCGCCAGGGTGATCGCAAAGCCCGGGACAATGGCCAGCCAGGGCGCAGAGGTCAGATAGGTCTGAGCGTTGTTGAGCATATTGCCCCAGCTCGGCGTCGGCGGCTGGATGCCAAAGCCGAGGAAACTGATGTAGCTTTCCGCAAGGATCGCATTGGCGACATTCAGGGTCGCGGCCACGATGATCGGTGCAATGGCATTGGGCAGGATCTCTTTGAGCATGATCCGCCCCGGACGCGCGCCATAGGCCGCTGCCGCCACCGCATAATCGCGGATCTTCAGCGAGCGGGTCTGCGCCTCGACCACGCGGGCGACCTCCATCCAGGAGGTGGCGGCGATCAGCAGGATGATCCCGGGGATCGTCGGCGAGGTCAGCGCCGAGATCGCAAGGATCAGGAAGATCGACGGAAAGCACAGCATGGCATCGACAAAGCGCATCAGGGCCGTGCCGATGACGCCGCCGTAAAAGCCCGCGGTCAGCCCGACCACAATGCCGATCCCCATCGAGACCAGCATGGCCGCAAAGCCGATCGACAGCGAGATACGCCCGGCCATCAGGATCCGCGCCAGCGTGTCGCGCCCCATCGGATCGGTGCCCAGCGGGTGCCAGAATTCGGTAAAGGGCACCGTAAAACGCGCCCGCATATTGATCTGGGTGTCGCTGAAAGGCAGCACAAACGGCAGCAGGATGCAGGCGAGCGTCAGAGCCACAATCGCGATCAGACCAAAGGTCGCCAGGCGGTGCGAGAGAAAGCGGCGCACAAGCGGGCGGCTGGTCAGGCGCGGGCGGGGCGGGGAAAGCATAGTCTGGCTCATCACGGCTGCCTTGAAATGCGCGGGTCGGCGAGGCTGTAGCACAGATCGGCGATCAGACTGCCGAGCAGGACCAGCACGGCCGAGAACATCAGAATGCCCATCACCACCGGGTAATCGCGGTAGCTGATGGAATCGAGGAAAAGCCGCCCCATCCCGGGCCAGGTGAAGACCGTCTCGGTCACCAGCGCGCCCGACAGCAGGCTTGGGATCTGAATGCCCGCGATGGTGATCATCGGCAGGATGGCATTGCGCATGGCGTGGCGCATCAGAATGCGCGGCTCGCTGACGCCCTTGGCGCGGGCGGTGCGGATATAGTCCTGGTTGATCACATCCAGCATCGAAGAGCGCATATAGCGGCTCCAGATCGCGGTGGAGACGAGGCCCAGAACAAGGCTCGGACCGATCAGATGGTGGAGCCGGTTCAGGAGCGACCCATCGCCCACCGTGTAGCGGTTGCCCGGCGGCAGCCAGTCCAGACCCACGGAAAAGACATAGATGATGACAAGGCCAAACCAGAAGGTCGGGATCGAAAGTGCGATCATCGCCCCGATGGTGGCAAGGCTGTCAAAGAGCGAATAGCGCCGGATCGCGCCCAGCGTGCCAATGACAATCCCCAGCACCACAGCGATCAGTGTGGCGCTGGCCATCAGCTCAACCGTGGCGCCTAAGTGGCTGGTGATGATGTGCAAAACCGGCTGGCGGTCGCGAAATGAGATGCCCCAGTCGCCGGTCAGCATCCGACCGGCCCAGTCCAGATACTGAACCGGCAGCGGCCGGTTCAGCCCAAGGGTCTCGGCCATGCGGTCGAGATCAGCCTGGGTCATCGAGCCGTCTGACGCGAATTGCGACATTGGCCCGCCAGGGGCGAGATGCAGGATGGTAAAGCCGATGATCGATACGATCACCAGCATCACCATGGCCTGAGTGAGGCGGCGAAGCAGATAATATGCCACGTGATGACCCTGTCTGTGCCTTATGGTCCGGGTGTTACTTCACCCAGTACCAGTCCTTCAGGTTCCAGCCGTTCTGACGCTGGTTGAGGTTCGGGGTGAAGCCGGTGAGATCGCTTTTCACGCCCTCAATCGGGGCATATTGCCAGACCGGCAGGATCGGCAGCTCTTCGCGGACGATCTCCTGAAGACGCTGGTAGATCTCGATGCGGCGGGCCTGGTTGAAGGTTTTCTGACCCTCTTCCATCAGCGCATCGGCCTCGGCGTTTTCCCACTGCATGTAGTTGCCGCCCGAACCGCCCTTCAGCGGGATGGCTTTCGACGAGAAGCGCGCCGCGGGATCAGGATCCACCCCGGTGCGGAAAGCGGTGCCGACGAGCAGGCTTTCGAACTGCGAGCGGACATAGAAATCGCCCCAGATCACCGCCGCCGGCATGTTGTCGATCGCCAGATCCACGCCGAGGACTTTCCAGTCCTCGATCAGCAGCTGCTGCACCTGTTCGCGCAGCGAATTGCCGGTGGTGGTCGAGATCTTAAAGGTCAGGCGCTGGCCGTTTTTCTCACGAATGCCGTCACGGCCTTTGATCCAGCCTGCGGCCTCAAGGATCTCACCGGCGCGCGCCGGATCATAAACATGCGCCGGCAGATCGGCGTTAAAGGCCCAGCTTTCGCGCGGGCTGAAGCTCTCGGTGCCTTTCGGCACGCCGTAATAGATGGCGTCGATGATGATCTCTTTGTTCATCCCGAGATACAGCGCCTCACGGACGGCTTTTTCAGCCAGAACCGGATGCCCCAGGTTCGGCATCACCAGCTCGATGTTCCCCGAGGGCACCACCACGACAGTGCGCCCCGGCAGCTTGATCGCCTCTTCATAGAAGTTATGCGGAATGCCCGAGCCGAGAACGGCATCGACCTGGCCGGTCTGGAACTGCGCATAAAGCGCTGTCATATCGGGGATATATTTGATGACGATCTGTTCCAGATAGGGACCGTCGCCGTAATAGCCCGCATTGGCCACCAGGGTAATATTGTCACCCGGCGTGCGCGAGCCGAATTTGAACGGGCCGGTGCCGACCGGATGGATCGCAAAGTTGGTCTGGTTCTGATCGGCCTCAGCTTCCAGGATGTGCTTTGGCACAATATGGGTATTGGCCAGCAGCGCCAGATAGGGCGCGAAGGCCTCTGACATCTTCCAGGTAATCTCGGTGGGCGAGACCACCGTCACATCGCTGACCAGCGCATGTCCGACCCGCGTGCGCGAGCGAAAGCCGTCACGATTGATCAGATCGAGCGAGAATTTGACGTCCTCAGCCGTGAAGGGCGTGCCGTCATGCCATGTCACATCGTCGCGCAGCCGGACCTTCCAGCTCAGGCCATCGGCCGAGATGCCGCCGTTTTCCACGGAAGGCACTTCCAGCGCCAGATCGGGCGCCAGCGAGCCATCCGGCAGCGCCACCCACATCGACGAAAAGAGGTTGGTCCAGATCGTCTCATCGCATTCCACGCCCGGCATCAGCGGATGGAACACCGTCGGCTCCTGCGACAGAGCCACCACGGCGATCCCGCTGGCTGCGGCGGGCGGCGTGCCCGCGCTTTGCGCAAAAGCCGCACCGGCAAAGCGCGGTGCGAGCGCCCCAAGCGCCAGCGCACTGACACCCCAGGTGAAAAGATTGCGCCGCGTCGGCAGCGTGACGTGAACGGATTCGATCGAATTTTGTTTTTCGGAAGAAGTCGACATGGAAGCCCCCCAGAAGACATTTATATTATAATTGGCTGGCAACGCGTCACATGGACGCGGCTCTTCACGGCAAGACGTCACTATAATGAAGATTCTGTCAATAACTTTTCAATTGCGAGTGAAGGTTTCACCGGAATTGCGGTCTTGCAGAGCTTAAGGAACCTGCCGGAACGGGCGAAACGTAACGATAAAATCAATAAAATATGGCCTTTGACAGGCCTGCCTGAAATTTCGCCGAGTCCGGTTACTTCATATTGAAGATTTTATATTGAAGATGCGCGGATGAATCGCTACTACAATTTCAACATAATGGATTTTCCTTGTGACCGATCAGCCGCCTCTCCCGCCCTCTGCCGAAGACACTGAGGCTGCAAACCGCAGCCGCATGATGGGCAGCCGTCTGCGCACCCTGCGCAATGAGCGTGGCATGACCATCGCAGAGCTTGCCGCCCGCGCGGGTCTGTCCTCGGGGCTGATCAGCCAGATTGAGCGCGGGAATTCCAATCCTTCGGTCAATACGCTCGAAAAGCTCCGCGAGGCGCTTGGCGCCAATATCTGGGAGTTTACCGAGCGCGGGGCAGAAGTCGGGGCGTCGCCCTTTGTGCGCCGCGCCAGTGACCGCCCGAAAATTGCCATTGGCAGCAATGGCTATACCAAAGAACTGCTCTCACCGCGTCCCAGCAATGAGATGCGCTTTATGATCCTGACCCTGCCGAAGGGTGCCAGCAACCCTTCGGTGCTGCTCGGGCCGGGCGATAAGGGGGGCTATGTCATGGAGGGCCGGGTGCGCCTGACCATCGGTGAGGAAACCATCATTCTGCACCCTGGCGACAGCTTTCAGTTTCCCAGCACGCTTTCTCATGTGGTCGAAAACGACGGCGATGAGACCGCCCGTGTGCTTTGGATCATTTCGATCCGCGATGCCCATATGTGACCCTGACTTTGGGGGCATGGACTGACTTCACTTAAGGAATTCAAAAATGATTACCCGCCACGACTCCGGCAGCCGCCTTAGCAAAGTCCTCGTTGCCAATGGCTTTGCTTTCCTCTCCGGCCTGACTGCGAAGAACCGCGATCTCGATGTGGCCGGTCAGACCGCTGATATTCTGGCGCAGGTGGATGACTATCTGGCTATGGCCGGCACCGATAAAACCAAAATCTGCGTTGCCAATATCTGGCTCAAAGACATCGGTGATTTCGCCCAGATGAACGGCGCCTGGGAGAAATGGGTAGACCCCGCCGCTACCCCGGCCCGTGCCACGGTGGAATCGCGCCTCGCTCATGATGCGATCCTCGTCGAAATCCAGGTCCAGGCCCTGGTCTGATCTCTCCCCCCTCCCGGTGCCGCAGGGCACCGGGCTTTTTTCGTCCTGCACTGGGATGTTTTTTCATGAAATCTTCCATTCCCAAACCCGGTGATCCCTCCTGGTGGCTGACCGAGGCGCTTGCGGCAGAGGGCAATATTGCGCCCGCGCCTGCGCTTTCGGGCCGTATTGAAGCGGATGTGGCCATTGTCGGCGGCGGTTTTACCGGCCTCTGGACCGCTCTGGCGTTGAAAGAGCGTCGCCCGGATCTGAAGATCGCTCTGATTGAGGCGAAGATCTGCGGCGCGGGCGCGAGCGGTAAAAACGGCGGTAAAGTGCATGGTTACTGGGCCTCGGTGACCGGGCTTTCCGCCTCGATCGGGCCGGATGCCGCCCTTGCGGTGGCGCGTGCCGGCACGGTGGCGCAGGACGGCATTCGTCAATTTGCCACCGCGCCGGGCCGCGATGTCTGGTGGCGCGAAGAGGGCAATCTGCGCGTCGCAGCCTCTGCCGCCCAGGAACCCGGGATCGCCACCCATATGGCCACGGTGCGCAAACTCGACATCGGCGATACGGCCCGCGCGCTGAGCCAGGGTGAAGTGGCAAACTATGTCCGCTCTCCGGTGTTCCGCGGTGGTCTGTTCATGACCGAGGGGGCCAATGTGCAGCCCGCACGGCTGGCCCGCGCGCTGCGTAAAGCCGCGATGGCGCAGGGCGTTGCAATCTATGAAAATACCGCCATGAGCGGTCTTGACATGGATACGCCCAACCGGGTTCGCACCCCGGGCGGTGAAATCATCGCCCGCGATGTGGTTCTGGCAACCAATACCGCGCTGGCAAAAGATGCTGACATCAAGCCCTATGTCACTGTTTTTTCAAGCTATGCCCTGATGACAGAGCCGGCGGGCGAAGCGCTGGAGCGGATGAACTGGCGCGGCAGCCATGGCATGTCAGACATGCGGATGTTCGTGCATTATTTCCGCAAAACGGCGGATAACCGGATGCTGATGGGCTCTGGCTCGGGTCCGATCAGCTTTAACGGCAATGCCGTCGATCCGGCGCTGACCGGAGATATGGCCTCGGGCCAGCGCGCCGCGCGCGGGCTGCAGCGGCTGTTGCCGGAGGTGGCAAAGGCCGGGATCGCGAAGATCTGGGGCGGCGGGATCGATATTGCCTCGGACCGTCTGCCGTTCTTTCGCACCCGTCCGGGCAGCCGCGTGCATATCGCCGCGGGCTATTCCGGCCATGGCGTGAATCCGACCTATATCGGCGGTCAGTGTCTGGCCTCGCTGGTGCTCGATGAGAAGGATTACTGGCGCAACCTGCCGTTTTGCACCCGCAGCCTGCCGAAACTTCCGCCCGAGCCGTTCCGCACCATCGGCGGCCGCTTTGTGCGCAAGGGCATCATCAAGTGCGAAGAGGCTGAGGAGGATGGCCGCAAACCGGGGCTGATCGACAGCGCCGCTGCGGCAATTCCGCGGGTCTTTGGTCTGAAGATCGGCACCCGCTAAGCGAAAAGCCCCGGTGCATCCCTGCGCCGGGGCTGTTTCTTCCGGGTCTTTCCCGCTCACCCCGTGAGGGCCGAAAGCGGGAAGGGCGTCTGCCGGATCCGGCGGCCGGAGGCGTTGAAAACCGCGTTCCCAATGGCCGCAGCCAGCCCCGGAAGGCCGATTTCACCGAGACCCCTTGCGCCGTCCTCGCCCATCAGCGGATCGGGGATATTGAGGAAATCCACTTCAATCTCAGGCACATCGGCATGAACCGGGATGGCATAATCCGCAAGGTTATCGCTGATCAGACGTCCCGTTGCAGGGTGGCGCAGCCCCTCTTCCATCAGCGCCATGCCGATGCCGAAAATCACCCCGCCCCGGATCTGACTTTCCGCCAGACGCGGATGCAGGATCGTGCCGCAGTCGAGGACGCTGACCACGCGCGTGACGCGCAGCCGCCCGATCTGCTCCTCCAGCTCAACCTCAACGAAATGGGCCCCAAAGGAATAAAAGCTGTGCTCTGCCTGCGGGTCGCGCGGGGCAGAATGGCCCTCAGCGCTGATATGGGGCTGGCCAAGGGCTGCAAGCCGCTGCGCCAGGGTCAGATTGCTGCGCTCCTCCGGTCCCAGCTTTTGCAAAAGCGCGCGCGCGGCGGCGCCTGCTGCAGGCATCACACTGGCGCTCGATTTTGAACGCCCGGCGGTCGGCGCATCCGGCAGCTCTGAGCGGCCGAGCTGCACCTCAATCTCAGCGGGGCTGATGCCAAGGGTATCAGCAACCTTCTGCGCCAGCAGGCTGCGCATGCCGGTGCCGATATCGGTGGCTGAGGTCTCAACCAGAACCGATCCGGTCCCGCGCAGCGTCACCCGAACCGAGGCCGGAAGGATCGGGGCCGGATAGGCCGTAGTTGCCATCCCCAGCCCGACAAGGCGCCCGTCCCGGCGGTGCCTACGGGGCAGGGCGCTGCGGCCGGCCCAGCCGATCCGGGCCGCGCCGCGGGCGTAGCACTCGGCCAGATGGTTCGAGGACCATGGCCGGTTGTGGTAAAGATCCCGTTCAGCGAAGTTGCGCAGGCGCAGCTCAACCGGGTCGATCCCGGCCTGATGCGCCAGCTCATCCAGCGCGGTTTCCAGCGCGAATGAGCCCGGCGTTTCACCTGGCGCCCGAAAGGGCGTCGGCGTCGGGATCGCCCGACGGGTCACCTCATGGCGCACCTCAATGCGCTGTGCGGCGTAAAGCATCAGTGAGCTCAGACCGCAGGGTTCAAAGAAGCCACCGCGGAGTGAGGTCGGGATCTCTGAGTGATGCGTCAAAAGCGCGAGCCGCCCATCGGCATCCGCCTCCAGCCGGATGTGCTGGCGCGTCTCTGAGCGGTGACCGCTGGCCACGCCCAGATCGGCGCGGGTGAGCTGCAGCCGGACGGGCCTTTGAAGGGCGCGGGACAGATGCGCCGCCAGGGCCTGGTGCGGCCAGATCTGGTTCTTCGCCCCGAAACCGCCGCCGACATATTCGGCGTGGATCAGGACGTTTTCCTCAGCAACTCCGAGGCTTGCCGCCACCGCCGTCCGGGTGGCGCGGGTGCCCTGGGTGCTGTCGCGCAGGATCACGCGCCCGCCCTGCCAAACCGCCGTGGTGGCAGAGGGCTCCAGCGGCTGGTGCAGCTGGACCGGGGTTTCATAGCTGGCCTCAACCCGGTGGCGCGGCGCGCCTGCCCGGTGACCGGTGGTAAAAGCATGCTGCATATCGCCCGCGAAGAACGGGCCGGGACGGATCTTTACCGGCTCAGGCGGGGGCAGATCCTCCAGGTTCACCTGCACGGCCGCAAGGCCCTGGCGGGCGGCTTCAATCCCCTCGGCCACGACGATGGCGATCCATTGACCCGCGAACATCACCTCATCCGAGGTGAGCGGGCGGTAGGCGGGCAGCTGCGAGGCCGCATCCTTCAGCGCGGATCGCCCGAGGCCTTCGGCGAAAAGCGCGTCCAGCGCCGGATCTGCGCGCCATCCGGTTTCATGCGCGTTTTCATGGGTATAGACCGCAACCACCCCTGGCACAGCGCGGGCGTTTTCGCAGTCGATCGACCGTATGCGGGCGGGCGCGCGGGTGGCGCGCAGAGCGAAGGCCTGCAAAACACCCTGTGGCTGCAGGTCGGCGGCGTAGTTTGCGCGCCCGGTCACCTTCTCCAGCGCGTCGAGGCGGGGCAGCGGCGGATCGGCCCTGGTCATTTCGTTAACCTTTGCAGGAGATGATGAAGCGCGCCGCGGGCAAGCGGCAGCTTATGCGCGGTGGCCTCCACCGGGGCGGCTGTCGCGAAGGCCAGATCCAGGAAGTCATCGGTCGCGCGGGCGTCATAGCCCTGACCCAGCAGCAGCGCCTCAGCCGCGGGGGTGCGCCAGGGGGTGGTCGCAATGCCGCCAAAGGCGATGGCGGCGCGGGTGATGCGGCCCCGGTCACTCTCCAGCACGGCGGCGACAGAGGCCGCGGCAAATTCATAAGACGCCCGTCCGCGCAGCTTCTCATAGCCAGAGCGCGCGGTGGTAAGGGGCAGGGAAATCGCGGTCACCAGCGCCCCGCGCGGCAGGGCCGTCAGCCCGGCATCCGGCGAGGGCAGCGGGTAGAGATCGGCGAGCGGCATCTCAAACCTCCGCGCCCCGACAAGGCCGTGCAGGCGCGCGTCCAGCGCCAGAAGCGCCACAGCCATATCAGAGGGATGCGCGGCGCGGCAGTGGGCGGTGATCCCAAGGATCGCATCTCCGGGCAACGGGGCCTCGATTGCGGGACAGCCACTGCCTGCGTCGCGGCGGTTGCAGGGCCAGGAGGGGTCGCGGAAATAGGCGCAGCGCAGCGCCTGCAAAAGATTGCCCCCGAGGGTGGCCGCATTGCGGATCTGCCCGGAGGCGCCAGACAGGATCGCCTCTGACAGCGCGGGAAACCTTTGCTGCACCAGGGGCGCGCGGGCAACGGCAGTGTTGCTGAGCCCTGCGTCGAGCAGGAGAGCCCCCTCCTGCACCCGGATCTCTTCCCGGGGCAGCCGGGACAGATCGACCATGGCAGGACCGCTTACGTGACCCAGACGCGCAAGATCGAGAACGGTTGTGCCGCCCGCAACGGCCTGATGTCCGGGCTGCGCCAGGAGATCTGCCGCCTCAGCGGCGGTCTGCGGCCAGCGCCAGTCAGTCGCGGCCATGCGCCACCTCTCTTATTGCGGCGATGATGCCGTTATGCGCGCCGCAGCGGCAGAGGTTGCCCGACATGGCTTCGCGGATCGCAGCCGGATCGCGGGGACAGCCCTCCGAGATCAGCGCAAGGCCCGACATAATCTGCCCCGGCGTGCAGTAGCCGCATTGCAGCGCGTCATGGCGGATGAAGGCGTCCTGCAGCGGATGCAGGCCGCCGTCCGGGGCGCTGACGCCTTCGATGGTGGTGATCGCCGCCCCGTCAAGCTGCACTGCATATTGCAGGCAGGCGAGGCGGCGCTCGCCGTTGATATGGATGGTGCAGGCGCCGCACTGGCCGTGATCACAGCCCTTCTTGCTGCCCGTAAGCCCCAGATCTTCCCGCAAAAAATCGAGAAGACTGCGGCGGGGATCCACCGAAACATGATGCGTGATGCCATTCACGCTCAGGGTCAGCGGGAGGCTTTGGGAGGGATGCGGGCCTGCGCTCATCTCAGGCCTCAGGCGACCAGCAGATCGCGGGCGGTGAGGTATTTTTTCACCGTCTCAAGGCCGCCTTCATAGTCCCAGACTTCAACCGTATCATGCGGGCAGGCGACGAAGAGATGGTCCTCGGTAAACGACAGGATCCGATCAAGTTTGATGACTTTCTCGACGAAATCCTCTTTGCCCGGATCGCGGGAGATGCGGTTCCCTTCGGCGTCATAGCCGATCAGGATGGCGCGGCAGCGGATGCGGGCAGTGAAGTAAAGCGACATGGGAACTCCGTTCAGTCGGTCAAAGTTGCTTCAGGCCGAAGGGCCGGTTGCGAGGTGACAGGCAACGCGGGCGCCGTCGCCCACATCGCTGAGTTTCGGGGCGATCTCACCGCAGATTTTCTGCGCGACGGGGCAGCGGCTGCGAAAGCGGCAGCCCTGGGGCGGATTGATCGGGCTGGGAATATCGCCGCGGATCACCACCCGCTCGCGGCGCGCCACGCTGGGCGGCAGCGGCAGCGAAATCGCCGAGAAAAGCGCCTGGGTATAGGGGTGCAACGGGCGTTGCCACAGCACCGATTTCGGCGCGATTTCAACGATTTCGCCCAGATACATCACGGCAATGCGGTCCGCGAGATAGCCGATGACCGACAAATCATGCGAGATGAAGACGTAAGAGGCCCCCATATCGCGCTGCAGCCGCTGCAGCAGATTGATGATCTGCGCCTGCACCGACACATCAAGCGCCGAGACCGGCTCGTCGCAAACCACGGTCGAAGGCTCAAGCGCGATGGCGCGGGCGATGGCGATGCGCTGGCGCTGGCCGCCCGAGAGTTCATGCGGAAAGCGGTCGGCGAAGCTGGGGTGCAGGCCGACCCGCGCGATCAGATCATCGACCAGCCCGCGCCGTTCGGCCCGGGTGCCGGTGTCATGCACCTCATAGGGCTCGGTCAGGATCTGGCGGATCGAGCGGCGCGGGTTGAGCGAGGCAAAGGGATCCTGGAAAACGATCTGCAGATCGCGGCGCACGGGCTTCATTTCGGCCCGTGACAGCGTGGCGATATCGCGGCCGCGATAGAGGATCTGGCCGGAGGTCGGCTCATGCAGGCGGATGATCGTCCGCCCGAGGGTGGATTTCCCGCAACCGGATTCGCCCACCAGCCCCAGGGTCTCACCGGCATTCAGCGTCAGGTCAATGTGATCGACCGCATGAACCCGGCCCCGGGGGGTGTCATGATATTTCACGAGGTCGCGGATTTCGAGGAGCGGCGTGGCGGTCATCTCAGAACTCCGGCGTGAAAACAGGCAACGCGCGGCCCGGGGGCCGTGCCGGTCAGCGGCGGACGGCTGCTGTGACAATGCCCCGTGGCCTGCGGGCAGCGCGGCGCGAAAGCGCAGCCGGGGCCAAGCTGGTCCATCGGCGGCACAGTTCCGCTGATTTCCGACAGCGGCTCCGGGGTGCCGTCCAGAAGCACCGCATCCGGGCGCGGGACAGAGGCCAGCAAAGCCTGAGCATAGGGATGGCGCGGACCCGAGAAAAAGGTCTCGGTGTCGGCCTCTTCGACCTTGCGGCCTGCATACATCACCATGACGCGCTGCGACCACTCGGCCACCACGCCCAGGTCATGGGTGATCAGGATAACCCCCATGCCAATCTCGGTTTTCAACCGGTCGATGAGTTCCAGCACCTGGGCCTGAATGGTCACATCCAGCGCCGTCGTCGGCTCATCCGCAATCAGCACCTTCGGGCGACAGGCCAGCGCAATGGCGATCACAATGCGCTGTCGCATGCCGCCGGAAAGCTGAAAGGGAAACTGGTCAGCCCGGATCCGCGCTTCGGGGATCCCCACCATCTCCATCAGTTCAATCGCGCGGGCACGGGCCTCGGCCTCAGAGCAGCCCTCATGGACGCGCACGCTTTCCTCAATCTGACGGCCGACTTTCATCAGCGGATTGAGCGAGGTCATCGGCTCCTGAAAGACCATGGAGATCTCTTTGCCGCGCACCCGCCGCATCTGCGGCTCTGACAGCGTCAGCAGATCCTGCCCGCCCAGCCGGATTGATCCCGCGCTGATGCGCGCAATGCGCGGAGGCAGCAGCTGCAGCATGGAATGCGCCAGCATGCTTTTGCCGCAGCCGGATTCGCCGACCACCGCAAGAGTCTCGCCGGCCTGCAGCGTCAGATCGACCTCATTGACCACCGGGAACCAGTTGCGTTTGGGGCCGCGGAATTCGGTGCGCAGGCCCTCGACCTGCAGAACGGGTGTCATCGTTTCGCTCTCGGGTTAAGGGCCTCATTCAGCGCATCGCCGATCAGGTTGATCGCCAGCACCGTCAGCAGCACGGCCAGCCCCGGAATGGTCACCATCCACCAGGCCGTCCGGATAGCCGAGCGGCCCGCGCCGATCATATAGCCCCAGGTCATGATGTTCGGATCGCCAAGGCCAAGGAAGGACAGACCCGCCTCAAAGAGGATGGCCGTGGCCACCATCAGCGAGCCTGCGACGACGATGGTCGTCAGCACATTCGGCAGGATCTGCACGATCAGAATGCGCAGATCGGACATGCCAAGCGACACACAGGCCTCAACAAATTCACGGCTTTTCACCGCGCGCACTTCCGCCCGCACCAGCCGCGCCAGCGGAGCCCAGGAGACAATGGCAATCGCGCCAATAACGTTCGGCAGGGTAGAGCCCAGCACCGCCACGATGACGATGGCACCGATAAAGGTCGGGATGGTCTGGAAAAACTCCGTGACCCGCATCGCGGCAGTGTCGATCCAGCCGCCGTAATAACCCGCAACCGCCCCCACCAGGGTCCCGAGCACCACGATCACAAGGGTCGCAACACTTCCGACCAGAAGCGAGATCCGCGCTCCATAGGCAATGCCTGCCGCGATGTCGCGGCCCAGCATATCGGTGCCCAGCAGAAAGTCACCGGTGAAGGGCGCCTCAAAGGGCATGCCCACCATCTCAAAGGGGTCTTCGGGGAAAAGCAGGCCCGCAAAAACCGCAAGTCCGATGACGAGGCTCAGAAGGGCCAGCCCGATGGCGCCGCTGGGGTTACGGATGAGCTTTCGGGCAAGACCCGGCGGGCGCGGGCGGGCGATCAGGGGAGGGGCTGCGTGATCAGCCATGGCGGCCTCCGGTCAGGCGGATGCGCGGATCGACCATGGTATAGATCACGTCAACAAGCGCATTGGTGACAACCACCAGGATGGAGCTGAGAAAGAAAATACCCAGCAAAAGATTGAGATCGCGGGCAAAAAGCGCCTCATAGGCGAGCAGCCCCAGCCCCGGCCAGCCAAAGACCGACTCGATAATGACCGAGCCGCCAAGCATCCCCGAGACCTGCACCCCGGCCATGGTCAGCACCGGAATGATCGCGTTTCTGAGCGCGTGGTGCATCACGATATGGCTGTTGCCCAGACCCTTGGCGCGGGCGGTTTTGATGAAATCCTGCCCCAGAGTTTCCAGCATCGAGGCGCGCATCAGACGGGTGTAAAGCGCCATATAGAAGAACGACAACGCCACCGCCGGCAGCACCAGATGGTGCAGGACATCCAGACCCCAGGCAAAGCCCGTCACCGGATTGGCGATGCTTTCCATGCCGCTGGTCGGAAACCAGCCGAGGTTCAGCGCAAAGACGATGATCAGCATCAGACCCACCCAAAAAAGCGGCGTCGCATAGGTGATGATGGCCAGGATCACGATGACATGGCTGACAAAGGTGCGGTCCCGGATCGCCGCGATAGCCCCCAAAAGGATCCCGAACCCGATGGAGAGCACCATGGAGGTGATCATCAGGATCGCCGTGGCACCCAGACGTTCGATAATCAGCGAGGCAATCTCGCGGTTGTGCCGGAAGGAGAACCCAAGGTCAAAGACCAGCAGGTTCTTCATATAATTCAGAAACTGCAGCCAGAGCGGCTGATCCAGGCCGAACTGCGCCCGGATCTGCGCCATATATTCTTCCGTGGCAGAACCGGCCTCACCGGCAAGCACCTGGGCGGCATCGCCCGGAGCCAGACGGATCAGGAAGAAATTGACGATCACGATCGCCAGAATAATCGGAATGCCGTGAAGGATCCGGCCCAGCACATATTTGCCGTTGGCTCGCCACATCGGGGGGACTTTCGCTAAGGCAGCTGTCAGGGTCCCGCGCGGGAAGTGCACGGGACCGGCGGGGTCAGCCGGATTTACGGCTGAACCCAGACGTCATAGAGACCGCCGCGCAGACCAAGCGGCGAGGTGATGAGGTCTTTCACCCGATCACGCTGCATGGCGACAAGGTCCATATCCATGATCCAGATGATCGGGCTGTCCTCAACCAGCAGGCGCTGCAGATTGTGGAAATGCGCATTGCGTTTGGCCGGATCGGCCTCGGTCTGTGCCGCCACCCAGAGCGCATCAACCTCGGGGTTCGAATATTGCGAGACGTTGCCGAAGGGCACTTCTTTGTTAATCGTCTTCGTCCAGGTGTTGCGCTGCACGCCCAGGGTGGGATCGGCCATGCCGATTGACCAGGTCGAGGTCATCTGGAAGTCGTAGTTGTTGTGAACTTCGCGCACGAAGGTCGGATAATCGCGGGTGCGAAGCTCGACCTCAATGCCGATGCGGCCGAGCTGCTGGCGGATCACCTCGCCCATGCGGCGCCAGTCCTCGCCAAAGGTCGCGACGTCATGCACGATTTTGAAGCGCTTGCCGTCCGCCCCGGCCGGATAGCCCGCCTCATCAAGCAGCTTCTTTGCGATATCAAGGCGGTCTGCCACCGTGTAATCGCGCACGCCCTCCTCAGTCCAGGCACCGGCGCCTTTTACAAAGGACGAGATCGGACCCCGGGCGGGTTTGCCAAAGCCATACCAGACGGTATCGATGATGCGCTGGCGGTCCAGCGCATAGGCCACTGCCTGGCGCACTTCTTTTTTGTCAAACGGCGCCTGCGCGGTGTTCAGCTCCAGCATCATCACCGGAGCGATGGCCTCATAGCCGCCGTAGGCGATTGAAATCCCGTCGGTTTTCTCCAGGCGGCGCATTTCCACCGGGTTGATGGTGCCGAAGGTCGCAACATCAATCTCGCCGCTTTCGACACCGGCGGCGCGGGTGGCGCTGTCGGCGATGAAGCGGAAGGTCAGCGTGTCGAGATAGGGCAGGCCCGCGCGCCAGTACGCGGGGTTGCGCTCCAGGCGGATATGGCTGCCCTTGGCCCATTCCACAAAGCGGTAAGGCCCGGTGCCGATCGGCGCATTGACCGCCGGATTGGCGCGGTAGTCGGTATTTTCATAGATATGGCGCGGCACGATGGGGGCTTCGAGCGACGAAAGCCCTTTCATCAGCGGCACATAGGGATGTGCGAGGTTCAGCACCACGGTCAGCTCATCCGGCGTGTCGATGGTTTCGACCGGACCAAGGTTGCCCTTGCCGCGCGGGTGGTAGTCTTTCACCACTTTCAGCAGCGAGAAGGCCACATCGGCAGAGGTGAAGGGCGCGCCGTCATGCCATTTCACGCCCGCACGCAGCTTGAAAGTGACGGTTTTGCCATCTTCACCGATCTCCCAGCTTTCGGCCAGCGAGGGCTTCGGGTTCAGATCCATGTCATATTCAAGCAGGCCGTCGAAGATCTTGGTCGCGATCTCTGCCGTCGTCGGGGCAGAGCTCAGCGCATTGGTGATCAGCGAGGGTTCAGGCGTGGTGGTGATGACGATGCCGCCCCCCTGTTGCTGCGCCTGGGCCTGCCAGCCGGTAAAAACAGCGCTCAGCGCAAGGGCGCTGGTCAGAACGACGGATTTCACGGAAAACATATGTCACTCCCTGAGAATGGTTTTGCCCGGAGGGGCTGAAATTTTCCTATCTTTTATATCCATATTATAATTTAGCAACGAAAATTATAATATGGATAGTCGTTGGGGTTCCTGACTATAACCTGCCTGAAATCAGGGCGGTACGAGTGAGCCATGAATGAAAATATCGGCGAGGCATCGCAGGACGGGATGTTGCAGGGTCTGGGAGAGCGGATCCGCGGGCTGCGCCAGCAAAGGCAGCTGACACTGCAGGAGCTGTCGGGCCTTTGCCAGGTCTCAGTGGCCATGCTCAGCCATATCGAACGGGGCCGCGCGACGCCCTCGATCCGGGTGCTCGATCGCATCCGGCTGGCGCTGGATGTGCAGTTTGGGGCCTTTTTCGACGAAGATCCGCCGCTTTCGCGCGAAACTGAGGCGCGGATCGTCACGCGTGCCGAAGAGCGCCCGGTTCTGCGCTTTGAGGAGACCGGTCTTGTTAAGGAGCTGCTGTCGCCTGCGCGGGGCAGTCAGCTGGAGATGATGGTCCTGCGCCTCGACCGCGGCGGCCATTCCGGCGATGAGCCCTGGCGGCGGGTCGGCGAGAAATGCGGCCTGGTGCTGGAGGGCAGCTTTGAGCTGACGCTGAACGGACAAAGCTACGCCCTGCGGCGCGGCGATGCCTTTCAGTTCGACAGCGCATTGGCGCATAGCTTCAGAAACACCGCTGATGGGGAAAGTCAGATCCTGTGGATTATACTCTCAAGAGAATCTGGCTGAGCGGAACCATCGGGTTGCTGCAGCACTTTGGGCCGGGGGCTTGGGCTCACCGCAATTTGTGCCCCTCCGCTGTCCTGAATGAGCCGATCCCCTGAGCGCCTTTCACAAGGCGCACTGCCGATGGCGGGCCGTCCGCATTTCAGGACGGACGGTCCCGGGACTGGCGTCTTGCCTGATGCCGAACAGCCGGCGAAACGACGGTAGACGTAAATGCCCGCCGGTTTTAGGCGCACCGCTTCCGGATGGTACATTCGCTCCGCCATAAGCGGGCCCGCTTCGCCTGCGAACCAGGGTCCGGGCCTCGCCGAACCGGAGGCGCGTCGACATCGGTTCGCGACTGAGCCCTTGGCTTTACAGGATATCAGAGCGGGGCAAAGGCGGAGGTCCGAAGGGCGCCCGGGGCATCCTGTCCCGGCAGGGCCGCAGAGGTGAGCTGAGGTTGACCCTGTAACGGCAGACCCATTTGCACGTGTTGACGAATGGCCCGCCGTGCCGCATGGGCGCGCATCTCCGGGCGGGCAAGCGGGGCCGGAGTGCGAACCAGATCCGGACAGGACGTGACGAGGCTTCGCCGCTCACTCAGCGGCATTAACCGGGGCAGGGCGGGCCCGAGATAGAGGCTTTCACACCAGCTCCCCTCTGCCTCGATGAGGTGATGGCGGTCCAGAAGCAGATGATAATACCGCTGCGCGGCCTGCTGATGGCACTCCGCAATGCCAGCGCTGCCGCAGAAATCTTTGGCCGGGATCAGAGCGCCCGCGCCGGACGAAAACAGGATGCGGTGCTGGCGGGTGACATAGAGATCCCGCCCAGGCATCCCGCCGCCGAGAGATCCCGCCGGGATCCGAACCGGTTTGAGCTGCGGCTGATCCTGAAGTTCCCGCTTGGACACCCCCTGTGAGGAGGTCCAGCGCAGCGGCTGCCATCCTGCATCGCGCGTGGCCAGCAGATCGCCAACGCGCAGCTCCTCGACCGCGATCAGCCCGCGCAGGCTGCGGATCCGGGTGCCTTGGGCAAAACAAATCACCCCGGTGTTCGTGATGTTCAACAGGAAGGGATCTACCGGCGTGCTGCCATCTGATGTGATCCGCAGGCCGCCTGCGGCATGAAGCACGCCGCCCGCCTGCTCAGCGCGAAGCCATGAAAGCGGGGTGGTATGGGGCGCATCTGCGCGCGCCTCATTATAGCTCCGCAGGGTGTCGCCGTTGTAATAGTGTGATAAATCAACGAAGTCGCTCTCTCCGGGAGAGGTCTGGAAATCTGCCACCAGATCGCCCGCCGTGACGATAAAGGTATCGCTGCCCGCGCCACCATAAAGCGTATCCGCCCCCTCGCCGCCCTGTAGCGTGTCGGCACCGGTTCCGCCATACAGCAGATCATTCCCCGTGCCGCCGTCGAGAAAATCATCGCCGCTGTCGCCAAAAAGCGTGTCATTTCCGGCGCCTGCGTGAAGGGTGTCATTTCCGGCCCCGGCTTCAATGCGGTCGTTGGTCAAAGGACGGCCGGGCAGGTCGCGCTCGGGATCGTCAATCCGGTCCCCCTCAGGGTCAGCCAGATAGCTGCTGTCCATCAGATCGTCGCCATCGGTGCCGCTGACGATGCCGTTCTGCCCCAGAACAAAGGTTTCGGCAGAGGTCAGGGGCGGCTCAGACTGCGGGTTGAACCCCTGGAGCGTCAGCACCGGGCCGGCAAAATCGGTGCCATTGAAGGTGATCCGCGCATCGCCGGACAATGGATCAAACTGCGCAGTGACATGATGGTTCAGCGCGTCGAGGGGGCTAAGAAATGCCTGATTTGTCAGTGCGTTATAGGTTGCAAGCGTGTCGGGATTGAAAAGCGCGCTCAGATCAACGCTGTCTGCATCGGTCCCGCCGGGGCCACCGCGGAAATCGGTGATGATGTCATTGCCGCGATCCGCACCCTGCCAGACGAAACTGTCAGCGCCGCTGCCCCCGGTCAGGACATCATCGCCTGCGCCCCCCTCCAGCCGGTCCTCCCCCGCACCGCCAAAAAGGCTGTCCGCGCCGTCATTGCCAAAAAGCAGATCCTCGCCGTCATCGCCGCTGAGGCGGTCGTCCCCCTCTTCGCCCCAGAGCGAGTCATTGCCCGCGCCGCCGAAGATTTCATCCTGGCCAAGGCCACCGTAAAGGCTGTCATCCCCCTCATCGCCGCTGAGGGTATCATCGCCGAGGTGGCCAAACAGATGATCCGCGCCGGTCCCGCCAAAGAGCTGATCGTCGCCTGCTCCGCCGGTGACGCTGTCCTGGCCGTCACCGCCGTAGAGCGTGTCGTCCCCCTCATCGCCGTTCAGGTTGTCGTCGCCCTCCTCCCCCAGGATCAGATCGGCATCGCCGCCGCCGTAGATCTCATCACCCCCCGCTCCGCCTTTCAGTGTGTCATTGCCATCCTGACCGAAAAGGCTGTCCTGGCCCGCGCCACCGTAAAGGCGGTCATCGCCCTCGTCGGCATAAAGAGCGTCATTGCCCTCGCCGCCGGAAAGCACATCATCCCCCGCGCCACCGGAGAGAAAATCATCTCCCGCCCCGCCATCGAGCGTGTCGCCGCCATCTGCACCTGAGAGGTAGTCGTCGCCGTCACCGCCCTCAAGGCTGTCATCCCCCTCGCCGCCGTAAAGCACATCGTCGCCTGCGCCGCCATAAAGCTGGTCGGCTCCGTCCCCGCCAAAGAGGCTATCGTTATCTGCGCCCCCCGACAAAAGATCATCGCCGGCCCCTCCGTTCAAAAGATCGCGCCCGACGCCCCCCTCCAGCGTGTCGTTGCCCGCTTCTCCGTAAAGGCTGTCATCGCCCTCACCGCCAGAGACCCGGTCGTCGCCCGCCCCGGCCATGACGATATCATCCTGCCCGCCGCGCCCGGGAGAGGCATTGCCGCCGCCGTCCACACGCTCACCATGGGGGTCTCCGGTGTAATCGGCATCAATCAGATCGTTTCCGGCGCTGCCGGTCACCACCCCGTCCCCATCAGAGACGAAACTTTCCTCATAACTCAGCGGACCATCGCGGCTGATCTTCAGCCCCTGAAACGTCAGAACAGGCCCGCTGTTGTCGGTGCCATTGAAGGTCAGGCGCGTGCTGTCCGAAGAGCCGCGATAATTCACCGTCAGATGGTGGTTCAGCGCCTCCAGCGGGCTCGAAAAATCTGTGCCATTCAAGGCGTTGTAATTCGGCAGCGTCGCATGGCTGAAGTAATCCGACAGATCAATCCGGTCGGTATTGCTGTCATCACCGTCCTGCGCGCTGCCCGAATTTCCGGTGCGGAAATCCGTGATGGTGACATTCCCCCGCTCCGCCCCCGTCCATACGAAGAGATCATCGCCGCCGCCCCCGGTCAGCGTGTCGTCGCCGGCGAGCGCAACAAGGGTGTCATTCCCATCGCCCCCAAGCAGGCGGTCATTGCCGCCGCCGCCAAAGAGGCTGTCGTCCCCCGCGCCGCCACTGAGCGTATCGTTGCCCTGGCCACCATCCAGCAGGTCATCACCCTTGCCACCGTCAAGTACATCGTTGCCCGCGCCGCCATAAAGGCTTTCATTGCCCTCCCCGCCGTAGAGGGCATCATTGTCCGCCCCCCCGAAAAGCTGGTTCGCGCCGCTCCCGCCAAAAAGGCTGTCCTTCCCCTCGCCGCCATCGAGCAGGTCATCTCCGTCCCCGCCCGAGAGATAGTCATTGCCCGCGCCGCCATAAAGGCTGTCTGCGTCGGCATCGCCATAAAGAAAGTCATTCTCCGCGCCGCCGAAGATTTCATCCCGCCCGGCCCCGCCGTGAAGCAGGTCATTGCCGCTGCCCCCCTCCAGGCTATCATCGCCGATCCCGCCGTAAACGGAATCCGCCCCCGCGCCGCCATCGAGGGAATCCGCGCCATCGCCACCGTAAAGCACATCATTGCCACCGTCGCCGCGCAGGGTGTCGCGGCCCGCATCGCCAGAGAGGGTGTCCGCCCCCTCGCCGCCAAACAGCAGGTCATCACCCTCCCCACCGTATAAAACATCGCCGCCGCCCGCGCCCAAAAGTGTGTCCTGGCCCCCTTCGCCGCTCAGCGTTGCGGATCCGGCCGGGGCTGTGAGCTTATCGTCGCCCGCGCCACCATTGATGCTCACCATGCCAGACCCTCCCCGCAACACGCCAGCCCGGCATCTTCTGCGGGCGGCTGCAAGGGTGACACAGCTGCGACTGGTCTGAAATAATTGAATACATAGAATTTTATTCGCAAGCGCCGTATTCCGGGGGGCTGTCTGCCGGAAGTGGGTTTCGCGCTGACCCGTGGTTTTTCAGCGGGCGCAGGTGTCGGGAACCGCAGACATTTTGTAGAAGACCTTCGTGCCTGCAGGTCAGGGCGTTAAGAGTTTTGACCATATGAGCAGGCCTTCCTACAGCTTCCGGTCTGAGGAAGCCGTCACGGGGCAGGCCTGTCTGACCGGCCGGGCAAGGATCCAACCTGAAGGATCTCTCTTCGGGGCCAGGCAGCAAAAAGACCGACGGCCTCAGCCCGCCATGACCCGGGCCCGAGGCCGGATGGCCCCATTCGCTGCCCTCCTCCCAGGGGCATCAGATGTTCACTCCCGTCTGATCCGGGCGGGGTCTCCAGACGAGGGGGGCTGCAGGGGAGCATCGCATCACCCGCCAGCGCCTTTTGGGCTGATACTCAGGGCGTCGAAAGACGGGACGCTGTGTCTTCAGACAGAACCGGTCCTTCAGGGAGAGGCCCGGCCAAAAGCTCTGGTGACCAGACCTTACCTTTCAGCGACGCGAGGCAGACGGCCGTGAACACACCCGGCGATCCTCCTGCGGTCCCGCTGCAGCATGTCGGCTGAGACCGCTCCTCTGCGGGACAGACAGGGGAGTTGACAGGCGCAAGGCCGGGCTCCTTTATAAAACGGATGACTGGACTTATTATATCGGCAGGCTTCGGACATGGCTTATTTGCGCATTGCCTATGACCGCGATTGTCCGGGCAACGCACTCCCTGCCTTCCGCAGCGGGCTTCGCCGCGATGCTGTCAGCGAAATCCAGCCCAATGCCCCCCGCCGGGGGATATGTCAGAGCTGTTCTTCGACCCTGTCGCGGTCCCTGCGGGCAATCTGCCGGGCGAAGCGTTCAGACCCTTTTCGCGCGGATGAAGCGCGGGCGGCTGCAGCTTTCGGCGCAGTGCATCGGCAGGATGGAGCATGTGAAAAGCTGCGCCGCCTGTCGCGGCAGTCTGTGGGATCTGCAGATGATCCGGCATGAGATGGCGGAACCCGGCGCGGCGAAGCTGAGCGTCTGTCACGCGGTCCGCAGGAAAGCCCGCAACGAGGGTACCCGGCCTGAGACCTCGCTCATCAGGGCCGGCCTGCCGCAGCTGATGACGCGGGGGATTGACGGTGGCCGCAGGCTGTATCCGCCGCACCGGGATGAAGCGGCTTTGGCGCGACAGGCGGCCCCTTCGCCGGGCGGCGGTGCCAGGGCCGGGATGTCTGACAAAATCGCTAAGCTGCTGTGAGGGCTGAAGATGAACGTGCTGATCGTCTGCGCACATTTTGATGCAAATTCTTTCAACGCCTCGCTGCTCGCGGCCACGACGCGCCGTCTTGAGGCGTTTGGCCATAAGGTCCGGGTTTCGGATCTTTATGCAATGCGATTTCAGCCGGTGACCCTGCCGGAGGATTTTTCCGATCCCGAAAACCCCGCTCATATCCGCTATGACACCGAGCAGCGTCACGCCGCGGCGAAAGGAAGGCTGCCCGCTGATGTTGTGGCAGAGCTGGAAAAGATCGACTGGTGCGATCTGATGATCCTGCAGTTTCCCTGGTATTGGTTCGGGCTTCCGGCGATCCTGAAGGGCTGGGTCCACCGGGTATTTGCCATGGGCGTCGCCTATGGCGGCGGTAAATGGTATGAGCGGGGCGCGTTCAGCGGCAGGAAAGCGATCCTGAACTTCTCCACCGGCTGCTTTCCGGGCATGTGCGGTCCGGATGGGATTAGGCTCAGGGCTGATAACCAGAACAGGACCGTTGCGGCGAGGATTATAGCGTTGAAGAAGGCTTTGGGTCATCGGTCATACCGGGTGGCGCCTCGCCTCCAGTCCTTCAAGCGCCCGAACATCCTCTCGATGCGGCTGCGCCGCCGGTCGCGGCGCCTGTCATATTTGACGGGCGTTTCCCGTGTTTTCCTGCCTGGGATGCAGGGCGTTATACCCTTATTTTTAAGTACATATCTGAAGCAGTCGGCATCATAGCCACGATCTGCCAGCAGAAAATCTGCTTCGGGAAAAGCACTCAACAAAGCCGCCGCTCGCGTATAATCGCTCACCTGGCCGGCACTCAGGAAGAAGCGCAGCGGCTTGCCATTTCGGTCAGTCAGAGCATGCAGCTTCGTGTTCAGCCCACCTTTGGTTCGTCCGATCAGACGTCCTCGCCCCCTTTTTTGACCCGCAGGCTTGACGCGATTCGGTGGGACTTCAGGTAAGTTGCGTCTGTCATCAGGGTGGACGGATCGGCGCCCACATCTGCCAGGCCCCGCATCATACGGGCGAACACGCCCATCCTCACAGGCTCACTCGAACGCATGGCGTTCGCCTGTTCGACCCCATCGCTTCCAGCGGTTATAAAGGGTCTTCGCAGGGCCGTATTCCGCAGGCGCATTGCGCCAGCGTAAGCCATTGTGATTGATGAAGAGTATGCCCCCTCAGGATGCGGCGATCGTCAACGCGCGGCTTACCGTGGGACTTCGGAAAGAACGGTTCAAGACGCGCCATTTGCTCATCGCTGAGCCAGGCAGATCATTCATCAATCAGGCCTCCTGGCAGAGGCTTGAATCATAAAATCATTATGTAATCAATAGGTCCCGGCCCTATCTTGCTGAAACGGGCGCCATTGCCCGCAGGGCGAAACCCGGAGACACCGGGCCTCATGGAAATTCTCACAATGCATTCGGGCGTGTTCCGGTCAGTTTCCCCCTCAGCGTCCTCAGCACGATCCTGGTTATCAACAGCCCAGAGCGCCGGGGTCTTCTCCACGGGGCTGTCGACAGCGGCGGGGGGGAGGCAAAGTCTCTCAGACCATTGCGCGTCAGGGTATCGCACTGGTTATGCCGTTCGTGACCAAGTGCCAGGACAGCCCTTCGGCGGAGGGCGGGTGGCGAATGATGTGTCAGGACGACAGACCAGGGCGGTAAAAATCTCCACCGGTGCGACCCGCGATGCTGTGGTTCTGCAGGACCCTTGTCGCCCGGGTGAGAGGCGAGGCCCTGCGGTTTCCCGCGGGTGTCACGAGGGAAGTATTGCCGGAGGCCCTGGCGTGGGTCAGCCATTCCCTGGGCCTGTACGGCTTCCGCCAATGCCACACACGCGACTGAGCCTGGTCATAAAGCCGGGCGATCGGACGTCCGCATTTTCAAAGACATCGCCGGGAGGTGAGATGGATCAGGACACAGTTCCGGCCCCAGACTTCCGATGCGGCCATGACCTTTTCTCAGGCTGCCCCGGACAAGGTCGCCTGGCCGGAGGCTGCTAAGGACCCGCGCCCTTAGCGCGCCTCAGCCCCTGAAGGGCCGGGTGTGCACCTGTTGCAGGCTCTTAAACCGAAAAAAGGCCGCCTCATCGAAAGCCGGTTGAGGCGGCCGCGTCTTGCGACACACCCCAAACCGGATCCCGATGCGGCAGCCCGCCGGTCAGACCGGCAAATCGCTCACTCGTTCCGTAAATCGTCAGGCGAGGCTGGCATCCTCTGTCGAAAGATCGGCCATGCTGTGTGGCTGATCGCTCAGCAGACCATCGCTCAGCCCGCCCAGCAGTCCGCCGGTCAGCCCGCCCGTCAGATCCTCCACGATGTCCAGCAGCCCGCCCGCAAGGGTCGTCACCGCCCCCTCAGTGCCGATCAGCTGATCAAGGAGCCCGTCCTCGCCGGGCAGCCCGCCAGGCAGACCTTCATCACCCAGGATGCCTGCCAGCAGATCGTCGCCCGCCCCCCCGGTCAGGCTGCCGAGCTTGCCGCTGACACCATCCAGCAAGCCGCCCGCAAGGTCAGTCACTCCGGACAAAAGCCCGTTCTCAATGCCCGCAAGACCACCCGGAAGGCCGTCTGCGCCGCCCCCGAGCAGATCCGAAATGCTGCCCGTAAGGCCGCTGACAAGGCCGTCGCTTCCACCGAGCAGTCCGCTCAGAAGGCCGTCGTCGCCTCCCGTAAGGCCGCCGCCCAACAGATCGCCGACGGTTCCGGTCACGCCACCGAGCAGCCCGCCTTCACCCCCGAGCAATCCGCCCCAAAGCCCGTCATCACCGCCGGTGAGACCAGCCAGAAGGCCGCCATTGCCGCCGCCCGTAAGACCGCTCACGGTGCCGGTCAGACCACCGAGCAGCCCACCTTCACCGCCCAGAAGACCACCAAGCAGCCCGCCTTCGCCGCCGAGAAGGCCGCCGTTTCCGCCGCCCGGCAGCCCGCCGACAGTGCCGGTCACGCCGCCGAGAAGGCCGCCTTCGCCGTTCAGGCCGCCACTGAGAAGGCCACCCTCACCGCCCAGAAGTCCGTCCACCAGCCCGCCAACCAGGCCATTGCTGCCCTCCACACCGCCGCCGAGAAGCCCGGTGCCAAGAAGCTCGCCCACAAGGCCGTCAGCCCCGGTTACCGGTGCCAGAAGTCCTTCATCGCCAATGAGTTGACCCAGAAGCCCATCAGAGCCGGTCACCGCACCCAGGAGGCCCTCATTGCCGGTCACGGCGCCCAGAATGCCACCATCACCGATGACGGGGTCAAGAACCCCCTGTCCGGCGGCGCCCGGACCCGCGCCCAGCAGCGGAGCACCGACGAGAGTTCCGGTCAGCCCGCCCAGCGGACCTGCGCCGCCCAGAAGACCGCCGACCACGCCATTCGCGCCGGTCAGACCCCCCAAAAGCCCGGTCGTGCCTGTGACCGCGCCGAGCAGGCCGTCGTCTGCAAGCACGCTGTCGAGCAGGCCGGTGGTTTGCAGAACTTCCGTCCCATCGCCCGGGTCGGTCCCGTCGCCCGGGTCGGTGCCGTCACCCGGATCGGTGCCATCGCCCGGATCGGTCCCGTCACCCGGGTCGGTCCCATCACCCGGGTCGGTGCCGTCACCCGGATCGGTCCCATCGCCCGGGTCGGTCCCGTCACCCGGGTCGGTCCCGTCACCCGGATCGGTCCCATCGCCCGGATCGGTCCCATCACCCGGATCGGTGCCATCACCGGGGGGCGTGTCGGCCAAAGCGCCGCCACCGCCACCGCCGCCTGCAGCGATCAGCCCGGCGCCGAGGCCGGCGGCGCCAAGCGCCAGAAGCTCTTCATCCGCCAGACCGACGACGGCGCCTGCGCCGCCCGCGGCCTGCTCAGGATCTTCGATGACCGTGCCATCGCCAAGGATCAGGCGGTGGGGCGCGCCGCCCGGAGGGACGGCATAATAGCCCTGCACGACGATCTGATCGCCGCTTTTCATCGCAACGATCAGATTATTGCCGGACTTGGCGTAGGTGCCGATCTGCGCCGCAGTGGCGTGAATCGGGATGTCCTGAAGGGCGCCCGCTTGAATGATGCTCTGTGCCATGACGGTCTCCGCAGTTGGTGGCTCTGGAGGTTGCAAAAGCGGCAGGGCGGACCATACCACGACTATAAACAGGATACACGTACAAAGGTATGTGTCAACGAGTTTGATCCGAAAGTATACATACTTTTGAACTTGCCCTGACCGGAGATTTCGGCTGAGATCGCCGCAGCGGCCGTGAACGGCAAAAAGGAAGACGGATCTTTGGCCGGCTGTCGGTCTGCAAAGGCGGTTTGACCGTGCAGCCTGCCGCGCCTCTCAGGGTGGCACCCCACCGCGGGGCGCGAATTTTCGAAAACGGGAGGTCTCCGGATGGCGTCCCCGGCGTTGGCCCCGGCGGGCGGCATCTCAAAAAGGTGAGCCGCGCGTGATTTTTTTCCAAAGCGCTGCCAGGATCCGTCCGCGCAGCCGCGTCACAAGATATAAGACGGGGAGACGGCTCCCCGAAAACCGGAGGGATAGATGCCAAAACCGCTGCGCCTGATGAGGACGGCCTGTCTGTCGCTTGCTCTGATCCCGGGCGCCGCGCGTGCCGAAGGCTGTGGCAGCGGCGATCTCCCGGTGTCTTTCAGCGAATTTGTCTGCTCGGTGGCGGTGCAGGAAGCGGCGACCGCGGATCCGCGGACCTGGCGCAGCCTTGAGAGCGGCGATCCCGAGCCTGTCGCGACCACCAGAGAGGTGCCGCTGCGCGATGTGGAGTGGCCGGTGGTGCGCAGGCTTTCCGGTCCGGAAGCGGCGGGTCATGAGCTGATCCGGGAGAAATCCGGCGCGGATCTCGAAAGTCTTCAGATCAGGGGCCGCGACAAAGGGCTGAACATTCGCTATATTTCCCGACATGCGCCCTGCCGGACGCTGATTGAGAGTGACGATGCCTCGCTCTGACGTGGCTGTGAAGGGGTGAGGTGATGGGTGAATTCGCAGGTTTTCTGCCAGGGCTGATACTTGCCCTTGTCCTGCCTGCAGGGCTGGCGAAAGCGGCTGATCTGGGGCCGCTGAACGGGGCGCTGGCGCAGCAGGTGCAGGGCTGGCAGCAGTCTGAGCAGGACGGGATTGTTCTTCTCAGCAGTGACGGCAGCACGGATCGCGGCCGGTTTTTGCTCTGGGATGCGGGGCCCGCGCCGCAGCCGCTGCGCTCCTCGCTTTTGACCTTCACCTACCAGGGCCGCGATGCGCGCTCTTCGCTGAATTTCCTCGTTGGCAATATCGACACCGGGGAAAGCTGTTTTCTGGCGGTCTATCCAAATCGTGATGTCGCCCTGAATTGCATGAACGATCAGGGCGCGACCACGCTCGCCCGCCATGAGGGGCTGGCGAAGCTGGACGGCAGCGACCGGCTGCAGGTGATCGAAGAGGCGGGGGCGGTCACCTTCTATCTCAACGATGCCCAGGTCGCCCGGATTGCGGGCCACCCCGCTCAGGGCGGCGACATGGGCGTGGCACTTTTCGGGGCCGGCGATTTCATGCTTGGCCATTTCAGCGTTGTGGTGCCCGATGGCACCGCGCCCGCCACCAAAGCGCCCGCTGCAGGCGGCGTGGCAGAGGCGCCCGTGGCTGAGACCGGCAATCGCCCCCCGGACGACACCCACAATGGCCGCGCGCTTCTCGATCAGGTCTTTGCCAATGCCCCCGCCCCGCGCGGCTGGCAGGTTCAGGACCGCGAAGAGGGCTGGCAGGTGCAGAATGCGGACAGGGCGGGGGCGGAATATCTGCTGCCTCTGGGCCTGCCCGCGGCCAATGAGGCGCGCCGGGTGGTCTCGGTTGATGTGATGCTGGCCCCCGCAGGACAGGCGCAGATGAGCGCGCGGGCGGCGGCGGGGATCTTCTGGGAGAACCCGCGCAACGGGCAGTCCTGCTCGGTCCAGGTCACCTCTGCGGGCGACGGGCTGATGGTCTGCTTTTCCGCCTCAGGTCGCGCGGTTGAGGTTGGACGGCTGCCCGGAGTGGTCTCGGGCCCAGGTCCCCATATCCTCGCGGTGATAGAAAACGGCTCGGAACTCACCGGCATGATCGGCACCGACGAAATCGCCACGCTGAAGGGGCATCCCTCGCTTGGCGGCACTCTGGCGCTTTATGCCTATGAGCGGGGCGCTTTCACTTATTCCGATCTGGTCATTCAGACCCTGGGGGCGCCCACCACCTCCGCCCCCGTGGAGACGCGGGTCCCCGAGAAGACCATGGGGACGGGTCTCAGCGGGCCGCTGCCGCAGTTTGGCGGCGATGCCGACCGGATGGCGGCGGCCTATCTTGGGATCTCGCGGTCGATCTTTCTGCATGAACTCGGCCATGCGCTGATCGGCGAGCTGGCGGTGCCCTCGACCGGGCCGGAAGAGGATGCGGTCGATATCTATTCCGCGCTGCAGATGGCCGATGCCACGGTGACCCCGGCGGGCCATGCGCTTCTGGATCGCACCGCGCCGATGGCTGCGGGCTATGCGGCGCTGGCCTGGTATTACTCGGGCCGTGTCAATGAGCAGGCGCCGCAGAGTGACGGGGCCTGGCAGGATGAACACACCGCCGATCTGAAGCGGTTTCGCAATATGTTCTGCGTGATCTATGGCGCAAGCCCCGCGAAATTCAGCTCCCTGGCCGCGGTGGTGAAGATGGAAGAGCGCACGCTTGCGCGCTGCGAAGAGGAGTTTCGCAAGCAAAACCGCGCCTGGCGGGCGATCCTTGCGCCCTATAGCCGGATCAGCGCGGAAAACCCCGAGGGGCTTTTGCCCGCCACCGCACCGGGGGCTGAGGTGGAGGTGGAGTTGAAGCCCTCCGGCCGTCAGGTTGGCGAATTCCTGCGCCAGAGCTATGGCGATGTGCTGCGCGAAACCGCGCTCTCTGTGGGGCGGGCCTTCGCGCTGCCGCGACCGCTGAAGATCACCTATCAGGACTGCGATGTGGTGAACGCCTGGTATGCCCCGCGCGAAGGCTCAATCACCATGTGCTATGAAATCATTGAGCATTTCGCCGTGCTGATCTCGGATATCGAAGAGGGCACCCGCGACGGCTATGAGCAGATGGCCTCTGCCGGGACCCCTGCGCGCAGTGCGCCGACGCCGGGTGCCGCCCCTCAGACAGCCCCGCAAAACACGGCTGCGGCTGTGGATGAGCTGGCCGATGCCGGGGTCCCGGCCACTTTGCGCCTGTTCACCGCTCCCTATCGCGGCGGCACGCCCAACAGCCATCCGCGCGCCGTGCTGACCACCACGGAGCAGCTTTCTCAGATGCTGCGGCAAAACCCGCCCCCGGCGCTGCTCGACATCCGCCCCGGCGAGGGGCTGCAAAGCCTGCCGGGGGCGGTCTCTGTGCCGGGCCTCGGCGATGACGGCGGGCTGAGTGACGGGCTGCAGACGCGGGTTGAGCGGTTTGTGCGCGGCTTTACCGAAGGGGATCCGGCGCAGCCTCTGGTGATCTTCGGGGCAGGGCCCGAGGACCGTGCGGCCTATAACGCAGCGCTGCGGGTGGCCAGCACCGGGCAGAGCACCTTCTGGTATCGTGGCGGAATCGCGGCCTGGACGGCCCTTGGCCTGCCGCTCGCGGCTGTGGAGTAAGATCATGCTGAAATCGCTTCTGAGTGTGACGCTCGCAGTTCTGGCCGCCTCGCCGATGGCAGCAGCCGCGCCGCGCCTGTTGCCGCTGGGCTCTGACGGCCCGAAGGCCCCGCTTTGCACCGCCGACCGCAGCTATTGCAGCGCGCTGATCGGGGCGGACACGCTTGAACTCAGCTATAAGGGCCAAAGCGTAAAGATCACCGGCCTGCCGCTGCGCCCGGGTGAAACGGCAGAGCCAGATGCCTCGCTGATTGAACTGTCGCCCGGGCATCTGCTGGCCGGGGTGATCATCGCCCGGGATGAGGGGATGGACTATGGCCGCTTCCGCCGCCGCGATCTGCTGTTGTGGGATGTCAATCTGACCGACGGCTCCATTGTGGGCCCGGTGTTCGATTTCCCGGTCCATGGCCTGGTGAATACGGAGTATGACTGCCGCAACTGGCCGCAGGACAAGCGGCCCGACTGCAGGGCGGAATATGAGTTCAACACCCGCTTTGACTTTGCCAGCGCCGAAACCGAGGGCTATCCGGTCCTGACCTACAGCACCGCAGCCGTCATGACCCCAGGCGGTGCCTCGCGCGAATATGGCTGGGGCGGCGGCGCGCTGATCGGCTCGTCTCCGATGGGGATGGATCAGGACTGCACCTTCCGCCGCAGCATCGTGTGGAACCCGCTCAGCGGGCGCTATCTGATGGACAGCCCGATGCCCGACTGCGACCAGTATCTTGAGCGCCATCTGCTGCCGCGCCGCGGCGGCACCGAGGTGCGGGAAGTCTGGATGCGCCCGGCCACCGAAGCGGAGCTGCGCCGCTATGTCTCGCCCGAAACGCAGACCCGCAATGCCACCGCCCTCAAAGCGCCCCGGTATGAACTGGGCTGGATTTATAATGAGATGTTCAGCGGCAATGACATCGTGCTGCTGCGCATCTCGGACGGCGGGCGCTGTGAGGAGGGGAACTGCGATCTGCATTTCTTCGCCACCGGCAATTGCGTCGATGCCTCGCTTTGCACCACCCGCTGGCTCGAAAGCCGTCGCGGCAACCGCGTTTACACCACCGCTGAGCCCGAAGACCCGCTGAGCGGCAGCTGCCCGCAGTCGCAGGTCCTGATCCCCGTCGGTGCGGATCGGGGGCAGTATTGCCTGACCCATAAAGGTCTGCAGTCTGACGCCGCTTTTCCCGCTGATTTCGCCCGGCGTTTTCCGAAAGAGTAAGACCATGAAATACATTGCCGCCACCGCTCTCAGCCTGCTGACCGCTCTGCCGCTGGCCGCGCAGCAGGCCGTGCCGCTGAGCCGGGATCTTTTTGAGCTGACCTGGTTTGTGACGGAATATGAAGGCATCAGTGCAGAGCCGGGGAGCCTTCCCACGCTGCGCTTCAGCGATGAGATGATCAGCGGAACCCTGCATTGTGAGGGCGAATGGAACGCCGCCGCCAGCCTTGCCACGCTGCCGGACTATCAGATTTCCAGCCCCTGGGCCGCGCCCGACCGCGCGACCTGTGCTGAGGCGGCGCAGGAAGAGGTTTTTCTGAAGGCCATCGCGGGGGTTGTTCGGGTCGATACCACTCCCGAGGGGCTTGGCTTTTTTGCCGCTGACGGCCGCCGCCTGGTTCTCGCCGTGGCCGGCGGCTGACACCTGACATCAGACCGGAGAGAGAGAGATGAAAATCCTGTCAGTTTCTGCGGCCCTTGCGCTGCCGCTGCTCGTTTTACCCGCGCTGGTGCAGGCCCAGGCGCAGACCCATCCGGTGGTGATGGGCCGGCATGAGGTGATCTTTCGCAGCCCCTCAGATCAGCCGGGTGTTTTTTATATCGACACCACCTCCGGCCAGTCGCTGGAGGTGGAGGGGGTGTTTCCGCCCGACCCGGTCATGCGCAATCCGGATGGCAGCAATCTTTTGCTGAAGATCGCGACAACCACGGCGCGCTGCCCTGTGCAGTTCGCCTGGCTGCAGACCGGCGGGCCGCAGATCCGCATGACCGAGAGTTTCGGCACCTGCTCCATGTCCTATCAGCCCGATCCCGCAGGTCTGGCGATTGAGCAGCCCGGCATGGGCCAGGAGGTGAACCAGATCCGCTTTGCCCTGTCCGGCGAGCGCGTGACGGTGAGCGATGCGGGCCCCCTGGCTCTCGGGATTGATCTCTCTGACCCCGCCTCGCTTGCGGGCCAGTCGCCCCGAGCGGTGCTGACCGCCGCTGAGACGCGTGAGAGGTTCCTCGCGATCCTGCCGGGCGACAGCCTCGGCTGGCTTGCCGCCGCGATTGAGGCCGATGCCCCTGAGGGCATGGTGGTCGCAGACGGCTGGCTGGTGGGGACCGGGCAGCACGCAAACCCGGCTTTGGAGGACAGGGCAGCGATTGCGATCTCGCTTGCGGACGGGCGGGTGATTGCGGCGCATTGGGCGGCGGATGGGGGGCAGTGGTTTGGCCGTGGCGCGGATCTGGTGCTGGCCGATCCCCGCGGCCCCGTGGGTGCCGGCTTCCCGAAGCCCGAGGATCTGAGCGGTGTTTGGCAGGTCACATTGATGCGAAATCAGCCGGTGACCCCAGGGGTGACGGTCGATTTCAGAGCCGGTGGCAGCATCGGCGGCGAAGCGCAGTGCAATTTCTACAAGGGCGATTACCAATTGCCCGCGCCTGGAGAGATCACGATCAGCAGCCTTGGCGCGACCCGCCGCGCCTGTCCCGAACTCGGCGCAGAGCAGCAGCTTTTGATGCTGTTGCAAAGCATGACCCAGGTGAAGTTCAACGACCCCGGGATCTGGCTGGGCAATGACAGTGGCGACAGCCTTGAGCTTGAGCGCGCGCAGTAACGCCCCGCGCCTCTTCCAGACCTGGCACGGGTGCCGGGACGCCTAATCCTGCACGCCCGGAGTGCAGCCGGCAGTTTTGATATGGCGCTCTGCGCTGAGCGACCGCCCCCGCCATGCGGGACGTCAAAAGTGACAGCTGGCCCATCGGGGCGCTCAGGTATTGGGTGCAGGCATCTGGCGGATCGCCTTCTGATCCGCTTCAGTCCCGAGCGCAGGGCGCAACTCAGCGAGTACTCAATGGATCAATGGCGGAGGGACCTTCGGGCTGCCCGCCTTTGGGCCTGCCATTGATCCGATTGCGGGCAGGGCTTCAGTCTTGCTGCCCGGATCTCCGCGCTCGCTGAGGGAAAATGTGAGAGGCTGCCAGAGGGGGAAACGCCGTCCCCCTGCCTCTCAGGCTGTGAAACCGCAGCTGCGAACATCCGGCGCAATAATTTCAATTGAGATGAAACCGATCGGAGCGCGGGCAACCCGCCTGTCCACAAAGATGCCCCTGGCCAAGACAGTGTGGATCGGCGGGCAGGGGGGGGGCATAGTGGCGACATGCGCAAGCATCCGGGCGCGATCGGCCCTGCGTCCGGTGAACAGCTCAGACGCCCGGGCTGCCTGAAAGACTGCCATGCCGCCACCATCCAGCCTGCGGCAGCCAGGCGCACGGGCAAGGCGCAGCAACTCGGTCTCCAGCGGAAAACAGACGATTTCTGCCACCCGGTGCCGTGGATCAAGGAGCGCAGGATCAGGGGCTGTGCCCTGGTGGTCAGCCATGCCCATGGGGGTCGCGTTGATCAAACCGCTGATCCGGCGGGTGACCTCGGCAGCATGGCCAATGGCTTGCGCGAAAGGGCGCCCGGCGCGGGTGTTGAGATCCTGCGCCAGTTGCGCCGCGCGTCCCGGGGCCGCATCCGGCAGATAAAGCCGCCCCACACCGAGGGCGGGACAGGCCTGCGCTACGGCAGCCCCCGCGCCGCCCGCGCCCGGTTGCAGCACCTCTGTCAGAGATGCCCCGGGAAGGCCGCGACGGAAGCTTTCATAAAAACCGGACCCGTCGGAGTTATGCCCGATGCGTCTGCCGTCCCGAAAGACCTCCGTGTTGACCGCACCCAGGGCGCGGGCATCGGGGGAGATGCGCCGGAACCTGCTGCTTGCAGGGAGGAGTGATATTCACCCCGGCCAGTCCGGCAGCCTCCGCCTCGGCCAGAAGATTTGGCAGGGCGGCGGCGGTCAGCCCCCGCGCCTGCAGATCAATCAGCGCATCATCGAGGCCGAAGCCCTGGGCGCGCGCCTCTGCCATATGCAGCGCCGGGCTGCGCGAACCTGTGATCCCCGCCCCGATCAACGCGATCTTCCGCATGGCTCAGCCAATCATCCCGGTCAGCGCGCGCACGGCATGGATATAACCGCCGGCCCAAGCCCCGCCATGACAGCCGTCACAACCGGAGACATCAGGGATTTGGGATAGACGGCCCTGCGCGGGTGGAGGTTGGAGAAGTGAACCTCAATGATCGGCCCGGGGAACATCTTCAGCGCATCCATGATCGGGACGGAGGTGAAGGTCAGGCCTGCCGGATTGATCAAAATGGCCGTCGCGCCGCTGTCGATGGCCTCATGGATCCAGGCGACGATCTGGCCTTCGTAATTGCTTTGCCGGAATTCAACCGGGGTCTCTCCGGCGGCATCGCGGCACCAGGTCTCAATCTCGGCCAGGGTGGCATGGCCGCAGATCTCGGGCTCGCGTTTGCCAGGGCGGTTCAGGTTGGGGCCGTTCAGAATATAAAGTCTCTCACTCCGCTCAGCCGCCATAGCCCGCAAGGCGCGGCAGCCAGAGGACCAGATCCGGGAAACAGGTGATAAGGGCAAGGCAAAGGACCATCCACCCAAGGAAGGGCAGGCCGTCGCGGATGAGATATTTCATCGGCGTGCCCGTAATATTCGTCATGTTAAACAAAAGGATGCCATAGGGCGGCGTCACCAGACCCGGCAGGATACTGACGACGACCATGACACCAAAATGCACCAGATCAATCCCAGGCGCCTGGGCGGCAGGGATAAAGACCGGCACGATGATCAGCAAAACCGCCATCCCCTCCGGCACGCAGCCAGAGACCAGCACGATCACATTGACCAGCAGCAGAAACTGCAAAGCTGTCAGCGCCCGGCCCTGCAGAACCGCGCGCAGGGTCTCGGGAATAGTCCCGATGGTGACGACATAGTTAAAGACCAGCGCCCCCCCGACCATCCTCCCGATCGAGGCCGAAGTGCCGCCGGGATCAGCACCGCGTTATAGCCCTCGCGCCAGGTCAGGCTGCGGCAGATCAGCACCGAGACCCGCACCGCATAGGCGGCAGCCTCGGTCGGAGGGGTGATCCCGCTGCAGATGCAGCCCGGCAGGATGACCGGCATCAGAAGTGTCGGAAAGGCCGCCCAGGTGACACCGGGGATTTCGCGCAAAGGCACGCGCGCCTCGACGGGGAAGTTGTGCCGCCTGGCATCTCAGGCGACCTGGGCCATCTGCATGGCGGCCATGATCAGCCCCGGCACCACACCAGCCAGAAAGAGAGAGCCAATCGAGGCATACGAGACGGGCGCATAGACCACCATCGGGATCGAAGGCGGCAGGATCGGCCCGATCACCGAGGTCACGGCCGATAGTGCGGCCGCATAGCTCGGGGTATAGCGGTTCCCGCGGGCCATCATGGCCTGCATCATCCGCCCCAAGCCCGCGGCATCGGCGATGGCTGAGCCCGACATCCCCGCAAAGATCAGGCTTTGCAGCACATTGACCTGCGCGAGGCCGCCGCGCAGATGCCCCACAATGACATTGCAAAAGCGCAAAAGCCGCTCGGTCATCGCGCCGGAGTTCATGATTTCCGCCGCAAAGATGAACAGCGGCACCGCCAGGATGATGTCATTCGAATACATCCCGTTCAGAAACGGCTCGGCGGCCGTGCCCATATCCATGCCGGTCATCCTGAGATAGCCGACAGAGGCCAGGATCCTCGACAGCCCGATGGACATGCCAGGCAGCGCCAGCGCGGTCAGCGCATAGATCGTCAGCGCGAAGGGGCTGGAGAGATTCATACGCCGGAGCTCGCTTTGGTGGGGTCAAAGGCCTCGGGCGCTTTGCCATAGATCGCGCGAAATCCGATCCAGAGGTGCCGCACGATCAGCGCAGCGGCAAAGATCACATAGATCGACCAGAGCCAGTCAAACCGCAGCCGCAGACAGGCGGTTTTCTCCACCTTCATGAAGGTGACGTAATCCCGGCATCGACAGCACCAGAACCACCACCGCCACCGCCACCGCCGAGGTGACCAGCGCCATGCGCCGCCGCGTTCTGTCGCCTACCGCGCCATAGATCAGATCAAAGCGCATCTCCCCGACATCGCGGATCACAAAGGCCGAGCCAAAGAGCCTCAGCCAGATCCACAGGATCACGCTGACCTCATGGGTCCGGCCAATCGGCCAGTTCAGCAGATAGCGCGAGACGATCTGCACCAGAACGACGACGCACATGGCCGACAGCAACGCCACCACCACATCCTCAGCCCGGCGCGCAAGCCAGGCCGCAGGCTTTTGATAAGGCATGCCCCCCCCGCCGGACCGGATCGCGCGCCGCGAAACGGGGGCGCGCGGCCGCCGGGATCACAGCGCGGAGATGCGCTCAACCAGGCCCCGGGGCCAGTCTTTCGCCAGGGCGGACTGGAGACAGGCTTTCTGCACATGGCTGCGCAAGGCGTCGAGATCGGGGGTATAGACGTCGATCCCTTTCCCGGAGAAGCTTTTCGCCAGCCCGGCCTCATGCTTGTTATCCGCGGCTTTCCGGAACCCGGCTTTCTGCGCGTCTGAGAAGCCCTGCCAGACTTTCCCGAGACGGCCGGCAGATCAAAGGCCACCAGATGTGAGGTCATGATGATCTGCTTCATCACCTCATAGAACTTCATATTTTCGACATTCGGCAGCGGGTTGTCCTGATCGTCGATCGCGCCGGTCTGAAGGCCGGTACAGACCTCCGCACAGGCCATGGGCGTCGGGGTCGCGCCAGGCGCCGAGCCGGGGAACTGCCAGGCCGCGCCGCCGGGCATCCGCAGCTTCCCCCCGGCCAGATCGGCAGGGGTATTGATCTTTTTGGTGATGCTCAGACCGAGCTGACGGGTGCCATAGAAGGTCGGCCCGAGGAGTTTGATGCCCAGCTGCTTTTCGGCCATCTCCTTCATCCCGGCCCCGAGATCGGAGGCAAAAAGGTCGTCAGATGCGCGAAATCGCGGAAGAGACAGCCCGAGGTCAGCGCCGACCAGGCCGGGGCCTGGTTGGGCATCTCCTGCGGCGCGATGTTGGACATCTCAAGGTGACCGCGCTGAAGCGCCACCAGCCCGGTGTCCTGTTTAAACAGCACGCCGCCATAAAAACCTTCATAAGTGAAGTCTTTGCCAATGGCCTTTGCAAACTGCGCCATCATACGGGCGCGGATATCCTGCTCAGAGAAAACCGCGGAAAAGCGGATCTTCTGCGTGGTCTGTGCCTGCCCCATACGGGCGAGGAGCGGCGTGGCAAGCGCAGCCGCGCCCAGGGAGGGTGAAACCCCGCCGCGTCAGTCTGCTCTTCTTACTGCCCTCCCCGGCGGCCCTGGTCATGGCTGCGCTTTGCATCGGAACATTTTCCAATCAACCGGGGGTCTTTGTTTCAACAGATATTTTTCAAATGACACGATGATGCCTGGCGCTTGCGCGGCAGGGCCGCTGCGGGTGAAATACCCCCTGGGGAGGCCCCTTATAACCTCTGTCCGGCAGGCGGCCCAATCCGCGGGTGAGCAGATCTGTGGCCGGCTGCGCGGTAACATTCTCTTTGGTGGTCTGGCACCGGGGCTGCGCCTCCGGCTGGAGCGGCTGCGCGAGGAGTATGAGATCTCTGTCACCACCCTGCGCGAAGTCCTGGGGCGGCTGACCTCTGAGGGGCTGATCCGTTTTGAGCCGCAAAAGGGCCTTGAGGTGGCGCGGATCTCCGCCACGGAACTGCGCGATATTGCAGAGATGCGGATCCTGCCGGAGTGCCATGCCGCGGCCCTGTCCTTTGCGCAGGGCGATCCGGACCGGGAAGCGCGGGTGGTCGCGGCGCCTCACAAACTCACCCGTATGAAGGCGCGGATGCTGGCCGGGGACCACGAGGCCACCGCCGCCTGGAAGCGCGGTGGCCGCGACTTTCATGTGGCGCTGATCCTGGCCTGCGATTCAGCGGAACTTCCGGGCGTTCACGCGCGGATCTTTGATCGCTTCCTGCGCTATCAGATGCTTCTGGTAATGTTTCGCGGCGCGGTGGCCGCGGCCGAACATGATGCGCGGTTGCAGGCCGCCCTTGCGCGGGATGTCGCGGCGGCGCAGAAGATTCTGACCCGTCATATCCCGGCCTGCATTGAGTATACCCTGGTCCATGGCCTGCTCCTGCAGTCTGAAGGACCCCTGCCATGAGCGATCCGCGCCGCCCCGGAGTGGGCGAGGGGCTTTATCACCCTCTGCGCGGCGATATCATTCAGGGCCGTCTGGCGCCCGGCGCAAAGCTGCGCCTGGAGCAGTTGCGCGAAAGCTGTGGCGTGGCCGCCAGTACCCTGCGTGAGGTGCTGTCGCGACTGGCGAGCGACGGTTTCGTGCGGACCGAGGGGCAGCGTGGTTTTCAGGTGGCCCCGATCTCAGCCGAGGGGCTGCATGAGATTGCAGGTCTGAGATTTTTGCCGGAAGAACATGCGCTTGCGCGCAGTTTCTCGCGTGGAACCCTGGAGTGGAAAACCCGGGTGATCGCCGCGCATCACCGGCTCGACAGCCACGAAGAGCGGCTTGAGGCCGGGCACCGCAGCGATATCAGCCTCTGGCGTGAGGCGGGCGGGCGGTTCCACCAGGAGTTGATTTCGGCCTGCGGCTCTGCGGTGATGATGCAGACCCCTGCCGGGGTTTTTGACAAATAGCTGCGCGATCAGATGATCGCGCCTGCCTTCCGGGCCGGGCACCGCGCGCTTTGCGACGCGGCCCTGGCCCGGAACACCGACAAAGCGGTCAGCCTCCTGCGCCATCCCATTCACGCGGGCGTAGACCACGCGCGGCAGCGCTGGACCGGAAGGCTGTAGCAGCCGGGGCCGGGCGCGATTTTCCACGGCATATAGATGCGGTGCCGCAGGCTTTTGGCGCAGCCTCTCCGTCGGCATCAGCTCATGCCCGTCCCGGCGGGGATCGGGGCGCGCGGCTGCCTTGTCCTGGTGGCCCTGCGATTCAATTCCGGACCCGGGAGAACAGGGAATTGGCGCGCCCTGAATGCGGGTTTTCTGCCTGTCTGCGACAACCTGCGGGCGGATCGGTCAGCCGCGCGGGCAAATCCGGGGGGAGGGGTTTCGACGCCGGGGCGGGCGAAAAGCGGGGCCGGAGCCCCGCTTACCTCTGTCTCAAAGGCGCGGCAGATCGCCCTGCAATGCACGCGCAAGCCGTGCCATCAGGCGGTCGGCCTCGGCCATGTCCGTGGGCGACATCTTCGGGCCGGGTGCGCGGGTTGCGGCCGAGGCGATGGCACCGCGGCGCATCAGGATATATTTGCGCACGCCAAGGCCAAAGCCGGGCTGCTGTTCGTGGCGCAGGATGGGGAGGTAGCGATCGAACAGATCTTCGGCCTCCTCCCTGCGGCCCGCTTCATGCAGGGCCACGGTCTGCACGAGGGCCTCGGGATAGGCGAAGCCGGTCATGGCGCCATCGGCCCCGCGCTGCAGCTCCTGGGGGAGATAAAGCCCGCCGTTACCGGTCAGGATCGACAGCCGCTTCGTGCCCGCGGCCGTTTCATCGCCGCGCAGCCGGCTGATTTTGGCAAGCCCCGGCCAGTCCTCATGCTTCAGCATCACAATCTGATCACAGGCCTGCGAGAGGCGGCGGATCAGCGCAGAGGAGATCGGCAGACCCGTCGCCAGCGGAAAGTCCTGCAGACAGACGGGGACATCGGTGCCGATTGCCGCGCAGACATCGTGGAAATAGGCCTCGATGCGGTCTTCGCGGGCGGGACCGGCGGCGGGCGTGACCATGACGCCGGAGGCACCTTTGTCCATGCTGTAGCGGCTCAGCTCCGCCAGATTGGCCATGCCGGGGTCTGAGACGCCCACCACAACCGGCAGATCGCCGCTGCGGGCGAGAACCGTGTCGATGACCGCGCGGCGCTCTTCGCCGGTCATCTTATTGGCCTCTCCCATCATGCCAAGGATCGTCAGGCCGCTGACACCATGCGAGATGTAGAAATCCACCAGGCGCCGCAGGCTCTCATGATCCACAGCGCCCTGATCGGTGAAGGGCGTGGCGGCGATGATGTAAACGCCGCGCGACTGCCGGTTGATAAGCTGTGCCATAACCGCGCCTCAGATCGCCGCGGCGCGGCGGGTGTCGATATAAAGGCGGCGCAACTCCTGCGTCAGAGGACCGGGTTTGCCATCTGCGATGCTCTGCCCGTCGATTTCAACCACCGGAACCACGAAATTGGTGGCCGAGGTGATGAAGGCTTCACGCGCGGCCAGTGCCTCTGCAGGGGTGAAGGGGCGCTCTTCGACCGAGATGCCCTGAGCGGCGGCCAGATCCAGCACGGACGCGCGGGTGATGCCCGGCAAAAGGGCATGCGAGAGATCGCGGGTGATCAGCACACCCTCCGCCGAGACGATATGCGAGCTGGCGGCGCTGGCTTCGGTGACAAAGCCGTCTTCCGTCAGCCAGGCATCATCCGCACCGCGCGCTTTCGCCTCCATCTTCGCCATCGACGGATAGAGCAGCTGCACGGTTTTGATGTCGCGGCGGCCCCAGCGAAGATCGGGCAGCAGCACGACCTTGATGCCGCGCTCTGCGGCGGCATTCTGCAGCACATTCTTGCTTTGCGTGAACATCACAAGGGTCGGCGGGGTGTCTGCCGGGGGATAGGCGAAATCGCGGTCGGCAACGCCTCGGGTCAGTTGCAGATAGATCATGCCCTGATCCATCTGATTGCGCGCAACGATCTCACGATGCGCAGCGAGCAGCGCCTCTTCGCTGAGCGGCAGCGTCAGGCCCAGTTCTTTGGCCGAGCGTTGCAGCCGGGCGGCATGACCGGCGTAATCGACCAGTTTGCCGTCGAGCACACAGGTCACTTCATAAATGGCATCGGCCATCAGAAAGCCGCGGTCAAAGACCGAGACCTTTGCCTCAGGCTCAGCAAGCCACTCGCCGTTGAGATAGATAATACGGGTCATATCAGGACCTTACTTCGCTGCGAAGGGCGCGATTACGAGCCCGTTTTTTTCAAGTTCACCGCGCAGATGCCGCGCGATACCAACGGCTCCGGGGGTGTCGCCGTGGATACAAAGGCTGTGCGGCTCGACCGGCAGGCGTTTGCCGCCCGTGGTCGGGATATGGCCGTCAAGCACCATCTCCAGCACCTGATCGAGGCTTTGCTGCGGATCATGGATCACCGCGCCGGGCTGGCTGCGCGGGGTCAGCTCGCCCATATCGGTATAGCTGCGGTCGGCATAAATCTCACAGGCGACGCGGATCCCGGCTTTCTCAGCCGCAAGATAGGTCTCAGAATAGGGCAGGGTCAGAAAGACCAGCCCCGGATCAACGGCCTTGATCGCGCGCACACAAAGGGCTGCCAGATCGGGATCAACAGCGGCCATATTGCCAAGTGCGCCATGGGTTTTCACATGGGTCATCGGATGACCCTCAAGCGCGGACATCCCCTGCATCGCGATGATCTGAAAGATCAGCTGCGTCTCAAGATCCTCCGGGCGCTCGCCTGAGATGCGGCGGCGGCCAAAGCCGTAAAGATCGGCAAAGGAAGGATGCGCCCCCACCGAGACGCCTTTCTCTTTCGCCATGCGAATCGTGCGCCGCATGACCACCGGATCCCCCGCATGAAAGCCGCAGGCGATATTCGCGCTGCTGACCAGATCAAGCATCGCGGCGTCATCGCCGACGGTAAAAGCGCCAAAGCTTTCGCCCATATCGCAGTTCAGATCAATCGTCTGAGCCATTCCCGTCCCTGTTGTTCAATTATTGATCGTTTTTTGCGTGGTGTCGGAATTTTTTCCCTCAGCGTCATGTGCCGATTGACAGCTCAAACGACCCCGCCACATAACAAGGCATACAGTTGGTATACCGAAAACTCAAGACATTTCAAACCAACCAAACCCGGAAAGGGACATTATGAAACAGGGAAAATTCTTTGCAGTATCAGTGGCTTTTGCCGCTGCGCTCACCGCTGCCCCGGCCTTTGCCGAGACCCGGTGGGACATGTCAATCGTCTGGCCGGAAGGCAATTTCCACACACAGAACGCCATGGCTTTCGCCGAAGCGGTCCAGACCGCGACGGAGGGTGAGGTGGTCATTACCGTCCACTCCGGCGGCGCGCTCGGGATCAAAGGTCCCGAGGCTATGGCAGCGGTTCGTGACGGTATTGTGCCGATTGCCGAGATCCTTTTGAATCAGCAGGTCGGTGAAGCGCCGGTGCTGGGCATTGAGACGCTGCCTTTCCTGGCGCCGACGATGGCCGATATTGCGCTTTTGCACAAATATTACCGCCCGAAACTCGATGAAGTCGCCAGCAGCATGAACCAGAAGCTGCTTTATACGGCACCCTGGCCGGGCCAGGCGGTCTATGCGCCCCATGCGATCAACACCGTGGAGGACCTGAAGGGTCTGACCATCCGCGTGGTGGATTCCAACGGCAATGACTTCTTCGGCGCACTTGGTGCGACCCCGATCCAGATGCCCTGGGGCGAAGTGGTCCCCTCGCTTGCGGCGGGCACCATCAAGGGTGTGACCACCTCGTCCTCCTCGGGCGTGGATGGTGCGTTTTGGGAATTCACCAAACATATGAGCACCTTCAACTGGCAGGCCTCATCGAACATCATGTCGGTGAACCTCGATGCCTGGAACGCTCTGCCGCTGGAGACCCGTGAAGCCATTGAGAAAGTCGGCCGCGACCTGGAGGGCCAGTTCTGGCTTAACAGCCGCGCGGAGGACGACAAAAAGATGGCCGTGCTGCGCGAGAATGGCGTTGAGATCACTGCCCCTTCGGCCGAGCTGTCGGCGCAGCTGATGGAGCGCGCTCTGCCGCTCTGGGACGCTTTCAAGATCCGGGTGCCCGATGCCGCCCCGGTGATCGACGCCTATCTGGCGGCCCGCAAGTGAGACCCGCTCTCTGCGCCTCCCCCATCGGGCTGTGCGCAGAGAGCCCCGGACACGACCGCCTGTCCCCCGCCGCACGGGGGGCAGAATTTCCGCGCCGGAGTGCAGGGCCATCATGACATCCATTCCTTCCAACCGCTTCCGCAGGACGCTGGCCGTGATTGACGCCGCGACCGATGCGGGCGGCTTTCTCGCAGCCCTGAGTCTCCTGGGCATTCTCTTTCTGATCGGTGCCGAGATCTTCTCGCGTAATCTGCTGTCTTATTCGCTGCATTTCTCCTGGGATCTGGCGGGCTATCTGATGGGCGCCTGTTTTCTGCTCGGCTGCGGCAGTGCGATGAAGGGCGGCAGCCACGTCCGCGTCACCGCCCTGCTGGAGGCGCTGCCGACATCCATGGGGCGACTGCTGGAGCTCGCCTCCTGCCTCGTGGGGCTGGTGATCTGCGGCTATCTGACCTGGGCTCTGGCTGAAATGGCCTGGCTTTCGGGTCAGCGCGGCTCAACGGCGGCCACCTCATTTCGGGTGCCGCTGGTCTGGCCGCAGGCGGTTCTGGCGCTTGGGGCGGCTTTGATGACGCTGCAGTGCTTTGCGCAGTTTCTGCGCCTGACGCGCGGCGAGGCTCTCTCGGTCGGCCCGGGCCTGGAATAAGGAAGATCTGATATGGGAAAAATTGTTACCTCCCTTCTGGGGCTGATGACCCTGCTTTTGGGCAGTGGTCTGTGGATCGGCCTTGGGCTGATCGGAACCGGCGTCGGGCTGCTGTATCTCTTCCGGCCGAATATGCCGGCGGTGAAGCTGCTGGCGCAGCAGGCCTATAACGTCGTCGTCTCGCCGGAACTGCTGGCGCTGCCGCTGTTCATTCTGATGGCCGAGATCCTGTTTCGGACCAAAATTTCTGAGGCGCTGTTCACCGGGCTGTCGCCCTGGCTGCGCCGCGTGCCGGGGCGGCTGAGCCATCTGACGGTGCTGGGCTGCACGATGTTCGCCTCGGTCTGTGGCTCTTCGGCGGCGACCACGGCCACCGTGGGCCGCATCACCGCAAAAGAGCTGATCGACCGTGGCTATAACCGCGATCTGGTGACCGGAAGCCTGGCCGGAGCCGGGACCCTTGGCTTTCTGATCCCGCCCTCAACCATCATGATTATCTATGGCGTGATGGCCGAGGAATCGATCCTGAAGCTCTTTATCGCGGGGATCGTACCGGGGGTTCTGCTGGCGGCCAGCTATATGGGCTATCTGGCGATCCGCTCCTGGCTGAACCCGAGCCTGGTGGGCGAAACCCCGCCCTCGACCACCTTTCGCGAGAAGATGATCGCGCTGAAGGACCTCGGGCCGCTTTTGCTGCTTATCGGCGGGGTCATTGGCTCGATGTATGGCGGTTTCGCCTCTCCGACGGAGGCTGCGACCGTGGGTGTTCTGGTCTCGATGGGCATTGGCTTTGCGCAACGCACCCTGACCCTGCGCGGCGTCATTGCCGCGGCGCGTCAGGCGGCGGAAAGCTGTGCGATGATCGGGCTGATCATGCTGGGCGCGATGTTTTTGTCGACGGTGATCGGCTATCTGGGCATCCCGCGCTATATCGCGGCGGAAATCCAGAGCTGGGGCATGTCGCCTGTCATGCTGATCGTGGTTCTGCTGGTCTTCTATGTGATCCTCGGCACCGTGATGGAGGGGCTTGGCATCATCGTGATGACGCTGCCGATCACCCTGCCGCTGGCCATGGCGGCGGGCTATGACAAGGTCTGGTTCGGCATCTTCCTGGTGATCGTGGTGGAAATGGCGCAGATCACCCCGCCGGTGGGCTTTAACCTGACCGTCATTCAGCGGCTGACCGGAGACAGCATGGGCCGGATCACCCGCGCCACCCTGCCGTTTTTCTGGATCATGTCGGCTTTTGTGCTGATGATTGCGCTTTTTCCCGGCATTATCAGCTTTCTGCCCGAGCTGATACGTGGGAAATGAGCGGGCTTCGCCCCCCGCTCAACCCCTGACCTGACCTGACCTGTGCCTGCCTGAAGTGAGCCTGACTGTGATGATGACACCGAAACTGCTTCCCTGTGGCGACAGCGCGATCTCGCTGCAGCTTGGCGAGACCGTGGATGCTGCGACCAATGCGCGTATCATCGCCCTCGCCGCTGCGGTAAAGGGGCTTTGCGACGAGGGGGCTTTGCGCGGGGTGCTCGACATCGTGCCCACCTACCGCTCGCTTTTGCTGCGCTATGACCCGGCGGAAATCCGCGGCCGCGCGCTGGAGGAGCTGCTTTTGGATCTCGCAGGCCGCCCCGCGCTGCCTGCCGCCCCCGCGCGGCTCTGGCGGGTGCCCTGTCTTTATGGCGGAGAGGTCGGTCAGGATCTGGAAGATCTTGCCGCCATGAAAGGGCTGAGCACAGATGCGCTGATCGCCATTCACGCAGGCACCGATTACCGCGTCTATATGATCGGCTTTGCGCCGGGCTTTGCCTATCTCGGCGGGCAGCCTGCGATCCTTGACACCCCGCGACTGCCAAAGCCGCGCCAGCTGATCCCCCGCGGTGCGGTGGGGATCGGCGGGCAGCAGGGCAATATCAATTCGGTCGCCGGCCCCTCGGGCTGGCGGTTCTTAGGCTGGACCCCGGTCCGCGCCTTTGACCCCGCGCGGGCAGAGCCTTTTCTCTTTCGGGCCGGAGATCTGATCCGCTTTTGCCCGGTCGGGGCCGATGAGGCCCGCGCGCTTGAAGCCCGCAGTGCTGCGGGCGAGATGATTATCACTCCCGAGGACGTCCCGGCATGACCATCACTCTGATTTCCGCCGGACCCATGCTGACGATCCAGGACGCGGGCCGCTTTGGGCTGCGCCATATGGGCGTCTCTCCCGCCGGTCCGGTCGATGCCGCCGCCATGGCGCTTGCCAATGCGCTTTGCGGCAATGAGCCGGGTGCTGCGGCGCTGGAGTTCTCCGGCCCCGCCGGAAGCTTCCGCACCGATCAGGCTTTGCGCTTTGCGGTGACCGGCTCGGACTGCAGCATCCGCATTGATACGCGCCTGGTCGCGGCGGGCGAAAGCCACCGCCTGAACCCCGGCGAGACGCTGAGCATCGCCGCCCCCCGCGAGGCCACCTGGGCCTATGCTGCCTTTTCAGGCGGGATTGCGACGCCTCTGGTGCTGGGTGCGCGGGCGACCCATCTGCGCTCGGGCCTCGGCGGGATTGAGGGGCGGGCTTTGCGCGCGGGCGATCGCCTGCCGCGTGGCGCCGACAGCGCCGATACCCCCTGTTTGCGCCCCGCAAGGCCGCTGACCGGGCACCGCCCGCTGAGCGAAAGCGGGCCGATCCGGCTGATCCCCGGCCCGCAGGATGATTATTTCTCGGCAGAGGCTCTGGCCCGTCTGACCGAATGTGAGTTCACCGTGACCCCGCAGCGCGACCGCATGGCTATGGTGCTTGGCCGCACCACGCTCAGTGCCGCGCGCGGGCATGATATTGTCTCGGATGGCACGGTTCCGGGCTCGGTCCAGGTGCCGGGATCGGGGATGCCGCTGGTGCTGCTGGCGGAAAGCCAGACCACCGGGGGCTATCCCAAAATCGGCACGGTGGCCTCGGTCGATCTGGCGCGGCTGGCGCAGCTGCCGGTGGGGGCGGGCTTTCGCTTTCAACTGATCTCGCGCGATGAGGGCGAGGAGCTGTTGCTTGCGCAGCGCGCGCGGCTGCGCAAGCTGCTGGCGGATCTGGTGGCCAAACCCGACAGCTGGATGCGCTCGGAGTATCTTTTGTCCTGCGATCTTGTTGGCGGGTTTTACGACCCCGGGGAAATCCTGCGCCCCGTCATGCAGGGCCGCGGCGGAGAGACCTCATGAGCGGCGCCCGGCCCCTCGCGGCGCTGGCGCACCAGCGCATTCTTGCGATGATTATCGACGGTCGCCTGAAATCGGGAAGCCTGCTGCAGGAGGCCGCTTTGGGCGAGGCCTTCGGCATGTCGCGCACCCCCGTGCGCGAGGCAATCAAGCGGCTGGAGGGCGATGGACTGGCGGTCGTTGACGGCCGCTTCATCCGCGTGCGCAGCCTGACGCCCGAGGATATTGATGAGATTTTCTTTCTGCGGCTGGAGCTTGAGCCCCTGGCCGCCCGCGCAGCCGTGCGGCTTGCACCCGCCGAGATCACTGCGATGGAGACGCGGATCCGTCAGCTCATGGCCTCGGATACCTCGGATCTGAACGATCTGCAGCGCGCCACCGATCATGATTTTCACCAGTTTCTCGCCCGGTCTTTCGGCAATGCCGCCGTGTCGCGCACCATCTCTGAACTCCAGCGGCGCACCTGCGTGTTTGACTACAGCCAGGTCCCCGACCGCCTGCTGCGCGGCTGCAATGAGCACCTTGAAATTCTTGAGCTGCTGCGGGCCGGCAATCCCGATGCGGTTGAGCAGGCCCTGCGCTGCCACCTGCAAAACGCCCGCGCGGCGGTGTTGCAGCGGCTGCGCGCCGCCACCGACCAGACGCCCGGGGAGAGCTGACACAATGATTTTCTGCGCAGACCTGCCCCGCCTTTCCCGCCCGCGTCCTGCGGGCCCCGTCGCCCCGACATCCCTGAACCCGGGATTTCTCATCCCCGGCATCACCCCCAGACTGGTCCGGAGGACCCGAGCATGATGACTTTTTGCGCGGAGCCGGTGCCCGGCCTGAACCCCGTGATCTTAACCACCATTGAGCGCGTTCTGACGCGGGTGAATGCGCTGAGCCAGGGCGGCCCGGGCTGGACGCGCCCCTCCTATTCTCCGCTGGAAAGCGCCGCCCATGCGATCATCGAAGAGGAGGCGCTGGCGCTTGGGATGGAGGTCCGGCGCGATCACGGCGGCAATCTGATCGCGCGCCTGCCGGGGCGTGATCCGGAGCTGCCGCCGATCTGGTGTGGCTCGCATCTCGATACGGTGGCCGAGGGCGGCGCCTATGATGGCCAGGCGGGGGTGGCGGCGGCCCTTGCGCTGGTCACCGCGCTGCGCAGCACGGGGGTGACCCCGGCGGCGGATTTCGTCATTGTGGTTACCCGCGCTGAGGAAAGCGTATGGTTTCCCGTCTCTTACATCGGGTCCCGCGCGGCCACCGGGCAGCTTCTGGCGGCCGATCTTGAGGCGCGCCGCGTCGATACCGGGCGCAGGCTTGCCGATCACATGCGCGAGGAAGGCGGCGATCCGGAGGCGCTGATGGCGGCCACGCCGCCCGCTCCGGCGCGGTTTCTGGAGTTTCATATCGAACAGGGCCCGATGCTCGACAGCACCGCAGAGCCATTTGGCATCGTCACCGCGATCCGGGGCGGTTTGCGGTACCGCGCGGCGCGGCTTCACGGCGTCTGGGCGCATTCCGGGGGGGCGCCGCGCGACGGGCGCGCCGATGCTGTGGTGGCTTTTGCCGATCTGGTTCTGGCGATGGACCGGATCTGGGAAGATTTCCTTGCCAAAGGTGCGGATCTGACGGTGACCTTTGGCCGTGTCAGTGCGGCCTCACCGGCCCATGCCATGGCGAAAGTGGCGGGAGAGCTGGATTTCTGCCTCGATCTGCGCTCAGAGGATGTCAGCGTGCTGGATGCGGCCGATGCGGCGCTGAAGGCGGAAATCGCCCGGATTGAGGGGGCGCGTCCCGGCATCCGCTTTGATCTTGGCCAGCAAAGCCGCAGCCGCCCGGCGCAGCTCTCCGAGAGCATGGCCGAGTGGGTTGCGGGCGGGGCTGCGCGTCTCGGGCTGAACCCGCCGCGGATGCTGTCGGGGGGCGGCCATGACGCGGCTGCTTTCGCCACGGCGGGATGGGAGAGCGTGATGGTTTTTATCCGCAACTGGAACGGCAGCCATTGCCCCGATGAGGGGATGAACCCCGCCGATCTGGCGCTGGCCGTTGAAGCGGTCTGCACCGCGCTGAGCGGAAACGCCGGACCATGAGCCGCGAGACCCTGTCGCAGCAGGCCTGCCGGCTGATCCGCGATGAAATCAACGCCGGCCTGATTGCGCCCAATTCCATCCTGACCGAACGCGATCTTGCGGAACGGCTCGGGATCTCGCGCACGCCGCTGCGCTCGGCCCTTTCGGTGCTGGAGCGCGAGCAGGTCATTGAGCGGATGGCCAATGGCGCGCTTCTGGTGCGCCGTATCGCGATTGAGCAGCTGCTCGATATCATTCAGCTGCGGCTTATTCTGGAACGCGCGGCGGCGGTGCGCGCGGCTGAATTCGGCCTCACCCCCGAGCTTGAGGCGGCGCGCGCGCGGCAGCTGCGCTATCTCAAGGCCGATCCGGCGAATTTTGAGAGCTTCTGGATCGACGACAGCGAGTTTCACCGGGCCGTCGCACTGGCGGCACGGCTGAAGCTTCTGCCGGAACTGCTCGATGAGCAGCGCGCCATTGTGCGGCGCAGCACCATCATCCGCAGCCACGATAATTTCGCCGATCAGGCGCGCGAGCATATCGCCGTCATTGACGCCATCGCCGCCCGCGACCCCGAGGCGGCGGGTGCGGAAATGGCACAACATTTCAAACACATGCGGGCCCGCACCCTCGGCTGGCTTGATAAGGACTAAAGCAATGAGCGATCATCTGCAGGGCCGCGATGCGGTTTTCCCCGCCGCGGAATTTGACACCCGCCTGGCCCGGCTGCAAAGCGCAGCTCAGGCGCTTGGCACCGAGGCGCTGGTCCTGACGGGGCCGGAGAATATCTTCTGGGCCTGCGGTCGTCAGACCGCCGGATATTTCGCCTTCCAGGCCCTGGTGGTGCGCGCCTCTGCCCCGCCGGTGCTGCTGGTACGCCAGCTGGAGACCACGGGGGCACGGGCCTCCACCTGGCTGAAAGACATCCGCGCCTGGCAGGACGGCGAAGATCCCGCAGAGGCGCTGGCGGCGCTGGTGCAGGATCTGGGCCTGCGCCACATCGCCGTCGAGCGCAACGCCTGGTTCGTCTCAGAAGCGCTTGCCGCCAAAATCGCGGCGGCGCTGACGGGTGTCACCATGATCGACGGATCGGGCGTGACCGAAGGCCTGCGGGCGGTGAAATCGCCCTCTGAGCTGGCCGCCATCCGCCTTGCGGCGGGCTATGCCCAGGCCGGGATTGTCAGCGCGATTGACGCCTGCCGTGCGGGTGCCACCGAGAATGACGTGACGGCGGCGATGATCTCAGCAGCGATCTCGGCCGGCTCTGAGGCCATGGCGATGGAGCCGCTGGTCTCTTCGGGGCCGCGCTCGGGCGTGCCGCATGCGACCTGGCGGCGGCGGGTTCTGCGCGAAGGCGACGGGGTGTTTCTGGAGCTGGCGGGCAGCCATGACCGCTATCATTCGGCGCTGATGCGGGCCGTCTGGATGGGACCGCCGCCGGACGAGGCGGCGCGGATGATGGATGTGGCCGAACGCGCGCTGGATGTGGCGCTGTCGGCGATGCGCCCCGGCGTCGCCTGCTCGGTCCCGCATGAGGCGGCGCAGGCGGTGATTGACGCCGCAGGCTATACCGAAGCCTTCCGCAAGCGCATCGGCTATTCCATGGGCGCGGCCTTCGCGCCGGATTGGGGGGAGGGGGCGATCCTGTCGCTTTTCACCGGGGTCAACCGTCTGCTGGAGCCGGGGATGGTCTTCCATCTGCCCGCCACCCTGCGCAGCTACGGCCATTATACGGTCGGCGTTTCTGAGACGGTGATCGTGACCGAAAGCGGCATCGAGGTGCTGTCGGATCTGCCGCGTCAGATGACCATCCGCTGAACGGCTCCCCCGCCCCCCGGGAGAGGGGGGCGGGGATTCACGCCGGGATCAAAGCCCGCTGTTGCTGCGGAACGCGTCATAGCGTGCGAGGGTCGCGGCATTGGCGGGGTAAAGCCCCGGAAGGGCCACGCCCCGGGTAACCTCTGCAAGGACCCAGCTTTCAAAGGCTTCCAGCGCAACCGCTTGCGCGGCGACATCCTCAACGAGCGCTGCGGGGATGACCACCGCGCCGTCGCCATCCGCTACGATCATATCGCCCGGAAAAACCGCCACGCCGCCGCAGCCTACCGGCTCCTGCCAGCCGACAAAGGTGAGGCTTGCCACCGCGGGAGAGGCCGCAACACCGCTGCACCAGACCGCCAGTCCCGTCTCGCGCACCCCGGCACCATCGCGCACCACACCGTCGGTGATCAGCGCCGTGACACCGCGCGCCTGCATCCTTGCGCAAAGAATATCGCCGAGGATCCCCGCATCCGTGACCCCCATGGCATCGGTCACGCAGATGCAGCCCGCCGGCATCTCCTCAATCGCGGCGCGGGTGGATTTGGGCGAGGACCAGCTGGCCGGATTGGCCAGATCTTCGCGCGCGGGCACAAAGCGCAGCGTGAAGGCCCGCCCCGCGCGGCGTGGCTGATCCGCGCGCAGCGCAAAGGCCCCGCGCATCCAGACATTGCGCAGGCCCTTTTTCAGCAGAACCGTGGTCAGGGTGGCCGTGGTCACCCCGCAAAGCGCCGCCGTCAGCGCATCCTCTGCCGCAGTGGTGTCAGTCATGGAAAAGTCCTTTCAGAATCAGTGGCTCACGATCCGCCCACCCTCGATGCGGATCGTGCTGCCGATGGTGTCAGAAGCAGGCCCCGAGCCGGGAAAGGCAACCGCATCGTTCTCTTCTCCGGGCAGAGCGTCGCGGCGCAGCGGGATTGCGGCCACACTTTCGGCAACCCCTTTGGCCAGAGGGCGGTTTTCGCGCAGGCCTTTTGCGCGTCGGAAAGGGCGATCCGCCCGGGCAGGAGGATGCCGGAGGTGATCCCAAAGGCCCCGGTTTTACGCGTCAGGGTCCTGAACCAGATCCGCAGCGCATCTGAAAGCCCAAGGCTCGTGATCGGGGCCACCACGCCCTGGGGAGGAGGTGGCGCGGCCCCCGCCTGCGGCTTTCATCCCCGGCATCACCGAAAGCACCATTCCTTCAAAGCTCCCGCGCCAGAGCACGGCGGGCTGACCGCTGACGCTTGAGGGCTTTGGCCCGCCGGAATTGTTCATGAGAACCGCCACAGGGCCGACTTCAGGCTCAATCCGCGCGAGAGTGCCCTCCATCCCCGCGGCGTCGCCCAAGGTCCCTCCAGGCGGCAGCGCTCACCTCTGCGGCGGTGACTTTGGGATCACCGATGGCGATCTTTGACCCCCGCGCGCCAGCGCATGGGCACTCGCACCGCCCGGCACCAGTGCCGTCTTCCCTCTGCGGTCCAGATCCGTTGGGTCTGTCCTCTGTGACCCCGCCCCTCAGGCCGCCATGGCCTCGACGCCGATGGGGAAGAGATCGGCAAGGCGCGGGGCCGGGCGGTCCTCCCGGATCTCCCATCACCGAGCCGCGCGGCAGCGACGGTGGTGCGTCTGTCGACCGATCAGGGCATCCGCCTCTCGCGCCCGTCTGCGCCAGGACAGCCGCATTGAAAGACAACAAAGCCGGAGAGAGAGTACATGCTCTTCTCGCGAAACCTCAAAAGTCCGGGAAAGCCGCAGCGATCCGGATGGGCGCGCAGATTGGCAAGCCGGGCCTGGAACGCCGCAGGGGTGAGATGAAGCGACGTGGGTCTCTCCCGTCTCAGGTCATCAAGGGGGGCGACGGGGATTTTGCTCAGGATCTCGCAGCCCGTTTCGGTGACGGTGATGGTGCGCCCCGGACCCACTGCGCGGCGGCTTCCGACGGCTCCGGGCATGATATGCGGGCAAAAGCCATACCCGGTTCCATCACGGAGGACGGAACACATAGGTGGCATATCCATTGATGGTCGGTGCACAGGTCGCGTCCAGCGCATAGCCGCAGGCGCCATAGCGATCCCCCGCAAAAGCCGCGGCAGTTTTCGCGCTCGACATCCCCCAAGGGGGGCCAGGGCAGAAAGCCTCCATCATGGCGGCGAAGGTGCCGCCCACCACCGGGACCATCGAGGCCTGATCATCCGAGAGACACCCCGGGATCAGCCTGCGCTCAGTGCAGACCATATAACGGCGGTGGCCGGCCCCGAACCCGGCCATGATCTGATCGTTTGCTGCCTGCCGGAAGATCGCCGCCCTGCTCCGGCACGGTCGGGATGGCCAGGCCCGACAGCTCCCCCGAACAGATCCCGGGCTTCGCACGGTTGTGCGCCGCCATATGCGACAGATGACCTGCCTCCCGCATATGGATCACTTCGACCGCAGATTTCGCAAGGCGCAGATTGCGTACCGGTTCCGATCCGTCCTCCAGCCTGCCGACATCCGCCATCTCGCGTGCAGCATTGCGCGACTCGCCGGCGGTCTGATCATAAGTGAAGAGTTCAACCCCGATCTTCGCGGCTTTCAGGCGCTTTTCCGGCACCATCCCGCGCAGATCTGCGGCGGGGTTCCTGACAACGGCGTGACACCAGACGCGGATAACGGTGATATGTGAGGTGTCGCGCGCTCCACCGCCGGATCCTGCGCGCCGGCCAGAAGCGCGGTCGCCTGCTCTTTTTGCCCGCCAGCGGTCCAGGCAGGCTCCGTCAAACCCTGCGCGCCGGTGGGAGTGCCCAGCCTCCGAGCGGGGCCTTTGGCGATATCTTCGAGGTTGTGCAGGCCCTTAGGGGTATCGACGGAAAGAAGCATGGCGTCATCCACCGCGAAACCGGCTCTGCAAAGGGGGCCTCGATGTAAGGATCGGGGCGGATATAGAGCCCCGAGGCGATGATACGATGCGCTTTGATTTCAGCGCCGCGCGCTGAAGCGCATCAGAGCGGCGTCAAATTCGCCCGCGCCCATCTCGGCCATCCTGTGTTCAGGTCCCACGATCTCTGAGCCTTTGATCGAACCATCGGGGCTTGCGCAGCTGAGGGGGCCTCACTGGCAAAGCCGATCCGCGACGGCTCTTTGCGGCAATCTGATCGCTGAGCGGTCCCGCAGCGGCGGCCCGGATGCGAGAGCGGTGCCGGCGAGGATGGTCGGGAATTTCACGCCCCTGACTGTCAGACCGGACCGGGCCCGAAGGCGGCCTTATGGCCCTGGCTGGCCGCTCGGGGGCGGAGATTTCCCGGATCGTCCGGGCTGTAAAGCGAGGGGCGCGGGTTTTCTGCGCAGCGCGCCCGGCTGTCGGGATCATCGGCAGGGCAGGGCGCTGATTTGAAGGTTTCGGCGAAGTCCGGGGCGCTGCGGCGCTCAGCGGCTCTGTTGGCTCAGCCAGATCTGCCGGCAGGCCTCGGGCTTACCGGGCCGGGGGCTGGTCGCTCCCGGCGCATGTGCTGTTGTGTTTTGCCGGCCCTCAACCTGCGCGGCGACAATCGGGCTGACGTTTTTCTGAAACGGCCTGCCCCCCTCCGGCAGAGCTTTCTGCTGCGCAGCGTCTTCAAGGGCGCGTTGTGTTTCAAAGCTTTGCCCGGGGCTATGCGGGTGAAGCTGACGGATCATGCTGAGGGTCGTCGTGGGACCATCGCCAGCTGTCCTGCGATCAATCTCCGGCCGGGTGTCGTCTCAGCACCCGGCCTGCCGCCGATCCGCGACAGCTCCCGCGCGGGCAAGGCAGATGAGGCGGGGTGAAATCAGCAGTCCGGCATCATGCCGATCTCACGGAAGACCTGCAGACAGACCCCTCATTTTGCTGCAGAAATTATATCGTGCCGCAGCCCAGGGCGCATCGCCCGCACCGCTGTTGAAGACGGCGATCAGCGGTACCGGGCAATTGCGCATCCCACTTCAAAAGGGATCATAGTCGCGTGGCAGACCGGACATCCGGCCTGCAGGGCGCGCCTCTCTCCCGGTCTGTATTGAGGCAGGGCAGCGGCTGATCCCCTGTGGGAGGGGCTGAGCGTCAGGTCCTTCGGCTCAGGAATGCCGCGCGCGCCTGCAGATGCTCAGGCGAGGCGAGCAGGGTCAGATAGCTCTCCATCCCGCGTGTCAGGGCCCCCTCCGGATCGCCCGCGCTGCGGGTCAGGGCCGCTTTGACATGGGTCTTGACCGCCTGGGTACGGGCCGACAGCTCACGCGCCCGCGCCGTAGCGGCGCTGAGAAGCTTCTTCCCCGCCACCAGATCATCCGCAATCCCGAGCGCCAGGGCCTGTTCTGCGCCAACCACCTCTGAGGACAGCAGAATCCGCCGCGCTCTGGCGTCGCCGACGCGGCGCGGCAGGGTGAAGCTGAGCGCGGGATCGGGCGGCAGCCCGCTCGCCCGAAAGACGCAGAAAACCGCGGGTCAGGGCTGACGATCACCTGGTCACAGCAGAGCGCCAGCGAAAAGCCCGCCCCGAAGGCCGTACCACTGACCGCAGCGACGACGGGCCGCCCCCCGGCCCGCAAAAGCCGCACGACATCATGCAGGATGCGCATCCGCGCCACCTTCACATCGCTGGTCATCGCCGAGATATCCCCGCCCGGGCAGAAATTGCCCCGGCACCCGACAGCACAATCGCGCACCTCCGGATCGCTTTGCGCCGCAGTAAGTGCCGCGCGAAGCTCAGCCCGCAGGGTGTCGGTCAGGGCGTTCTTTTTAGAGGGAATATTCAGCTCAAGATGCAGGATCCCCTCTGTGCGGTGGCTGTTCAGCGGGTCCATTCCGGTCCTTTCCGCGGTGAGATTGCATCGGTTTGGGTGCTTTCAGGGCCGCGGTCCGGGACCACAGATCCGTTGTGGCCTCCATCGCCGGGCTGAAGGCATCCGCCCGCCTTACGGGGCATTCCCAGGATAAAAGACCCCCTTCAGAGTGGCCTGCCCTTCCGGGGTGCTGACGCTGACCGCATAGCTGCCGTCCCCGCAGCGGGTGCCGGAGGCGGTGATGGTCTGCCCGACTTTCACCGGCGCCGAAAACCGCAGATCGAGCCGCCCCGCGCCAATGGACAGCCCCGGGGTTGCGCTGATCGCCTGCAGCAGCAGGTTCAGCGACATGGTGCCATGCGCGATTGGCACGCCAAAGGCGGTGCGGGCGGCGAAATCAGCGTCCAGATGGATCGGGTTTTCGTCGCAGGTCAGCGCCGCATAGGCCCGCGCCGTCTGCGCCGAGGTCTGCAGCGTCAGGGGAGGGATGGTCTCAGGAGGAGAAAGGCTGTCCATTGCGATCCTCCCCTCACTCTGCCCAGATGGAGCGGATCCGTCCGCGCAGCAGCGACAGATCCCGGGCGCTGGCCGCGACGTCGAAATCGACCCAGCGGCGTCCGTTCTTCAGCTCTTTGCCCGCGCAGGAAACGGTGAGCTGCAGCAAAGCCCCCCATTCAACCCTCTGTCCGGAGAAAGACAGCTCCTGCGAGGCGTGAACATTGCCATCGGGGCGTGGTTGAATGGCGCGCACATAGGCCTCCATCATCGCCGCGACGATAACGCCTTCGGGCAGGCTGTCGCCGGGGCAGGGACCATAGATGGCCTCCCAGCTGCGCCGCCGCGCCTCATCCGTGATGACGTTCAATGTTCCAAAGATATGGCCCGGCTCAAACCGCTCAAAGGTCCAGAGCGGCGCGGCCGCCTCGTGTGTTGTGCTCACCTCAACTCCCTCTCGGCCACTCCCTGCGTCCTGCCGCGACGGTCAGGTAATCCTTGCAATAACCGACCGTCCGTTTTTATTATAAGCGGAATGAGGGAGGACTCCAGTGCTGAATGAGAAGGTGGTGATCGTGACCGGGGCCGGGGGCGGCATCGGTCGGGCGCTTGCGCTTGAATGTGCGAAATCCGGGGCGCGGGTGGTGGTCAACGACATCGGCGCTTCCCTGAGCGGTGAGCCGGGTGATCCGGGCGCGGCCGAGGCGGTCGCGGCGGAGATCTGTGCAGCGGGTGGCGCGGCCATGGTCTCGACCCATTCGGTCACCGATCCGGGCGCGGTCCAGGACATGGTGCGCGGCGCGGTGCAGCAGTTCGGGCGGTTGGACGGCGTGATCAACAATGCCGGAATTCTGCGCGACACCTTCTTTCATAAGATGAGTTATGACGCCTTTGATGCGGTCATAAAGGTGCATCTTTACGGCAGCTTCAACGTCAGCCGCGCGGCGGCGGCGGTCTTTAAAGATCAGGGCTCAGGCGCTTTTGTGCATATGACCTCGACCTCGGCGCTGATCGGAAACTTCGGCCAGGCCAATTATATGGCTGCCAAACTCGCCATTGCGGCGCTGTCGAAATCCATCGCGCTGGATATGCAGCGCTTTGGCGTTACCTCCAATTGCATCGCCCCCTTTGCCTGGAGCCGGATGACCTCGTCTCTTCCCACCGAAACGGCTGAGCAGATCGCGCGGGTGGAAAAGTTCAAACAGATGGTGCCGGAAAAGATTGCGCCTCTCGCGATTGCGCTTCTGTCGGGGCGTGCGTCGGTCCCCTCGGGTCAGATCTTCACCCTGCGCAACAATGAGATCATGCTGATGAGCCAGCCGCGCCCGCTGCGCTCGGTTCACCGTGCAGAAGGCTGGACGCCCGAAACGGTGCTGGATCATGCGCTTCCGGCCATGGCCGCGCAGTTCTATCCGCTGGATCGCTCAGAGAATGTGTTCACCTGGGATCCGATATGACCATGGGCGGCGGACTTTGAGATGACGGATCACACGCCGACCGGGATCTTCTTTGAAAGCATACTTATCCCGGCAGATGCGCTGATCGGCGAAGACGGTAAGGGGTTTGAATATATCCTGACCGGCATGAAGGCCGCGCGGCGGCTGATCGCCCCGGAGGCGGCGACGGCCTGCATCCGGAGCCACGGCGGCTTTGGTTTGACGGAAGACGATGACGTCGGGCGGAAGTCCTGCGACATTCGCCTCTGTCAGGTCGCGCCGATTTCGACCAATCTGATCCTGTCGTTCACCGCCGGGCATATGCCTGGCCTGCCGCGCAGCAATTGAGGAGCCGCCCATGAGCCGTCGAGCCGCCATTGTCGCCCCGCTGCGCAGCCCCATCGGCCGCTTTGGCGGGGCTTTTCGCGATCTGCCGCTGGAGGATCTTGGCGCGGCGGTGATCCGTGCAGTTCTTGCCAAAAGCGGCATTGATCCGGCGGTGATTGAGGATGTGGTCTTCGCGCAGTCCTATGCCAACAGCGAAACCCCCTGCACCGGGCGCTGGCTGGCGCTGCAGGCGGGCCTGCCCGTCGAGGTGCCGGGGATGCAGCTTGACCGGCGTTGCGCGGGCGGTCTGCAGTCCATCGCCACCGCCGCGATGATGGTGCAAAGCGGGGCCTGTGATGTCGTCCTTGCGGGCGGTATCGAGAGCATGAGCCGGATTGAATATTACTCCACCGATATGCGGTGGGGCAAACGCGCAGGCTCAGCGCAGTTCTATGACCGTCTTGATCGCGGGCGCGAGCGGTCGCAGCCCGTAGAGCGGTTTGGCTTGATCTCGGGCATGGTTGAAACGGCTGAGAACCTGGCGCGCGATTATGCCATCCCCCGGGAGGCCTGTGACGTTTTCGCCGCAGCCAGTCACCAAAAAGCCGCCGCTGCCTGGGCGGAGGGGCGCTTTCGCGATGAGGTGGTGGCGATCGATGTGCCGACGGCCCGGGGCGAGCGCCGCCGGATCGACCACGATGAAGGGATCCGGGCTGAGACGACCGGGGAGACGCTGGCGAACCTGCGCCCTATCTTAGCGGGGGGCGTGACCACGGCGGGCAATGCCAGCCAGCAAAATGACGCCGCCGCCGCCTGTCTGATCGTGGCTGAGGACCGTCTGGCCGATCTGGGCCTGACGCCGATTGGCTTTCTGACCGGCTGGGCTGCGGCGGGCTGTGCGCCCTCGCATATGGGCATCGGTCCGGTTCCGGCAAGCGCACGGGCTTTGAAAAAGGCCGGGCTGCGGCTGGATCAGATGGACCTCATAGAGGTGAACGAGGCATTTGCCGCGCAGGTCCTCGCGGTGACTTCGGCCTGGGGGATCGGGGGGGCGGATCCGCGCCTGAACGTTAACGGCTCGGGCATTTCGCTCGGGCATCCGATCGGGGCGACGGGGGTGCGGATCATGACCACATTGTTGCATGAGATGGCGCGGCGCGGTGCGCGCTATGGTCTTGAGACCATGTGCGTCGGCGGTGGCCAGGGCATGGCCGCCATCTTTGAGCGCGCCTGAAATGCGGAAGATCTCCCCCGAGGCCCTTGAGTTCGCAAGCCTTCTCCAGCCTGGCGATGGTCTGGCCTGGGGCCAGGCGGCGGCCGAGCCGCTGACCCTGACGCGCGCCCTGATGGCGCAGCGACAGGGCCTCAGCGGCATTCACGCCTTTTGCGGCATCGGCTGGGCCGACACGCTCGATCCCGCCTATACGGATGCTCTGCGCTTTACGTCTTACTGCGGCACGGCGCGCAACCGGCTTTTGCAGGCCGCAGGGCAGCTTGATATCCTGCCGGTGCATTACAGCGGCCTTGAGGCGGCCCTCGCGCCCCGCGTTGACGTTTTGCTGATCCAGATCGCCGAGGGGCGCATCCCGGGAACCTTCAGCTTCTCGCTGGCCTGTGAATATCTGGCACCGCTGGTCAAATCGGCGCGTCTGGTCATTGCAGAGCTGAACAGCCAGGCCCCCTCCACCCCGGGCATGGTAACTATCACGCGCGATGAGATTGATATTCTGGTGCCGGTCTGCCGCGCCCTGCCGCTGCCGCCGGAGGCAAAGGGCGACGCCGTGCAGGCGCGTATCGCCGAGCGCATCGCCGCGCTGATCCCGGAGGGGGCCATCCTGCAGGTCGGCCTTGGCGCTTTGCCCGAAGCGATCCTGTCGAGGCTGCACCACCACCGTCATCTGGGGCTGCACAGCGGGCTTTTCACCGAAGGCATGGCCGGGCTGATCCACGCCGGGGTTGTCGACAACAGCACCAAAGCTGCGGCGCGGGGCGTCTCGGTCACCGGGCTGATTACCGGGGGCGAAGCGGCCTGGGCCCTGGCGCAGGAGACCGATCTTATCCGGCTTGCGCCGACCTCCTATACCCATGCGCTGCCGGTTCTGGCAGCCCTGCCAAAGCTGGTCGCAATCAATGCGGGGCTTGAGGTTGATCTGACGGGCCAGGTGAATTCCGAGGTCGCTGCAGGGGCTTATGTGGGGGCGATCGGGGGCGGGACAGATTTCGCACGCGGCGCTGCCGCCTCTGCGGGCGGGCTGCCGCTGCTGGCGCTGCCATCGGCGCGGCGGGGCAGGGACGGACGGCTGATCTCCGCCATTGTGCCGGCGCTCGGCGGGCCGGTCAGCCTGTCGCGGGCCGATGCGGGGGTGATCGTGACCGAAGAGGGGGTGGCCGATCTGCGCGGCCAGCCCTTCGCAGAGCGCGCTCTGCGCCTGATCCGCGTCGCACATCCGGAGCTGCGCGAAGATCTGTCGCGCGAGGCCCGAGACCGCGGACTTTTGCGCCCGCATCACCTGCGGCGGGATTAGCTCTGTGATCGGCATTATTGCCGAAGCGGTCCGCGGGTCAGACGGGCCCCCTTTTCCTTTAGAGGTTACGCCACGCGCCCGGCGTTGTTACAGCAGTTCGCAGCGAGCTGCGATTCACATGGCAATGGACAGGGCCACCGGTGACATCCGTGCCGTGGAGATCACCTCAAGCGACAAGGGGCGACGGTCCCGTTCAGCCAAGGCTGTCGGACCAGATCCCTGCTGATGAACAGATCAGCACCGTGACAGGCGATGGCGCTTATGACACAGGGCGATGCTTAAGCGCGATCCTTGAGCATGGCGGCACAGCGATCATACCGATCCGCAGGAGCGGGCGGCAATGGCGCGAAACCTGTCCCGCTGCCAGGCCCCGTAAGAAATCCTCAGGGCCACACAACGCCTGGGACGAGCAGCCTGGAAGTGCTGCCCCGGATATCACGCCCCAACCCGGATCGAAGCAAAGATGAGCTGCCTGAAAGCATTCCGAGAATGCATCGCCTCACGCGACCCGGACCGCCAGATGGCCGAAGTCCGGATCCTTGCCGCACTCATGAACCGGTTCAATGCACGCGGCACCGTCGGGATCCAACCTGTGGCCTGAATACAACGGGGAAAGGGGCACATCCGGCCAACGGCCCATTTTTGCAACACTGCCGATCAGGCCCATCAATCTGCACCAACGGGCCGATCTGCTCGCGCCGGAGGCGTGGCGGATGGATATGGCGCCTTTGCGCAAGGCTCTTCCACAGACCACCGCGATCATCCATTTGCGCAGCGTCCCGGACGAAATGTGAGCGCCATGCCGTTCCGCCAGCTTCTCAGACGCCAATGTCGGGCCGAAATCAGCATAGGTCTCGCGTATCAGGCGAAGCGCATCGTCGCGCAAGCCCGCACCGATGCGAGTGTTCGAAAGGGCGACCGCGCAGCCCGTGCCGGATCGCACCGGCAGCCTCCTCAAGATAGCGCACCAGCAGCCGTTGAACCTGCCGAGGGCTGATTGCCAGGACAGAGGTCGCCCTCGCTGTTCGCATGCTGCCGTCCACCACGCGTGACAGCACTTCCACAGCTTGAAGCTCGTGCTCGCTCATCAGAACCCATGATTGACCTATGCACGGGCCGAAGAGGGACATTTTAACCTTGGCAGATGGCGACAATTCTACGTCGCGCCTGCATTCTTCTATCTAATAATGTGAATTATGTTCATATTATCTGCCTCTCCCTGATCCAGCCTGCGACCTTCTGATTGTCAGCCGATACGGCGGCGCAGGAAGGCTCCGATCTGAGAGATCGAGGACTCAGCCTCGGGCAATTCCGGGAAAACCTGAAAATGATGCACCATTCCGGCCCAGACAACCAACTCGACCGACACGCCAGCCGCGCGCGCACGCTCGAGCAGCAGCTCGCTGTCCCCCAGCACCGTTTCGTGGCTGCCGACATGGATCAGCATCTCGGGAAGCCCGGCCAGATCGCCATTCACGGGCGAGGCCAGCGGATCTGCGGGATCCCCCCCGCGCCCCAGATAGGCGCGTACCATGGCGAGGACTTTGCTTTTCTGCGTCAGAGGATCCTGGGCGGCGTTGCTGTCATAGCTCGTCCCGCGCGCCTGCATATCCACCCAGGGCGAAAGAAAGACCGCCGCCGCCGGAAGCGGCAACCCCTCAGCCCGCGCGCGCAGCAGGGTGCCAAGCGCCAGACCCGCACCTGCGGAATCCCCCGCAATCGCAAGCCGCCGCGGGTCAGTCCCGGAGGCCAGCAGCGCGCGGTAGACCGAAAGCGCATCTTCGGCGGCAGCGGGATAACGGTGTTCCGGCGCCAGGCGGTAGTCGAACCCCAGCACCCGAACGCCCGCTGCCTTCGCCAGATCCGCCATCAGCGGTCCGTGAGACCGCAGCGATCCCATCTGATAGCCGCCGCCGTGGCAGTAGAGTAAAACCCCCTCGCCCGCCCCCGTCCAGGCCGCCGGGATACCGCCAATAACCTCATGTCGCAGCGCTGCTTCCCGGCCGCCGCTGATCAGATCTTCAAAGCCTTCGCGCATCGCATCCAGCGTCGTCTCACGCCCCCAGTGCCCGGTTTTCTCAGTGATACGGCGCAACAGCTGATCCATCGGGGTGTCGGGCATCGGGGGGCCTTTTGGCAAGGGGTCAGCCAGAGGCGCCTGGCGCAAGAAATCCGTTCAGAAAGACATCAACCACCTGATCTGCATAATCTTCTGACCGGACCGGGCCTTCGGGATCGAACCAGATATAGGTGTAATTCAACGAGCCGAGCAGCGACATCGCATAGGTCGAGGCCGTGCGGGAGGTCATGCGGTGCTGCACATCCACCCGGGTCAGCGCATCGCGGATCAGCGCGACAATCTTCCGCTGGCGCGCCGCAATATCGGCGACGACCGGCGGCTCCAGCAGGCTCCAGTCATTCAAAAGCACGACCTGTTCATTTTTATGGGTCGCGTTCAGATACATGATCTGCCGGGCCAGCGCGCGCAGATGGTCCTGCGGGGCCAGGCGCTGTTCACTGACCTCTTCCAGCGCCCGCAGCATGGTGCCGACATGGGTGCTGATAATCTCAGCCAGGATCTCTTCTTTTGAGCCGAAATAATGATAAAGCGCACCGCGCGACGACTGGCAGGCATGGGCCAGATCGACAATCGTCGCCATGGGAAAGCCCTTTTCTGCAAAGAGCCGCGCGGCGGAGCGCAGAATATTCTCCCGGATCTCGGAGTAGTCTTTGGACTGGGTACGCGCCATGGTGCAGAAAGCCGATCTTTGGGTTACTGAAGGATTGCACCCGGGCGATACGGCCAGGATGCGCCCCGGATGCGGCACCGGGGAATTGCGGAGCTACTCATAAGCCGGACGCATGGTCCGGACAACCCATTCGCCCGAAAAGCGGAGCGGGAGGCAGGAAAGGACCCTGAATTGCTTCATCTTACGGCCTTCGCTGCGTCCCTTTGGTGCAAAGCAAATTTCAACTTTACATAAACCGGACAAACGGTCAATTAATATAAAGCCTGTAACGGAGCCTGATATGAGCGAGCTTACCCTTGATCCGGATGTACTGCGCGGCTGGGTCGGGCGGCGCGAGACGGCAGAGGATAGCGCCGGGATTGACACCTTTGCCCGGGTCGCGGCGCTCTTTGATCTGGCGCCTTTGAGGCAGGGCGAGCCGCTTCCCGAGCTGTGGCACTGGTTTCTTTTTCCGCCAAAGGCCGCACAAAGCGACCTTGGGCCCGATGGGCATCCCCGGCTCGGGGGGTTTTTGCCGCCTTTCGCGCTGCCCCGCCGGATGTGGGGCGGCAGCGGGGTTGCGTTCTGCCATCCGCTGCGAAACGGTCTGCCGGTGCGCCGTGAAACGGTGATCGAACAGGTGGATCTGAAGCAGGCCCGCAGCGGCGTCCTGGGGATCGTGCGGCTGCGCCACGACCTGCACCAGGACGGGCGGCTGTGCCTGACGGAAACGCAGGATCTGATTTACCGGGCGGCTGCCATGCCCGGCGATACCCCCGCCGCTCCGCAGCCTGCAACCGATGACGCGCAGGCACAGCGGGTGCTCACCCCGGACCCGGTTTTGCTGTTTCGCTACTCCGCCCTGACCTGGAACGCGCACCGCATCCATTATGATCTGCCCTGGGCGACCGGGGAGGAGGGCTACCCCGGGCTGGTCGTCCATGGCCCGCTGACGGCCACTCTGCTTGCGGCCCATGCCAGAGCGGTGCGCCAGGCGCCCCTGCGAAAATTCCGCTTCCGCGGCCTGAGCCCGCTGTTTTGCAATGAAGCGCTCAGCCTGAATGCCTGTGAGGCGGATGGGGCTCTGCGGCTCTGGGCTTCGGGGCCGCGGGGCGGGGTCTCGATGTCGGCGGAGGCGGGATTTTAGGCTGCGAAGCCTTTGATCCGGTCAGACTTTCAAGACACAGGCTTCCTGCCGGAGGGGGGTCTTCAAGCCTGGCATTCGGATGGACGGCCGCGTGATATCCCCCCCCGCAATTTCTGCAACAGGAGCCTAATCCGCTGTCCCCGGGCGCGGTGAAACCGTTCAGGTTAGCCGCGCGAATGTGTCCACCGCCGACCTGCCCGCCGAATGTTATTACTCTGAAGCGCGGGCCGGGCTGTTTGATGCCGTCATCCGACCGCCAACTCATGCCAGACGCCCGGCAGGATGCGCCAAAGCTTTGGATATCAGCCGAAAATCGTACAGGGCCTCATCAAAGGGCGGCAGAGCATTAAGCCCGATCAAAGCCCGGGATCCCGATCTTTTCGCAGGCCTGAGGCCGACGCCGGGCATATGTCGGCTCAATGACAGCCCCGGATCTTCGCTGCGCTGAAGTGCCGAGGCGGTCAGATCCTCAGCCCTGGGATATGCCCATTCCGCCTGAGACACCCAATGTCTCGCCGGTCACATAGCCGGCCTCGCGCGATGCGAGAAAGGCCACGGCTGCGGCCACTTCGTCGGGGGTGCCAAGGCGGCCAAGCAGTGTTGCGCTCTGCATGGCCGCAAGCAGTTTGTCGCCGCCGGTGACGACCGCTTTGCGCAGCAGCGGGGTGTCGATCGGACCTGGCAGCACGGAATTAACCGTGATGCCGAAGCGCGCATTCTCCAGCGCCAGGGATTTGCTGAAAGCGATCAGCCCGCCCTTGGCCGCCGCATAAACCGCCCCCCCGCGCGAGCCAAGCCGCCCCGCCTCGGAGCCGACATTGATGATGCGGCCAAAACGCCTGGCCTGCATCGCGGGCAGCACCGCATGGGTGACGGCAAAGACCGCTTCCAGATTGATGCGCAGCAGCCGCGTCCAGTCCTGCTCGGTGGTGCGGGTGAAGAAAGCATGCTGGTCGAGGCCTGCGTTATTGACCAGAATGTCAAAGGGACCGGAGCGGGCAACGGCGGCGCGAATGGCGGAAAAATCCGTCAGATCCAGCACCTCTGCGCGGATCTGATCGGGATAATCTGCGATCAGCAGGTCACAGCGGTCCGGGTTGCGGTCAATCACCGTGACCTGAACCCCCTCTGCGGCAAGCCTGCGCGCAACCCCGGCGCCGATCCCGGCGCCCGCTCCGGTGACGAGAGCACTCAGCCCGCGCAGTCGGTCGTGACATCCCATCCTCAGCGCCCCGTAAACTGCGGTGCGCGGCGCGCGATCACCGCCTGCAGCCCCTCAAGGCTGTCGGCGGTGCCGGAAAGCCGCGCCACCTCACGGGCCTCATCGGGCAGGCTTGCCTCAAAGCCGCGGCCAAGGCCGTTCCACATCAGCCGCTTGGTGGCAGACTGGGCCTGGGGCGCGCCTTCGGCAATCCGGCGGGCAAGGACCATGACTTCGGCATCAAGCGCCTCATCATCGACGACCCGGCTGACCAGACCGATCTGAAGCGCCTCTGCGGCATCGACAAAGCGGTTGGTCAGGACCAGATCCATCGCCCGCCGGAAGCCCACGATCCGCGACAGCGTCGCGCTTGCCCCGGCATCGGGCGCCATGCCGACCCGGGTGCCCCCGGCCATAAACCGCGCGGACCGGCCTGCAACCACCAGGTCGGTGCAGCACACAAGGCCCAGCCCTGCCCCGCCCGTCGCCGCACCCTGCACGCGGGTGATGACCGGCACTTCCAGGTTCACAAGCCCCGAGACGCAGACCTGCAGCCAGGCGGTGGCCATGCGCAGATAATTCGGCAGATCCGCCCCTTTTGACGCAAATTCCTTCACATCGCCGCCGCCGCAGAAAATTTTGCCCGTGCCCGACAGGACCACAGCGCGCACCCGGGCATCGCCGTGAACGGTCATGATCGCCTCCTGCAAAGCGCGCATCAGTGCGATGCTAAAGCCGTTGCCCGCCTCGGGACGGTTGAGCGTGATATGGGCAATCCCCGCGCCATAACTCAGAAGGACCGGGCCTTCGCCGATCAGGATCTCATCGCCTGCGTTCATCGGGATTTCCTTCACAGCAGGAACGACAAGGTCCAGATGGCCTTGTTGTTATTGACCAAAACCACCTTTTTATAGGCGATCTTCAATGCACCGCTCACACGGCGCAGATGATATTCGTTGCGCGCGCCCCACATGACATCGCCGCGCAGGTTGGTTTCAAAGATCTGCACATTGCAGGCCACGCGGATCTCTTCGCCTTTGGCCTCCAGCAACTCCAGATTGGAGATGACACGCGCCAGTTGCGAAGGCGGGGTCTGCGAATGCCGCCGACCCGTCTTCAGCTGCCGCACCCGCAGCGCGAGGCGCGAGCGGTTATCATAAATCATCGACATCCGACTTTCAGGATCGGTATCGGCCCCATTGGCCGGCACCCAGTACAGCGCATCATCGCTCCAGAGCGCCTCCCAGCCGTCATAGTCATGGGGGTCCTGAAGGCGCGCCTCGCGGTAGATGAACTGGCTGATCTCATGATAAAGCAGCAGATCTTCGGAATAGCGGTAGCTCTTTTTCGCGCCGATCCATTCGGTCAGAATATCGGGCGGGCCTTCGGTTTTCTCAGCCGTGCTCATACCTCGGCCTCCATGATCGCGCGGTAGTGTTTCCAGATCTCGCGCGAGGGCAGATCGTCGGTCGAATGCCCGATCAGATAGCCATCCTCATCGCGCCGCTCGCGGTGTTCTCCGCGTTTGAGAAACAGATATTCCGGCTCACGGATTTCAAGACCGCGCTGGTTGCGCTCATACATCTCGGTGTCATCGGCCAGCAGGAACCCCGCCGGGCCGACCGATCCCATGGTCTGCTGGCGCAGACGCCGATTGATATCGGGCGCGCCTTTGAACTGGATCGCGGTGCAATGCTGGATCGATTCACCGGCCGAAACCGGCTGGATCACAAAGATCTGGATTTCCGCAATAAAGAGGTTCGGGAAGATCATCACATGCGGTGTGCCGTCGATCATGATCTCACGGGCGCGGGTGTCACCATAGGTTTCAATCATCTGGCGGGTGTATTCCGGCAGCCGCGCGGCGGTGGTGCCGAACCAGCTCATCGGGACATCGCAGTTGCGAAACTCGGGGCGCGGATCGACCTCCGTATGGCCATTGCCGAAAGCGCGGGTGACCGCCAGGGCCTTATCGCCATAAAGATCACCGATCGCACTGTCGGAGACCGAAAAGATCGAGGAATGCACGAAGGCCGGGTGATAGCCGTCGCATTCATTCTCAAGGATAAACTTCCAGTTTGCGCGGGTGCGGTGGCGCAGAAAGCCCGCGCTGATCTCAACTTCCCCGGTCGGAGAGTTGTTGCATAGCTGGTCAATGGTGCGGATCGCACCGCCCAGATGCTCTTTCAGCGTCGGCCCTTCTGCCGCCATCGAGCCGAACACAAAGCCGCGATAGCGCTCTACCCGGGTCACTTTTCCCAGGCCGAGCTTCGATTTATCAACGCCCTGGTACCCCTCGGGGAAGGCATAATTGATCAGCTCACCGCTGTTGGCGAAGGTCCAGGAGTGATAGGGGCAGGTAAAGCGCGCACGATTGCCCTTTTCCTGCACACAGACCGCATTGCCGCGGTGCGGGCAGCGGTTCAGCAGCAGCTGAATCTCGCCATGACGATCGCGGACCATCAGCACCGGCATCGGTCCCAGCGTTTTGGTCACGAAGTCATTGATATCCGGCACTTCGCTTTCGTGGCCGATATAAACCCAGGTCCTGAACCAGATCTTCTCCACCTCTTCGCGGAAGATCTCTTCATCAGAATAAAGCGAGCCATGCACCATGCCAGGGCGGATCAGCCGATCCCAGCGGTTCTCAAAGGTTCCGTCCATCCCATGTCCTCCTGTCTGACCCTGAGCATAGCGCTCGGGGCGCGCCCCGCAACTATAATCCGGACAGCCGACCTTTTTATGGATCAAGCGATCCGTCGCGGTCACCGCCCCTCAAACCGGGGCGGGCGACCTGCCAGAAAGGCTGCGCCCCCCTCGGCCGCGTCTGAACTGTTGAAGATCCGCGCCTGACCAAGCGCCTCTGCCAGAAGCCCCTCTTCGGGGCTGCGCGCGGTCCGAAGGATCTGTTTTGACAGCCGCAGCGCCATGTCAGGACCTGCGGCGAGCGCATGGGCCTGCGCTTCGGTGGCCGCCGCAAAGCCCTCGCCCGGCAGCACCACAGAGCCAAGTCCACAGGCAAAGGCCTCCCCGGCTTGCAGGAGTTTGCCGGTAAAGATCAGCCAGGCGGCGCGCTGATAGCCAAGGGTCTCGCGCAGAAAAACATGCAGGCCCGCATCGCATAAAAAGCCGATCGCCGCATAGGGCGCGCCCAGCCGGGCCGTCTCGCTTAACACCATCAGATCGCAGGCCGCAGCAAGCCCCAGCCCGCCGCCGACGCAACTCCCTTCCACAGCCGCAAGCGTTGGGATCGGCAGCGCCCGCAGCGCCTGAAGCGCCGGGTTCACCAGACCGTCGATCACCTCAAAGGCATCGGTCTCACCGGGGCGGATCCCCGACAGATCAAAGCCCGCGCAGAAATCTCCGCCCACCCCGCGCAGCAAAAGCGCCCGCGCCGGGCCTTGCGCCACCTCTGCAATCGCCACCCGCAGTGCCTTCCAGTCGTCCTGATCCAGGGCATTTTTGCGCCCTGGTGCGCTGAGCGTGAGGATCGCAAGACCCTGATCGAGGTGCAGTGAAATCGCTGACATGAAAGGTCCCGCTCGATTGAAATTCATAAACCGGCTGATCGTTTGGTTTTTGGATAGCATTAAACCCGCAGCCATGCAATCATTCGCCGGAAGGTCGCAGCAGGCGGTGCGGTGAAAGCGGAAGGGAGGATGGATGAATATGTCAGCGTCAGCAGAGCGCAGCGAGGCGGGTTTTCGTCTGGCAGATCCGGTGGGTCTCGATGAAAGCCACCGGATGCTGCGCGAGCAGGTCCGGCGTTTTGTGGAAAAAGAGATCGTACCCCATGCCGACGCCTGGGAACGCGAGGGCAAAATTCCACGCGCCCTCTTTCGCAGGATGGGCGATCTCGGCTTTCTCGGCATGCAGCACGAAGAGGCTTCTGGCGGCACCGAAATGGGGGCCATGGCCTCTGTCATCTTTGGCGAAGAGCTGTCGCGCTCGGGCTTTGGCGGTGTCACCTCTTCGGTGACGGTGCATACCGATATGTCCGCCTGCCATATCACCCGCGTTGGCACCCCAGAGCAAAAAGCGAAATGGCTGCCCGATCTGATCTCAGGCCGCAAAGTCTGCGCGATTGGTGTGACCGAGGCGGGCGCGGGCTCTGATGTTGCGGGCATTCGGACCAGGGCAGTGCGCGACGGCGATCACTGGGTGATCAATGGCACGAAAATGTTCATCACCAATGCGGTATACGGCGATCTGTTGATCCTCGCGGCGCGCACCTCAGGCCCCGAGACTGGCGCGCGGGGCCTCTCGCTCTTCATCGTGCCGACCGATACCCCCGGCTTTAAGGTCGCTGCAAAGCTGGAAAAGCACGGCTGGCTCTGCTCGGACACGGCGGAGCTGGTCTTTGAGGATATGCGCGTCCCCGCGCAGAACATGCTGGGCGAAGAAAACCGCGGTTTTTACGCCATCATGCGCGGGTTTGAGCATGAGCGTCTGATGATCGGCTCGTTCTGTTCGGGGGAAAGCTCCCGTGCGCTGGAGCTGACGCTGGACTACGTGCGCACCCGTCGCGCCTTTGGAAAAACGCTGTGGGAGCAACAGGTTGTGCGCCAGAAGCTGGCCGAGCTTGCCTCGCGCGTGGCGCTGATCCGGGCGCTGACCTATCAGACCGCGGCCACTCTTGATGCCGGTCGTCCGGCAAGCATTGAGACGGCGATGATCAAATCCGTGGGCCCCGAAATTCTGCATGACGTTGTTCACGGCTGTCTGCAACTGCACGGGGGCACCGGCTATATGCGCGGAACACCCATTGAGCGGATGGCCCGCGATGCCCGCATCCTGCGCATCGGCGGCGGCGCGACAGAGGTGATGCTTGAGGAAGTGGCCAAGCGGATCTGACCCCGCGCCCCCTTCCCCGAAGATCCGGCCCGGAGCCTTCCCGCTTCAGGCCTTTGCGTTAGGAAAGCGCCCCCTCGCGCTGAAGCGCGTCGATGTGCCTTCAGAATGCCCGCCCGGCCGTCGATGCCAGCGACCCGCCCTGCCCCCAACCGATCATGCGGCCATAAACGCGGCCCGGATCCGTCAGCGGCCAGGGGCCGCCATGTCCATGATGCGCAGATCTGCCAGCGGTCCCTGACGGGGGTCATCGGGGTCGCCTCCTGAAAGGGCTGAAAAAGATGGCGGTCGGGCAAAGTCTGCTCAGCCGGCGGTCGGGCGGGCTGCGGGGCCTGGCACATGCAAAATCCGGCGGCCCTCGGTGCGGCTGACGATTTCCCCGCGCCGGATGAGGCGGTTCACATGCGACAGGGTTTCGGTGAAGGCAAACCCCATCTGGTGGGGGTCAAGCGCGCGCTCAAACAACAGCGGCACCAGTTCATCGACGCTGTGCGGGCGCCGCGCGCAGGCGCGGCGGATGCGGTCACAGCGCTCTTCGTGATGGGCCTCAAACTCTGCGCAGCGCCGGTGAAGGCCGTAAAACGGGCGTCGGTGCCCCGGCAGAACCAGCACATCATCCGGGATCTGCGCGCGCAAAAACCGCAGCGAGCGCAGGAAATGCCCGAGGGGATCGCAGTCGCGCTCCTCTGAGCTGACGCTGACATTGGGCGTGATCTTCTCCAGTACCTGATCGGCGGCAAAGAGCAGTTTTTCTTCGTCGCAATACAGCAGGATCTGCTCGGGCGCATGGCCGTCGCAGCTGAGAACGCGAAATGAACGGCTGCCGATTTCCAGCAGATCCGGCATCAGAAGCCGTTGAAACGTATCCGGAAGCGGCGCGACATGGCGCAGATAGTCCTGCCCCATGATGGCGACCACGCCTGCGGTTTCCGCGGTCATGCCGTGGCATTGATAAAAGTCGAAATAGCGCGTGACCGCCCCCTCATCCCGCGCAACCGAGGTGGCGCGGCTGGCCATATAGCTCGACAGGCTGGTCAGCAAAGGCGCGTTGAACCGCCGGCAGAGCCAGCCTGCAAGTCCGATGTGATCGGGGTGATAATGGGTGACAATCACCCGCGTCAGAAGAAAGCCGCGCAGCGGACCCGCGAAGAGGACCTCCCAGGCGGAAATGGCCTCCGGGGTCTGGATCCCGGTGTCGATCACCGCCCAGCCGGCACCGTCGCGGATCAGCCAGACATTCACGTGATCGAGCTGATAGGGCAGCGGAATGCGCAGCCATAAAATGCCCTCTGCCACCTGCAGCACCTGCCCCGCAGCGGGAGGCGTGGGAAAGGGGAACCGCAGCGCGCTTTCGGGGCCCGGACCGACCTCTGGTTGCATGAAACGCCCTCCTCTGCCGTGGCATAATTATTAAGACGATCATTCGGTATATTTTTTTCCGGAGCAACTTGAATGTGAGAAAGGCTGTGCTAATCTTGCCCGAAGCTGTTGCGGATCCCCGGTGTGATCCGCGCGTCCTGAACCCTCAGATCCCCGCGGGCCGCAGATCCGGCACGGGCGCGCATGCCTGCGGGCGGCGCGCTGCACGGGTGCCATCCGGAGCCGGCATGTCACAGACACTCATTATTCCCGGCGCGGTCCAGGGCGGCTTTCAGACCACAGCCAGCCTCCCGGCCCGGCCCCCGCATTGAGAGTACGGCCGCCGGCGGTCGCCCTGCCGCTTTGTTGACAGCGCGCAGCCAGGCCGCCGCCTGACCCTGTCAGAGGAGATCCGACCCATGGCGCAAGCCTATATCATCGACCATTGCCGTACCCCGCGGGGCAGCGGAAAACCCGGCAGGGGGGCGCTGAGCGGCCTTCACCCGCAGGAACTCGGCGCGGCCGTGCTGCGGGCTTTGCGCGACCGCAATGATCTGCCGACCGGGCAGGTGGACGACATCCTCTGGGGCTGCTCAAACCAGCAGGCGAAGCAGGGATCTGATCTGGGGCGGATGACAGCTCTGGCGGCGGGCTATGATCTGCGCGCCTCGGGGATCACACTGGATCGGTTCTGCGGCTCGGGGCTTTCGGCGGTGATGCTGGGGGCGGCTTCGGTGATGTCGGGCATGGAGGATATCGTCATCGCGGGCGGCTGCGAGATGATGTCACATAACATCGCCGATCCCCGGGCGCAGCGCACGCGGCTGATGGATGCAGACAACCCTGCCCTGCGCGCGCTGTACCCGCAGGTCGCACAGGGGCTTTGCGCTGATGCAATCGCGAGCCTTGAAAACATCCCCCGCCCGGCACTGGAAGCCCTGGCGCTGGAAAGTCAGCGCCGCGCGGCTGTGGCGATTTCTGAGGGGCGCTTTCGCGGGGCGCTGGTCCCGGTTTATGACGCGGCAGGCGCCGTTTTGCTGGCGGAGGACGAACACCCCCGCCCCGGCACAACGGCAGAGGGGCTGGCAGCCCTGGCCCCGGCATTCGGGACAGCCGCCGGGGTGGTGATCGACGACGAGGGCACCACCCAGCTTGATCTGTTGCTGCGGGCTGTGCCGGATCTGCAGATGCAGTTCATGCACCACGCCGGAACCTCATCGGGGGTGGCGGATGGTGCGGCGGCGGTGCTGCTGGCCTCTGAGGCGGCCGTGGCGGCGCATGGCTGGCGGCCGCGCGCGCGGATCATTGCGATGGCGAATATGGGCGACAGCCCGGAACTGATGCTGAATGCCCCGGTGCCTGCCACCCGCAAGGTGCTGGCCAAAGCGGGGCTGACGCTGGAGGATATCGACCTCTTTGAGGTGAATGAGGCCTTCGCCGTGGTGCCCGAGAAATTCCTGCGCGACACCGGCGTTTCGCGGGACAAAGTGAATGTCAACGGCGGCGCCATCGCGCTTGGCCATCCGATCGGAGCGACCGGCGCGATCCTGACCGGAACCCTTTTGGATGAGCTGGAGCGGCGCGGGGTGCGGCGCGGGCTGGTGACCATGTGTGCGGCGGGCGGCATGGCCCCGGCGCTGATTATTGAACGTCTCTGACAGGGCTGACTGATGGCGAAATCACGTATATTCAACACAATGGCACCCGTCATGAGATCGGGGTTGCCACCGGGCTGACGGTCATGGAGGGCGCGCGCGACACTGGCGTGCCGGGCATTGAGGCCGACTGCGGCGGGGCCTGCGCCTGTTCGAGCTGTCATGTCGATGTGGCGCAGGACTGGCTCGAGCGGCTGACCCCGCCCCAGCCGGGAGAGGCGGATATGCTCGATTTCGCCTGCTCGCCGGACCCTGCGCGGTCGCGGCTGAGCTGTCAGATCCGGGTGACACCGGCGCTGGACGGCCTGGTTGTGCATCTGCCGGAACGGCAGATCTGAGCGGCCCCTGGATGCCGGAGCGCGGCAGGTTGCCCTGCCGCGCTTTGCGGTGTCACGCGGATTTATTCGACCAGAGAATAGCTCGCCGTTGCAGCATCGGCGCGCAGAATATGCACCGGTGAGTTTGAAAAGCGGCTGCCGCCCGCAAAGGAAATCGGCGCCATGACACCGGTGTCCATCGCCGGGTTGGTCTCCAGCGCTTTGATGGTGCAGGCCCAGGTCAGATCGGCCTCGCAGGCTTTGATGGCCGCAATCAGCGTCGCGGTCGAGGAATAGCCCGACATGGTATAGCGGTTGACGCGGGCCACCTCTTCGGGGCTGAGGTATTTCGTGGCCTTTTCCAGAAACGCGATACCGCCCGCGGATTGCAGCGGCATCACATAATCGACGCTCAGAAGACCATCGCTGGCCGGACCGATCGCCTTCAGGACTTCCGGCACCCTTCCAGGCCAGAAGGTCGCGATGACGGGCGAGATGCCCAGGCGCTCGGCCTCTTTGACCATGGCAATGTTTTCCGAGATGATGCCGCCTGCGATCAGCACCTCGACCTCTTTGTCCTTTACCCCCAGCATTTCAGAGGCAAAGTCCCTCTGGTTGCGGGCATAGGTCGCCTCATAAGCAATGTTCAGCTTCACATCATTGCGGGCCTGTTTCAGGCCTTCGGCGAGCGCTTTGCCGTAGTCATCATCCTGCAGGATGACGCCCCAGCGTTTGTCGGGATGAGCTTTGGCAAGATGCAGCGCCAGCTGGCGCATCCCTTCGGTATAGGTCTGGCCCACGACGAAAACATTGTCGCGCGGCGGCTCAAACAGCTGCGGCACCGGCCCGATGGAGATCATGGTCGGGATCCCCGACTGCTCCACCACAGAAAGCGCCGCAATCGCCTGACCCGAGCCCGAAAGCGAGGTCAGCGCGAAAACCTTATCGCTGTGGATCAGCTTGCGCACGCCCTGGATGGTGCGGGAGTTCACATAGCCGTCGTCCTCGGCGATCAGGCGCAGCTGCCGCCCGGCGATACCGCCTTCGGCATTGGCCTCGGCAACGGCCAGACGCGCGCCCAGATTATGGGCAACCCCCAGCAGTCCCGGAGGGCCGGTCAGCGGCTCAATCTCGCCCAGCAGAATTTCTTTATCGGTGATGCCCTGATTGGCAAGGGCCGCGCCTGCAGGCGCTGCCAAAAGTGCAGCCGCCAGAAGTCCTTTCAGAATAGTCATGCTTACTCCTCCGGTGTTCACTCGTCAGTATCTGAGCGGCCAGATCGTCCAGGCGCGTTTCAGATCGGACCACAGGCCCATGAGCCCGTGGGGTTGCAGTCTCAGAAAGAAAATGATGATGAGCCCGTAAAGCACGCCCTTCACCTCATGCGCACTGGTCGCCAGCAGACTTTGCACCTCAGGTCCGAAGAAAGAGAAAACCATCCCCAGCAGCTCCGGCAGGCCGACGAGGAAAATCGCGCCCAGCACCGCCCCCGCAATCGAGCCGATGCCGCCCACGATCAGAATGGCCAGCGCCTCAATCGACAAAAGGAAGGGAAAGCCATCCACCGTCACGAAGCTGAGGAAAATCCCGTAAAGCGCCCCGCAGATGCCCACCACAAACGAGCTGACCATGAAGGCATAGATCTTCCAGGCGCTCAGATTGATCCCCATGACGCGGGCCGCATTGTCATTGTCGCGGATCGCAAAGAAGGCCCGCCCCACGCGGGAGCGACGCAGATTGAGGCTGAGAAGGATCGCAAGGATCCCAAAGCCTGCCACCAGATAGAACAGGCTCGCATCCGAGTTGAAGGCATAGCCAAAGATCACCGGGCGGTTCACAAAGATCCCCGAAGAGCCATTGGTCAGCCCGTCAAACTCCAGCACCAGATGGTTGACGATGAAGGAGGAGGCGAGGGTGGTGATCGCCAGATAAAGCCCGGTCAGCCGCAGCGAGGGGATGCCGATCAGCACACTCGCCAGCATCGGCACGATCCCGGCCAGCGCAAAACCCAAAAGCGGCGGCCAGCCCCAGGTCTCGGTGCTGATCGCATAGGCATAGGCCCCGAGCACCATAAAGGCGGTCTGCCCCAGCGAAATCAGGCCCGTCCAGCCGGTCAGGATGTTCAGCCCGATGGCGCCGATGGCCGTGATCATCATCAGCGTGACCAGCGACAGCCCGTAGAAGTTCAGCCACAAAGGCGCGGTCAGCAGAACCGCCAGCCCAATCAGGATCCAGGCTCTTTGCAGCCGCGAATCCGTGAGGTGGATATGCTCAACGATGGTCTCTTTGAAAAATCCGCTGCGCATCAGAGCCTCTCGATACGTTTTTGCCCGAAAAGCCCGTAGGGACGGATCATCAGGATCAGAATGATGATCACGAAGCCCGCGATCTCTTTCAGGCCGGAGCTGATATAGCCGCCGACAAGGTTCTCGGTGATGCCGATGACGATGCCGCCAAAGGCCGAGCCGATGATGCTGTCGAGACCACCCAGGATAGCGGCCGGAAAGGCCTTGAGGCCAAGATGAAAGAGCGCAGGCGACAGCTCATAGGCGATGGCAAAAAGCACGCCTGCCGCCCCCGACATCACCGCCGCCGCCCCCCAGGCGGCCATCTGAATGCGGCCGATATTGACCCCCATCAGACGGGCGGTCGCCTCATCCGCAGCCACGGCGCGCATCGCTACGCCAAAGCGCGAGCCGCGGAAGAAAAGCCACATCGCCAGGATCGCGAGAAAGAGGCAGCCCACCACCGCGATCTGCGCCACCCGCAGCCGCACGCCGCCCAGATCCACCAGCGCATTGCCCGAAGCCACCGCCATATTATGCGGCAGCCCGTCCAAGATCAGCACCACGGCTGAGCGGAAGATGACCGAAAGGCCGATGGTGACCATGATCTGCGACAGGATCGGCTCTCCCATCATCGGGCGGATGGCGATCCGCTCAACGATCAGAGCGAACAGGATCGCAAAACCGATGGAGCCTGCGGCGACGATAAAGGGATTGCCCTCCACCCGGACAGAGATGGACCAGGCCACATAGGCGATAATCATCGCCATTTCGCCCTGGGCAAAGTTCAGCAGGCCGGTCGATTTATAAATGATCGCAAAGCTCATTGCGATCAGCCCATAGACGGCGCCGATGGCGAGGCCCGATGAGATCAGGTCGAGAAAATAAGTCATCCTTCGGCCTTTCCATAGATCTCTTCCAGCTCACGGGCGAATTTGGTGTCGATGACCGATCGGCGCACCTTCTGGGTCGCGGTCAGCTCTCCGTCATCGTGATCGAGCTCTTTTTCCAGAATCACAAAGCGGCGGATATTCTCGACCCGGGCAAAGCGCGGGTTCACCTCATCGACGACCGACTGCACCAGCGCCCTCACTTCGGGCAGCTGGGTCAGCGACTTATAGGTCGTATAGGCGAGGTCGCGGTCTGCCGCCCAGCGGCCGACATTGTCAAAATCAATCTGAATGAGCGCGCCGAGGAATTTGCGCCCGTCCCCGGTGATGATGACTTCCCTGATCCAGGGGCTGTCCTTCAGCGCATTCTCAATCTCAGAGGGCGCGATGTTTTTGCCGCCCGAGGTGATGATGATCGCCTTTTTGCGGTCGATAACCGAGATCTCGCCGTTCTCCAGTTCGGTGACGATATCACCGCTGAGCAAAAGCCCGTCCTGCATGGTCTTTTCGGTGGCGACAGGGTCGCGGAAATAGCCCCGGAAAATGGCCGGGCCGCCCAGCAGGATCTCACCATCCTGCGCGATTTTGTAATGCGTGCCCTCAACCGGCAACCCGCAGCCGCCAAGACGGAAGGCCCCCGGGCGCTGCACGAAAACGCAGCCCGCGACTTCTGTCATGCCGTAGCCCTGGGAGATCGGCAGCCCGATCACCGAGAAAAACCGCAGAGTTTCCGGCGAAACCGAGGCCCCGCCACAAAGCCGGTGATAGCTGCGGTCAAGCCCGAGATGTTTTTGGATATTGCGAAAGAGCGCCCAGTGCAGAAACAGCGCCTCAAGCTTCGCGCCAGCGGAAAGCCGGCCGTCATTCGCCTGACGGTGATCATCCAGCTTTCGGCCCCGCGCCAGCAGCCGGTTGGCCACACCGCGACGCAGCGGGCCGCTTTCGCGCAGGCGAAACTCAAAGCCCTCTTTCATCTTCTCCCAGATCCGCGGCACGCCCACCATAAAGGTCGGCGCAATCTCACGGACGTTGTCGTTCACCGTATCAATGCTTTCGGCGAAATTGACCGTGCCGCCCACGCATAAAAGCATGGCCATCGAATAGCAGCGCTCTGCCGCGTGACAGAGCGGCAGATAGCCGACCGAGCTGATCCCACGCAGATCCGCCCCGGTGGAGCGCGCGTAGTTATAGGTGGAATAGATCAGATTGCGGTGCGTCAGCATCGCGCCTTTCGGCGGCCCGGTGGTCCCCGAGGTATAGACCATCAGCGCCACATCATCGGGCAGTGTCGCCTCAATCAGTTCATCAAGATGGCGCGTGGCATCGGGCAGCTGCGCTGCAAAGGCATCGCCGCGCTTCAGGAAGTCCGCAAAGGCGACCACGCCGCTTTGCGCATATTGGCGCATCCCCTTCATATCGACGCAGAGCACCTCCTGCAGATCCGGCAGGCCGCCCTGATGGAGGCGGGCATCGAGCACTTTATCCGTCTGTTCCTGATCGCCGCAGACCGCGAGTCTGGCGCCGGAATGCCGCGCGATATACTGCAGTTCCGGCCAGGGATTGGTGGGATAGATCCCGACCGGAATGGCGCCGATGATCTCGGCACCGAGATCGGCGTAATACCACTCAGGGGTATTTTCAGAGGCGATGATGATGCGGTCGCCCCTTGCCACGCCCATCGACAAAAGCGCAAAGGCAAAACGGCGGGCGGTTTCATAATAATGCGCCCAGTCATAAGACCGCCAGACGCCGAGCCGCTTTTCACGCAGCGCAAGCGCCGCGCCGCTGCGCCGCGCATGTTCGCGCAGCAGCCGCGGCAGCGTGCCCTCCCCCGCAGCGAGATGGCTGCGCGACAGCGGATCGAAATCGGCCGCAAGGCTGCGCCGCGGTGAGACGAAAAGGCTTGCCGCCAGCTCAGGATCCACTTTCGAAAAATCACCCATCAAAGCCCCCCTGAGCCGGCTGCCGCCACCGCCCCGCTGCCGCCGCCCCGTGCCGCGCGGGCACCGAGATAGGCTTCAATGACCTTGGGATGGCTGCGCACCTCCTCCGGGCGCCCCTCGGTCAGGGTGGTGCCGAAATTCAGCGCATGGACGCGGTCTGAAATATCCATGACAAGGTGCATGTCATGCTCAATCAGCAGGATCGCGATGCCGAGTTCTGCGCGGATATCGAGGATGAACCGCGCGATATCCTCGGTCTCTTCCTGGTTCATCCCCGCCACAATTTCATCCAGCAGCAGGATTTTCGGATCGGTGGCCAGCGCGCGGCCCAGCTCGACCCGCTTTTGCTGGCCATAAGAGAGAGTGCCGACCACGTGGTCGCGGATCGCCTCAATTTCCAGAAATTCGATGATCTCTTCGACGCGCTCGCGTGCCTCAATCTCTTCGCGCCGGGCGCGGCCAAAATGCAGGACCGCATCAAGAACCGAGGTTTTCATCCGCCAGTGCCGCCCGACCAGCAGGTTTTCGACCACCGTGCCATGTTTGAAAAGCGCAAGGTTCTGGAAGGTGCGGCCAATGCCGTGGGTGACAAACTGATGCGGAGGCACCTTCGACAGATCGGTGCCATTGATCAGAATGCGGCCCGAACTGACCGGCATCACCCCCGACGTCAGATTGAAAAGCGTGGTCTTCCCCGCACCGTTCGGCCCGATCACCGAGACGATCTCGCCGGGGTCGACATGCAGGCTGACGTCATTGACGGCGGTAATGCCGCCGAATGTCCGGGTCACGTTTTTCAGCTGCAAAAGATGCCCGCTCATGACAGCCACCTCTTGCGCCGCTTGTAATGTTTGACGTCGCGAAAGCTTTTCCGGCCTGCCTCGCCGCCCGCCATGCCGAGGTAATACTCCTGAACATCGGCGTTGTTGCGCATGGTCTGTGCAGGGCCATCCAGCACGATGCGGCCGTTTTCCATGATATAGACGTAATCCGCGAGGCCCATGGCCTGAACGGCGTTCTGCTCGACCAGCAGGATGGTCATTTTCAGCTCATCCCGCATCCGGCCAATCGTGTCGTAGATCGCATCAATGACCAGCGGCGCAAGGCCAAGCGAAGGTTCATCCAGCGCCAGAAGGCGCGGCTGAGACATCAGCGCACGGCCCACCGCCACCATCTGCTGCTCGCCGCCGGAGAGATAGCCCGAGATCTGGCTGCGCCGCTCATAGAGCCTGGGGAAAAGATCAAAGACCTCCTCTTTCATGCGCCGCATCTCGGGGGCGCTTTTCAGATGCGCGCCCATGACAAGGTTTTCTTCCACTGTCAGGTTGATGAAAAGCCGACGCCCCTCGGGCACAAGCGCAAGCCCATTGCGCACGATCCATTCCGTCGGGCGGCCCGCCAGATCCTGACCGCCATAGCGCACCGAGCCCTTTTCCAGCACGCCCTCTTCAAACTCCAGACCGCCGGTGATGGCTTTCAAAAGCGTGGATTTGCCCGCGCCGTTTGACCCCAAGAGAGCGACGACCCTGCCCTCATCGACAGAAAGTGAGACATCCCGCACTGCCTCGACCGCGCTGTCATAGATGATTTTTGCGTTGGTGATCTCAAGAAGCGCGCTCATGGCGCCGCTCCCGCGACCTGGCGGCGCCCGGGCTGCACCCGACGGGTATCACCTGTCGTCATTCTCCGTTCCTCCCGCAGGATCGGGCGTCCGGCCAGAATTCGCAGGCAGCCTCCGCGCTGCATCGACGAATAATCCGGACAGCCTGTCTAAAAATAGTGAAACACCCACCGGGGTTTCGGTCAATATCTAATTTTGGTTCGAAAGTGGTCAGCGCAGCGGAAGCAGGCCCGCAAAAGTCATCTCAGAAAAGGTCCGCGCCAGATCCCGGGCAGGCCCGGCTTCGGGGCGATACCACTCGGGGGCCCAGGCCATGGCGCCCAGCATCAGCATCCGCACCGCCGAAAGGCTGAGGTCGCTGCGGATTTCCCCCGCTGCCGCCGCCTGTGCCAGAAGGTCTTTCCACAGCGCGCCATAGATCTCTTCATTGGCGGCATGCAGACTGCGCAGATGTGGCGGCACCTCAGAGGAGAGCTTGGTATTGGCGCGGGCGTAATCACTGCGCTCCAGCAGGCATAAAAGATGCTGCTCTACGGCGGTGCGCAGCCGCTCAATCGGGCGGGCCTCGGGGCCAAGCGCGGCCAGCGCTGCCTCGACGCTTTCGGCGACCTGGCGCACGCCCCGCGCCATAACCTCGGCCACCAGATCCTCACGCGAGGCGAAGTGATAATAAAGACTGCCGGTTTTCAACCCGGCCGCCTTTGCAATGTCACTCAGCGTGGTGCCCGAAAAACCCCTGCGCGCAAAGATCTGCGCCGCCGCATCCAGCACGCGCTGCCGCGTCAGATCAGATTTCGCAGACGCCCGCTGAGACGCGTCCGGCTGCTGGGAAGTTTCGCTCACCCCGGCCACTCCTCTTCGCGGGCGCATAAATTACGCGGCCTCGCCCAGCACCTGATCGACGACGCGTTTGGCAGATTCCGCACAGGCCTGGGTGCCGCCATTGCCGTAAGTTTTCACCGCATCGCCCACGCACCACAAGCCCCCGACCGGGGTCGAGACCTCCATATCATAGCCCGCGCCCGAGCGCTGCGCCGGCCAGTCATCGCGCATCACCCGAATGGAGAGCATCTTTGCCTTCTGATCAAAGCCGGGGAACTGCGCGCGAAGATCCTCCAGCCCCATCGCAATCTCAGCTTCGCTGTTGAAATCCGCAATCGCCGGGCGCGGCACGGCATAGGCGACATATTGATGCCAGCCCGCAGGCGCGAGTTCCGGGCAGGTCGCGGTCAGATTGGCGATATTGCACAACCGTCCGTGCGTGGTTTTGCCAAAGGTCATAATGCCCGGCGCAGGCATGATGTCTTCGCGCGTGGCAAAGTTATAGACGATATTCGCGGCAGGCTTCAGCACCGTCCGGCTTTGGTGAAGGTAATCCGCCCCAAGCGCCTCCGCCCCCGCGAGAGCCACGGCGGATCCCGGCCCGCCATTACAGATCACCACCCCGGCTTCGACCCGAAGCAGATCGCCGCCGTCGCGCCGGATATGGACTGCGGTGACGCGACCGTCCCGCACCTCGATCTTTTCGGCCGGAGAGGACAGCCAGACTTCCCCCCCCAGACGCACCACCGCATCGGCCAGCGCCTGCCAGGCGCCCATGGTGCCTTCGGGGTGAAAGCCAAAGCGCTTGAACGCGCCCTTCTGAGTGAAATAGGTCAAAAAGGCCCGCGCCGGGATTTCATCGGCGTTCATCGCAAAAATCGCAGCGCAAAGGTTGCGGAAGATGGCGTGAACACTGGCATGAGAGGTATAGCGCTTCAGCCAGTCTTCCGTCGATTCGCGCCCGTCCGGCAGGCTGCCGCTGCGGGCCTGAGCGAATTGATCCAGCACTTTGGACGCCTGTTTCGTCAGCCCGCCCAGCAGAAATCCCAGCCCGCCTTTGCTGATATCGACCACTTTGTGATCGAGATAGAACACCGCGGCGGGCTTTGGCTCGCGGATGTCGAGCCTGGCGCCGCAAAGCGCGAAGGTTTCTTCAAAGACCCCGCCCGGCTCCAGCGCGATGGCGCCCATATTGACGCGGTGGCCGTCGATCATCTCGGTGCCCGCGCGCCCCCCCAGCCAGGCGTGATCGTCGATCATCAGCACATGTTGTCCCGCCGCCGCCAGACGTGCCGCTGCATGACAGCCGCCCGCGCCCGCCCCGATCACCACTGCGTCGAATTTCATCTCGAACCTCCTCCGCGCGCTGCGCCTGAAATTTCCGAATCCTGTTTAGAATTATAATTAAGACGAACGTCCGGTATAGTCCCATTCTGCGGGGGGCACCCGCCACCCGAAGCGCGGGTCCGTAACAATATGAGCTACGCCCCGATCCCTGGACAGATTTCCGGCTGATTTAACCTGCGCTGCGCCTGCTGGTCGGTTTCGATAATGTTGAGGTAAACCACGGCAGGCGGTTGCCCGCCATCGGCGCTATGTGGCCTTTGATGCGTGTCGAACGTGATCCAAGGGTCGATGGCGGCCTTAGCCTGCGATCCGGTTTTCCAGACAGACAGACGCAGTCCTATTTCAGAACTGGCCAAAATCGCTCGCAGCCCCACCGACGTCTGCAGGCCCGTCCTGGCGACGCGGGTTTGAACCCGGCAGGCCCTGGGGGCGCAGATCCGTATCTCTCGGCTTCAGTCGCTTTCGAGCGGGACAGACAGGGTGGCGCAGAGGCCGGGTTTGGTGTCATGAAGCTGAAGGGTTCCATTCATCGCTTCTACGAGAGCTGCCATCATCCTTGATCCAAACCTGCTGCCGGATGACTGCTGTCCGCCGCTGTAGCCCCGGCCAAAGTCGGCCAGGGTGAGGCTGAGGATGTCACCTTCCCTCAACAGCGTCACGCTCACCGGACCGGTCGCGCCGCCATAGGCATATTTGCTCGCGTTGATGAAAAGTTCGGTGAGGATCAGGCCCATGTTGATGGCCCGGTCAACCGGCACTGTGATCGCGGTCAGATTGCGGCGCAGGGCGGCTTTCCAGCCGGGATCGACCGTGCCCAGCAAATCATCAAGAAGATCATCGACATAGCGCGCGGCATCCACGGCCTGCACCTGTTCCGCATCGTAAAGCCGCCGATGAACAAGCGCGATGGCCGCCACACGATGCCGGGCCTCGGCCAGGGCTACTTTTGTGGGCTGTTCGGCGGAGGCGCGGGCCTGCATCGACAGAAAGCCTGAGATGATGGTCAGGCTGTTCTGAACGCGGTGGTTCACCTCTCCGAGCAGAAACTCGCGCTGTTTCAGCAGCCCTTCTTTCTCGGCAACGGTGCGAAGCAGGTCTCTGTTCAGATCACGGATCCGCCGGGTCTGCCAGGCGGTCTGAATAAGCCCGCCCAGCCGCTGCATCGCTTCCTTCTCAGCCGGGCTCCAGGGGCGGGCGCCACCACGGACCTGCTCGCTCCAGGACTGAAAGCTTGCACGCGGATTGAGCTGACCGGTGGCGTCGGCGCTGGCGGCTTTATGCGGATTTCCCGCCCAGTTGATCGTCTGAAGCACATCCGCCCGGAAGCAGAGCAGCATCCACCGCTCCTCCGCCGAGAGGATCAGGGCCAGAAGCCCGGTGGCAAGCTGGCCGGGGCTGTCACACCGCGGTCCGGGGCCGGCAAGGCGGTCGGTAGCGAAAACCATCCCCGCGCCCTGCGCCAGCGCAAAATCTGCCAGTCTTTCGACCTCAGCTGTCTCCGGGCAGCGCCCGTGCTGCAGGATGGCAGCCCCATGCACCAGCGCCACACCATCGGCGTCGAGCATTTCCGCAAGGAAGGGAAGCTGGCCGGGCAAAAAGTCCTCGGGCGCGGCTTCGTCCTGCAGATCGGCTGCGATCTGATCCTCATAGCTCTGCAGACGCACCTTCTCGCGGTAGATCGAGACATCTTCCCACGCCCGGATCTGCCGCGACAGCGCTCCGCAAAGCGCGCGTCCGCCATTGCGCACATCCAGCGACAGGCCACGGGGGGAGAAATGATGGCAGGCAATCAGCCCCCACAGCTCCCCGTCCTTGACAATGGAGAACGAGGCCGAGGCCGCGACCCCCATATTCTGCAGATAGCGCAGATGCACGGGAGAGACGCTGCGCAGGCTGCAGTCACTCATATCAAGCGGCTGATCCGCCGGGCGCGGCGGCCAAAGCGGCGCGGGGTGGTAGCAGGCATCCGGGATCACCCGCACCAGATTACGGACATAAAGCGCCCGCGCCTGGGCGGGAATATCGCTTGCCGGGAAGTGATGGTTAAGAAAGGAGGAATGCCCCGGCGCGATGTCATCGGCCACCACTTTGCCCGCCTCGTCCGCAAGAAAGCGGTAGACCATCACCCGGTCATAGCCGGTCAGCTGACGGATCTCACGGGCGGCGAGATTGAGCAGGCTCTGCATGTCGCCCGCCTGCTCAAAGCGCTGCGCGCCTTCTTCAAGCCGCGGCAGAATCGTGGCCATCAGCTCCGGCGTGGCCGCAGGCTCCAGCTCTATAAGCAGTTCAGCCCCGGCATGGGTGAGCTGAACGTCAAAGGCCTCTGTCGCATGGGGCGGCGTGACATTGCGGGGCAGACTGCCTGCCGGAGAGAAGATCGCCGCCGTTAACACGGGGCCAAGCAGCGCCTCCAGCGGCTGGCCTGCCCAGACCGCCACCCCGAGCCTTTCGGCAATGCGCCCCGCACCCTGGGTGACGCAGCGGGTCTGAGGGTCCACGACCAGCAGCACCCCATGCGGCTGGATGGATCCCGGAATATGAATGGGCTCCCGATCACACTCGGTCAACGGAGGCTGCGCGGGCGTCACAGCGGATCGCCACAAAGAATGCGGCGGGCGTCCTGGAACCCGCGCACGGCGCCGCGACAGATCGCCTGCCGCTCTGCGGGGGCCTGCGCGCCCGCCTGCTCGATCACCTCGATAAGCCCGCGCCACATGCGTCCGGTTTCCTCGCCATAGGGGTCAAGAAAATTCAGCCCCGGATCGTTGATCCCTTTGCTCCGCAGAGTTCTTTGAATGATCCGCCCGCCGAGCACAGAGCCTTCGACCACATAAAGCGCCCCCAGGGCTTCGGCCTGCGTTTCAGGCCGGGTGAGGCCCGGTGCCGTCAGATTTAAGGGCAGCGACGCGCCGAGCGCCAGCCAGCTCTCCGCGCGGGTCGAAAATGACAGGTTTCGGACATCCGCCAGCAGGTCGTGGAGGGCCGCGTGCGCCGAAGTGTAGAACTGAGCATAGCGCTGAATGGCGAGGGGGCGTCTGCGGTCGTCGGAGAGCTCGGCAATGGCGTCAAAACGGCTTTCAAGCGCCTCGTGAAGACCCCGGGTCGCGGTGCGAAGATCACTCAGCACCGATGCAGCGGCAATCTGACGAGTCGTGTATTGCATACCGTCTCCGAACCTTACTCCCACGTCGTCGCACGACCGCAGAACAGAGGCAAATCGTATTTCGACGTGAAATACGATCTCCGAAGAAGTTCGCACGACTGATTGCGCAGCTCAGACGAACCTGTCTTTTATGGGCGCCCACGCCTTGGGTCACGAGAGATATCCGTGACCGGCATAAGCGCCGGTCACGTCGGGGTGAGCCTCAGCTCAATCAGCAGATCTTCAGAACCATCTTGCCAATGTGAACCGAGCTTTCCATCCGCTCATGCGCGCGCCAGGCCTCTGCGAGGGGGAATTCCTCATCCATGACCGGGCGGAAGCGCCCGTCGCGGATCATGGGCCAGACATCGCGCAGCAGATCGCCCGCAATCCTGGCCTTCGCTTCGGGGCTTTGCGGGCGCAGCGTGCTGCCGGTAATCGTCAGGCGCTTTTGCATCATCTTCAGCAGGTCCAGCTCGCCGATGGTGCCCTCAAGGAAGGCAATTACCACCAGGCGGCCATCAAGGGCGAGGGCCTCGATATTGCGGGGCAGATAGCTGCCACCGACCATATCGAGGATCAGATCCGCCCCGCCTTCGGCCTGAAGCCGGGCGACGAAATCCTCTTCGCGGTAGTTGATCGCAATCTCAGCCCCCAGATCGAGGCAGGCGCGGCATTTTTGTTCAGAGCCTGCGGTGACGATCACCCGCGCGCCCGCCGCCGCGGCCAGCCGGACCGCTGTTGTGCCGATGCCGCTTGATCCGCCGTGGATCAGCACCCGCCCGCCCGCCTTCAGGCCGCCCCTTGTGAAGAGGTTGCTGTAAACGGTGAACAGCGTTTCACAAAGGGCGGCGGCCTCTTTCATCGACAGCCCCTCGGGGACCGGAAGGGCGTGGCGCGCGTCGGTCACGGCATATTCCGCATAGCCGCCCCCCGGCAGCAGCGCCGTGACCTCATCACCAACGCGCCACTGACTGACCCCTTCGCCAAGCGCTGCGATGGTCCCCGCGCCTTCCAGACCGGGCAGGTCTGAGGCCCCGGGCGGCGGCGGATAAACCCCCGCGCGCTGCAGCGCTTCGGGGCGGTTTACCCCCGCCCAATGCAGGCGGATCAGGATCTGCCCCGGGCCCGGCTGCGGCACCGGGCGCTCTGCAGGTTTCAGCACCTCGGGGCCGCCTGGCTTTGTAATTTCAACGACTTGCATCATTCGGGGAATTTGCATGGTTTCGTCCATTTCGTCAAAACGCGCGCGAAGCGGGCGCAGTGCCCGCCGCTCTCAGAAAGGTCAGCGGGCCATCATCTTGGGAAGGAACATGATCACATCGGGCCAGATCACGCACAAAAGCACGATCAGCAGATCGACGACCAGGAACCAGAAGATGCCCCGGAAGATCGTCGTCAGCTTCACCTGATCTCCGACCACGCCCTTGATAACAAAAACGTTCATGCCAACGGGCGGCGTGATCATCCCGATCTCCAGCAGCTTCGTCAGCACCACGCCGAACCAGATCAGCGAAAATCCGGTTTCCGCGACCAGCGGAATCACAATCGGCAGGGTCAGCAGCATGGCCCCGATCGGCTCTAGCACCATGCCCAGCAGCAGATAGACCAGCACGATGCCGAAAATGATGACATAGGGCGAGGCCCCGAAGGAGAGGATGAAATCCGAAAGCGCATCGCCGGTGCCGGACAATGTCAGGAACCGCGCCAGAAGGCTGGCACCGACGCAGATGATCATCAGCGAGGCCGTGGTGACCAGGGTCTCAATCATCGCCGCCCGCAGCGCCGACCAGGTCATGGTCCGGCGCAGAAGGGCCACTGCGCAGGCGAGGGCCGCGCCAAAGGCTCCGGCCTCTGTCGGGGTGAAAATGCCGCCGAAAAGGCCTGCAAACACACCAATGATGATGACGAAGACCGGCCAGGTCCCGGAGAGAACGGCAAACCGCTCGGCCCAGGTGGCGGAATTCCCGACTTTCGGGGCCAGCTCCGGGTTCAGTTTGACCCGGATCATGATCATCAGCGAATAGGCCACCATCGTTATAATCCCGATAACGAGGCCGCCAAGGAAGAGCTGGCTGACCGGCTGGCGCGAGATGATGCCATAAAGGATCATCAGAATGGACGGCGGGATCAGTGCCCCGATCGTCCCGGCGGCCGCCACCGTTCCGGTGGCCAGTTCAGCGCTGTAGCGGTGGCGCATCATCTCAGGAATGGCGATTTTGCCCATCGCCGCTGAGCAGGCGAGCGACGATCCCGTCACCGCCGCAAAGCCCGAGCAGCCCAGCACCGAGGCAATCGCCAGCCCGCCCGGCAGCCCCGAAAGCCACATCTGGGCGGCCTGAAACAACCCTTGGGTCATGCGGGTGTGATAGCAGATGAAGCCCATGAACAAAAACGCCGGGATCGCGCTCAGCACCCAGCTGGAGACAAAGCTGTGCGGCACCACCCCCAGCGAGCCCCAGGCGACATTCCAGCCCATCTGCGACCAAAGGCCCCCGAAGGACACCAGGATCAGCGAGATCCCGATCGGGATGCGGATCAGAATAAGCGTGAAGAGCAGCCCAAGAAAAAGGAAAGCAATCTGAAGTTCACTCAAAGGATCGTCTCCCCGTCTCCGGTTTCACCGCCAACGGGCGTCCGCGGCATCCCGGGCGCGCCAGGGCTCAGCGACAGCAGAAGCCGGCAAAAGGCCACCAGCGTCATTAATCCAAAGCCCAGAGGCGGCAGGAAATAGCTGGGCCAGGTGATGATGCGGGTCTGTCCCTCAATCGAAAAGGTGCCGAGGGCATATTTGCTCAGCGCTTCCTGGCCGGTCCGCACCGCCAGAAGCCCTGCCGCCACCACGGTCAACAGATAGCCAAAGCTCAGCACCGCGCGGCGCAGAGCGGGGGGGAAATAGTCGTAAAGCAGATCGACCGAGATCTGCGCATCGTCCTTTTCGGTCAGCGCCTGGGGCAGAAAGGCGATGGCGACCATATAAAAGGAGGCGACGTAGAGAATGGTGCCGGCAAGCGGCGCGTTAAAGAGGTAGCGCATGGTCACATCGATCGTGACATGCAGCACAAGCAGAGCCACGGCGACAGCCGCAAGCGCGGCCGTCCAGTTGCTCAGACGGGTCAACCCAAGGGTGAAGGCTGTCATCAGAGTGATCTTTCCTGTCAGCCCGCCCCACGCCCGTGGCGCAGGGCGGATGCTCCCTTACATCCCGTAGGTCGCTGGATCGATTTTGGAGTAAAGCTCATCCCAATAGATCTTCTGCAGATCCTCATAGGAGGTCACTCCGGCCACCAGACCCCGCCAGCGCTCAAGCACAACGGGGAATTCAGCGGCGATCTCGGCGGTGCGATCAACCCGGTAGGTCGATTTGAACACATCGACCATGGTCTTGAGGTCATTTTCCACGAAGGCCCGTACCGGGGCCAGCATGGCTTCATCTGGGGTGTGAACGCGAATGCCCTTTTCCTGCGCCATGCGGATGGCTTCGGCCTCCTGCTCGACGAAGTTCCAGGTCATGGCGGCGGCCATATGGCTTCCCCCCCAGATCAGCGCAGCGCGCTCTTCGGTGGAAAGGCCCTGCCAGACGGTGCGGTTGACATTGGTCCCCGCGACACCCGCAAAAAGCCCGCCCGGCACGTTCAGCGTTACATCAGTGACGACGTCGAACATATTGTAATTGATGAGTTCCGGCGCGCTGAGCATGGCGCAGTCGATCACCCCCTGCGACAGGGCCTCATAGACCTCATTGATCGGCAGCGGCACGGCGACGGCTTTGAAATGCTCGGCAAAGCGGACAAAGCCTGCGCCCGCGGTCCGCACGCGCTTGCCCGCCAGGTCCTCAATCTTGGCGACCGGAGATTTGCACTGCAGGCCATAAAGCGAGGTCACGCCAGTCCCGGTATAGACCTGGTTCTGGGCGGTAAATTCCGCCTGACACTCGGGGCAGCCGTTCAGCGTGTAATCCGCAATCGCGCCGGCATAGGCGAAGGATTCGATGCCTTTGTCCTGGCCAAGGTTCACCAGCAGGTTCATCTCATGCAGCAAAAGGCTGGTGGCATATTCGGCCGAATAATAGGGCGTCAGCACATAGCCGACATCGGCTATGCCATCGCGCAGGCCAGGGCCGGTTTCACTCAGGCTCAGCAGCGACATGGCGAAGGGTTTGACCTTCAGCGCAGCGCCGGATTTCTCTTCAACCCGATCGGCATAGGTGACGGCCGCTTTACCAACGGCTGATTCCGCCGGATAGCCATGGGCATAATTCAGGTTCTTCGCAGTGGCGGGCAGGCTGAAAGCTGCGGATAAAAGCAGCGCGGCAGTGGCGTGGCGTATCATTGTGTTGCTCTCCCTGATGCTGCGCTGATCTGGCCCGCCACCTGAGGTGGTCGGGTGTTCTTCGCGCGGCTCCTCTTCCGCGTTCAGAATCGGAGTGCAGCAGACCCCCGCTTATCAGGCACGGGAAGGGCGAAGCTGTCCAGATAAATGTCTGACAATCCTGTCTGCCCTGGCAATCTGAGGTCCAGGCTGTCTTCAGTAAATCCTCCCGAAGGCGGTTGCCTGACCCGTAGCCAGACCTTGCTGCATTATTATTTTATCATTTAATTTCAGCCTGTTATTTGGGCATACCAGTATACCGGGATGGCGAAGTGCCTGCGGTTTTCCGCCCGGCCAACTGGTGCTGCTGCAATACGCCCTGCACGTGCTGCGGTGCGCTGAGAGACAGCCTGCCTGGGACAGCGCCGGTTCCACCTGGCCTGGAAACCGGGCTTTCCATCTGAAAGATAGTCGGCAGCTTCGACCCGTCTTGCCTTTTCCATGAAGAGGCAGCCTGGAGTGCCACTTCGGCAGCCAAACTTTGTTGCACAGGCTCCGCCTCGTCCTGCGGGGCCGGACCGGCGCTTGAAGTCGTCCGGACAAGGCGGGTGCAGGGGCTGACGGCGCTCAGGCTGTGGCTTTTGAAGTCCTGACAATCCATATCCATGACCCGGGCTGACGAGCCGACACGCCGCCTCGCTTGATCGCGATGTGCAGGTGAACGACCGGCCAGAGACTGCGCTCTGCCCAGGCCCGAAAGGAAAGTCAGACCTTTGCGCAATGGTGACAGCCCGGGGCCTCAAACGCCGCGGGGTGAGGCGGTTGTCGTCATCGGGCCGGTGCTGCTCAAAAACGGCCGCTGGTCTGACGGCGGCGCATGTCTACTGGCTGGCCAGCCGGGAGATTTCCACCACACGCTCCAGAAGATCCCCCTCGAGCGTGCTGGTTCCGATGCGGACGTGGTTCAACTCTTTCGTTCCATAACGCCTGCCGGGCGAGACGGCGATTCCATGTGCGGCGAAGGTCACAACGGCAAAGGTTTCGGAGCGCACCGGAAGCCAGGCGGACAGTCCTGCTCCCGCCTGACACGCGCCGCCGAGGGCCTGCACTCCGGTGACAAACCCGCTGTGGCGCGCGTTATAGATCTCGCGCGCCTGTGTCACCAGGGCGCTGGTCCCGGCATCCTCCAGCAGCCAGGCTGCCGCGCCCTGCAAAATCCGGCTCGACCACCCCGAGCTGAAAAGCCGATAGGCCCGGATGCTTTCCACAATCTCAGCGGGACCGGACAGAACGGCCATCCGCAGGTCGGGGCCATGGCTTTTGGAAAAGCTCAGAACGTGGATGACCCGCTCCGGAAAGCGCCCTCCCAGCGATTGCGCCGCAACGCTCGACAGAGAGCCGATGCCGTCATCCTCAATAATCAGCGTTTCACGGCCCTCAAGGACATCGCCGAGGGCCGCGAGACGCGCAGGGGTGACGCGCTGCCCGGTCACGGCATGCTGTCGCGGCTCAAAAAGAAAGGCGACGGGCTGTTTATGCAGCGCCCGGGCCAGGCTCTCTGGCAAAGGGCCTTCGCTGTCGGTCGCCACCGGCAGAATTTCACAGCCCAGATCCTCAAGGATATCGAGGTGCCGCAGCCCGGTCGGCTCTTCCACCGCAACGCGGCAGCAGGCAAAAGACAGGGCGTGAAAAAGCGTGTGGATGGCGCTGTAGCCCCCCGAGGTCGCAAGCAAAGCCTCTGGCTCATAGGGCCAGAGCCGCCGCGCCGCCCGCTCAAGGGCAGGTAAGATGGCGATGCGCTCATAGGAGTTCAGATCCTCCGCCTGCGCGCCCTGCAACAGGGCCGTCTGCAGTGGCGGCAGCAGCCGCGCATCCGGCACCGCGAGCGAGAGATTCAGCACATCGCGGGAAAAATGGCCCGAACTGGCGAAACGCGCGGGCGTCATCCGGCTTTGCTGCCCGCAGATCCAGCACCCGTTGCGCCCGCGGCTTTCAATCAGCTTTTGCTTTTGCAGGTTCTGCCAGACCGCCGAGATCGTGGCGGGCGAGACCCCGCATTCCAGCGCCACCTCCCGCACGGTCGGCAGCCTGCTGCCCAATGGCAAACGGCCCGCCTTGATCAGGGCCCGGAGCCCCATGGTGATTCCCGCCAGCGTCCGGTCCGGTAAAGCGGCGGCAAGTTCGGCGGCAGAAAGGCTGGTTTGGTGCTGATTTTCGATCATTTATCGTTCAATAACATAATAAAGATTGATTTTAACAATAATAACAAAAATTCTTTACGAAAGACAGTCGGGGATTTTCTGATGGTATTAAAATTACGCCTTGCGATGCGGGACTGGGACTATCTGACCCCGCTTGTCGTAGGGGATCTGCAGTCCGACCGACTGGAACTTGAGATCGACCGCGTGGGCACCCTGGTGAACCATGTCGGACGTGACCCCGCCTATGAGGGCGCGGAGGCCTCCTTCAGCCGCTACAGCCAGTTGCGGCTGGAAAATGACACCTCGCTCGTTGGGATACCGAATTTTATCATGCGCGGGTTTCGCAATCGCTGCGTGATCACCCGGGCAGACAGCCCGCTCACCCGCTTTGGTGAGCTGAAAGGAAAGCGCATCGGGGTGACCGGCTGGCGCGATTCCGGCAATACTTGGACCCGGGCGCTGATGCGCCGCGAAGGCGTGGGGGTTGAGGACGCGTTTTGGTATGCAGGTCGGCTGACCGAAGCGCATCCGATCACCGATCGCCTCGACGGCTTTGGTCGTGAGGGCCGCATTGAGGCCTGCCCCGAGGAGCGGCCGATGGTCGATCTGCTGCGGGAGGGCTTTCTGGATGCCGTCTGCACGCCCTTCATGCCGGATGGATTTTTCGACCCGGCCAGTGGTCTGCGCCAGCTGCAGCCGGATTACAGGGCTGCCGAGGAAGCTTATTTCCGCGATGTCGGCTATGTGCCTGGCATGCATCTTGTCACCCTGAAGGCCGATATTGTGGCGCAAAATCCTTGGGTTGCGGATGAACTCAGCCGGCTTCTGGCCGCATCGCAGGAGATGTGGCTGAGCAAGCGGCGGAAATATGCGGATACCACGCCCTGGATGTTTGACGAGCTGGCCCGCACCGCCCGTGCGCTGCCCGAAGACTGGAACCGCTCGGGTCTTCCGGCGAATGCGCGGATGATCGACGATTTCTGCGAAGAACTCTTTGCACAGGGTCTGAGTGCCCGGCGGATCACCGTTGACGATCTTTTCCCGAATTTTTCGGCCCATTGAGCCACAGCTGAGAGAAAGAGACTGATATGCGCGCGATGAAATCCACCCTGTTCGCTGCCACCGCTCTGCTCGCCGTCTCGGGCGTGGCACTGGCGCAGCAAAGCAACCTGCCGCCTCTGAGCAAAAACCAGGCCCTGCACGATCAGCTGCCCGAGAAATTCCGCACCGCGGGAAAGATGATCTCGGTCAACAATGGCTCCTTTCCGCCCTATGAAATCCTTGAGGGGCAGAAACTGAACGGTGCCTCTGCCGATCTTTCCGACGCCCTGAGCGAAATCCTCGGCGTGAAGATTGAGCATTCAACCGTGGGCGGGCTGCCCGCGCGGCTGACCGGGATTGATGCGGGTCGCTTTGACTTTGCTCTCGGGCCTGTCGGCGATTTCAAATCCCGCCAGGAGGCGAATGATTTCGTGGACTGGGTCAAGGAATATGTCGTTTTCGCTGTGAAAGCCGGCAATCCGGCGGGCATTACCTCGCTGGAAACCGCCTGTGGCACGCGGATCTCGGTCATGGCGGGCGGCTCTGCCGAGCGCGTGATTACCCGGGCTGCGGAAGACTGCGAAAAGAATGGCCAGCCCAAGCTGGTCGTGCAGTCCTTTACCGACCAGCCCACTTCGATCCTCGCCGTGCGCTCGGGGCGTGCCGATGCCTTCTTCTCTTCACAGGCCCCGCTGAGCTATTTTGTACAGCAGTCGAACGGCGAGCTGGAGCTTGCCGGTGTTGGGCAATCCAACGGGTTTGATGACCTGTTCCAGGGCGCGGTCGTCCAAAAGGGCTCGCCGCTGGGGCCGGTCCTGCTTGAGGGGATCAAACTGCTGCAGGAAAGCGGCCATTATCAGGAAATCATGACCCGCTGGGGCCTTGAGAATAACATGCTGCTCGAACCGGGCATCAATCTCGGGAAATGACGGAAATGACCCTGCATTCCCCGTCCCGCGCAGAGGCCCCTGCCTGGCAGGACGTCAGCGCGGCGCATCAGCCCGTCCAATATGGCCGCATCGCGGCCTGGGCGGTGGTGTTGCTGTTCCTGGCGAACTTTCTTTGGATCTGCGCCATCAATGCCAATTTCCGCTGGCCGGTGATCCGCGAGTTTTTCTTTCACCCCGATATTATGCGCGGCCTTGGCTTCTCGCTGATCCTGACAGTGGTGGGGATGGTGTTGGGCACCGTGCTGGGGCTTTTGCTGGCGGTGGCCAGGCTGTCGAATGACGGTCTGGCCAAAAGTGCCGCCGGGGCGTTCATCTGGTTTTTCCGCGGCACACCTTTGCTGGTGCAGCTGATCTTCTGGTTCAACCTCTCAACGCTGTTCCCCCATATCTCCCTGGCGATCCCCTTTGGCCCGGCGCTGATCAGCTGGGAGACCAATGCATTGATCACGCCGATGACCGCAGCCATTCTGGGGCTCGCGCTCAATGAGGCAGCTTATATGGCGGAAATTATCCGCGGCGGGCTGCTCTCGGTTGATCGCGGGCAGAATGAAACGGCTTCGGCTTTTGGCATGACACGGGGCCGCGCGTTGTGGCGGATCATCATTCCCCAGGCGATGCGCTCCATCGTGCCGCCGACCGGCAATGAGCTGATCTCGATGGTGAAAGCAACCTCGCTGGTCTCGGTCATTGCGATGTCGGATCTGCTTTATGCGGCGCAGTCGATCTACAACCGCACCTTTGAAGTCGTGCCGCTGCTGCTGGTTGCGGTGTTCTGGTATCTGATCATCACCACCGTGCTGAATATCGGCCAGGGCTTTATTGAGCGCTATTACGCCAAAAGTGACCGCCGGCTGACCACCCCCCAGACGGAGGCAGACCTATGAGCCAGACACCGCTTGTCCAGGCCCTTAATGTGCATAAAGCTTTTGATCAGCTTGAGGTTCTGAAGGGCATCAGTCTGGATGTGGCGCCGGGGGAAGTTGTGGTGATCCTTGGCCCCTCGGGCTCCGGGAAATCCACGTTTCTGCGCTGCATCAACAATCTCGAAGACATCCAGCAGGGTGCCGTCCTCGTCGACGGGGAGCAGATGGGCTACCGCCATGCCGGGCAGAAGCTGCTGAAGCTGAAACCCGACGCCGCCGCACGGCAGCGCCGCAGGATCGGCATGGTTTTTCAGCAGTTTAACCTTTATCCGCATATGACCGTGCTGGAAAATATCATCGAAGCGCCGGTCGGCATTCACCGCGAGCCCCGGGCGGCCGCCGTGGCCCATGCGCGCGAGCTTCTCAAACGGATCGGCCTTGCGGAGAAGGAGAACTCCTATCCCCGGCAGTTGTCCGGCGGGCAGCAGCAGCGCGTGGCCATCGCGCGGGCGCTTGCGATCCGGCCGAAGCTGATGCTCTTTGATGAGCCGACCTCGGCGCTGGACCCTGAACTTGTGGGAGAGGTTCTGGCCACCATGCGCGATCTCGCGACCCAGGGATTGACGATGATCGTGGTGACCCATGAGATCGGTTTCGCAAAAGAGGCCGCAGACCGCGTGGTCTTTATGGACGGCGGCCATATTATCGAAGAAGGACCACCCGGGGAACTCCTTGTGGCTCCGAAGCATCCGCGCACCCAGGCCTTCCTTGCACGTTTCATATGACCGGCCCCGGGGGAGATTACTCCTCCGGCTGCTTTGCAGGAATTTACGGAAAGATATCTGATGATGACCGACAACGCCTATGCGCGCACAGAAGACTTCGAGGCGATGAAAGAAGAGCTGATCGCCACCCGGCGCTGGCTTCACCAGCATCCTGAGCTGTCCCACGAAGAAGCCGAAACCGCGCGCTATATCGCCGACCGGCTGGAGGGCTGGGGCTATGAGGTGACGCGCAATGTCGGCGGCCACGGCGTGGTGGCGCGTATGACCGTGGGAACCGGCAGCCGCTCGGTCGCGATCCGGGCAGATATTGATGCTCTGCCCATCGAGGAGGCCCGGGATCTGCCGTGGAAAAGCCTGACCCCTGGGGTGATGCATGCCTGCGGCCATGACGGCCATACCACCGTGCTGCTGGGGGCCGCAGACTATCTGGCGCGCACCCGCCGTTTCAATGGCACCGTCACGCTGATCTTCCAGCCCGCTGAGGAATCCGGGCAGCGCAGCGGCGCCCGCGCGATGATCGCGGACGGACTTTTTGAGCGCTTTCCATTTGATGCCATCTTCGGCCTTCACAACCACCCCGGCGAGGCAGAGGGTGTGGTCCTGACCCGCGAAGGCGGAATGATGGCGGCGGGGGACTCTGCAAAAATCACCGTGCGTGGCAAGGGCGGTCATGCGTCGCGTCCGCATCTGAGCATCGATCCGGTGATGATTGCCTGTCAGATCGTGGTGGCCATGCAGGCCATTGTCTCGCGCTCGATTGACCCGACGCGCGCGGCGGTGCTGACGGTGGGCACCATCCATGCGGGGACGGTTGCCAACGTCATCCCCGACAGCGCCGAATTCCAGCTCAGCATTCGTTCCTTCGACGCCGACATTCGGGACCGCCTGCAGGAGCGCATCACCCGTGTTGCCCGTGATGTCGCCTCCGCCTTTGAGGCTGAGGCGGAGGTGGACTATGAGCGCGGCTACCCCGTGGTGTGGAACTCGTCTCAGGAGACCGCCTTTGCGACGGAAGTGGCGCGTGAACTGCTGGGCGAAGATCGCGTCAAACTGTGTCCGCCGATCCCCGGCAGCGAAGACTTTGCCTTCTACCTCGAGCATAAGCCCGGCGCCTTCCTGCGTCTCGGCAATGGCGTGAATTCCGCCATGCTGCACAACCCGAACTACGACTTCTCAGACGAGGCCCTCACCACGGGCGCTGCGCTCTGGGCCCGTCTGGCAGAGCGCTATCTGGCGCAGTAACGCCTGCACCCCCGGGTTTCCGCCCCGCCACGGGGTGACGGGGCGGAAACCTGTGCAGGCACCCCAGATATTGCACATACGCCCGATCAGGCGTCGTTAGAGCCGGTTGATACCGCCGGCATCCAGTCCGTCTGGTCTGTCTCTGCATAAGATTGTCCGGGCATTGCGCTACGCCCGCCAGCGCCGCAAGGACCGGGTAACCTTGCGACACGGTCAGACTGTTCGTGACCGTGATCAGCCTCAAGACAGCCTGCGCAATGCCGCCGATCTTCTTTGCCTGACCAAAGGAGAGGCGAACGACAGAACGATCCAGGCCAGTTCGGTCGCCAGGTGTTTGAGCTTGGGGGCCCGCCTGCAGATGGTCACCGCCGCAGACTTGCCCCGATCCTCTTTGCCCCCCTGAGATCAGTGACCTCATCCGGCCTGGTTAGTCAGTCGGGCTCATCACCGGCCGGTGCTTTCTGCGCTGGCCGCTCCGGGCCGGTCACGGCCGGTTGCGCGCGCATCTGACCGACCGCCAGCGGGGCAATGCCCGGCTTCAGACGCCAGTCATTCAGGTAATCGTCCCGCCCGTTGAAGGGGATCGGAGCCCCGTCGAATAGGCCCTCAAGGCGGCGCTCCCAATCGGAGATCATGGCCTGGCGCTCAGCCTCGCTGCGATAATTGACCGAATAGCTGATCTGCGGCGGCAGAACGTCAAAGCCGGTAAAGCGCAAAATCCCGTTCCGGATCGGCCAGAGAATGATCTCCATCTCGCCGTTAGGCATTCAGTCCCGGCCTCTGGTGGATCGGATTGAGGATGAATCTTTCCGGCCCTGAAGTCCGGATTTTGCAGATGTATTCCCAGGGCGTGAGGCCGTTGCAGGTCTTCAGCCTGCGGGCGTAGTTACAGGCAGCCATATGGTCGCCCAAGTGTGCCTTGAGTTGCTGGTGATGCTGATAGTGGAAACGTTTGACGTTCAGCAGGAAAACGATCCCCCGGATCGTTTTCTGATCCTCCTCATACTTCAGCCGTCTGCACTTCGGCGATATCAATGTGGAAGAAGCCCATCGGGTAGCGCTTGAACTTCTGCCGCCTGGGTTTGTCGCCGCTGACATCCTCCAGCGTTGAGGTCCCGTGCCGCTGTAAACACCGATGAAGGGCCGATCTGCTGAGGTGCGGGATGCTGGGCTGGAGGGCATAGAGACAGTCGTCCAGGGACAGCAGAGTGTGGCGCCGGAAGGCCACCACAATAGCCTCTTCTCCCTCGGTCAGAACCGTTGAACGAGGCTCTTTTGGCCCCGTCTTCTGATTTCAACGGAAGTCCGCTTACGCCACTTGACGACCGTCTTCGGGTTTATCCCGAGTTCCCGGCTCAACTCCGAGAGCCCTCAGACCCGCCCTCGAACCGATGGCGGGCAGGTCTTCGACCTGCGATCACTGTATAGCAGCTCGGACGGCGTGCCCTCGCCATGGTCACTCGGACCAGTGGCGTGCCATGGCTCGATCGTGGCGCTTCCATGACGAATTTGTCCCATAGGGCATCCTTCCATTCCCTTGACAGGATCACACCATCAATCCGTGGGATCAAACACCTAGCATGGGTGCGCAAGAGGACCGATATGGCAGTGATCTGCTGCCGCCGCACCACATCCGTCCGAAAGACCGTCACTCTCGCATTGAGCGGGATTTTTTTGATAGCTGAGAGGAAATACATACGCTAGTATGTTCATAACTCATTTGCCCTGTCTTTCGGCTGGGCGACCCTTCCGTTTCTACAGCTTTGCTGTGAGGTCCCCTGATGGCTGGTGATAAAATCAGACCGACCGACGATCAGCCGCGTGCGGCCCAGCAGGCGGCCGCGCTGCAGCCCGGCCGCGCCGCAGTGCCTGAGCAGGCGGCATCGCGCAGCGGTGGCGATGGCTTTGTCGCCAGCATCACCGCGGCGACCATCGGCCTTGGTCTGGCCATGCAATCGCGCGCCGAAGCGGCGCCTGCCCCCGAGGACGGCCAGCCGGCTGAGGGTCTGACCGACGGCGCGCAGACCCCGCTCGCAGCTGAGGGCACGCCAGAGCCGGCACATCCCGAAAGTGATCCGCAAGCAATTGAAATCGCTCAGCTCTCTGAGGCTGTGGCGCTGAATGACCCTGGCAGCACTGCCGGGGTTAGCCCCCCGGTCGTCCCGGTTGAAACCCCGGTTGCGCCGCCGCCTTCGGCCTATTTTGCGCCCGCAAAGCCGCTGCGCGAAACCAGCGGTGCAGGCGATGCGCCGGTGCAGATCGCCAGCAATATCACCCTGCCTGAGAGCGACAGCCCCCTGATATCCGCGCTGCCGCGTCCGGGCGCAGGTGGCATGGACAGCGCTTCGCCGCAGCCCCCCCTGGCGGGCGGTATTCTGACCCCGGTGACCGGCGCTGTAACGGCGGTGCTGGCCCCGGTTGGCGGTCTGGTGGGCGATCTTCTCGGCCGCGACGGTGTGGTCGGCTCGATTGTGAACCCGATTCTCGGACCGGACGGTCTGGTCGGCAATCTGCTGGACCCGCTGCTGGGTGAGAGCGGGCTGCTCACCGGGGTGCTTGACGGCCTTCTCGGATCTGACGGGCTGCTGGGCGGCCTGACCGAGCCCCTTCTGGGAGAGGGCGGTCTGGTCGGGGGCCTGATCGGCGGGCTGACCGGGGGGGTGCTGAACCCGCTTTTGGGCGAAGGTGGTGTGATTGGCAGCATCACCGCGCCACTTCTCGGTGAAGGGGGGCTGTTGCCCGGCCTTCTGGCACCGCTGAGCGGCGCCGGCGGTCTGGTCGGCACGGTGACTGGGGCCTTCGGCGACGGGCTGATCAGCCCGCTGCTCGGTGAGGGCGGGCTGAGTGAGACGCTGCTTTCGCCGCTTCTGGGTGACAACGGGATCATCGGCGGCCTGCTGAGCCCGCTGCTGGGGGGGGGCGGCCTGCTGGCTGGCCTGCTGTCGCCGCCGGGCGGTGAAACCAGCGTGACAGCCGGGCTGGCGGACTCGCTGTCCGAGGGCATTCTGACGCCCGTCTTCGGCGAAAACGGCGCGCCTGGCCAGGTAGGGGCACCGCTGGTGGGTGCCGATGGTCTGGTGAGCGGTCTGCTCGGAACGCTTATCGGAGAGGGCGGTCTGACCACGCAGATCCTGAGCCCGCTTCAGGGTGCAGGCGGGCTCTCTGAAGCTGTTCTGGCGCCGCTGCCGGGCAATGACGGCCTTCTCGGAGGCCTGCTTTCGCCGCTGACCGGCACGGGCGGCACCCTTGCGGATGTGGTGACACCGCTGATCGGGCCGGAAGGGCCGCTGACCTCGGTTGTTGGCACTGTCCAGGCGGGCGTTCTTCAGCCGCTTCTGGGACCTGACGGGGTGGCCGGAACGCTGCTCGGCCCGATTGTCGGCGATGAGGGCGCGCTGCGCTATGTGCTGGAGCCGCTGGTCGGTGAAGACGGGCTTCTGGACCAGTTGTCGACGCCGCTGATCGGTGAAAACGGGCTGCTGCCGACGCTCCTCGATCCTTTGCTGGATGAGAACGGACTGCTTTCGGGTCTGCTCAATCCGCTTGTCGGCGGGGGGGGTATTCTGGACGTGACACTGACCCCGGTGCTCAACAGCCTCGGACCGGTTGGCCATGTTGTTGATTCGCTTTTGGGCGGTCTCTTTGGCGGGTGGCGCAACCGTGGATCATCACAGCAGGAAGCAATTCCCGTTCAGGATGCGGAAACGCTCTACCCTGACGAGAACTCTGACGCTGATGACTTCCTCAGCACCCTGATCGGCGATGCGGCGAGTGACATGCTTCCGGGGGATCATGACGCGCTTGCAGACCTGCTTGGCGCGCCCGATGCGGCATTTTTCGCCGAGCTTTTCAACGGGACGGATGGCATCGCCGACCGCGCTGAAACGGGCGGCGAAGATCTGCTCTCTGAGCTTCTGGGGCTGACCCTCACCGGCACTCTGGCAGCGCCCGGACTGCTCGAACCTGCGGTGCCGGCAGAGACCCGGCCGGATGCGGAACTCGATGATCTTCTCAATGAAATCCTTGACAGCGGTGAGCGCGCGCTGGCGGGCGTGGCCGATCCGCTGAGTGCCATTCTTGAAGATGTCGCAGGCGGCAGCGCGGCGGATTTGGGCGATCTTTTCGGTCTCGCGCCCTCCGTGGATGGCGCACTCCGGACCCTCTTCGGGGCGGCGGATGCAGAGGTGGAGGTCTATTCGGCCCTCGCCGATGCTGCGCTGCAGCCGGACCTGCAGTCAGAGGAGCAGCAGGGTTAAATCCCTCACAACCATTGAGGAATTTTTCCACTCCGGAAACAATGCTGCTTCCTCTCATTCATTAAAATCTCTAAACATTAAACTGTAACGCACCTTTTCCTGGGCGCTGCGCCCTGAAGTCCCGGTTTTGCCGGGATCCGGTGACGTATTGCCCGTTGACAAAGGAATTGTCGTGCGCCGAATTGTAAAACACATGACAAACGCTCTGTCGCTGTCTGCAAGGCCTGTGCAGCCGCGCACACTCCTCCGGAAGGGCAGTATTGCTCTGGTTGCAGCGGCGGTGGCTTTTTCGGGCTCTCAGGCGGTCGCTCAGACCGCGCTCAGCGAAGCGGTCCTCACCAGTTCTGAGCGGGATCCCGGCATCACAGCCCTGCGCCATAAAGTGGCCCGCCGCGGTGTGGAAATTGAGGCGGCCCGCGATGAGCGCTATCCCCGCATAGGACTTTCTGCCGATACCGCCACCACCTCGACCGACGGGCCGGGGGTGACCCTGACGGTGTCGCAGATGATTTTTGACTGGGGGCGCGTCAGCAGCACGATTGCCGCCGCCTCGCAGGACCGGATTGCCGCCGTTGCAGAATTAAAATCTGGGGTTGAGGAACTTTCTCTCGATGTCTCCGGTTACTTCATCGACGTCGAAGTGATTAACCGCAAAATAACCCACACGCAGGAGTATCTTCGGTTTGCAACGCGGATCTGCGATCACGCCGAGGCGAGAGCCCTGGCCGGAAGCGGCGATCTGGGAGAGGTCGCCCGCGCGCGGCTGGAAGTCTCGCGCACCGAAGAACGCCTTGTTCAACTGCAAAGCGACCGAAAACTCGCCCTTGCGCAGCTTGAGTTCCTGATGGGCCGCGCGTCGGGGGCGCTGCGCCCTGCACCCGACCTCGACTTCCTCCGCCGCTACAGCCGCAGCGATGCCGTGGCCTCTGCAATCCGCCTTGCGCCGAAGTTCATCGCGGCTCAGGCCGGGACCGGTCGGGCTGAGGCTGAGATCCAGCTCGCCCGCGCCGCGCGGCTGCCCTCCATTCGCCTTCAGGCCCAGGTGCGCGGCGATATTGACCGCGGCCGCACCCGGACCTCGGTCGGGCTCTCGACCGGGCTTGATGTCGGCATGGGGGCGATCACCGGCCGTCAGATGGAGGCTGCGCGTCTGGCCGCTGAGGCCGCAAAATCCAACCAGGAAGCCGTGCGCCGCAATCTGGCCAATGCCGTGCGCAGCGCGCTGGAACGCATCACGGTGCTGCGCGCGCGCGAAGCCTCTCAGGCGCGGCAGCTGGCGCAGGCCAATGATGTGCTTTCGGGCTATGAGGCGCAGTTTATCACCGGACAGCGCCAGCTGATCGACCTTCTGACCACCGGGCGGGATCTCTATGACGCCCAGGTGGACCGGATCGCCACCTATGAGGAACGCAAGCGTGCCGAATATGAAGCGGCCTTCGATCTGGGCGTGCTGGGCACGCTGATCCTGGCAAGCAGCAAAGGAAACTGACCCGATGGCCATCGCTCCGGACAGCGCCACTGCTGCAATTCTCCCCGAAAGCGATCCGGTTGTTCTCGGTCTGATCGAACTCTGCCGCGTCCATGGCATCACCGCCTCCGCGCAGCGTCTGACGGACGGCCTGCCGCGCGGCAAGGGCGAGGCGCTGAAGCCCGAACTCGCCGCACTTGCCCTGCGCCGCGTCAATATGAGCTGTCGGGTCAGCCATGAGGCGCTGAGCGCCCTGCCCGACTACAGCCTGCCGGCGCTGATCCTTTTGAAAGACGGCAGTGCCGTTGTGCTGGAGCGGATCCGCGGCGCGGACGCCCATGTGATCCTGCCGCAGACCGGCGGTGGCCGCGTCAGCTGGCCGCTGGCGGATCTGCAAAGCCGCCAGGACGGGCGCGTCATCATCTCAAAACCCATCGACATCGTCTCAGGCCGCCTGGATGATGCGAAGAAAAGCGGGCGCCACTGGATCATCGGGCCGGTGCTCGACAACTGGCCGGTGTACCGCGATGTGGTGATCGCCTCTTTTGTGGCGAACCTGCTGGCGATCGGCACGGCGCTTTTCTCGATGCAGGTCTATGACCGCGTGGTGCCGAACCAGGCCTTTGACACCCTGTGGATCCTCGCGAGCGGCGTCGGCATCGCCATTGTGCTGGAGATTTCGCTCAGGATCATGCGCGCCTCGCTGATTGATGTCTCGGGGCGTGATCTGGATCTGCGGCTCTCGTCGCAGCTTTTTGAGCATGTCTCCAGCCTGCGCCTGGCGCATCAGCCGAAATCGACCGGGGTTTTTGCCAACCAGGTCCGCGACTTCGCCACGGTGCGGGAGTTCTTTACTTCCGGCACCGTGACCGCGCTGTGCGACATCCCTTTCGTGCTGATCTTTGTCGGCGTGCTCTCCTGGCTCGGCGGGCCGATGATGGCGACGGTCTGTATCCTGGCGGTCGTCTTCAGTGTGCTTCCGGGCCTTTTGATGCAGCGCCGCCTTGGCGCCGCCTCGCGCGAAAGCACCCGCGAAGCCGCCGCGCTGAACGGTTTGCTGCTTGAAACCGTCTCCAATCTTGAGACCGTCAAAGCCGCCCGCGCCGAAGGGCGCCTGCAGCGCGCCTATGCCCAGCTGACCGCGACCATGGCCACCACGGCCGTCAAAAGCCGCAGCCTCAGCAATCTGATGACGCAGATTGTCTCCTCGGTGCAGAAGTTCTCTTATGCGGCGGTGGTCATTGTCGGCGTTTATCTGATCGACGCGGGCAGCCTGACCGTGGGTGGTCTGATCGCCTGCACGCTGCTCTCAAGCCGCACCCTTGCGCCTATGGCGCAGGTGGCGGGTCTGCTGTCGCGCTGGCAGCTGGTGAAAGCGGCGATGGAAGGCCTTGATAACATCATGAAGCTGCCGGTGGAACGTCCGGCAGACCGCGATTACGTCCGCGCACCTGCCATGGCGGGGTCGTATCGCCTTGATCAGGTGGAATACCGCCACGACCCGGATGCCGCCCCGGTGGTGAACATCCGCGAGCTGGCTATTCAGGCCGGCGATAAAGTGGCCCTTCTGGGCGGAAATGGTGCGGGAAAATCGACGCTTCTGCGCCTGCTGGCGGGCCTGACCGATCCCCAGGACGGCGCGGTTCTGGTCGACAACCTGGCGCTGAGCCAGATTGATCCGATCGACCGCCGCCGCCAGATCGGCTATCTGCCGCAGAATGTGGCGCTGTTTCAGGGCACTTTGCGCGACAACCTGCTGCTCGATCATGCGCTGCACAGCGACGAAGAGCTGCTGGCCGCCCTCGATGCCGTGGGCCTTGGTCCCTATGTGCGCCGCCATGCGCGCGGGCTCGATCTGCAGATCCACAGCAATGCCAATGTTTCGGGCGGGCAAAAACAGGCCATCGGTCTGGCGCGCGTCATCCTGCAGGACCCGCGCGTGGTGCTGCTCGATGAGCCGACCTCGGCCTTTGACCATGTGACGGAAGCGAAGGTGATCACCTTCCTGCGCGGCTGGCTTGAGGGGCGCACCGCCATCATCTCAACCCACAAGCGCGAAGTTCTGGGCCTGACCCGCCGCGCCATCGTGATGAAAGACGGCCAGGTCGCGCGGGACGGTGATCTGCTGCAGATCCTCAATGCCGCACGCTCGGGCAAGGTGGCACAATCGAGTGTCCAAGTCGTGTCATGAGCGACAGCATCAGCAGCAGCCATATCGACGGCAGCTATCGCCGCGCGGCCATGCGGCGGGCGAAATGGACCATCCGGCTGGTGTTTCTTTCCGTGGTGATCGCGATTGCCTGGGCGGCGCTGGCGCAGATCAATCAAATCACCCGGGGGGACGGCCGCGTGGTGCCGATGCGCCGCATGCAGACGATCCAGAGCCTTGAGGGCGGCATCCTGCGCGAAATTCTCGTGCGCGAAGGCGATATCGTGCGCGAGGGTCAGACCATTGCCACGCTCGACCCGACCCGCTCCCGCGCGGCTTTTCTGGCCGCACGCAGCGAGATCGACTCCCTTCAGGCAGAGGTGACGCGGCTTGAGGCCGAAGTCATGGAGGCCGAAACCCTCGATTTCGGCCCCGAGCCCACCCTGGCCGAGCAGACCGAGCTGCGGCTCTTTTCGGCGCGGCGCACCCGGCTTCTGGCCTCGCTTGCGGCGCTGAAAGATGAACGCCAGGCCCTGCAGGAGCAGTTCGACATCACCAGCCCTCTGGCAGAGCGCGGCGCCGTCAGCCGGATGGAAACGCTTCAGCTGCGCCAGAAGCTGGCCGAGATTGACGGGCGCATCAATGAAGCCCGCAACGGCTATGTCCAGGACAGTTACCGCGATCTCGCCGCCCGCCGCGCGCGTCTGGCGACCCTGCAGGAAGAGGTGGTGCGCAAGGAAGATGAGCTGTCGCGCACTGTGGTGAAAAGCCCGGTTGAGGGGCGGATCAACAATATCCAGATCACCACCATCGGCGGCGTTGTGCAGCCCGGTGAGGCCTTTATGGAGATCACCCCGTTGGACGATCAACTGCTGATTGAGACGAAAGTCCTGCCCCGCGATGTCGCCTTCATCGCGCCCGAGATGCCCGCCAGCGTGAAGATCACCGCCTATGATTTCGCGGTCTATGGCGATCTGCGCGGCGTGGTCACCCAGATCTCAGAGGATACCGTGGAAGAAGACACCCCTTCGGGCAAACAGAACTTCTACCGCGTGATGGTGCAGACCGAGCGCAGCTATCTTGAGCGCTTTGGCGAAGAGTTTCCGATCCGTCCCGGCATGGTCGCCCAGGTCGATATTGAAAGCGGCACCCAGACGATCCTGAGTTATCTCACCCGCCCGCTGCTGCGCGCCCGGTTGCGCTGAGGAGCGGAAGTTTTGCCGGAATATCTGATGCTGAGATCTGCCCCCGTCGCTGCCGCGCTGCTCGCGGCCCTCACCCCTGTTGCCCCGGCCCTCGCGCAGGAGAGCGGCTTTCGCAGCTACGCGACGGCCGAGATCCGCGGCGCTGAGTTTATCCCCGAAGCCGATATCCGGCAGACCTGCGGCGAGCTGGAGGGGGTGGCCCTTGATGCGGTGGATCTGGCGGCGATTGAAGACTGCCTGATGTACACCGGCGTCTTTGAAGAGGTCACCCTGACCCCCCAGGGCGATGTTCTGCTGGTCGAAGTCCGTGAAGTTCCGCTGCGCCCCGGCCGGATCGATGCGGGTCTGGCCTGGAGCAATGACTACGGCCTCAGCGGCACGCTGAATTATGAGCAGCTCAATCTGATCCCCGGCACCTGGCTTGCGGTCCGCAACACCTGGAGCGAGGATTATAAAGCCTATCAGTTCAGCCTTTATGCGCAAAAACCCAGCCTGGCCGGGTTGAAATTCGCCCTCGATATCGGCGGCACCCGCGAGCGCTATGGCGATCTGGATTTCTCTGCCCGCAGCGATATCGCAGAGCTCTGGGCGCTCTGGGAAGCAGATCCCGCGCTGAGCTTTGAGGGCGGCATCGGATATCGGGATCAGCGTCTCTACGACGTTCAGCCCGGCGCCAGCCCGCTTTTGCGCCAGGAGGCGGGGGCGGTCAAAGCGCCTTTCCTGCGGTTTGCCTTCGACTATGCGACCCCCGCCGCCCCTGAGGGCGCGGAGGAAGGCGCCCGCCGCCCCCGCGCAAGCCTGCGGGTCGAGAGCTATCTGTGGAACCTCGGCACCGGCCGCAGGCTGAGCGAGCTGCGCATCGAGACCGCCTACCTGCAGCCGCTCGGCTCCGATTACCGCGTCACGGCCGCTCTGCGCGGCGGGCTGGTGCGCGGCCTCGGCGGGGCGCTGCCCAACGCCCAGGACCGCGGCTTTGCCGGTGGCGAGACCCTGCGCGGCTTCGCGCCCCGCGGCCTCGGCCCCATCCACCAGGGCAGCCGCCTTGGCGGCGAGCGCTGGCTGAGCGCGACCCTTGAGATGCAACGCCGCCTGCCGGTGGATCTGGCCAAGGGTCTGACGGCGGGGGTGTTTCTTGATGCCGGCACGGCCTGGCGTCTGTCAGACAGCCTCGGGGGCGTGATCGACGACACAGCGCGGCTGCGCACCAGTCTGGGCCTGTCGCTGAGCTTTGATGTGAGCAATGTCCCGGTCTCGCTTTATATCGCAACCCCGCTGAAAAGGGTCACCGGCGACCGCAGACAGGTCTTCGGCCTCTCCGCTGCCGCACGTTTCTGACCGGGGGCCCGCCGGGTGTGGCGCAGACCTGCCCCGACCTTCCCGGCCCTGATTGCAGAGTGTCACTGAGGCATGCCCCACCTGCGCGGTCAATTTTCATTGCCGATTGACCGATGTGGCCCATCCTCCATCGCAGCGAGCGACGGCGGGGCAAACGGTGATCGGCCCTGGGGCTTTTGACTGCCCTCCGCCAAATGACGCTTCGGAAGATGCCCCGTCACATCTTTCCGTCGCACACCCCCATCGGGACCTATGTGCGTTTGATACGATCGACCCCCGGTTCGCGGGGCCGCAACGCCGCAGGCCCGATCCGCTTACAGGGAAATTGGCCCGCGGGCTCAGGACAGATGGCGGACGGGCCTTCGACCTGCGAGATCCTTCGGGCCTGCGGTTGAGCCGATGGCGGGCAAGCCCTCAGTTCGCATGGCCTGGGTGGTCATGGCGCTTTGATGCAGCATGAAGCCAGGGGATACACTTGAGAAGGCAGGGCCCTTCGGCTTTGGGTCTGCAGATCAGAGGGCTGATGCGCATAAAACGGGGGGTCTGTTCAAAACAGGCGGCTTCCGAGCCCGCGCGGTGCACGGGACCGGCGGGCCTTCAATCCCTGACCGCCTCAAGGCACGGGAGCCTTCGGTTTTTATCACCCGCGGGCACGCGCAAACAGATGAGCGCCCCTGCCCCCGACAGGCAAACCTCCAGTGTCAGATCAGCTTGCGATCCCGCGCGGCGATCACGGCCTGGGTGCGGTTGCTGACGCCCAGCTTACGGCAGACCGACTGCACATGCATCTTCACCGTCGGCTCTGCGAGCGACAAAGCCGCGCCGATTTCCCGGTTGGGCATGCCTTCGGCCAGCAGTTTCAGCACGCTGAATTCGCGCTTCGACAGGGGGGACGAGGGCTCCTCGGGGACGGCTGCGCGCATTCCGATCAGCTCTATCGGCAGATAGCGCCCGCCCCCCGCCATGAAGCGGATCTCATTGGGCAGGTTCTTCAGCGAGGCGGTTTTCAACACGATCCCCGCGCCGCCCATGGCCATGGCCTCCTCGACGACGCGCGCGCTCGGGCTGCTGGTCAGAATGCCGACGGGGCGGCCGGCGTTCTTCTCAATCGCTTTTGCCAGACCGTTCAGACCGTCCATTCCGGGCATATCGAAATCGACCAGAGCCAGATCGAAAGGCCCCTGCGCCTCCATGGCTTCAAGGGCGCGCGGCAAATCCGGGACCGTGCTGACCTCAATATCGGCGACGCCATTAAGATACATCGCCAGCATCTCAAGGATCATGGCATGGTCATCGGCGATCAGCAGGCGGATCACAGCGGTCTGGTTCTCATTCATTCTTGTGACCTCTGGCACATCCGTTGGCAGTCATTCTGAGCGCGCGGCCATGTCCGGGCAAAGCCTTGAAAAGCCTTACCTCTGTGACAGGGCAGAGCGGAGTTCGGGATACAGCATTCCGCAGAGGCGCGACAGATGGTTTCGTCATGATGGAAGCTCTCCGATCGCCTGTTCCGTCCGGTTGAGTGCATCAACCAGCAGACGGCACAGCGGCTCAAGTCGGGGATTCGTGACGGCGACCTCTGCTTCCGCCTGCCGCAGCACCCGCTCAACCGCGCGCAGGCCCGTCAGCCCACAGGCTCCAGTCGCGGCATGAAGGCGGCGACCGGTATCGGGGCCCGGGCCATCGCGGCGCAGCTCCGGCAGCACCTGGCGCGCCTCGCGCAGCGCGCGGAGCATAAAGCCACGTGCCGGCTCCACCCCGATCTGCGCGATCAGGCTTTGCGTGACCTCCCCATCGAGCGGGCGGTCCCCGGCAGGGCCGGCAGCGGCGGCGCGCGGGGCCGCCGGAGCGGCACCGTTCAGCACGGCCGTCAGCCCCGCCGCCAGATCATCCGCCTGGATCGGCTTTTCCAGCACCGTCGCCATGCCCGCGCGCAGGCAGGCCGCCCGAATGCGGTCATCGGCATGGGCCGTCAGCCCCACAACCGGACCGCGCCAGACCAGGGCGGCGGCGGCATCGCCGTGGCTCAGCCGGGCTGCAAGCTCGATCCCCGTCATCCGCGGCAGGGTCACATCCGTCAGCACCAGGTCGATCCGGGTGGCATATTCCACCCGCGCCAGCAGCGCGAGCGCCTCCGGGCCTGAGCCGACGGCGGTCACCTCAGCCCCCGAGTGCCGCAGCATATGGCTGATCCAGTCGCGGCTCGACGGGCTGTCTTCGACCAGCAGAATCTGTCGGGCTGAGAGCGGCAGCGGGCGGCCCCCCGCGCCCTGCGCTGCGGACTGCGGCAGGGCGGGGGCGCGTGGCAGGGTAAAGGTGGCGGTGAACACCGTGCCGATCACCCGCTCTTCGCTTTGGGGCGGCAGGGCGGCCCCATCGGCACCGCGGTCCGCGACCGTCATTTCACCGCCCAGCTGACGCAGCGCATGAGCAAGCACACTCAGCCCCGCCGAGGGGCGCTGATCACTGCCCGAGATGTCGCGCCCCTCCGCATCCGCCTGGCGCGACAGAGCCTCGGCCAGCCGAGCGCGGTGCTCAGGCGGCAGTCCGCCGCCCTCGTCAGAGAGTTCCATCCGCACGCGCCACAAATCGCCCCCGCCATCCGTCAGCGGCAGAGCGGCGCTGAGCGCGGCCGCACTCAGCCGCAGCTCAACCCGCCCGCCACCGTGGTTGACGGAATTGTCGATCAGATTTTGGCACAGCGCGCGCACAAAGCGCAGCGGCCCGTGCAGCGTCAGATCGGCGGGGGTGTCGAGGGTCAGCACCACCTCTGTCGCCCGGGCTGCGGCAATCGGCTCGACCAGGGAGACGAGGGCCGAGACCTCCTCAACAAGGCGGAAGTCCTCGTCAGGCTGCCCGCCGCGCAGGCTCTGCTCACCGCGGATCACCGAGAGCACGTTTGAGACCTGATCGAGCGCCAGTCCCGCCGCCCGGCGCATGCGCTGCGCCGTTTCTTCCGTGAGGCCCGGCCCGTCGCTGCGGGTCAGCGCCCCGGCGGAGGCGAGCAGGGATTGAATCGGCGTGCGCAGGTCATGGGCCACCCGCATCAGCGTTGCCGCCCGTGCCCGGTTGCGCAGCCAGGTCGATTCCTGATCGCTTTCCGCCAGGCGCAGCAGAAAGCCTTCGGCGGAGCCCAGCGGCACATGAACCACCTCGCCCTCAAAGCAATGCGCCTCCTGCTGCCAGCGCGCCGCCGCACTGCCCGAGCGGCGCGCCATGGTGCAAAGCGCCTCCCAGTCGAGGTGCTGCAAAAGGCCGTCGCGGTCGATTCCAAGGCGCTGCGACGAGAGATTGGCCAGAAGGATTTCGCCCCGCGCACTCGCCAGCGTGACCGCGCGGCGGTCGGTCACCATCACGCGGGCCAGTGCCTGAAGAATGGGACGGGCGGCCTCTGCCTGACGCTGACGGTCGCGGGCGGCGGGGACCTCTGGGAGCGTGGATGGCAAGGGCAGATCTCCTGAGCATCGGGCGGTCATCGGCGGTTCCGGCGCTGTCGCAACGCCAGCCGGGCTATTGTGATCTGCCCGCCCGAACCGGACAAGCGGGATCTGAGGCCCCTGGGGCGTGCCGTCCGTTGAAGAAGTCCGGACCTGCGCGTCTGAGATATCATCACATACTATGGTATCGAGATGAATAGATAAACATACTTATTACTGTGCTTCCCCCAGGGAAACGGCAGCAGCGGTTAAAGGAACGCTTATTCCCGGCGGTGTGGATCCCGTGGAGACGCCTGCAAAGCCAGGGCTACGGTCAGTTGACGCCGTGTCGGGGTCTGCGCCTCAAACTGACCGGCAGAGACGCAGATGCAAAGTGAACGCCCGAATCCTGGATGCACCTCTGCGTCAGGCGCAGCTATCCTGGCGCGGCCGATCGGAGACAGGAAAGGAAACGGGTTCCGCCCCTGCAGCGCCTGTCTGCGCGCCGGCCCGTCCGCGGCCGCGCCGATCCCCGGATACTCCCGACAACACCAGCCCGATCAACGTGCCAGCCCCCGGACACGCCTGAGCACAGAGCCGAGCCCCCGATCTGCGGCTTCACCGGGGCGGTGACCGCCGGTGAAGCCAGTCTCAGCACACACAGAGGATGGCCTTATCGGGCGGGAGACAGCTGCAGCAAGCTGGTCTGCAGAGTTTCATTACTGAAATAATTTACCGAAAAAGTTTTGGAAACTGGCGTAGTTGCTATCTAAAATCGGCCTGCCGGGAGGCAAGCGACACAGGTCGGCTATAAGATTCGCCCCAGAGTCCGAATATAAATTCAATATATTATCATTATGTTACAGTTAAAACCTATAACATAAGCGGGAAAATCTCTGTCAAATCCAGGATCACGCCCGGTTCACGAGAAATCCAGCCCGCCCCGAAATCTCATTAATAATTCGAAGAAATAGCGGAATTTTTCTTGACGCCGCGGCAGGATCCGCTCTGATGCATCCTGCACATATCAGGTAAGAGTCATGCCGACTGAAGCTGCCGCCTCCCGCTCTGCGACCCTGCTGACACTGCCTGGCCTCTCGGCGGCAGTTGAGATCCGCTATGATATCTGGGGGGTGCCGCATGTCACCGCCGGCCCCGAGCGGGACCTTTTTGTCGCCAACGGCTGGATCCATGCCCGCGACCGTCTGTGGCAGATGGATGCGGCGCGCCGCCGGGCGCTTGGCCGCTGGGCGGAATGGGTCGGCGCTGAGGGCCTCGCCTCGGACCGCCTGATGCGCAAACTCGGGATTGAGGCGGTGTCGCGGGCGGATTATGCGGCGCTTTCGGCGCAGACAAAAGCGATGTGTGAGGCCTATAGCGCGGGCGTGAACGCCTTTATCGCGGCGGGTGATCTGCCACCGGAATATGCGCTTTTGGCCGAGACCCCTGAGCCCTGGGAGCCCTGGCACTGCGTGGTGGTCATGCGCCAGCGCGGCCTGTTGATGGGATCGGTGTGGTTCAAGCTCTGGCGGGCGGCGGCCTATGCGGTGGCGGGGCCGGAAAACCTGCATCTGCTGCGCTATGAAGATGGCGGCATTGAAGAATTTGTCACCCCGCAGGATCGTCAGCAGCCGCGCTGGACGGCGGCCCTGAAGGATCTGGCCCCGGCCATTGAGGGGCTGCAGGCGCTTTTCCCGACGGATGTCACCGGGGGCGGGTCGAACAACTGGGCGATCAATGCGCGCCATTCGACGACGGGGATGCCGATTGTGGCGGGCGATCCCCACCGCGCCTATGAAATCCCGGCGATGTATACCCAGGCCCATCTGCGCTGCGACAGCTTTGCGGCCCTGGGGCTGACGATGCCGGGCGTGCCGCTCTTTCCGCATTTTGGCCATAATGAGGATATGGCCTGGTGTGTGACCCATGCTTTTGCCGATATCCACGATCTTTACGTCGAGGATTTCCGCGGCCAGGAGCCGGGTCATTACCGCACCGCCACCGGCAGTGCCAAAGCGCGCCTGCGCAAAGAGGTGATCGGCATTCGCGGCGGTGCAGAGGAAGAGATTGAGATCTGGGAGACCGCCAATGGCCCTCTGATCCTCGGCAGCCCTGGCGAGGGTGCGGGGCTGGCGCTGAAATCCATGCAGCTGCAGGCCGGGGACACTTCGCTCGATTGTCTGCGGCCCATGGTGTCGCAAAAGACCGTCGCCGCCTTTTATGATCTGATGGAGCCCTGGGGGCTGATTGATCACAACCTGGTGGCGGCGGATCGCCAGGATACCATCGGCGTTCAGGTGCGCGCCCGCATCCCTGAACGGGACCGCAAAAACGGCTGGCTGCCGGTGCCGGGCTGGGATCCGGCTTTCGCCTGGCGCGGGATCATCCCCTTTGCGCGGATGCCGCGCGAGGAGAACCCCGGCTCAGGCATCATTGTGACGGCCAATAACCGCACGGTGCCGGAAGACTGGCCGGATTATATCTGCACCGACTGTCATCCGAGCACGCGGGCAAAGCGCATCCGCAGCCTGTTGAGCACGGGGGCGAAATTCTCGCCCGCGGATATGCTCGATCTGCTTTATGATCATTCCTCGGCTGTCGCTAAAGAATTTGCCGCCCGCTTTCTGGCCCGTCTGCCCCAGGCGGGGCCGGGGAGAGAGATGGTCCTGGCGCTGCAGGGCTGGGCGGGGGATATGGAGGCCGGAAAGCTTGCCCCCACCGTCTATTACACCCTTCGGCAGCAGATGACGCGGATCCTGGCCCGCCGCTCGGGCCTCGATCAGGTGGCGGGGCAGGAGATCGCGAAACTGCCGCCCGGCATCTCTCCTTTGACGCATCTGTGGTGGGCCCTGCCCGACCAGCTGCGCCGCGATGACACTTCGCTCTTGGGCGGAGCATCTTGGGATGAGGTGATCGACCAGGCGATTTCTGAATGCGCGGAAGGCTTTCTGCCCCGCCCCTGGGGCGAGGCCCATCGCCCGGTCTTTGCCCATCCGCTGACCGCACAGTTCAAAGAGGCGGCCGGTTTTGCCCCGGCTTCGGCACCGGTCTCGGGCGATGGCGACTGCGTGCTGGCCACCGGGGCACTGCCCTCGGGCGGGCTGGTGGCCAGCTATGGGCCAGTTGCGAAATATATCTGGGATCTGTCGGACTGGGACAACTGCTCCTGGGTGGTCTTTCACGGCGCCTCCGGGATTCCCGGCGACGCGCATTACAGCGATCAGAACACCCCCTGGTCGCGCGGCACTCTGGTGCCGGCGCCCTGGTCTGACGATCAGATCCGCGCCGCCACCCGCCAGCTTATCACATTGAACCCGGCATAAGACCGGGCTGACTTCGGGGTTCCGGCACCAGGCCCGGGCCCTGTCTGACGACACATCAGGGAGACAACGGAAATGACCTACGCCTTGCGTCAATCGCTCGCTGCTGCCCTGCTGGCCGGGACCGCGCTTTGTGCAGCAGGACCTGTGCTGGCAGAGGAGACGCCGAAAACCGGCGGCACTCTGATCTATGCCACCAATGGCGGTCCGGGCCATCTGGATCCGCATGCGGGCTCGGCGCTGATTGATCTGGAGGTCATGCATCAGATCTATGAGGGTCTGCTGACCATTGATGCCGATTACAACACCGCCCCCATGCTGGCCGAAAGCTATGAGTTGAGCGCAGACGGGCTGACGCTGACCTTCAAGCTGCGCCAGGGCGTGAAATTCCACGACGGCTCGGTGATGACCTCAAAGGATGTCAAAGCCTCCTATGAGCGATATGGCAAAGTCAGCTCCAATGCCTCGCTGCTGGCCGATGTTGCGGGCTATGAGATCCCCGACGATCACACCTTCATCATCAAATTCAAAAAGCTGAATGCGACCTTTGTCGATGCGCTGAAATCGCCGGTCTATCCGGTCTCGATCCTGCCGGCCTCTCAGGCGGAAAAACCCGCCCGCGAAGCCGAGATGATCGGCACCGGCCCCTTCAAAGTCGGCGAATGGCTGCGCGACAGCCATATCATCCTTGAGAAATTCGCCGATTACAGCGTCGATCCGCGCCCGACCTCGGGCTATGCAGGCGAAAAGAAGGTCTATGTTGACCGCGTTCGGGTGAATTTCCTCTCCGAGACCACCGCGCGGGCCGCCGCCCTGCAGACCGGCGAGGCCCATGTCGTAAGCCCCATCGGGCCGCAGGCGGTCAAGACCCTCTCCGGGGTCAGTGAGGTCAAACTCGTTGAGATCGTGCCCTTTTGTCAGCAATATCTGATCGTCAACACCCAGCAGGCCCCGACCGATAAATCGGAGATCCGCAAGGCGCTGCGCACGGCCGTCAATGCCGAAGACATCTCGATCGTCGCCGGGGATCCGGCCACGCTCAATGGCTCGATGTCCTATCCGGGCGGGTTTTACTATGATGAGGCCCAGGCCTCAGCCTGGTATAACCTCAATGATCCCGACAAAGCCTCGGCCATGCTGAAAGAGGCGGGCTACAGCAATGATGAGATCGTGCTGCAGACCAATACCAATTATGACTATATGCGCGACAGCATTGTCCTTCTGGATGAGCAGCTGCAGGCGGCGGGCTTTAATTCGCGCGTGGATGTCACCGACTGGCCGACGCAATCGGCGAATATGAACACCGGGTCGGGCCGCTGGAACGTGGCGACCACGTCGTTTTGTTCCAACCCGCTGCTCGGGCCGCAACAGTGGCGCTCGGTGGTCTATCTCTTCCCGCAGCTTAAATCTGAGCCGGTGATGGATGAGAACTACGCGAAGATCTATTCCTCGCTTGACCCGCAGGAGCGCCGCACCGCCTGGCTCAACATCGAAAAGCAGATCCTTGATGAAGGCTATATGATCAAGATCGCCAACCGCGCCTCGGTGCGCGGCTACCGCCCCGAAGCGGTGGGCGGCTACCGCGAGTATTACATGAACTTCTTCTGGGGCGTCTGGATGCGTTAAGCGCCGCCCCCCTTCGGCCCGCACAAAGGCGGGCCGGAGACTGTCCTGACATTCTTTGCCCGCGCCGCACCCGCGCAGGCGACCGAGCCTCTGACGGAGTGCCCGATGACCTGGCTTATCTTAAGACGCATCGCCCAGGCCGTTCCGGTCATGCTGATCGTTGCGATCCTGACCTTCCTTTTGATGAAAATGCTGCCCGGAGATCCGGCGATCCTTCTGGCGGGAGAGGGCGCGGACCCCGATAAAATCGAGGCGCTGCGCCGCAGTCTGGGCCTTGATCGCCCGCTGCTGGTGCAGCTTGGCTATTGGCTGCTGAACCTTGTGCAGTTTGATTTCGGGATCTCGCCCTTCCTCAATCAGCCGGTTTCAGAGGCGATCCTTGAGCGCATTCCGGTGACGCTTTCGGTGGCGGTGGTGGCCTTTGTCATGACGCTGCCGGTCGGGATTGCGATGGGGGTGGTGGCGGCCTATTGGCGCGACAGCTGGATTGATACCACGGTGATGTCGCTGGCGCTTGCGGGCGTCTCGGTGCCGAACTTCTGGCTGGCCATTCTGGCGGTCATCCTGTTTTCCGTGACGCTGGGCTGGCTGCCTTCGGCGGGCTATGTGCCGATGCGCGAAGGCTTTTTCCCCTGGCTTCATGCGCTGATTATGCCGGCCGCGGTGCTGGCGCTGTTTCAGATCGGCTATCTGGCGCGGATGACACGCTCGGAGATGCTGGAGGTGCTGGATCAGGATTATGTCCGCACCGCCCGCGCCAAGGGCGTGACCGAGGTCCGCACCGTCAGCAAACATGCCTTTCGCAATGCGCTGGTCTCGGTGCTGACGGTCTCGGGCTATATCTTCAGCCTGCTGGTCGGCGGCTCGGTGGTGATTGAGCAGATCTTTGCGCTGCCGGGCATCGGGCGGCTGCTGGTTCAGGCGATTATGGCGCGCGATATCGTCGTGGTGCAGGGCAGCATGCTCTTTCTCGGCTTTCTCTTCGTGGCGATCAATGTGCTCGTCGATATCCTTTACACCATCGCCGATCCGAGGGTGAATTATGACTGACGCCCCGGTAATTTCCGCCCTCCCCGCGGTGGCTCACAGCCCCGCAAGACTGGCGCTGCGACGGCTCTTGCGGCACCGCTCATTCCGGATCGGGGTGATCCTGCTGCTGGTTTTGATCCTGGCGGCGGTGCTTGCGCCCTGGATCAGCAATGGAAAACCCAATGCCACTTCGGTGCGCGTTCGCTTTACGCCGCCCTCCTGGGACTATCCCTTCGGGACCGATAACTTCGGCCGCGATATCTGGACAAGGGTGCTTTACGGCGCCCAGGTCTCGCTTTGGATCGGGCTGACGGTGGCCATTCTCTCGGCGATCTTTGGCGCGATTATCGGGGTTTGCGCGGCCTGGTTTCGCCGCCTCGACAGCCTGCTGATGCGGGTGATGGATGCGCTGATGGCCTTTCCGGCGATCCTGCTGGCCATGGGGGTCAGCGCCGTGCTGGGGCCGCATATCAGCTCGGTCATCATTGCGCTGACCTCAGCCTATATCCCGCGTTGTGCGCGGATCGTGCGCGCCTCGGCCCTGGTGATCCGCGAGCAGGATTATGTTGAAGCGGCGCGGATCGCGGGCGGCTCTGATCTGCGGATCATTCTGCGCCATATCCTGCCCAATTGCCTGGCGCCGCTGCTGGTCACGCTGACCTTCATCTTTGCCTATGCGATCCTTGCCGAGGCCACGTTGAGCTTTCTCGGCATCGGCACGCCGCCGCCCCATGCCAGCTGGGGAAATATCGTGGCCCAGGGCCGTGATTTCGCGATTGAGGCCTGGTGGATCATGCTGTTTCCGGGTCTCGCCATCAGCATCGCGGCGCTCGCGATCAATCTGCTGGGCGACGGGCTGCGCGATGTCCTTGACCCGCGCCTGAAAATTGAGGGCTGAGCCATGAGCGATACAGTTTTGCAGGTGCGCGATCTGGCGGTTTCTTTTCGCACCGACCGCGGCTGGGTGCCATCAGTTGACAGCGTAAACTTTGCGCTGAAAGGCCGCGAGGCCCTTGGGATCGTTGGCGAAAGCGGCTCGGGGAAAAGCGTCACGGCGCTGTCGCTGCTGCGGCTGCATGACCCGCGCAACACCGCCATCACCGGAGAGGTGCTCTGGCAAAAGCGCGATATCCTGGCCATGGGCACCCGCGATCTGCAGCGCCTGCGCGGGCGCGAGATTGCCATGGTTTTCCAGGACCCGATCCACACGCTGAACCCGGTTCTGACCATTGCCGATCAGATCGGCGAAAGCCTGCGGATCCATCAGGGGCTGACCGGCAAAGCGGCCCGCCGCCGCGCGATTGAGCTGCTCGATCAGGTGCGGATCCCCGATGCGGCGCGCCGGGTGGATGACTATCCCCACCGCCTGTCGGGCGGTCAGCGCCAGCGGGTGATGATCGCCATTGCCATCGCCTGTCAGCCGAAACTGCTGATCGCCGATGAGCCGACCACGGCGCTTGATGTGACCGTTCAGGCCCAGATCATGGAGCTGTTGCGCCAGCTGCGCCAGGATCTGGGGATGGCGGTCATTCTGATCTCGCATGATCTGGGGCTGGTCTCGGAATTCGCCGATCGGGTCATGGTGATGTATGCCGGCCAGCCGGTCGAGCTTTCGCCCGCGGAGCCGCTGTTTGAGCGGCCTTTGCACCCCTATTCTGAGGGGCTTCTGGCGGCGATCCCCGATCTCGACAGCGATCTTGACCGCCTGCCCACGATCCCCGGCGCCATCCCGGAGCCAACGCGTCGCCCGCCAGGCTGCCGCTTTGCGCCGCGCTGCAGCTATGCGCTGGAAAGCTGCCGCAGCCAGGCGCTGCCGATGCTGGTGGCGGCGGATGGCCGCGCGGCCCGCTGCACCCGTCATATCCCTGAAAGGCAGGTCTCAGATGTCTGATCCCCTTGTCAGCATTCGTCATCTCAGCCGCAGCTTTGACATCGGCTCCGGCCGCAGCCGTCAGGTTCTGAAGGCGGTTGAGGATGTGAGTTTCCATATCAACCGCGGTGAGACGCTGGGGCTGGTGGGGGAATCCGGTTCGGGCAAATCCACCATCGGCAAGATGCTGGTCGGCTCGCTGCCGCCAAGCTCGGGCGAGATGGAGATCCTGGGCCAGACCATCACCGCCGGCTCCGGGCGGCGCGACTGGCGGCGGCTGCGCGAGCGGGTGCAGTTTGTCTTTCAGGACCCGCATGCGGCGCTGAACCCCCGGATGCGCGTCGGGCAATCCATTGCCGAGCCGCTGGAGATACAGGGCAAACTCAGCCGCGCCGAGCGGGTCGCGCGGGTCGCAGATCTGATGGATCTGGTGGGGCTGCCGCCCTCCTGGACGGAGCGCTTTCCGCATGAATTCTCGGGCGGTCAGCGCCAGCGCATTGTGATTGCCCGCGCCCTCGCGCTGAATCCGGAATTTGTGATCTGCGATGAAGCGGTGGCCTCGCTTGATGTCTCGATGCAGGCGCAGATTATCAATCTGTTGAAAGATCTTCAGGACCGCCTGGGGCTGAGTTATCTCTTTATTGCCCATGATCTGGCGGTGGTGCGGGCGGCCTCGCACCGCATCGCGGTGCTTTATGCCGGCCAGGTGGTGGAGACCGCGCCACGCAGTGATCTTTTCCGAACGCCACTGCACCCCTATACCCGCGCGCTGCTGGATGCCGTGCCGCGGGCGCGGCGGCGCGGCGAGCGTCCGCCGGTGCTGGGCGGCGAGGTGCCAAGCCTTCTGAATAAGCCGAAGGGCTGCAATTTCTCCACCCGCTGCCCGCTGGCAAACGACCACTGCCGCAGGGTGGAGCCGGCTTTGCGCAGCTTTGGCCCGCGTCAGGTCGCCTGCCATTTCGCCGGGGAGGGCGGTGATGCCATCTCTGCCGCCTGACAGCGGAGCGGTGCTCTCCGACACCGTCTATGAGCGGCTGCGCCAGGGGTTGATGCGGGCGGAACTCCATCCGCATCAACGGCTTAAGATCCGCGATCTCGCCCGCGAGATGGGCACCTCAGAGACGCCGGTGCGTGAGGCGCTGTTGCAATTGTCGCGCGATGGGGCGGTGGAAATCCGGCCGCGCTGTTATGTGCGCATCCGCAGGCAGAGCTTTCGGGACTATGCGCAGATCCGCAGGCTGCGCCTGCTGCTGGAGCCGCAGGCCGCCGAAGAGGCTTTGCCCTTCATCACCGCCGCGGATCTGCAGCATCTGAGCGCACTGCACGCCCGATTGATCGCCGCCGAAGCCGCGGCAGACTGGCCCGCCGCGCTGCAGGCCAATGCGGATTTTCATTTCACGCTTTATCGCCGCTCTGCCAATCCGCATCTGATCGGGGTGATTGAGACGCTTTGGATACGGATCGGGCCGATGCTCAGCGAACTCTACCCCCATGCCAGCCCGCGTTATCCCGGACGCCACCAGCATGAGCTGATCCTTGAAAGCCTTGGCGCAGGCAATCTGCCGGAGCTGCGCCGCGCCATTGCGCTGGATCTGACCGAGGGCGGCGCCCGCCTCAGAGAGCGGCTGCAGGCCGTTGAAAATTCCCCCGTTTAACGCCATCTGAGAGAGATCATCCTCATGAGCGACACGCCTTTTAAGTTTCCCGAGACCGGCCCCCATGCCATCCGTCCGATGGCGGTGCGCCGCATGTATGGCGATGAGCATTTTCTGGCGGATTACCGCTTTCAGTTCCCCCGCGAAGACCCCGCCCTGCCCGAAGTCTTCGTCTATACCGATGAGATGTCCTATGACCCCGGCGCTGTGGTGGAGTTTCACGGCTCCACCGATGCGAAAACCTGGTCGATCCGGATTTACCGCGATGGCCACCGCCCTGTCATGATGGTTGAGGCGGAGGATCTGCCGGGCAGCTTCACCCCCACCTCTGCCACCGCCTATCAGGACGGCTGCGACTGGCCGGTGGTCTTTCGCTGGCAGGTGCCGCAGGATGCGCCTTCGGGCTTTTACCGCGTGGTCTCAGAATGCCTGCGCCCCGACGGGCAGCGCTTTGTGCAGCATCACTTTGTGGTGGTGCGCCCGAAGCCAGGGCCGAAACCGGGCCGCATCCTTCTGATGCTCGCGACCGGGACCTGGACGGCCTATAATGACTGGGGCGGCGCGAACCATTATTTCGGCACCTGGGGGCCCAATGGCAATGAAAGCGCCCCGATCCTCAGTCTGAAGCGGCCCTGGACGCGGGGCATGATCTGGCTGCCAAAGGGGGCCGCACGGATCATGACCAATCCGCTGCCGGATATGGGCGATGCGCCGCGCTATCCCTCAAAGGAATGGGGCTATTCGGGCGGCTGGGGGCAGTTTTATGCCGCCGCAGGCTGGGCGCAATATGACCGCCATTTCGCCGTCTGGGCGGAATCCCAGGGCTTTGAGATCGATTACATCACCCAGACCGATCTGCAGTACCGTCCCGAAATTCTGAAAGATTACAGCTGCCTGACCAGTTGCGGCCATGATGAATACTGGTCGCATGAGATGCGCAGAACGGTTGAGGATTACGTCGCAGGCGGTGGCCATTTCGCCCGCTTTGGCGGCAATTTCGTCTGGCAGATCCGGCTTGAGAACGGCGGGGCCGAGCAGCATTGCTATAAGGCAAAGGCCAAAACCCATGATCCGGTGCGCGAGGATCCGGCGCGCAGACATCTGCTGACCACGGGCTGGGATTCGGCGGATGTGAACTGGCCGGGGGCCACCACCGTGGGGGTGAACGGCGCCAATGGCATCTATGCCTCCTGGGGCGGCTTTGCCCCGCGCGGCAACCGCGGCTTCACGGTTTACCGCCCCTGGCATTGGATTTTTGGCGAGACCGATCTGCGCTACGGCGATATCTTCGGCCAGGAGGCGCAGATCTTCGGCTATGAGGTCGATGGGCTGGATTATCAGTTCCATCAGGGCCTGCCCTATCCCGAACCCGGCCGGGGCACCCCGGAAGAGGTTGAAATCCTTGCCATGTCGCCCGCCACCCTCTTTGAGTTCCCCCATGAGGGTGAGGGGGTGCGCTATTACATCGGCGACAATGACCTCAAGGGCATCGCCCGCAAAGCCGGGGGCGACCCGGAGGAAGCTCTGGCGCGCTACCGCTTTGGCTCGGGCATGGTGGTCGGCATGAAGCGCGGCGCGGGCGAGGTCATCACCGCCGGAAGCTGCGAATGGGTCATGGGCCTGACGCGCAACTGCGCCCATACGACCACCATCACCCGCAACGTGCTGGAACGCTTTCGTCAAAGCTGATCCCGCCCATCGGCCCCTTTCCATGGGCCACCCCCCACCTCCCCGGAGCAATAACGTGAAGACAGACCTGGGCATCATTGCCGACGACATCACCGGAGCCCTTCTGATCGCGGGCGTTCTTGAGGGAGAGGGCATCGCCGCGCCGGTCTGTTTCTCCCCCGAAGCGGTTGAAAATGACGGCGATATCGCCGTCCTTGCCACCCGCACGCGACTGGTCCCGGTGGCAGAAGCCGAGGCGATGGTGACGTGCGCCGCGGCGGCGCTGAAAGCGGCGGGCATTGCGCGGATTGCCTATAAGGCCTGCGCCAGTTTCGATTCCACCCCGGAAGGCAATATCGGCCCTGCGGCGCGGATCCTCTCTGATCTCGCGGGCGGTGCGCCCGTGCTGATGAACGCAGGCTTTCCGCGCTTTCGCGCCACGGTGCATCACGGCTATCTTTTCTACCGCGGGCGGCTGGTCTCCGACTCCGTCAAGCAAAGCGATCCCGTCACCCCGATGAGCGATCCTGATCTGGTGCGGTTCCTGTCGCTTCAGACCGACACGCCGGTGGGGCTGATCCCCCATCTGACGCTGCTGCAGGGGGACGGCGCGACCGATGCCGCCTGGGCAGATCTGCGCGCCGCGGGCCACCGCTATATCCTGACCGATTGCAGCAATGATGAGGATGTTCAGCGCAGTCTGGCCCTGGCGCTGCGCCAGTCTGCGGTGGTGGTGGCCAGCGACCCGCTGGTCATTGGCTATGCAAAAGCGCTGGTGGCGGCGCGGCGCGATCTGACGCCCCCTGCCCCCGGCCAGCGCTCCGGGATTTCGGGGCCCGGCGCGGTTTTCGTCGGCAGCGCGGGCCCCACGGCCGAAGCGCAGATCGCCCGGTTTTCCGCCGAAGGACATGAGGTGCTGGCCCTTGATCTGCTGGACCCTGAAGCTGAGGCCCGCGCCCTCGCCTGGGCAGCCCCGCGTCTGGGCGAGCGGCCTTTTGCGATTGTCACCGCCCCCGACGCAGAGGCCGTCGCGCGGGCGCAGTCCGCCCTTGGGCGGATGGAGGCCGCGCGGCGGGCTGAAGGTCTGATTGCGGGGCTTGCCCGCGCATTGACCGCGCGCGGGCTGCGCCGTCTGGTGATCTCAGGCGGTGAGACGTCGGGCGCGGTCGCGGAGGCCCTCGGCCTGCGCAAAGTGCGCGCGCTGCCGGAAACCGCACTGGGGGCGGGGTTTTGTCAAAGCGAGGGCGAGACGCCCCTCGCGCTGTTCTTCAAATCCGGCAAGCTGGGCAGCGAGGATGTCTTTGCCGCAGCCCTGGCGCAGATGCGCGGTTAAGCGGCGGGAGGAGGCGCCTTTTCCGGCAGGATGGCCGGCTCAGCTGCCACCTCCAGCGCGGCAAGTTCCTCCTGCGTGGGCACTTTGGGGATCAGCACTTCGGGCAGAAAGCGCCGCAGATAGCTGACGGCCATGGCCGTGCCTTCGCGGCGCAATTCCTCGCTGATATAGCCATGACGACCATAGGAAAGCGACCAGATCCCTTCATTGGCGGAGGCCGCGGTTTCCAGCTTGAAGGGGAAATTCTCAATATAGGGCATATGGAAATAGGCCGCGAAAAGCCGCGCACGGCTGCGGGCAATCCGGGCGTTGCCGGAAAAATCCGCGGCGCGGATCGCCACACTGACGCCTGCGCCTAAGAAAAGCCGCAGGGCTGCGGGGCGGCTGTTTTGAAAGGCGGCAGCCCGGGCGTGTTTGCGCGCCAGCAATTCCTGCCAGGTTTCGGGCAGCGGCTCGGCAAAAGGCTCAATGGAGTTGCGGTAGATCTCTTCGTTGAACCGCAGCGCCAGGGCCTCAAAGGCGGCATTGCGGTTGGGGAAGAAGTGATAGACCGAGGGCAGTGGCACCTCAGCAGCCTCAGCGATCTGCGCGAGGCTGATATCTTCGTCGGTGTGCAATTCAAGCAGCTTTTCGGTCGCATCCAGCAGCAGGTTCACCCGCTCAATCCCGCGCCGCCGCATCGCCCGCCCCGAAACCACTTCCATAGCCACCTCTCATATGCGCTCAGCTTTGTCAGTAACCACAGAGCCGCCGTGACATCAATCAACTGCGGCAGGGGTCTGTGGCGGAGTCTCCTGTAAACCCGAATTATTTATCATGTATATCGCAATATGAGCGGCCAGTCCCGATATTCATGGTTGGAATGCCGAATTATCTGCGCTTAACCTGAAGTCAGGAAAAACGCGTTGAAAGGGGACTAGGGTGCAGGAGCAAAGCCTGAGGGAAGAGATCACGGCCCTGGTGGCGCGGTTTGAGGCCGAGGGGCTGAACCACGGCAGTTCAGGCAATATCTCGGTGCGCGCAGGATCGCGGACCCTGATCACCCCGGCGGGTGCGCGGGCGGCAAATCTGACGCCGGAGCGGATCGTCGCGCTGGATATTGAGGGCGCGCTTTGTGACGGCGGGGCGGATGTGCCCTCGACGGAATGGCGCATTCATACCGAGATCTACCGCGCAAGGCCCGAGGTCATGGCCGTGGTCCACAGCCATGCCGACAACTGTGTGGCGCTGTCATGCCACCACCGCCCGCTGCCGCCCTTTCATTATATGATCGCCGGTTTTGGCGGCGATGAGGTGCCCTGCGCGCGCTATCAGCCGCTGGGCTCAGATGCGCTGGCCTTTGCGGTGACAGAGGCGCTTGGCGCGCGGTATAAGGCCTGTCTGATGGCCAGCCACGGCATGGTAGCGGTGGGAACGTCGCTGTCGCAGGCCAGTGATCTGACGGTAAAGCTGGAGATGCTGGCGCGGCAATATCTGCTGGCCCGCCAAGCCGGAGAGCCGGTTTTGCTAAGCGAGGATGAGCTGCGGGAGGTACATCGCCGCTATGGCTATTACGGCCATTCCCGCATGCCGCGTTGAGGTGATCCTATGAAAATCACCGGAAAAACCCGCATCATGTTCATTCTGGCAGATCCGGTCGCGCATGTGATCGGCACCGATGTTCTGAACCAGGCCTTTGCGGCGCGGGGCCTTGATCTTGCCTGCTCGCCGCTGCATGTGCCGCCTGAGGGGCTGGCGAGCGTGCTGCAGGGGCTGCGGCAGATCCGCAATCTGGCGGGATTTGGCTGCACGATCCCGCATAAAGCGGCCGTTTTACCGCTGCTCGATCAGCTGACAGAGGAGGCCCGCGCCATCGGGGCGGTCAATTTCGTGCGCCGCGAAAGCGATGGCAGCCTGACCGGCACCAATGTCGACGGAGCGGGCTTTATGGCCGGACTGAAGGCCCAGGGCGTTGAGGTCACGGGCCGGCGCGCGCTTTTGCTGGGCGCCGGGGGGGTGGGGCGGCCGATCGCCTTTTCGCTGGCCCTGGCCGGGCTGTCAGAACTGGTCATCGCCAACCGCGATCTGACCCGGGCTGAGGATCTGGCCGAGGGGGTGCGCGCCCTGGTTCCCGGCTGCCGCACCCGGGCCTGCGAAAGCCGCGAAATGCCGCCGCCTGAGGGGTTTGATCTGGTGATCAATGCCACCTCGCTTGGCATGAAGCCCGATGATGCTTTGCCCTTTGATCCCCGCAGGTTGCAGCCGCAAAGCGTGGTTGCGGAAGTCATCATGACGCCCGCCGTCACCCCGGTGATGGCCATGGCCGCGGCGCGGGGCTGCCTTTGTGTGCCCGGCCTTGCGATGATGCGCCCGCAGGCGGGGCTGGTGGCAGAGTTTCTGGGGCTCTGACGCAAAAGGCCGCCGGTCTCCCGGCGGCCTTGGGACCCCTCAGAGGTGGCTTACTGCGCCAGCCATTCGGTCCAGCGGGCGCGCAGCGCGTCGCGGTTTTCACCGATCCATTTGAACTCGGGCTTCAGCAGCTGCGCATAGTTTTCGGGATAGGTCGCAAAGAGCTTTTGCTCGGCCTCATCGAGCTTCGACAGCCCGTTGGTCGCATTGGTGGCATAGAGTGCGGCGCGCATGAATTCCGGCTGGCCATCGGCATTGCCATAAAAGAAGTCGATGAACTTCAGCGCGCCTTCGGCATTGGGCGCATTCTTCAGAACCGAGAAATAGCCGGTATCGCGGATGCCACCGTTCCAGGCGATATCCCAGGGCGCGCCATCCTTGATCGCCGCCAGCGAGCGGCCGGAATAGGACATGGTCATCACCACCTCAGCGTCGCGCATGATCTGCGCCACCTGGTTGCCGGTTTTCCACCAGACCGAGATATGCGGCTTGATCTCATCGAGCTTTTTATAGGCGCGGTCGAGATCCATCGGGAAAATCTGATCGGGCGCCACACCATCGGCGAGCAGCGCCACTGCGGGCAGCCACCAGTCGCGGTCACCGGTATCGGGCAGACCGCGCGGTCCGGGGAAATCGGCGATATTCCAGAAATCCGCCCAGCTCTGCGGGGCTTTGTCTTTGAAAACTTCTTTGTTGTAGCTCAGCACCATGCCGCCGGTGGTGCGCGCCACGCCCTTGGCCTCGCAGGAGCCGGGAAGCCCGAATTCTTTGACATTCTTCAGCGCATCGCAGTCGATATCCATCAGCATATCGGCCCGGGCCACCAGATCAGGGCCGGTCGCGGTGACGATATCAAACTCCACCTTGCCCGAGCGCAGCATGCCTTCAGCCCGCGCCCATTGGTCGGGCACTTCGATGTCAAAGGGGATGATCTCGGTGCCGGTGGCGGCCTTGAAGGGGATATACATATGCTCTTCGAGCTTTTGGCGCATCAGCCCGCCGGTGGTGGCATAGACCACCTCATCGGCATGAAGCGCGGGCGCGCAAAGCAGCCCCAGGCTCAGCGCGAGCCCCGGCAAAGTGGCAGCAGTCAGGCGGGAAACAGACATCTAAGAACCTCCTGTTGGGGGGTGTTTATGGTTCAGACGGCGCGGCGGGGGCTTTGCGCTCTGCGGCGCGTTTCAGCAGCCAGCCCGCAAGAAGAACGACTATGGACAGCAGCGTGAGCAGCACGGCAATGGCAGGGATCACCGGGGTCAGATTCTGCTCGATATCGTCAAACATCATCCGCGGCAGTGTTTTGTCGCGAATGCCTGCCAGGAAGAAAGCCACCACCGGCTCGTCAAAGGAGATGATGAAGGCAAAGAGCCCGCCCGAGATCACATTGGGCAGGATGAGCGGCAGGGTCACCAGCCGAAAGGCAGTGACGCGCGAGGCACCGCAGCTCATGGCGGCATCCTCAAGGGCCGGATCCACCTGGCTCAGCGCCGCGGCCACGGTGAAAACCACGAAAGGCAGCGCAATCACCGTATGCGCCAGGACATAGCCCAGCCGCGTGCCCGAGAGCCCGGTCTGTTGGAAAAACAGATAAAGCGCCACCGCAAGTGCGATATGCGGCACCACGATCGGCCCGATCAGCAGGCCCTGGAACACCGCCCCCAGCCCGCCCGCGCCCCGCACCAGGGCATAGCAGGCGGCGGTGCCGATCACCGTGGTGCAAAGCGCCGTCAGCAGACCGATCTCCGCCGAGAAGCGCAAAGCGCCCATCCAGCGCGAAGAGGCAAAGAAGCTTTCAAACCAGCGCAGCGTATAGCCCTTGGGCGGAAAGGCCAGATAATCGGTATCAGAAAAGGCCATGGGCAGAATGATCAGGATCGGCAGCAGGATAAAGACCAGCACCGCATAGACAAAGGCGTTCAGCATCCAGTTCTGTTGGCTCATTTGCGGCCCCCCAGCATGCGGTCAAAGCCAAAAAGGCGCGAAAAGACCAGGGTGATCGCCGTAACAAACAGCGTCAGCAGCCCGACGAGTGCGGCGGCAAAGGGCCAGTCGAGATGCTCACGGATCTGCTGCGAGATCAGGGTTGAGATCATCATCTCTTTCGGCGAGCCGAGCAGCGAGGGGGTGATGAAATAGCCAAGCGCGGTCAGAAAGACCAGGATGAAGCCCCCGATCACCCCCGGCAGCGCCAGTGGCAGGGTGACATGCAGAAACCCGCGCCAGGGCGGCGCGCCACAGATCGCCGCCGCGCGGGCGTAATCGGCGGGGATATTGCGCAAAGCGCCATAGATCGGCAGCACCATAAAGGGCATCAGAACATGCACCATGGCCACCACCACAGCGCCCTGCGTATAAAGCAGTTTCAGCGGCTCTGCGGTCAGGCCAATGCCCTGCATCCCCTCATTAATCAGGCCCTTACGCTGCAAAAGCACCGACCAGGCGGCGGTGCGCACCAGCACCGAGGACCAGAAGGGCAGCAAAATACAGGCAGTGATAAAGGCCAGCTTCGGCCCCTCTGAGCGCGCCATCAACAGCGCCACCGGAAAGGCCAGCAGCAGCGAAACCGCCGAGACCCAGAGCGCAATCACCAGCGTGCGCCAGAGCACACGGGCATAGACCGGATTGTCGATCGCGCGCTGATAATGCGCAAGCGTCGGCTCCGGCTCCAGCACCGAGAGCGACAGAAGGCTCAGAAGCGGCCAGAGAAAAACCAGCGCAATCACCGAGAAAAAGGGCAGCATCAGCGCCGTGACCGCCGCTTTTGAAAGCCGCCGCCCCTCGGGCTGGAAAAAACCCGCAGCCATTATGCAGCCGCCGGATAAAGAAGCAGCCCCTCAGGCGGCAGGGCAAAGCCCAGAGGCGCGCCCGCAGCGGGCGGCGCGATCCCGGCAGAGGAGATCCGGGCGCGAAACTCGGTGCCGCCGGGCAGCTCAGCAATGATCAGCGTGCCCGCGCCGCTGTAGATCACATCGCGCACCACGCCCTGCAGATCGCCACTGCCCGGGGCCACCGGGCGCACGCGCTCGGGCCGGATGGTGAGCGTGGCGGGTCCGGGCGGCACGGGGGCGACCAGGGCCGTCTGCGGCACGGCCAGAGAGGTACCGTCGCTGAAATGCGCCCTTGCCCCGTCATAGCGGGCGTTCAACTGGTTCATCTCGCCAATAAACCCGGCGGCAAAGAGATTGGCAGGACGCTCATAAAGCTCACGCGCGGGGGAGATCTGCTGCAGCCGCCCGCTTTGCAAAATGGCCACACGGTCGGCCATGGTCAGCGCCTCACCCTGATCGTGGGTGACAAAAACCACCGTAATCCCAAGGCTTTCCTGCAGACGCTTGATCTCAATCTGCATCTCTTCGCGCAGGTTTTTGTCCAGCGCCGACAGCGGCTCATCCATCAAAAGAACGCGCGGATTATAAACGATCGCCCGGGCAATCGCGACGCGCTGCTGCTGCCCGCCCGAAAGCTGTTTGGGCAGCCGGTCGCCAAAAGCGCCCAGCCGCACGGTCTCAAGCGCGGCGGCGGCGCGGGCGCGGCGCTCTTCTTTGGCAACGCCGCGCATCCGCAGCGGAAAGGCCACATTGTCGAGCACCGACATATGCGGAAACAGCGTATAATGCTGAAACACCATACCAATATTGCGCCGGTGCGGCGGCACATGGGTGCAGTCCTCGCCGTCAATGCGGATCGTGCCCCCCGTCGGCGGCTCAAAGCCCGCCAGGGCCATCAGAACCGTCGATTTCCCCGAACCGGAGGGGCCAAGCAGGGCCAGAAACTCGCCGGGGTGAATATCAAGGTCCAGATGATCAATGGCCGTCACCTGGCCAAAAGCCTTGCGAAGTCCGCGTATTTCTATGCCCGTGCCGCGTTGCGTAAGCGTCATTCCCCGTCCCGTTCTCTGCCCGTCCCATGGCCGTGAAAGCCACCTCAGACAGGTTAACGCCAAAATGATATATCTCAAGAAAATTATGGCTATTTTCGGAAATCTTCGCAAGAGACCTGAGGCGCTGCTCACTTGTCATCGGGCTGCCATCCTGAGATTTAACTCGAATATATTCCTGAAATTGCTGCATTAAATTGAGTTGAGTGCAGTTAATTCACCACGTGTAGCGCCAAGGTTGCAGCAATATTAATCGAAATAATTTCCGCTAACTTCCGCAAAACGCTTGACAGAACCCGGTTGTATTTCCCCAACTGGAGACAGCCTGCCCGTGGGGATGATCCCCAGGGACAGCCATCTGTTACGGAGCGGTATATGACCCCGGCACCCCAGCATTCCCTGACCCCGGACCAAGATCTGCGCCAGCGCGCGGCAAGGGTAATTCCCGGTGGCCTTTGGGGCCACCAGCGCGCAGCCGCCGTGCCGCGCGGCTATCCTCAGTTCTTCAAAGGCGGCAAGGGCGCGCGCGTCACCGATGCCAATGGGCAGAGCTATATTGATTTCATGTGCGCCTGGGGGCCGATGGTGCTCGGCTATGGCAATGAGGTGGTCGACCGCGCAGCACTTGGCCAGATTGCCATGGGCGACAGCCTGAACGGGCCGACCCCGCATCTCGTTGAGCTGGCAGAGCTGATGGTGGAAACGATTCCCCATGCCGATTGGGCGATGTTTCAAAAGAACGGCACCGATGCGACGACGGCCTGCGTGACCATCGCGCGGGCGACCACCCAAAAGCGCAAGGTTCTGGTGGCGCGCGGGGCCTATCACGGGGCCGCGCCCTGGTGCACCCCCTCGCTTTTGGGGGTGACGTCAGAGGATCGCGCGCATCTGCTGCATTATGACTATAACGACGCCGAAAGCCTGAAAGCGGCCGTGGCCGAAGCGGGTGAGGATCTGGCGGCGGTCATCGTCTCGGCCTTCAAGCATGATCTCGGCAAGGTGCAATCCGCGCCCGATCGTGACTTTGCCACCGCCGCGCGGGCGCTGTGCGATGCCACGGGGGCGGCGCTGATCGTCGATGATGTGCGCGCGGGCTTCCGGCTGAACCTTGGCGGCACCTGGGAAGAGGTGGGGGTACGCGCCGATCTGTCCGCCTGGTCCAAAGCCATCGCCAATGGCTATCCGCTCTCGGCCGTCACCGGGGCGGAGCGTTTCCGCGAGGCGGCGGCGCAGATCTATGTCACCGGCAGCTTCTGGTATGGCGGCACCCCCATGGCCGCAGCCGTGGCCACCATCCGCGAATTGCACCGCCTGAACGGGCCCGCGCTGATGAAAGCCTCGGGCGAGGCCTTCCGTCAGGGCCTGAGCGAGCAGGCCGCGCGGCATGGCTTTGAGGTGGATCTCTCCGGCCCCGCCGCCATGCCGCTGATGAAATTTGCAGGCGACGATGAGCTGTCGACCCTCGGCGAGCAGTTCTGCCAGCAGGCCCTGGCCGAAGGGGTCTATCTGCACCACCGCCACAATATGTTCCTCTCAACCGCCCATGACGCCGCCGTCATCGCCGAGGCGCTGGAGCGGACGGAAAAAGCCTTTACCGCTCTGGCGCAGAACCGCCGGACCTGATCCTATAGCACTGCGCGGCGGCGGCGAAAGCGGCCGCCCGCAACAGGAAGCCGCGAGAGACGGCAGAGGGACATATGTCAGACAAGAGCTTTATCTACCCCGAGATGGGCCCCCATGCGGTGCGGCCCTGGAACGTCCGCAAAGGCTATGCGGATGAAAGCTATATCTCGGATTTTCGCTATAATTTCCCGCGCGAAGACCGCGAGCTTACGGAAGTCTTCGTTTATACCGACCGGATGTCTTATGATCCCGGCGAAACGGTCGAGCTGCGCGGCTCGACCACGGCGGACCGCTGGAACCTGCATATCTACCGCGATGGCTATACCCCCGAGATGGTGCATGAGGCCCGCGATCTGAGCGGCTCTTTCACCGCGACCTCAGAGACCGCCTATATCGACGGCTGCGACTGGCCGGTGGTTCACCGCTGGGAGATCCCGCAGAGCCTGCGCCCGGGCTTTTACCGCATTGTGGCGACCTGCCAGCGCAAAGACGGCAACCGCTTTGTGCATCATCATTTCGTCGTCGTGCGCGCGCGCAAAGGCGAAAGCCGCGCGAAGATCGTGATGATGCTCTGCACCGCGACCTGGCAGGCCTATAACGACTGGGGCGGCGCGAACCATTATTTCGGCACCTGGGGGCCGAATAAAAACGAAGGCTCACCGCTGCTGAGCCAGAAACGGCCCTGGTCGCGCGGCATGCTCTGGCTGCCCCAGGGGGCGGCGCGGGTCATGCAGGATGCCATGCCCGATATGGGCGATCACCCGCGCTATCCGACGCGGGAGTTCAGCTATACCTATGGCTGGTCGCAATATTATTCCTCAGCCGGCTGGGCGATGTATGACCGCCATTTCGCGATCTGGGCCGAAGAGATGGGCTATGATTTTGACATCATCACCCAGACCGATCTGCATCAACGCCCCGATCTTCTTGAGGATTATACCTGCCTCGTGACCGTGGGCCATGATGAATACTGGTCCTGGGAGATGCGCAAGGCGGTCGAAGACTGGACCGAACGCGGCGGCCATTTCGCCCGCTTCGGCGGCAACTTCCTGTGGCAGATCCGTCTGGAGGATGAGGGCGCGCGTCAGGTCTGCTACAAGGTCAAAGCGCCGAAGCTGGACCCTCTGGCCCAGGCCCCGGCGACGCAGCATCTCTCGACCGCGACCTGGGAGAGTGAGCTGGTAAACTGGCCGGGCGCTTCGACCGTGGGGGTGAACGGCTGCCATGGGGTCTATGCCTCTTGGGGCGGCTTTGCGCCGCGCGGCTCGCGCGGGCTGACGGTCTATCGGCCAGAGCACTGGGCCTTCAAGGGCACCCATCTGCGCTATGCCGATATCTTCGGGGCCGAGGCGCGGATCTTTGGCTATGAGGTGGACGGGCTCGATTATACCTTCCACCGCGGCCTGCCCTATGCGGTGCCCGCCCCTGGTATTCCCGATAACATCGAGATCCTTGCCATGTCCCCCGCCGTGCTGCGCGAGGATGAGCATGAGGGCCCGGGCCACCGCTATTATATCCGCGACGGCGATCTGTCCCAGGTGGCTGAGCTGGCGGGCGGCGATTACGATGAGGCTTACCGCAAGATGACGCTTGGCTCGGGGATGCTGGTCTCTATGGCCAAGGGCCGGGGCGAGGTTCTGACGGCAGGCACCTGCGAATGGGTGATCGGCCTGACGCGGCACTGCGCTTTCACGCAAAAAATCACCCGCAACGTGCTCGACCGGTTCTCGGGAAAATAAGCGCGGTGAATGAAAAGGGGGCGCGACAGATCTCTGCCGCGCCCCTCTTTCTTTGCGCTGCCGTCCTTATTCGGCAGTGATTTCCGACAGCGGCAGGTTGCAGCAGGCGCTGTAGCGCACGCCTTTGATGCCATCGCCATGCGCCAGCACCAGATTGGGCGAGACCATCGGCAGGATGATGCGGGCCTTCATCATCTCTTCACCCGCTTCAAACCAGATCTTCGCCGCCGCCTCTGCATCCGGGGCCGCAAGCGCCTGAGCCGTCAGCTCTTTCGTGCGGGTGCTCAGAATGGAAGGGTCCTTCGCGCCCCCCGCCCGGTTCGCCCAGACCGAACCTTCGCTCAGTCCGAAGACATCGACATATTGGCTCGCCCCGTAGAAATCCGGCGCAAAGAAAACGGCGGTGAAGGGGATATGATCGGTATTCGCGATCTCGCGCCAATTGGCGAGAGGCACCGGCTGAAGCTCCAGCTTCACGTTGATTTTGTTCAGATCCTGCTGGATCTTTTGCATCATCAGCGAGAAATCCACGCCGTAGACATTCAGATCCGGATAGATCGCCGGCAGGGTAAAACCGCCGGAATGGCCCTGCGCCGCCAGCAGCTCTTTGGCCTTTTCCGGGTTATACTGCGGCTCTTCATGGCCGTCACCGCCGGGGAACCCAAGGGGGATCGGCGAGGGCTGAATGCGGCCCTCGCCGCCAAGGGTGAAATCGATCAGCGAGGCGCGGTCAATCCCCAGCGAGATCGCCTCGCGCACCTCAGGACCCATGGGCGAAGGCGCGCCTTTTCCGGCGGGCGACAGCGCCACATAGACGAAGTTGAACGAGGGCAGCGTGGTCACGCTGACCCCGGCAACCCCCTGAAGCGAGCGGGCGGTTTCGGGATCAATCTGCATCGCCAGATCGACCGAGCCCGATTGCAGCATCTGCGCCTGGGCGACGGCATCTTTCACCTGGCGAAAGACCACTTCCGGCAGGGCGGGTTTTTCGCCCCAGTACGCGGCGTTGCGGGTCAGGCGCAGCTCAGAATTCGGCTCATAGCGGGTCAGAACGAAAGGTCCGCTGCCGGCCGAATTTTCCAGAAACCAGGTCTCTGCGCCGTCTTTATCGGCGGCGGTCTCATCGGCGAGCGCGCCATTGGCGGCGGCCACTTCGCTGTTAATGATGGCCATATAGCCCGCCGAGACCTGGCTCAGAAATTCAGAGCTGGGCTCGGTCAGGGTGATGACCACGGTGGCGGCATCGGGGGTCTCAATGGCGGCAATCGGCTCGGCCAGGAAAGAGCCGCTGGCCTTCATATGCTTCAGCCGCTCCAGCGACCATTTCACATCCGCCGCCTCAACCGCAGAGCCGTCAGAGAAAGTCGCCGCCGGGTTCAGCCGGAAGGTAAAGACCTTCTGATCGGGGCTGATCTCCCAGGAGGTGGCCAGCATCGGCACGACTTTGTTGTCGCGGTCCAGGGTGACCAGCTGCTCATAAACGGAAGTGTTGTAGATCTGGCAGGTGTCACACCAGGCCCGCGCCGGATCAAGCGCATTGATATCCATATCCCGCGCGATGATGAGCGCTTTTTCCGCAAGCGCCGCCCCCGGCAGGGTGGCCGCACCAAGCGCGGCGCTGGTAAGCAATAATTGCATCAGACGGGTCGTTGAGCGTTGCAGTCTGCCGATCATGGGTTTCCCCTCCCTGTGGCTGCCAGCGGTCAGTTCCTTAGTCAGAAAGCGGTGATGCGCTCCATCGCGGCGCGGAGATCTGCGACCTGGCCCAGAGCGGCGCGGTTCAGCACCGCCGAGACCGCAGGCGCCGCAAGCCCCCCCGTGACGCGCAGGATCTCATAATCAAGGCTGTCAAAGAAGCGCGATTGCAGCCCATCGGCCCAGCTCGCCCCCATGGAAAGGCCGCGCGCGGTCTGCTCGGCCAGGATCACCCGGCCGGTCTTTTCCACCGAGGCCCCGATGGTCTGCCAGTCGAGCCCGTTCATATCGAGATTGCGCAGATCAATGATCTCGGCATCAATGCCGCTTTCATCGGCGGCCCGCAGCGCCTGGCCGACCATGACCGAAGTGGCCAGCACCGTGCAGGCACGTCCCGCCCGCACCACCCGCGCGCTTTGCAGCGGCAGGCAGAAGCTGCGGTCGCCCTGAGGCACCTCATGCTCTTCCTGGTAAAAGGCGCTGTGCTCGAGGATCACCACCGGATCTTCGCAGCGCAGAGCCGTGTTCAGCATACCGATATAATCAAAGGCCGTGGTCGGCGCAAAGATCCGCCAGCCGGGGAACATGGCAAACAGCGCCGAAGGATCAGAGCTGTGCTGCGAGCCATAGCCGGTATGCGGCGAGACCCGCACCCGCAGCACCAGCGGCACCCCAAAGCCCGAGCCGAACATATGCCGCAGCTTGCCCGCGCCATTGGCGATCTGATCGGCGGCCACGAGGCAGAAATCGCCAAACATGATCTCCACCACCGGACGCAGCCCGCAGAGCGCGGCCCCCACCGCTACGCCGGTAAAGCCGTTCTCTGAGATCGGCATCGGCAGCACGCGGTCGGGCCAGGTCTCCAGCGCGCCTTTGGTAAAGCCCGAGACGCCGCCGCGCATCTGATGCACATCCTCGCCCATGACCACGATCCGGGGATCTGCGGCCATGGCCGCCGCCAGGGTCTCAGAGGCGGCAGTGACGAATTTGATCCGCTCGGTCGGCAGGCCCGCGAGATCGGCGTGATCGAGAAAGCGCGCGCCGTCAAATTCGCTCAGATCGCCCAGAATGCCGTCGTCCACCGTTGCGGGATCGGGCCAGAGAGCGGCGGGGATGCGCAGGACATTGCTGCCCGGCACCGCTTCGGTCAGCGCGGCGGCCGCCGCCGTCACCCGGCTGAGCATCTGCGCATCGAGGCGGTCCAGATCCGCCGCGCCGCAAAGGCCCAGCTCCAGCAGACGCCGTCTCGCCAGATCAAGCGGGTCGCGGGCGCGCCACTCGGCCTCTTCCTGCGTGCTGCGATAGCCAAAATCGCTGCCCGCGCGGCTGCCCGACTGGTGGTAAAAGCGGTAGAGCATCGCCTCGATGACCACCGGGCCCCCCTCTTCGCGGATGATGCGGCGCGCCTCGCGCATGGCGAGATGCACCGCCACCACATCCATGCCGTCCACCTCAATCGACGGGATGCCCAGCATCGCGCCGCGCGCGCTCATCCGCGTCTCGCGGGTGACGTCCGAGATATGGGTGGAGACGCCGTAGAGGTTGTTTTCCACAAAGAAAATCGCCGGAACGCTTTGGGCGGCGGCGATATTCATCGCCTCATAGCTGCCGCCGTTCTGCGCCGCGCCATCGCCAAAGAAGGTGACCGAGACCGCATCGCGACCGAGCAGCTTATCGGCGAGCGCATAGCCCACCGCCTGGGGCGGATTGCCCCCCACAATCGCCGAGGTGCCCACCACCCCTTCGGCGGCCGCCCGCATATGCATAGAGCCGCCGCGCCCGCCGCAATAGCCCGGTGCCAGCCCCATGATCTCGGCCATAAAGCGGGTGATGGCCGCATCCATGCCCGGTGTGAAGGCATCCTGCAACGGATCCCAGCCGGGAGGGGTTTCGCAGTTCACCAGCTTCATCAGCACCTGGTGGTGGGCGCGGTGGGTGCCGTTGATCTTATCTTCGCGGCGCAGCACCGACATGGCACCGACCGCCCCGGCCTCCTGGCCGATGCTGGCATGGGCGGGGCCGTGGATCAGACCGGCCTTCTCCAGCTCCAGCAGTTTCTCTTCAAAGCGGCGGATCAGCAGCATCTGGCCATACCAGCGCAGCAGCTCCTGCGGAGCGATGCTGCGCCAGTCGGCCAGATCAGCCTCCAGTCGGAACCAGGCAGGCGCGGGGGCCAGGGGGATCTGTCGGGCCATGAAGTCCTCGGTCGTCTGAAAGGTGGGAAAGGCTCAGGAGCGCGCGCGGCGCATCTCGCTCAGGATCGCGCCAATGGCGCGGGGGTATTCAAGATGGGGCAGATGCCCGCAGGCGTCAAAAGCATGAAGCGCCACCCGCCCCGGCAGATTGCGGGTCGACCGGAAAGGCAGGATACGGTCATCGCGCCCGAAGATCACCCGCGTCGGAAGGTCCAGCGCGGCCAGATCATCGCGGATCGACCAGGCCTGAGTGGCATCGGGAAAGACCCGCGCGGCAAAGCGCTGCATCGCCGCCGTGAGGCCGGGATCGCGGCGGGCCTCTTCGGTGGCCGACAGAAAGGCGGGGGTGATGAGAGACGGATCATGGACCAGCTCCTGCAGCCAGGGCTTCAGACTGGCGGCGGTGGCGGCACGCAGAACGCCTGCGAGAAAGGCCCCGTTGATCTGCGGATCAAGCCCGGCAGGCGCGATCAGCGCCAGACCCCGCAGATCACATTGCCCCCGCGCCGCGATCCGCGCCGCGACCAGCCCCCCGAAGCTGTGACCCACCATCAGACAGGCGCCGACGCCCGCCGCCTCCAGCGTTGCCTCCACCCCGGCAGCGATCGCATCGGGATCATCGGGGCAGAGGCGATGAGAGCCGCCATGGCAGGGCAGATCCAGCGCCAGGACCGGAGCACGGATCTGCGAGGCGGCGAGGAACCCGCGCCAGGCGTTCAGATCCGCGCTGAAGCCGTGCAGCAACACCAGCGGCAGGCCCTCGCCCTCGCGCAGCCAGCGATGATTGAGAATGTCTGCCCCGGACGTGCGCGCGCCACCGGGGATGGCCTCTGCCGTCCTGACCGGCTGACCGCGCCCGACATTGGCCAGCAGCGCCTGCACATCGCTGCGCTGCACCCGCCCGCGCGGGCCACTTCCCGCAAGCCCCTCGAGTGAAAGCCCGTTTTCACGCGCCATACGCCGCGCAAGGGGCGTGGGATTGGGCGCGCGGCCCTCCCCCTGCCCCGGTGCGGGCCGCGCGGGGACCGCGGGGGGGTGCACCCCCTCCGGCGCGCCGGGCTGCGGCGCGGGCGGAACCTCCGGCCTTCCCTCGCCCGCGAGGAGGATCTGAGCGACTGTCGCGCCGACCTCCACCGTCTGACCCTCGGCGATCCGCGCGATCAGGCGTCCGGAGGCCGGGGCCTCGGCTTCCACGGCGGCCTTGTCGTTTTCAATTTCAAAGATCACCTGACCTTCGGACACCTCCTCCCCTTCGGCCACCAGCCAGCGGCTGATGCGGCCGGTGACTTCTTCCAGTGAGACTTTAGGGTAGAGCACCGGCACGGGCATGGCAGATCCTTCAGCTTTCGACCGACGGCGAGATTCGGTTCATTTTCCCGAATTTTCCATCATTAAATTCGAAATGCAAGAACTCTCGCTCCGGGCCTCCCTCACAGCAATCCGGTGCAGGTCCGGTTGCAGGCCAGATATATCGCCGCCCTCCAAGATCGTCCCGGCGGGGCGACACAGCCCTGCAGTATCCGAAAATCAAAATTATTTTCATTTATGTTGACGCCTGCCCGGACCCCCGTCAATAGTTTCAAAGCAGGTCCGCGCGCGCCAGGCCGGGCCTGCGGAGGCCGAAGGGAGGGGCGGATGACAGGCTATATATTGCGCCGCCTGCTGGCGATGCCCTTCCTGATCCTGGGGATCATCACTCTGACCTTCGCGCTGACCTCGGTCACGCGCGGCGATCCGCTGGCGGGGATCATCTCAGACCGACAGATGACAAACCCTGAGGTGGTGGCCGCCGCCAAGGCCCGCTGGGGCCTCGATAAATCCCTGCCAGAGCGCTATGTGACCTATTTGGGAAACCTTATGTCCGGGGATATGGGCACCTCTTTCATCACCCGCCGCCCCGTCGCGCAGGATGTGATGGCGCGGCTGCCCGCCACGCTGGAGCTGGTCACGGCCGCGATGATCTTTGGCGCTGGTGCCGGGATCACCCTCGGCGTGGTGGCGGCGGTCTGGCGCAATACCATTGTCGATCATCTGGCGCGGCTTCTGGCGCTGATCGGAGCCTCTATCCCGGTGTTCTGGATGGGACTGGCGCTGCTGTATCTCTTTTCGGTGCAATGGGGCGTGCTGCCGGGGCCGGGGCGGCTGGATCCACGGGCCACGACGCCGCCACAAGTCACCGGGTTTATGACCCTCGACACTCTCATTGCCGGGGATCTGCGGCTCTTTGGCAATGCGCTTTATCATCTGCTGCTGCCGGCGGGCGTGCTGGGCTGGTCGGTGGCGGGGACGATCTCGCGGCTGGTGCGGGCCAATATGATTGAGATCCTGCACCGTGAGTTCATCACCACCGCACGCGCCAAGGGCGCCGGAGAGCTGCGCGTGGTGCTGCGCCATGCGCTGCGCAACACCCTGGTGCCGACGCTGACGGTGATCGGCTATTCTTTTGCCTATCTGCTGACCGGGGCGGTGCTGACCGAGACGATCTTTTCATGGCCGGGGATGGGCTCTTATGCCGTCTCAGCCGCGCGGGGGCTTGATTATCCGGCGATCATCGGGGTGACCATCGTGGGCGGGGTGATCTTTCTTATAACCAATCTGGTAACGGATATTGCCTATGTCATTGCCAATCCGCGCGTGCGGCCGGGGTAAGCCATGAGGGCCGCCGCGAGATCCTTTGCAACAGGGCCGCTCCGCCCGCGCTGGCTGAAGCTGCCGATGGCCTGCGGGCTGGTCATCCTTGGCTTCTGGCTGCTGGCGACCTTCGCCGCACCCCTGATGGCGCCTTATGATCCGCTGGATCTGGCGGGGCGGCGGTTGCAGCCCCCCTCGGCGGCGCATTGGCTGGGGACCGATGCGCTTGGCCGCGATGTCTGGTCGCGCACGCTGCACGGGGCGGTCCATTCGCTGCCGCTGGCGCTGGCGGTGGTGGCGACGGCCGTGGCGATCGGGGCCGGGCTTGGGGCGCTGGCAGGCTATATGGGCGGGGTCTTCTCGGGCGTCATCATGCGGCTTGCGGATGTCACGCTGTCCTTTCCGCCGATGCTGCTGGCCATGGCGGTGGCAGCCTCGCTGGGGCCTGGGCTTGGCAATGCGGCCATTGCCATGGTGATTGTCTGGTGGCCGGTCTATGCGCGGCTGATGCGCGCCCAGGTCCTGGAGGTGCGCGAGCGCGAGCATGTGGAGGCCGCGCGCGCCGCCGGAGCGGGGCGCGTTCGGGTGCTGACACGCCACATTCTGCCGCTCTGCTGGACGCCGGTTCTGATCAGCGCGACGATGGATCTGGGCCAGGTCATTCTGCTGGCGGCCTCGCTGTCCTTCATCGGCCTTGGGGCCACGCCGCCGACGCCGGAATGGGGAGCGATGATCTCGGACGGCGCCTCGCAGTTTTATTCCTGGTGGGTGGCGCTTGGACCGGGTCTGGCGATCCTCAGCATTGTGCTGGGCTTTAACTTCATCGGGGACGGCCTGCATGATTATTTCGACCCGAGGTCCGAATGAGCCACACGCCGCTTTTTGAGGTCAGCGACCTGCGGGTCAGCTTTGGTCGCGGGGCCGCCGCCCGCGAGGCGGTGCGCGGCCTTTCGCTGTCGCTTGCCGCCGGAGAGGTCCTCGGCATCGTCGGCGAAAGCGGCTCGGGGAAATCGCTGGCCATGCTCTCGGCACTGGGGCTGAACCCGGAGGGCTCTGAAGTGCGGGGCTCGGTGCGGTTTCAGGGCCGCGAGATCGCGGAACTGCCGCGCGCGGCGCTGCAAAAGATCCGCGGTGCGCAGATCGGGATGGTTTTTCAGGACCCTTTGTCCTCGCTGAACCCGGTGATGCGGGTGGGCGCGCAGATTATGGAGGCGCTTTATCTGCACAACCCCCGCCTCACCCGCAGGGAGGCTGAGGAGCGCGCCACTGAGCTTTTTGAGCGTGTCGCAATCGCCCAGGCCCGCGACCGGCTGCGCGCCTTCCCGCATGAGTTCTCCGGCGGGATGCGCCAGCGGGTGATGATCGCCATGGCCATCGCCAATACTCCCGCGCTGCTGATCGCTGATGAGCCGACGACGGCGCTCGATGTGACGGTTCAGGCGCAGATCATGGAGATGCTGTCGGACCTGCAAAAGCGGCTCAATCTGGGCCTGGTTCTGATCACCCATGATCTGGGCGTTCTTGCCGGCTATGCCGACCGGGTGGCGGTGGTCTATGCGGGCCAGGTGGTGGAACAGGCCCCGGTGCATGCGCTTTTTGCCCGGCCGGCGCATCCCTATACCCGCGGCCTGATGGCCGCCAGCGCCGATCTGAGCCAGCCCGGAGAGGCGCTTTACTCCATCCCCGGCACCCCGCCGCCGGCAGGACCGCTGCCGCCAGGCTGCCCCTTTGCGCCGCGCTGCGACCGCGCCGGGGCCATCTGCCGGGAAACACCGCCCCCCCTGCGACGCGCGCCCGACGGCGCGGCAGAGGCCCGCTGTCATTTCGCCTGGCAGGACGGGGAGTGCCGATGACCGAGCCGTTGCTTCAGGTGCGCGATCTGCGCAAATCTTACCCCCTGCGCGGCGGGCTGATCTTTGATCGCGTGATCGGAGAGTTGCAGGCGCTGAGCGGGGTGTCATTTACCCTCAACCAGGGAGAAACACTCGGGCTGGTGGGGGAATCGGGCTGCGGAAAATCCACCCTCGGTCGCTGTCTGCTGCGCCTGATTGAGCCGACGGGGGGCGAGACGCTCTACCGGGGAAGCGACATCAACCGGCTTTCTGCAGCCGGGATGCGCGCGCTGCGGGCGCAGATCCAGATGGTGTTTCAGGACCCCTATGGCTCGCTTCACCCAAGGATGCGGATCGGCGACACCATTGCCGAGCCTTTGCGCCTGATGCCGCTGAGTGCCGGAGCGCGCAAAGACAAGGTGCATGAAATCCTGACGATGGTGCGGCTCGACCCGAGCTATGCCGAGCGCTATCCCCATGCGCTTTCGGGCGGACAGCGCCAGCGGGTGGCGATTGCGCGGGCCTTTGCACCGGATCCGGATCTGGTGGTGCTCGATGAGCCGGTCTCGGCGCTGGATGTATCGGTTCGGGCCGGGGTGCTGAACATGCTGCGCGAGGTGCAGCGGCAGAAGGGCACCGCCTATCTCTTTATCTCGCACGATCTGTCGGTGGTACGCCACATCTGTGACCGGGTGGCGGTGATGTATCTGGGCCGGATCGTTGAACTGGCCCCGAAAGCGGCCCTTTATGCGACCCCGCGTCATCCCTATACCGAGGCGCTTCTCTCGGCCGTGCCGCGCGCGGATCCCGTGACCGAGCGCGGCCGCCAGCGGATCATTCTGCACGGCGAGGTGCCGGGGCCAATGAACCCACCGTCGGGCTGCCCCTTTCGCAGCCGCTGCCCGAAAGCCACCGATCTTTGCGCGGCAGAGCGCCCTGCCCTGCGCGATCTTGGTCACGCCCATGCCGTGGCCTGTCATTTCCCGAGCCCCGCTCCCCTCGAAGAGAAGGTGTAACCCATGCAAAAGCTGCCGCTTGAAGGCATCCGCGTGCTTGATTTCAGCCGCGTTCTCGCCGGTCCCTGGGCCAGCATGTCGCTGGCGGATCTGGGCGCTGAGGTCTGGAAGGTCGAACACATCAGGGGCGGCGATGACACCCGCGCCTGGTCGGTGCCCAGCCATAAGGGGGTCAGCACCTATTATCTTTGCGCCAATCGCGGCAAGCAAAGCCTGGCGCTGGATCTGAAAACCCCTGAGGGTCTGGCCATCGCCCGCGATCTCGCCGCCAAAGCCGATGTGATTGTTGAAAACTTTCGCGCCGGCACCATGGAGCGGCTGGGCCTTGGCTATGACGCGCTGCGCGAGATCAATCCGGGGCTGATCTTCTGCTCCATCTCGGGCTACGGACAGACCGGGCCGGAACGCGAGCGGCCGGGATATGACTTCATCATGCAGGCCGAAAGCGGGCTGATGGCGGTCACGGGTCCGGAAGGTGGCCCCCCGAGCCGCCTTGGCGTTGCTTTTACCGATGTGGTGGCCGGGATGCATGCGACGCAGGGGATCCTTGCCGCGCTCTATCAGCGCCGTGACACCGGGCAGGGACAGCATCTGGATGTGGCCCTTCTCGATTCCACCCTGAACCTGCTGATCAATCTGGGCACCGGCTATCTGAACGCCGGGGTCGAGCCTGGCCGCTACGGCAATGCCCATCCGAGCGTGGTGCCCTACCAGCTGCTCGACACCGCAGACGGGCAGTTCGCGCTGGCGGTCGGCAATGATCGGATGTTCCGGGATTTCTGCAACAAGGTCATAGGGCGTCCGGACATGGCGACCGACCCTGACTATGCCACGGCCGCCGCAAGGGCGCGCAACCGACCCGCGCTGCTGGCGCAGATCGGCGAGGTGATGCTGACGCAAAGCTCAGCGCACTGGCTTGCGGCCTGTCGCGCGGCGGATGTCCCCGCCGGTCCGGTGAAATCCGTGGCAGAGGCGCTCTCTGCCCCTTCGGTAACAGAGCGGGGTGTGATCCGCACGCTGAGCCACCCGCATCTGGGGGATCTGCGCGTCATCGGCCCGGCACAGGGACTGGCCGCGCAGCACGAGGCCGACCGGGTCGTCAAAGCGCCGCCGATGCTGGGCGAGGACAGCGCCGATCTGCTGCAGCGCGTCCTTGGCCTCTCACCTGAGCGGATTGAGGCACTTGCCCGGGCGGGGGTGGTCGGGATCTGGCAGCCACCGGCAGGCGGGGCTCTGTAGCGGCACCGCTGAGTTCGCACTGGTGCGCAGGCCACAGAATCGTGAAGGGTATGGGATCACGATTCGTCCTTTCAACGCTTTTGGCGGCCTCATCCGCAGCGGATCGGGGCGAAATCAGGAAGCGATGTCGCGAAAAATCTGTCGGCCTTAGCGCTTAATCCGTTGAAACTGCGGGGCAATACCAGGAAATCTCCCCCGTCAGAAAACGATTGATAGGTGACAACACATCGTGCAATGTGTACTCACGCTCAACAGCGATAATAGAGACGGGCAGCGTGAAGACGCGCAGAGGTCCGCAAGAGGCAGTGATGACGCAAACAGCAGGCCTGCACCAGACCGCCGACCCGGCAGCATCCGGGGTCGGCGCAGAGACTTTGAACCGCTATGCCGAAGCGCTTGCCGCTTCGCTTGATGAGGAAATGCGCAAGGCCTATCGCCCGACCGAGCGCAAAACCCTTCGCAAGTTCACCGTCAGCGAAGTCGCTGATATGACGGGAATTTCCGCCTCAAACCTGCGCCAGCGCCACAACGACGGCTCCTTCCCGGAAGTTGAGACCGACGCCCGTGGACACCGGCTTTATTCGGCTGAAGAAATCCTTCAGCTGCGCGAAATCATGTATCGCACCGGTAAAAACGGTGAGCTTTACAAGCCTGGCCGCCGCAGTGACGACGAGATGCAGGTCATCTCGGTCGTCAATTTTAAAGGCGGCTCGGGGAAAACCTCCACCACCATCTCGCTGGCACACCGCTATGCCCTGCGCGGCTATCGGGTGCTGGCGATTGATATGGACCCTCAGGGCTCACTTTCGACCTTTTTTGGCTTTCGTCCCGAGATCGACTTTGAGCAGGACGACAGCCTGACGATCTATGATGCGCTCTGCTATGACGATGCAGAGGCCGAAACCTCGCGGCGTCCGATGCGGGATGTGATCCGCAAGACCTATTTCCCCAATCTCGACGTCGCCCCCGCCAGTCTGATCCTGTCGGAATATGAGACCGAGACCGCCAATGCGCTCGCCGGAAATGCCGCGGGCCTGCCGCGCCAGTCAATCTTTGCGGTGCGGCTGACAGAGGCGCTTTATGGTGTGCGCGATGATTATGATCTGGTTTTGATCGATTGCCCGCCGCAGCTGGGCTTCATCACCCTGACCGCGCTGGCGGCCTCGACCGGGCTTTTGGTCACCGTAGTGCCGGGCATGCTTGATATTGCCTCAATGAGCCAGTTTCTGAAGATGGCCGCAGGCACGATGACGGCGATTTCCAACTCGCTCGGTCAGACCCATGAGTGGGATTTCGTGAAATTTCTGATCACCCGATATGAGCCGTCCGACGGCCCGCAGACCCAGATGGCCAGCTATCTGCGCCATATCCTTGGCAAGCAGGTGCTGATCAACCCGATGTTGAAATCGACCGCGATTTCTGATGCCGGGATGACCCATCAGACCCTCTATGAGGTTGATCCAAAACAACTTGTCCGCTCAACGCTTGAGCGGGCATTAAAGAGTTCCAATGCGGTTGCTGATGAGATCGAGGCAATCCTTCAAAATGTCTGGGGTCGCGAATGGCACGCAAGCTCTTCGGTATGATCGAGGCCGGCGCAGCCGGTGTTGTTGATAAAACCAATCCAAATTTGGACCAGGGACCGAATTCCGGTGCCGGTCGGATGATGTCTGTGAACCGCCTCAGCAGCGGGCTGATGGATCTGACGAATAACTCCGTGCGCGAGATCGCCTTGGATTCAATCATCGCCTCGGACATCAAAGACCGTATTGCGCTGGATGATCCGGGCATCCAGGATCTGGCCCGCGCGATCGCCAAACACGGTCAGATCGTACCGATCATGGTGCGCCCCCTGCCCGACCGTCCCGATCGCTATCAGATCATCTACGGCCGCCGCCGTCTGGCCGCCATTCGGCAGCTTGACCAGGCGCAGACCATTAAGGCCATCATCCGTCACGTTAAGGATGAAGATGCGGTGATTGCCCAGGGCCAGGAAAACAACCTGCGCCTTGATCCGTCTTATATCGAGAAGGCACTCTTTGCCCGCAGCCTTCAGGAGCAGGGCTTTGACATCACCACAATCGGTGAGGCGCTGAATATCGACCGCTACTCAGTGTCGAAATTCATCAAAGTCGCCGAAGATACCGGCGAAGATGTCATCAGCCTCATTGGTGCGGCCCATGAAATTGGCCGCAGACCCTGGCGTGAACTCGGTGATCTGGTTCAAAGTTTCGGACCAGAGGCCGCAGCCCATATCGCCCCGGCCCTTGAAGCGCTCGATGACAGCAATGATCGCTTCCGCACCGCTTTGACCCGGCTGAAGGCTGCCGTTGTGCAGGAACCGGACAAAACTGCGCCAAAGAAGCCGGCAAAAGCGATTTCAGCCCGGGATTTCCGTCTCGTTGGCAAGGAAGACGCCCCGCAGATGACCTATCGCGGCAGCAGCCGTCAGATTGCGCTGAGCATTGAGCGCACTGCCAACAAAGATTTCACAGACTGGCTGGATCAGAATATCGATCAGATTGCCATCGAGATCCAGCAACGCTGGAAAGCCGCGCGTCAGCCCTGACGCATCCCAGTCCCGTAACCCTCAATTCAGGAGCACGATCCCAGAGCAGAAAAGAGCCCCCCGAAGTCACCCCCGGAGAGCCCTGATCAACGTGTAGCAACCTGATCTAGCAGCCCGGTTTAACAAACGTCAAGCCTGCCTTCGTGCGGGACAAATGATTTGTACCATTTTTCTGTCACGCCTGTGTTACGGCGGACGGAAAGCGACTTCGTATGGCCTGCGATGCCCTGCCGTGATGACATATGTTTCACAGCCCTGCCCTGCATTCGGCGCCGCGCCGGATGCCCTGCCCTGTCATGCCCAAAACCTCCGAAGAGTTCTGGCCAATCTTTCGCGATCTGGTCGAAGCGCGCGAGCATTTCAACCTCGCGCGCCCGGTGCTGACCACGCTGCGGGCGCTGATCAGCTTTATGGACCAGGGCTGCATCGTCTTTGCCGGGAACCGCAAGATCTGTGAGCGTGCGGAAGGTATTTCACAAAGCTCGCTTCGCCGCCATCTCACTGCGTTGATCAGTGCGGGCCTGGCCCGACGGGTCAGCAGCCCCAATGGCAAGCGCTATGCGCTGCGCACGGAGGGCCTTGATGATCTGATCTTCGGCATCGATCTTACCCCGATGCGTGAGCTTGCGGATCAGATCGCCGACGCCGCTGAGATGCAGCGTAACAAACAGGCCCGTATCCGGCACCTTCGTAAAGAAATGGGCGCCCTTCTCTATCAATGCACGCTTGTGGGCCTATCAGAAGATCAACTGACATCCTGGCGTCGGGATTTGCGCCGCAAGCTGAGCGTAAATTGCTTTGAGATCCTCATTGCTGAGATTAAGGCCGTGCTCCACACCCTCAACGGTTCCACTGAAACAGCAGGCAAAACGCATGTCAGTGACAGTCAGAATGACTGCCAAATTGACACTACAAAAGAAAGAATCAAGATTGTTATAAAGCCTGGTTCTGAAACTGACTTTGATCTCATGGCCAAAGCCAGACTCTTTGCCCCAGAGGCATTGGATCTGCTCCAGAATGCTATGAATGAAGATCTGAATCTTACCGGGCAGGTTCTCGGAAAATGGATCGGCGTGCCCGCGTCACTTATCGAAAGGGCCAGCTTCAGCATCGGTGCACCGATGACGGTGATGAGCCTGCTTTTGGTCATTCAAAACATTGACCGTATCCGCAACCCGGCAGCCTATTTTTCTGCAATGACACTTAGCAATCGTCGCGAGGCCTTCCTACGCTCAATGAGCGGGCCGAAGGTCGGCCTTAAGCACTGAAGCCGTGCGGATAGAAGCGGTGGGTTCAGCGGCTCACTGGAGGCCGAGTGCAGGTATAATGATCAGTATGGGATCAAGGCCTAGGTGTTCAGTCCCGGCATCTGGTGGATCGGATTTAGGATCAATTTTTCCGGCTCTGAAGTCCGGATTTTGCAGATGCCTTCGTAAGGCGTGAGGCCGTTCAGGGTCTTCAGGCGGCGGGCTAGTTGTAGGCGGCCATGTCGTCGCCGAGGTGCGCCCTGAGCGGCTGAT
>NZ_RRAZ01000081.1 GCF_003863335.1 Falsigemmobacter faecalis | reverse complement strand
GAAAATCCACTTATCCCGGCTGTTCAGATTTCTGCAGCCACCTCATAATTCATAGTCCCTTAAAAAGAGACCTTTGAAGCCGATAGTCAGCAAGCTAGGTTGGGGCCATCGGTCAGCAACCGTAGAGAGCGGCATGAAAAAATCTGCCTTAACCGCGCTTTTGGCTATCTTTTGCAGTGGGCCGGTCTGGGGGCAGGATGACAACTCGTTAGCTGGCCCAGACTCGGTTTCTCGGACTATTCCGCTACCATCGAGGAAGCCGCTTGGAACTGGCTGCCCGGAGATTTGGTGTTTCACAATGGTTTTAACCGCTTTGATGAAACTGTCAGGGGCGCTGAATCTGGGGTGTGGGCATCAGTAGCTGTGCTGCGACCTTCAAGCGGCGGGCCGGTCGCAATCTATGTTGATGAACAGATCGGCGTGACTGAAACGCCTCTGGACCATTTCATCGAAGGCGCATCTTACGCTGTCTTTCGCATTCGGGGGGGGGGGGGAAAGAGCATCGGTCAGAGGAATTTCATGCGGGGCCGATGGCGCTATTCGCAGGTATCACTGCGATTGAAACCCATATGATTATGAAATTATATTTGAAAACAAGAAGTTCTATAATGCTGAGTTGGTGTTTGCGACCGCGTTAAACGCAGGGTTCATACTCGGCAAACCTACGCCTTTACGAGACCTCACAACACCAGACGCACCTCTTGGGCAGACCTTGCTCGAACGCTGGCGGGACCACTCCTTTTGCATCGAAGCGACTGACGAACTTATGGGCTGGGAGTGGATGCGCAATTTGGCAATCGTAACGCAAGAACGCTGATCGGTTCAGAACACGTTGAGCAAGTTTATCCCTGACCGGCAGCTTTGTTCCGTAAAGTGGTCGTTCAAGCCCTATCGCAGCAAGGCTTGATAATTCAATCTTTTATCACCATCACTCTGAGCGGAGCCACCCATGAAGGCGATGACCACAATCGGCCTCGATCTGGCCAAATCCGTTTTCCATGTGCACGGTGTCAGTGCTGAGGGCGCCCTGGTTCTGCGACGGCCATTAGGCGCGCTCAGATGCTGGCCGTTTCTCCCGTTTGCAACCCTGCCTGATCGGTATGGAAGCCTGTGGCGGGGCTCATTCTTGGGCGCGCGAGCTGTCGGGCCTCGGCCACGCGGTCCGGTTGATCCCGCCCTCTTGTGTGAAACCCTTTGTGCGACGCGGCAAACCCGATAATGCGGATGCCGAGGCGCTCTGCACGGCTGTCGCGCAACCTTCAATGCGCTTTGTGCCGGTAAAGACCCCGGCGCAGCAGGCGGTTCTGATGCAGCATCGGGTGAGGGATTTTCTGATCCGGCAGCCGCCGCCGCTGGCCAATGCGATCCGTGCCGTCGCCTGACTTACGCGGTCCCGCCGGGGCCACGTTCAGGCTCCGGCCGGCGCGTTCGGCATCGTTGTCGCGAAGGGCGTGCACCATATCGAAAAGCTGCCCGGTGAGGCCGCCGGCGCTTATCTGCCTGAGCCCGTGACCGCTTCGCCTGATCTGCGGGCCTGGGCATGGGGCTGACCCCGAAGCCGGGGAAGCACCGGGTGGGTTCTATCCCGAAGATGGGCAATCGCTCCCTCAGGCGCCTTCTCTGCCTCGGCGCGATGGGCGTTATCTCCGCGCGGCGAAAGGCACGGAAGCAAAGTGATTGGCTGGGCCGGATCCTCGCGACAAAGCCGGCCAAAGTGGCGGCGATCGCGCTGGCAAACCGTATGGCCCGGGCGATTTGGGCTATGCTTGTAAGTGCTGGGCGTAATCTCCCCCAAACGGCTGGATGAAAAATCCCCAGTTGGGCGCTGATACCGATGGTCAGGGGGCATGCCCCCTGACCATCGGTGGCGCAGAATTCCCCCTGCTGATGCCAAGGAAAGGGCGGGCAGGTGGTGGGATTAAGGGAGCTTGTGATGATCCTGGAGTTAAGGCGTCAGGGCCTCGGTGTCAGCGCGATCGCGCGACAGACCGGGCTCGATAGAAAGACGGTTCGAAAATATCTGGACCGCGGGCTGGAAGCGCCGGTCTATGGCCCGCGAGAGCCGGGTGAACGAATGGC
>NZ_RRAZ01000080.1 GCF_003863335.1 Falsigemmobacter faecalis | reverse complement strand
AATGATTTTTCGCTACCGCAAGCAATTTAGTAGGTCCTGAGCCTAATCAGCATCCGCAAACCGGTTGAAATTCCGCCATCAGGTTCGCATCTCCACAACAAGCCCGCGCTTAGAATAAAATGACGCGACACAAGGCCTGGTGATCCAACAACCTCAAAATCTCTAACTCCTCCTTGGGCATTTCTTTACACCCGCAGGCTTCACTCACAATCTCCGGCTCTCTGCCGCAGGAACGGAAAGCCGCTGCCGCTGACCGTTCACCCCATAAGTGCCGCCACCCGAGCGGATCTGCTCCAGATCACACAGCCTTCGGCGGGCCGCGCTCAGCCCCTGTCCACAGGCAGCGAGCAGGCGTATCAGCTCACGCGCGCGGGCAAGAATCACCGGGTCCGGCGGCTGAGGACAAAGCCCGATCTGTTCGGTCAGATCAGGCAGCAGGGTCTCAAGTGCCTCAAACCGGCCCTCCAGAGCGGCATTGCGCAGATCTTCCAGCGTCGTCAGAAGCGCCTCATTTTGAAGCATTTTCTCGCCCCTGCAATGCAGTGAAGATGTGCTGTGCAAGGCCGACCCCCCCACGTCGGCTGATTGCTGCAGCATGTGCCTCTCGCATAAAAGAACTGAACTGCTCTTCCCCGATCCCGCCGCCAAAACTCTCTGCCGGTTTCACCGAGCCGCTGTGACGCAGCATTTCAGAGAGAAACTGGCTCTCAAGTTGCTGAGCCCGCTCGCGCAACTGAACCTCCCGACTGGCGGTGGGACCGTTGCTCACGGATTGTATCGAAATCATCGCTGCCTCCTGATCCACCACCTCCGTTTTGCCAGAAGCTCGTAAACAATCAGTAAGCTCTCTGTGCCAAATTCAGGATATCCCCGACGCGAGGGCAGTAGCATGACGATCCTTCATCACCTTCACTCTGCAGCGGTCTCCCTGCCAGCCGCACGCTCTTTCCCCACCGCTCCGGGCGGTGCAGAATTTCTTAATCTCTTCGACAGTATGCCATCGTTACCCACGCAGGACGGCTCGGAAGAGCCAACTTCCCAACCCAATCCGGACAGCCCGGCCCAGGAGGACCCCAGTGAGCAGCGGGAAAAGGAGCAGGCTGCCAGCCAGGAGGTCAGCGCACCGGAATATGGCAGCCCCGTGCTAAACCCATCGCAGCCCTCCCCTGTCCCCTGGCTTGTGACGACGGCAACCAGCATTGACGGCAAAAGTCCGGAGCGCGACTTCCCTTCCCTTGTGACACGCACTGGCGTCGTTGAAATCACTACAGATACCGCGCCCGGGGCTGCAAAGCCCGGCTCCGCAACCCTCTTTCCTGCTGACGATATGCCCGGCGAAATACCCCATTCTGCAATTGGTTCTGCCCGAATTTCGAATGCCGCCGGGCATCCGCCCAAGGCGCTTAATCATGCAATAGCCTTTGATGAATACGGCCCGCCTGGCACAGGGGAAAAGACGGGTGCCGACAACACCGCCCTGTCCGGGGCGCTCAATATCCCCACTCATTCAAGTGGAAATACCCTGAGGACCGAGGGCGATTTCCCGACCTTCAGGCCGATATCTTCCGGTCAGCCTGCTATCTTCGCCCCGTCAATGGTGACGGCCCAGCCGGTTCAACTTCTCGCGATGGCTCATCCGATGCAAAGCGATCCTGCAGCTCTGTCGCTCCCTGAAGACATGGCAGCTGATGCCCAGGTCACGCCAGAGACCCATGGCGATCAAAAAGCGATTCCCAACCCCTCGGCGCAGGGTCACAAGCCCCCCTCCTCTGCCTTCGGGGAGGGCAGCCCCGGACAGCGTCACCTCCCCGACAAGGCGGCTGAGGCGACTACGAATACCTTGAGCATCCGCGCCGTGAACACAGCCATCCCTCAGATCGCGATCAGCTCTCCACAGTGGCAGGGTGCTCAACCGGGCGATGAGGCTGCGCAGCTACTTTCAGGGCAATCCTTCACCTCTTACTCTTCCGACCCCCTTGAGGGTCGCGCCGATGCCCAGCCGCCGCCTTTGAAAGCCGACCTGGTTACGCCGCCGGCAGGGGCTGGTCCACAAGTGGCCAAACCGCCCCCGGGCCTTCCGGATCAAGTCCTGACTGCTCTGCGAAAACTGGAGAATGACGCGATTGAATTACAACTCGATCCTCCCGAGCTGGGAGGAGTGCGAATCGTCATCAGAACTGACGGTGAACTGGCGCATGTCCGCCTCGCTGCAGACCGCCCGGAAACCATGGATCTGCTTCGCCGCAGCCGAAGTGATCTCGAAGAGGGCCTGAACGGGCAGGGTTTCAGCCAGGTCAGCTTCAGTTTTGACCGGACCGGCAATGGCGGGAATGGGCCTAGGCTGTGTGGAAACTCTCGCGTGTGAGGGCACCTGG
>NZ_RRAZ01000079.1 GCF_003863335.1 Falsigemmobacter faecalis | reverse complement strand
CAGCTAAAATATTCTGCCACCCTGACTTTTTCAGCAGCCTGCTAAGGCTGAGTTATGAAGTAAACCCGGTTTTGCATACTCGCCATGAGCAATGGCTTGAATAAAGCTCAGTCGCATCAATAAATCTTGCATAGCTTTGAGGTCCAAGCGAGGTGCGTTATGAGAGTTATAATCTCTAGATTGCGTAATTTCAATTACCCCTCGCTCACCATGCTCTCCGTAGTTAAGGTCACGTATGTCAGGAGGTATGCAAAAGTAGTAACCAAGATCTACGGCGGATATCATCTCCTCACGGCTGAGAACCGTTTCAAATAATTTTTCCCCGTGTCGGGTTCCGATTACATTAATTCGATGATTAGCCTTACCCAGGATTCCAATGAGTGCAAGCGCCAGTGTTTGAATCGTCGCGGCTGGGGATTTCTGTACAAAAATCTCACCAGCCTTACCATGCTCAAATGCATAAAGCACAAGATCAACGGCATCATCGAGTGTCATCATAAAGCGAGTCATTGACCCGTCAGTAACAGTTATCGGCAGCCCTGCTTGAATTTGATCACAGAATAATGGAATCACAGAACCACGTGACGCCATAATATTTCCGTAACGTGTAGCGCAGATAATAGTATTCCCGCTTGACCGGGACTTCGCAATAGCCACTTTCTCCATTAATGCCTTACTGATGCCCATGGCGTTGATAGGATAGACAGCTTTATCTGTGCTAAGGCAGACAACTTTCTTCACCCCATTCGAGATCGCCGCCTCCAAAACATTCTCTGTCCCTATAATGTTAGTTTTCACTGCCTCCATTGGGTGAAACTCGCAAGAAGGAACTTGCTTGAGTGCAGCCGCGTGATAAATATAATCTACACCACGGACGGAATTTACGACGGACGCCTCGTCGCGGACGTCACCAATATAAAACTTCAGCTTGCAGTTCATATATTTGCGCCGCATGTCATCCTGCTTTTTTTCATCGCGGCTGAAAATGCGTATTTCCTTCAAATCGGAATTCAAAAAACGTCGCAATATTGCATTTCCAAATGATCCGGTCCCACCAGTGATCAATAAAATTTTACCTGAAAACATAACGGAAACCTTTGCAAGAGTCGTACTGATAGAAATTTCACATGCTGGAACAAGCTATAACGGCTTTAAACATATCAAGGCTTTGCTGACCGCCCCCGTTGCGCTGAATGAAATTTTTGGCACAGGCCAGCGCGTTCTGCCTCAGCTGCGCCCGTTCATCTTCACTCATGTTCGCAATTTTTTCGATTGCACTCTGCCAGTTCTGTAAATCTCCAAGTGCCATAACGGTCAATGCTCCGGATGACGAAGATTTCCAAGGTGTACGATCACTGGTAATGACCGGTGTTCCTGCGCACAGAGCTTCGAATATGACGTGACCGAAGTTTTCGCCATGAGACGGAAAAACAAAGAGATCGTGGCGAGCGAAAGTCGGAGAGACGCTTTCAGGCTCCAGCGGCCCATGAAAGCTTGCAACAATATGCGCCGGAAGCTCTCCCATTATTTTTTTGCACCTGGCCCAATAAATTTTATCCTCTACAGGCCCGTATATCTTAAGTTCAGTGGGTATATTGAGACCCTGAAAAATGTGCAGCAAACCATCAAGGTTCTTTATCGGGTTAATTCGTGAGATGAATGCTACTCTCAGGCGACCCGAACTTTGGGTGAGCGGCCTGTCTGTAATAATTTTATCCGATGAGACGGCGTCCACTGCCGTATGTATACGCTTAGCGGCCTCAGGAAAGAGATTTCGGATACATTTTTCCTCATCCGCGGTGGAAGCCTGCCAGTGCACGTCTCGATACATGCCCATTATTCGAGTCGCTTTGATGAAAAGCCGCTTCTTAAATCCCTTCATCGCAAGAGCCGCGGGTGAAAATTCGCCGCGTGGTGCCAATATAACTGGAAGGTCAAGCGATCCTCGCCTTAGCATATGCCGGTAGAGGAGGGGGCCCACAGACCCGCGGGTTGAGAAAAAGCTGTTAAGGTATAGAATATCAAACTTTCCGGCAGACAGGACCCGGTCGAGCCCTATTGGGCCGAAGACCTTCTCATCTGCGTAGAAGATTGGACCATCTTTAAGATCATGCCAAATATTCGGCTTGATATGAGGGTAAATATTTTTCCGGCCAAGATCTCTGTTGCGGGTGAAGACAGATATTTCCGCCTGACCACGCAGTGCTTCCCGCAGATTTGAGATCGTTCGTATTGGTCCCCCGCCGCGAAAACCCGGGAGGTAGAAATCTGTCACACAAAGTATACGAGGCCGCGAGATATAAGACATGGCCGTCATGAAACTCGCTCAGGTGAAAATATAGCACTTGTGACTGACATTGGTATCCGGGCGACCGTTCGGTCAGACCTGCGAAAGGTTACTCAATCAACCATAGATTGCAATACAATTTGCGCAGCGTAACAATCGCAGGCGGTTTTTTGCAGATATTCTGGGCTCAGTCTGCTAGGCTCAGGACCTACTAAATTGCTTGCGGTAGCGAAAAAT
>NZ_RRAZ01000078.1 GCF_003863335.1 Falsigemmobacter faecalis | reverse complement strand
TGTAGGGAGGGGGCCGTCCACATATGGCACATCGATGCCGTCGGGGGGCGGTTACACTATCAGCGCCCATTTCCGACCTCCATTAATGAAAGGCCCCGCTGAGGGCGGGGCCAATGTGGGTTAACGAAGAGCCGGGCGCGCTTATTCAGTAAGGGTATGCCATGTACCTCCGCCCTTTCCGTCTCCCAGAACGTCCCCGGCTTTGGTGTCCTCGAAGTAAAGGTAGACAGGTTTGCCTTTGTGGGCCCACTGTTTTGTCCCATCGGTTCGATCAATGAGGGTCCAGCCTTCACCTTTGGTCTCACCCGCTTTGCCGAGGTAGGGCGGCCAGTTCCTGGCGCAGCCATCGTAGCAGGCTGACTGACCGTCAGTGTCTTTGTCAAAAGTGTAGAGAGTCATCTTCGCGTCGTCGGTCATTGGGGTTTGAGCCGACGCATAGCTAACCGGTACAAAGGCCAGGAGTGCGGACAGCAACCTGATCGATAGTCTCATCTTTATCACTCCCGGAGCATGCTGATGTGAGCTTGCCGGGAAGACGGTGTCACGCTGCTCCGCGACGAGACCCCATCCTGCCCATCTGGAGGGTGATCCTGAGAAAATGGGCTGTCATATCACCTTTTCGATACATGCCGTGACCGGCAGATATTTGCGCTATGCTCTCATCAGCCAATGCGTGGACCCTGAGCGCACCAGCCCGCGCAGGAGGCCATCCACAGCGGCGATGCGGGGGATATAGCTGCCAGCCTCGTCCGCCCCCTTCACGCGCTCCCACCGGAGCTTGCCCGCGCCCACGAGTACCTTGCCTGTGGCTGGCGTGCTCATCGGGTTTAGTGCGCCCGGCTGGCGGGCCTCGAGGGTCGCTGCCTCGATGAGGACATACTGGACTTCGACGGGCACGCTGTCTCCGTCGAAGTCCAGCGACCACCGGCCATTGTCGCGGCTGGCGATGTGGCGCTGCCCCCGCATGAGGGCCTGCGCCTGTTCGGTCTCATCCGATGGCCAGCCCGCCGCACCGGTCGAGGCGACATAGGCGGTGGCCTCGGCTGGGGTCACGGCGGGGATGATCATCGAGTGCATGGGGTCAGTCCTGTTCGGCAAAAGGCAGAGCCAATCCGGCCAGCTGAGCGTTCGTGGCGTCGTTCGGGGTTTCGACGCCTTTGGCCGCGAGGAAGGCGATAAGGGCGGCCTTGTTCATGCGGCCGATCTGGCTGGCGGTCGCCGTGATGCCCGAGACGTCCTCGCCCACGGGGAGGCCCGTCTGGCCATCCATGATGCGCTCACCCGCGGGCGCGAATGCCGCGTCGATGATCTTGACGCCAGCCTTGTTGGCCTCGGCCTTGAGCTCGGCACGCAGCGGATGCGTTGCGTAGACGATTTTGCGGTCAGTCATGATTGCCTCCTGAGCTTGGGATGGGGGCTGGCTGCCCAGCCCCACACCAAAGATCAGGCCTGGCCGACCGCCAGCACGCCTGCGGTGTGCTTGGCCGAGGTCGCAACCTTGTCCCAGTTCGAGCCGGTCGCCAGCTCGGCATCGGTCGGGGACTTGCCGCCGTTGGTCACGTCCCAGGTGTAGCCCTTGAGGCCCAGACCGAAGGTGTAATCCGACTACATCGTGGTCTCGATCCTGGGCTCAATGTTGGTGATCACGTCGCCAGCATCGGAGATCGTCGCAGCGCCGGTCACGAGGCCGAGGGCGCGGGACTTGGCGGGCACAGGCGTATCACCGGCCACAGCCGCCACGGAGAGCGCGGGCGCGTCGGTGATGACGATGCGCTTGTTCAGGATATCGACCACAGTCACGCCACCCGCCTGGAACAGGCTCTGGCCGTTGGCGAGGTTCTGGTCGATCAGCGAATGACAGGCCGCGCCGGTCATGATGTTGGCGATGATGTCCGCCGAGCGGTCGCCAAACCTGGCATGGGCCCCGTTCAGCGCGCGGTAGGTCAGCAGGCCGGTGGTCGAAACATCGTTGACCATGGTCGCATTATTGCCAATGGCTGCGACCAGTGCCGCGATGGCGGTGTTGATCTGGTCCTGCAGCAGGGCTTCGGCAAAGTTGCGCGAAGCGACCTCGATGCCCTCGGCGGTGGGCTTTTGCAGCCACGTCATCTGCCCCGGCTCAAAGCGGATCGGACCGAAGCCGCCCGCGATTTTCACCGATGCAATGCTGCCTTGCTGCAGGTCAGTCGCGGCGGCGGTGGCCTGGGCGGCATAGCAGTCAACGCGGCGCTGCGCGGTGTGGATCGCCTTCCAGAAGCTCTCCTGGAAGAAGTCACCATCGAAGCCCGCAGGCGACAGCACGATGGACCCGCCGGAAGCCGCGTTGAACTTGTGAACCGCTCCGTGTTTGCCGGAGGCTCATTATCGTTGGTTACGCGGCCATTGGTTTTGTTTCCAGAGCCGCGCAGAAGTTGGCCTCTGCCTCTGCAGGCGGAATGTTCCCGACAGGCTCAGGCAGACGGCGGTGATTGAACCAGTCAACCCCTTCCAATGTTGCGTATTCGACCGCAGCGCAGCCCCGCCATGGTCTACGTCGATGGATGACTTCTGCCTTGAAGAGGCCGTTTATAGTCTC
>NZ_RRAZ01000077.1 GCF_003863335.1 Falsigemmobacter faecalis | reverse complement strand
TTATAAAACGCCCGGAACTTGTTCAGATCAACAGAACCACCTCAAAAACGCTGAAAACGCTGAAGTTTTGCCCCTCACGACCGCACCATTGTGATATCGTCATCTCCCCGGTGTTTGTCAAAGAAGTTGTCCGGCCTTTTGTTAAGCGGCGTCTCTAATTCCTGCCGCTGAGACATTGCGTTGGGGGTTGAGCCAAACTGGTCCGATGGGTTGCCAGTTGCGGGCCTTTCCTGTCCAGCGCTGAGGATTTGCAGCGCGGGCTTTGGCATAGAGATCAGCGCGCTTTGCCAGCATCCGGGGCTCTTCTCCTGCGTGTCGGCTGTTGGGCGTGACGAAGCGCAGCGCGCTGTGGAGGTGCTCGGCGTTATACCAATTCACGAAGGCCTTGACCCAGGCCTGCGCCTGCGCCTTGTCGGCAAAGCCTTTGCGCGGCCATGCCTGCCGATATTTGCAGGTGCGGAAGAGTGCTTCGGAGAAGGGGTTATCGTTGCTGACACGCGGGCGAGAGTAGGATGCAGTGATGCCCAGGCGCTCCAGCGTCGTCTTCATAGTGACGCCTTTCATAGGCGCGCCGTTGTCGGCATGCAGCACCTTCGGTCTGGCAATGCAGGCCTCGGCCCAGACCGCGCGCTGGACGACGCCGGCAGCTAATTCGGCTCGCTCCATCTCATGGACCTCCCAACCGACGATCTTGCGGCTGAAGATGTCGAGGATCAGATAGAGATAAAAGAAGCTCCCCGCGATCGGCCCTGGCATCCAGGTGATATCCCACGTCCAGATCTGGCAAGGGCCGGTGGCCTGATAGCTGGTCGGCGGATTAAGCCGTCGCGGGGCCCGGCTGCGACCACGGTGATGCTGCTGGCCATGGGCGCGCAGCACGCGGCAGAAGCTGGATTCCGAGGCGATATAGCGCCCCTGATCGGCCAGCCGCGGCACGATCCGGCTGGGTGGCAGGCTGGCGAATTCCGAAGAATTACAAACGGACAGGATGTCCGCGCATTCCTCATCGCTGAGTTTGTTCGCAGGCGCGGGACGTAGCGCACCCGGCCGTCGGTCTGCGTGGACTTCACCCGCAGGCATACCCTGACGCCAGCGGCGCAGGGTGCGCTCGCTGATCTGAAGCGCGGCGCAGGCCCTGGTGCGGCGCACGCCGGCGGCCATGGCCTCTTCGATCAGCCGGGCGGTTGTCTTGCGATCCGGGGTGCTGATCATGCGTCCTCTTCCTCGCCCCAGATCGCTGCCGCCTTTTTTCTGAGAACAAGAAGGGCTGCGGCTTCCGCCAGGGCGCGTTCTTTGCGCGCCAGTTCGCGTTCCAGGGCTTTGATCCGCTTGCGCTCCTCCCTGGAGGTCTGGGACGCCTTGGCCGTGTTCGCCTGCGCCCGGTCATTGGCGGCTTCACAGGCCTGACGCCATGCTTTGATCTGCTCTGGATAAAGCCCGCGCTCGCGGCACCAGGCGGCCAGATCCGCCTCGTTCAACGCCGCAGCTTCAAGAACGGCGGCAAATTTGTCGCGCGAGCTCCAGTCCTCGGGGCCAGCCTCCGCATCGGGCAAAAGTTGCCCTTTATTGCGGGCTTCGCGCCGCCAGATATGCAGCGTCCCCTCGGAGATCCCCTCCTCCAGCGAAAGACGCCGGATCGGCGTCGCCTCCGGCGGAAGCATCCGCCTCAAAATCGCTGCTTTACGTTCAGGTGAATAACCCACGTCGTCGTCCTTATCTCGCCCCCATGCAATTACAGAGAAAATTACAGGGCCGGACAACTTCCCTGACACAGGGGGTCCCATAATTAGAGGCGGTTCTGTCAGTACTACAAGACTCGGTTTGAATCTGGAAAGGAATGTTGACCTGCCACTGAACTTTCATCCGGCCGCGACTTGAGCCCGGTTGTTGTTGACGCTGATCGGCGCAGGTTGAGCAATCGCCCGACGCGGGGAGCTTTCATCTCGCGCGGCGGAGCGGGCGATTGCGGTGCTCAGGGCCCGCGCGTCGTCAGCGGGGGGGCGGTCGTCCAGGGCCGAATGGGGGCGCTCGGTGTTGTCGTCTTCGGTCCAGACCGCGATCCCGACGCGCGCATGTGCCGGATTGCGGAATATTGTCTCGTTGAGCAGCTCGTCGCGCATCCGCCCATTGAGGCTTTCGACGTGGAGCAGGCGAAGGCCATCGGTTCGAGAGAGCCTGCGACGGTTCTGCATGGGCTTGCCCGGCGCGATGTCGTGCCATTCGATCCGGTGCTCCGAACACCACCGCAGGATCGCGTTCCTGGTCAGCTCCGTTCCATTATCACTGACGATCCTGCCGGGTTTGCCACGGCGCTCGGGGAGGGCCGTCAGTTCACGCGCCACGCGCCACGCGGCGCCCCGGGATCGCAGTGTCCGGGATCGCCGCGGGACATTCCCGAGTGACGTCGTCGACCACGTTGAGCCCCCGGAAGCGATGGCCGCCCGCGAACTGGTCAGGAACGAACCGTAGGTCCGCGAAGCGAAATCCAGCGACCAGCGCGCCTTGGGCCGCGCCTCGACCAGGATCGGGGCGCGCGTCCCGATCACCCTGCGCCGGGCCTTTCGCCTGCGCACCGTCAGTCCTTCCTCGCGGCAGAGCCGACAGATCCGATTGATCCCGGCAGGCTCGCCTTCGCGCCGCAGCAGCACGAAGAGCCGCCGATAGCC
>NZ_RRAZ01000076.1 GCF_003863335.1 Falsigemmobacter faecalis | reverse complement strand
GCAATCGTCATCTTCTGGATATGATCAATGAGTCCTGAGCCTAGGACCGCCCCATTGACTCAATGCAAGGCAAATCAGAGCGCGAATCTACATTCGGATCAAAAAGCCGCGGTTTTCCGCGGCTTTTTTGTTTTTATCCCGGCAGGTTAATCTTTAGGTTTTTGCAGAACGCCCCTTGCGGCGGCTAAGCGCCCGGGGTAGAGAACCCCTACGAAGATAGGGCGCCCGTAGCTCAGCTGGATAGAGCACCAGACTACGAATCTGGGGGTCAGAGGTTCGAATCCTTTCGGGCGCGCCACTTCTTCGGTGTAAACTCCAAGCAAAACTGCCTTTTGCGTCACGAAATTACCTCGTGTCGGCTTTGGCAGGGATGTTGGGCTGTCCGCTGAAAGACTTAGCGCGTGCTGCTGCACGGGCTGCCGCTATAACTAATGACTAATACAATCTTATCGAGCGTAAGTACTCGGCTGGCGGCGCAGCGCTTTCTGCCCGCCGAACCGCCACGGGTGGCTTCGTCGGTTTTGTCACGAAGAGCCCATTTCTGCCGGTCATCACACCCACCGGCTTGCGCCAACCAGCCATCCGGCCTGATCCGGGTAGCAATCGTCACAGACCCGGAATCCCTGCTGTCGCGCACCATCCGGCGTGTCGAAGAACTTGAGGTCATCGCAGTTTGTAGGGCGGGTGCGGCAGATGGGTGAATGATAGATTTTATCACTGTCCCGACCATAGACGAAGGTTCCTGCCGCTTTTCCGTCGCAGGTCTCGATGGCGAGCCAGCGCGAATTCTCATTGCTCACTGGTCGTCCCTTTCCTGTGGTCGATCGCGGTTCGCACGGTTCGCCAGAGCCGTCCGTCGATGGCGGCAAGACCGGCCCCGATCAGCGCTATGCCTGCGAAATGGCGGGGAAGCAGGCTTTCCCCGAGGAAAAATGTTCCAAGCAATATCGCGCTGATCGGGATCAGGAATGTCACCAGAAGCAGGTTTGTAGCCCCTGCCGTCGCAAGGATGCGGAAGTAGAGGACATAGGCCAGCGCAGTCGAAATCGCCGCCACACCAATCAGCGCCCCAATGGCGGTCAGGCTTGGCGGGGGGAGTGTCCACGGACGGTCCAGCATCATGACGAGAGGCAGCATGATCAGGCTCGATGCCATGACCTGCCCGGTTGCCGTGCCCATCGGGCTGACCCCCCATTGTCCGGAATCTGCGTCCATAGATGCCTGCAAAAGCATAAAAAACAGCACCTGCCAGACAAAGAAGCTGAGCGATGATCCCGGTTCCGAGGTCGGGCAGCGCATCCAGACCGATCATGACAGCGACTCCGCCGAAGCCGATCAACACCCCGGCGAACTTGCCCTTCGTCATGCGTTCATCGCTGGTGAGGAAATGCGCGAAGATCACCGTGAACAGCGGCGTGGAGGCATTCAGGATCGAGGCCACCCCTGACGCAATATGCTGCTGGCCCCATACGATCAACGAAAAGGGGATCGCGTTGTTCAGCAGTCCCATGCCGAAGAAGGCGATCCAGACCCGCAGATCACGCGGCATCCGCTCCCCCCGCAGCCGCATGATTATCAGCAGGATGATTGCGGCCAGCACCACCCGGGACACGACCACGGTGAATACGGGCAATTCCCGCACGGCTATGCCGTTGAAGAAAAACGACCCGCCCCAGACGGTGGCGAGAGCCAAGAGCATGGCCCATTCCCCCGGGGTCATTGGGCGGGATGACGATGGTAACGACACGTGACACTCCTCCGGCGCAGCCCTCAGGACTGCTTCATGGGAGAACCGTGCATATTCGCTGCGGGCCGCGCGACCCGTTTCTTGCTCTTAAATTATCCGACGTCCGCTCCGTCTCGCATAGCTGCCGTTCTGAGGTAACTTTGCGGGGCCGTTGAGGCATATTTCAATGAACTGTGGTGCTGATGCTGCCCACTTTTCGCGCCGATGAGCGGTAGAGCAGAGCGAGAATCTACATTCGGTGTAAATTCCAAGCAAAACTGCTTTTTGCGTCACGAAATTGCCTCGTGGTGTGATTTGGCATGTCTGGTCTTTTGTTCAGCCGCGATCAGGCCCTCGGGCCTTCTGGGTTTCATTCTGACGGCTCCGGCTTGCGCCCTTACCGCCTCGCGGGCAGCGCCTCCGGCGATCTGATCTGACCGAATGCGCATGTATTCGGACGGAACAGAGTGGGCGGAGGGCGAAGCCCGACCCACGGCCCTGATGATGACTGTCAATGGTGATGAGTGGCCTTGGCGCGGCCCGCAGGCGCAGCCGAGGACACGGGGCCTCCCGTCACGCCGCCTTGGCGGCGCTTGCCGATTGACCGGCATCGGCAGGGATGTTGGCCGGTCCTAAGAATATGAAAAGTCGTCAGACTCGGCGTGAGCTGGGCAAAGCCCAGTCGAACGCTGCGGCTGTCCGTGAAGTGACTTGGCCCGCGCTACTGCGCGGGCCTCTGCATAAGAGGTGGTTCTGTTGATCTGAACAAGTTCCGGGCGTTTTATAAGTGGTTTTCCGCCTCGGTTACGCCGCCACCGCTTCGGGCATCGGCTGATTGAAGCAGGCCTGATCGGGGGTTTTCCCGTCAAGCGATGAATGCGGGCGGCCGCGATTGCAGAAGGTCAGATACCGGCCGATCCCGGCGCGGGCCTCGGATACGCTGGCATAGGCGCGCAGGCAGACCTCTTCG
>NZ_RRAZ01000075.1 GCF_003863335.1 Falsigemmobacter faecalis | reverse complement strand
AATCCAATCCTGCAAACAGCGATCAATCGACACTTCCGTTGCAATAAAAGGCAAAAACCATTTTGATTTATTGGGTTTATACAACGATTTTATCACCTCCTGGCGCGTCACAGCACGCGTCTGTTCGGTGCGACCGGTGATGCATAGCAGTTGCCGCTGAGGTCGTGACAAACTGGCGCGACAGCTAAAATATTCTACCACCCTGACTTTTTCAGCAGCCTGCTAACCCCTTCATTGTTTGCTGCAATACGGACCCTATTCGGCGTGCCGAGCGCTGTAAAAGGGTTGAGGACTGAGCAGTCGCACGCCACCGGTTCGGGAGAGACTGCGAAGGGCACGGATTTGGACGTCTGCGACCTGTCTGTCGAATGCCCTTGCCATGAGCCTTTGTCCGAGCGGCCTGATGCCGTTCATCTTCGCTTTCCCCGGCTGCGACGGTGATACTCCCTCCATTTGCGCCAGAGCGCTCGCCCAAAACGTTTGGACGAGCGGACCGCATCCTCGCGGGCCCTGGCGCCCTCCGTTGTGGGCTTCCATAAGCGGGCATTTTTGGCCCCTCTGGCGGCGATGGCATCGTGACAGGCTCTTGTGTCGCAGGCGCCGTCTGCTGTCACAGGGGCGATCTCCTCTTGCGGGGCGATCTGGCTGAGCAGGTCAGGCAAAACCGGCGCATCACCAATAGCACCGGAGGTGATTCCGATGGCACGGATCTCCAGTGTTTTCTCATCAACGGTGATATGGATCCTGCGCCAAATGCGACGTTTGGACCCCCCGTGCTTACGTCGCCGCCACTCGCCTTCACCCGCCACCTTGATCCCTCCCCGCCATGGTCTCTCGAACCAGTGGCGCTCCCATGGCTCGATGTTGATCAGCAGATGCAGACCTTCTCTGGCGCGGTCAGGGATCGCCACCTTCAATATAGTCTGTCGGCGGCTCAGGGTGCTGAACAGAGGAGGATCAGACATCTGTCCAGTGGCAGATGTCCCGACGATGGGCACCGACCACGACAGACCGGACAGAGCCAAAAAGCTCTCCATAAATCCCCCTCGCCAGGGGGCCCCGAACCCATGGCGGACCCTGGCTCGATCTGTCGCAATGGCAGCCCGAAAAGCACCGCTCACGGGTCAGGCAGGCCTGGATGGCGGTCGTCGGGCAAACCAATCGCAGGGCATTTGGTCCCCCGGATCAAATACTTGTCCTGCTCATACCCGGACTGTTTGCTGATCCTCCTTACCGCTATAGACCTGTTGCCGGCCGCGCTTGCCTGAGGGCATGGCTTCCCACTCCATGTCCGCATCAAGCCAGACCCTCAGTGAGCCGCGTTGCTTCAGCGCTTGATTACAGGCACGCCAGTTCTGGTTTTGTAGCGGGGTTTGGGTGGGTAGCTCATGCCAAAAACGTAGCATGATCAGGCAAGGGAATGAATCCTCAGCCCTTTATGCAACAGCGCCGATCAGGGCTGCACATCTGCAGAAAACGGCAGTTCTATAGCCGTTCTTTAATCCTGGCCGGTAAATACCGCCTCTGCTGCCGTCTTCTCTTGCTGTGGCCCCGCTCATGGCTTGAAGTCGCAGATGCCCCGCGTGCAGGCAGCCCGGAAGACACCAAAGGCCTGATCATGCGCCTCGAAAATCGAGGCGGGCGAAGGGCCATCGGTCCGGGCCCGCTCGGCTGCGGCTCCTGGCTCTCGGGAGGACAGGCCAACATCATTCTGCTGTGACAAAGCCGAATAGGGGCGACCTGCACAGGAAAGATCGCAGCCGGGACCCGCCACCCGGTGGTCCCGGTCGGACTGGCAGGCCTCAGCCTGATCGTAAGGCCGCGGAACATAAGCCTTTGGCGCTGGTGCCACGCGGGTCTGCGACCCGCTTCGCGCAGCCCGGCGGACGGCATCAAAGCGCCCTCATATCCAAGGCGCGCGCAGGGCTTCGAAGGCCCGGATCCGTGTCAGCCGCGCAGGGGACTGCCTGTTCGCATTCGATGAGAAGCCGGTCCGGCTGCTCCGGCCAGGCCCCGATCCGTGGCATCGGCTGAGAGCTGAACCCTGTCTCGTCCGACCGCAAAATCCTGCGGGGTGTATTCCGCGAGACCCGCAGTCTTCTTCATCGACCCGCGCAATCCTAGCTACCTCCGTCCGCTGATCCACAGCGAATGATCCGCCGAAACTCCAGGGGGGCAAAACTGCACGCCGAAATACACCGCAGGTCAGGCTGTCGGGTTCAACCACAACATCAATGCAGGGCAGATGGGCAGGCAGCGCCCCATGGCTGGCCTTGCGCTTTTTGGCCCGACACTGGGGGCTGCGCGCCCCCCCGGCTTTCTCTTCGGTATGAACGGCGGGCAGAGCCTTCTCAATAGCCGCAAAGGCGGGGTCAGCTGTCCCGGGCGCGGGTCAATGACCGCTCACGGGGCTTCCTGACCGCAGGACACAGGCAGCCTCTGTGATCCAGCCGCTTTTCCGGCCGTTCTCAGGCGGCTGCCCGATTTCCAAACAGCTGCGCGGGCCCGGATGCTCTCAGGCCTCCGCGAGCTCTGACTGCTGCCAGATGACCGGCGTGATATAGGTGATGGCGTCATCCACGCTCACCATCAACTCACCGTCCTGAATATTGACCTGCATCCGCATCGAGCGGCCGGCCTGTTCGGCCAGCTCAGCCGTGGCGCTTTCCGCAAAATTCACGACCTTCAGATTGTCAAAGCGCGTCGTGCTGCTGCGGATCTTGTCCCACCAGATCTCTGCCGCGCGACCGCCATAGGTGCAGATCAGCACAGAGCGGGATTTATTGCAGGTCTGGCGAACGACCTTCTCGCTGGGCGAACCCAGAAGCACCGAGAGTTCCAGCTCTCCGCTCAGACTTTTGCGCCAGATATCGGGCTCATCATCGGTCGAGAGGCCCTTGGTCATTTCCAGTTGCTCATGCGCCATCATGGCGAAGGCAACGAGGCGCAGCATCAGCCGCTCATTGGTCTCGGAGGGGTGCTTTGCCACGGTCAGCTTATGGGTTTCATAATAGTGACGATCCATATCAGAAACGGAAAGTTCAACTTTATGGATGGTCGCGTTAAGTGCCATGAGCCTGCCCTGATCCCCGGAAAAGCGGCACATCTACTGCATCCTCAGGCGGTCTGAAAGCGCAAAGGCGGCATGGCGGTCCCTGTAGCCGGGTGCTGAAATAGTCGGGCCTGGACGCGAATTGCGGAACATGAT
>NZ_RRAZ01000074.1 GCF_003863335.1 Falsigemmobacter faecalis | reverse complement strand
ATGCGCACACACCTTCATGTCCGCAATAGCCATAGCTGCAATCGTGATCTTCTGGATATGATCAATGAGTCCTGAGCCCAGGAAAGCGTAGCGGAAAACTCCAGCTTCAAACGGTCCAGGTTCCGGGGATCAGATCATATGGCCCTTCGGACAGTTCTGTCCGCTGTGCTGTGAGCGGGGAAAGGCTACAGCTTTGGCCAGCTGCGCGGTTGACGTAAACAGAGGCTAGCGAAAATGGATGGGCTGTGCACCCAGCAATACCCTTGCCAGACAGCTGCCCCACCCCAGACTGCGGTCGAGCATAAGCGGGCGGATCTCTGCTGCTTTGCCTGCGAGTGTGGTATAGGCCTCGTGATTTTCCATCAGCCGCATAAGCGTAGTACGCAGTGCCTCCACATCATTGGCAGGGAAAGTCACACAAGCGGCACCGGCTGTTTCGGCGGCAGGTACAACCGAACTTGTCACGGAGGGCACGCCCTGAGCAGCGGCTTCGAGCACGACCAGCGCCAATCCTTCTGTGACGTCAGCTTGGGTAGGACAAATCAAAAGATCCGCTTTTCCCAAGGCGGCATGCACACCCTTTGCATCCAGAAGTCCTGCGAACTCAATCTGTTCACGGGCGTCGTGCTGGTCTATCGCTTCCGTCAGGATCTCATCAGCACTCCCGGTGCCGGCCAGCGTCAGCCGCGCATCCGGAAAACGCGCTGCCACGGCGCCAAAAGCAGCAAGTAAATCGAATACGCCTTTGTTCGCCTCTATTCTGCCCAAAAAAAGGAGCCTTCTTGCTCTTTCACGTCTGCGCGCAGCCGTCAGATGCTCGGCCATAATCTGTGGCATTTCTGTTTCGACTCTGTGACGAGCTCCAGCCAGTATCTTAAATTGACGTGCGCATTCAACTGAGGTGCTGACGGCTCCCTCTGCGCGTGTCAGGGCCCGTCCCAAACGCCATTGGTCGAAGCGGTTCCTGAGCCGATTTGAGCGCCTTCCCATGGGCCAGAAAGAACCGTGAAGCGTTAGGAATAAGCGCGTTTTATTGGCAATCGCGTGATAGGCCGTCGGCTTCAGATCACCACTCAGGATGACAGCGTCGGGCGACCAGTCATTAATGACTGTTGCAAGACGACGGGCATAGTCGCGTTCTGCCAGATGCCATTTCAGGCCCCGCGCAGAATGATTTCGCCCGACGCAAACGAAATGAAAGCGGGGGTCGGGCACAGTCGGCTGTTCCGGACCTGCGGTGATTATCAGCGCTTCGGCTCCAAGCGCCGCGACCAGGGAATAAAACTGAGCTGAGTAGGATAAGACCGGCACACGCACATCGTGGCGCCCTGCGGCCCACTGTTCGTAGGTGCCTACCACATCGCCTGGACCTGCCATGAACGCCAGCCTCGGCGCTCGCCCGGCGGGCACCTTCAAATGAGTCTGCAGTCGTATCTGCCAATCCGGTGGCAGGACAACCGCTTTGCTTACATCATCTGGAAACTGGGCCAATCCACCTCTCCTATGCCGTCAAATATCTTAGCTATCAGGGTAAATATTCCCGCTTAAAGGGAGTATAGGCTGAAATTCACGTCATGTTCAGCTTTTGGATCGGCGGCACCCCTCAATGTTATGTTGGGTCGGTCGTGCCGCTATGTCCACTGCCCTTTGAGAGCGATCGTCTGCATCTCATGGAAGCGTTAATGCCATAGATTGTATTGGCGAAATAGGGTCACATCGCGGTTGAGCCGTGATGGAAGCCTGTGGCGGAGCCCACTTTTGGGGGCGTGAGATCGGCAGGCTGGGCCATGACGTTCGGCCGGTCCCGCCTGCTTATGTGAAGCCCTTCGTTAAACCGCAGAAGAATGATGCGGCCGATGTTGAGGCGAAGCTGCGACACGGCCTGGGATGCGCTTTGTTCCGGTAAAGAGCGACGACACCCACGGCGCGACACTGGTTTTTCCTGGGCATGAGCTTCTGATCCGGCAGCGCATACAAGCGATCAATGCTCTGGCGGCCATCTGACCGAGTTCGGTCAGATCGTGCCTCAAGGGCAGCAAACGCATCAAACTGATTGTCATCGTTGAGGTCCCGGACAGGGGCATACCCGCCGATGCTGCTGCCACTCTCAATGTATTGGTGATGGCGCTCACCCATCTGGAAGTTGAAATCGCGAAGCTCGACGGCTGATGACTGTGCCAGGGATTGGGTCGGTGATTGCCACGGTGATCGCGATCCTCGCTCCGCCACCTGAGATGTTCCACAAGGTTCGTGATTTTGCAGCGTGGTTGGGCTTGGTGCCGCAGCAGCATTCGACAGGGGGCAGGCAGCGGATTGGTGCGACGGCCAGGCTGGAGGAGCGATCTCTGCGACGGCTGCTGATCATCGGCGCTAATAGCGTGATTATTAAACGACATGTCCATGCTGCCGCAAAGCCACGCACATGGTTGGGCGGGATGCTCACACGCAGGCCACCAATGCTGGTGCGGGTGGCGCTTGCGAATAAAATGGCACGGATCCTTTGGGCCCAGGCTGTGTGGAAACTCTCGCGTATGAGGGCACCTGGTGTCAGAGAGCGAGGTCATTTCTCTGGAAGGCAACAGATTTTGGCCGGGCGCGGTTCGGCCAGCCGTTTTCAGGCCTTTATCGCAGCCTGTATTGGCCCCCGTTTCACCGGACACTCAGGCGGTTGCGGTTTGAGCTGCAATGAACTCGCGTGGCGAGCGCATCTTCAGCCCTGAATGCGGGTGGTTTTCGTTGTAGTCCTCGAACCAGCTGCCGATCAATCCAAGAACGGTCTGGGCATCGGGTAATGGCGTGATCTCGACGTCATCGCGCTTGAGGGTTTTCACGAAGGGTGAACGGGCGAACCCCATGCGTTCGAGTGAGCCCGTGAACGAAATGCCGTTGCTTTGCGGGCTTCTGACCGGCGTGAAGCAGGGTTTCAGGCCGATCTGGCGGGCGAAGATCCGGGTCTCCCTGGCGATATAGGGCGAGCCGTTGTCGGTAAGCATCTCGATAATCGTGGGCGCGCGATAAGCGCTGAAGCGGCGCTCGACCGCCTCCAACATGATGTCACGGATGTCCGAGCCGCTGATGCCGGCATTGGCGACAGCGGTCCAGGCGATGATCCAGCGGTCATGGGCATCGATGATGACGGCGCCACGGATGATGTCGTTGTTCCAACAGGTGAACTCGAATCCGTCGCTGCACCACCGCAGGTTCGATCGCATGACGATGACCTTGCCGTCATGGACATAGTCCGGCCGCTCGGAATATCTGCGCGCCAGCAACAGGTTATGCGCCCGCATG
>NZ_RRAZ01000073.1 GCF_003863335.1 Falsigemmobacter faecalis | reverse complement strand
CACCGATAACGCCTTCATCCTGCGTCGGGGGAAACAGTCCCCCGGGCTGAACACTAATCCCTCCTCACGTTTAACGGCCGCTTCCGCGAGGAGTGTCTCAGCGCTCACGGGTTCATGACGTTTGCAGATGCGAAGGAAAAGATGGAGACTTGGTTGAGCGACGACAACACCGAACGACCGCATGGCGCCATTGGCGACAAGACGCCCTGCGAACGGGCAAATCCGGAGCCCGCTTCCGGCCCGAGCCCCGGCCAAACACCCGAAAACTCCAGCCTCGGGTGAGCCAGAAGGCGGTCTCACTTCATAAGCCGGAAAACTCTGCCTTCGGGTGGTCCATAGTTGGGTAGCGGATCAAGCTGGGCCGGACTCTCATCAACGGTGGAGAAAAAATCCCGTGGCAGGTCAGTAGCCGGGTTGAGGTGTGGGGAAACAGAAAAGTCTCCGGGAAACTGTTGTCCTGACGAGGAGAGGACCTGCATTCGACGCTCCGGGCAATGTCTCGGGATGAGGGTCTTCGACAGACAAATGGCGCGCTCAGCTGTTCTTATTCGCTTCACAAATTTCCGGACCTCCGGTCATAACCCTGCTGGCTGAAGGGGCAGGCACTCCCAAAGGTCATATGCGCTACCGGGCTGCTCACCCCTGGAACAGGGCCTGGCTCAAATGGAAACGGCCCCCGAAGGGGCCGCTGTGAAGCGCGAAGGCCGGGCTTATTACTCAGCCGGGATTACGGCACCTTTGTAGGTCTCATTGATCCAGGCGCGGACTTCTTCAGACTGCAGCACTTCGATCAGGGTTTTGATCTCGGCGCGCTCTTCATCACCGGCACGAACGGTGATGATATTGGCGTAGGGGTTGTTCTGCGCCGCCTCAAGCGCGACCGGGTCCTTCACCGGGTCGAGGCCCGCGCCGAGGGCGTAGTTGGCGTTGATGGTGACGGCATCACCCTCATCATTGGCATAGACCTGCGGCAGGAGCGAGGCTTCGATATTGGGCAGGAAGGTGAGGTTTTTCGGGTTCTCGACGATATCCGTGATGCGGATCGCCACCGGCTCAACGCCCTCTTTCAGCTTTACCACGCCTTCGCGGGCGAAGATCGACAGGATACGGCCCTCTTCGGCGACCGAGTCGCGCATGATGACTTTGCCGTCCTGCGGCAGTTCCGAGAGCGATTTCCAGCGTTTGGAGTAGATCCCGATCGGCTCAATATGGATGCCACCGGCATTGACCAGATTGAACTCAGGGTTGCCTTCATTCTCAGCCAGAACCTGGTTCAGATAGGGGACGTGCTGGAAGTAGTTGGCATCAATCTCTTTTCCGGCCAGCGTGGCGTTCGGCAGGATGTAATCCTGGAACACAATCACCTCAAGCGCGATGCCTTTTTCCTTCAGCAGCGGCTTTGCAAATTCCAGGATCTCAGCATGGGGCACCGGGGATGCGCCGACCTTGAGGGTGGTTTCAGCCAGACCCACAGTGGTCGAGAGAGCAAGAAGGCCAACGGCGGCCAGAGCTTTTTTAATCATGAGAAACCCTTTCTTCAGCGTTTATCGAGATGCCGCGTCAGGCGGTCACCTGCGAATTGAATTGCGAAAACAAGCAGCAGGATCACCGCCGTTGCGACGAAAATGACCTGACGGTTGTTTCGCTGAAAACCTTCGAGATAGGCCAGATGGCCAAGGCCGCCGGCGCCAATCGCCCCGGCCATCGCGGTATAAGACACCAGCGCGATCAGCGTGACGGTCATGCCCGAGACCAGCGCGGGGGCCGCCTCGGGGATCAGCACGCGGAACAAAATCGTCCCCATGCCGCCCCCCATGGCGCGGGTCGCCTCAATCACACCGCGGCTGACTTCGCGGAAGGCAATCTCCACGAGGCGCGCATAAAACGGTGCCGTGCCCAAAATCAGCGCGGGCAGGGCGGCATTAACCCCCAGAATCGTACCGATCACCGCCTTGGTAAAGGGGATCAGCAGCACCAGAAGAATGATAAAAGGAATGGCGCGGCCGATATTCACAATCAGCGACATCACCCGGTAAACCACACGATTGGCCAGCGGCTGGCCCGGTGAGGTCAGAAACAGAACAGCACCAAGCAGCAGCCCGAGCGCTGCCGTTAACAGACCCGAAACCCCGGTCATATAAAGTGTATCGAGCGTCGCCTGCCAAAGCTGGTCGGCCCGCACCCGCGGGAAGAGAGAAGTCAACATATCCGGTCACCCTTCCGAGACGTCAATTCCGGCGGCGCGAAGCTGCGCAACACCATCGGCAAGGGCCAGAGGCCGGATTAACACCTCGCCGCGAAACCCGTTCCCCTCGCGGGTGAGGTTTTTAAGGCTGAGGCCAAGGTCAGGGGAGGCGGCAATCGCCAGCAGCCGCTGCGCCGCTTCATCGGGCAGGCGAATGCTCAGGCTTTTCGGCTCGGGGGCCGGGATCTGTCCGATAAAGCGCTGCGTCACCGGCTCTCGCGGGGCGGTGAAGACCTGCGCCACCGGACCGGTCTCAATCACCCGCCCGGCCTCCATAACGGCCACAGAACTGCAGATCCGCCGCACGACATGCATCTCATGGGTGATCAACACGATGGTCAGCCCGAGGCGGCGGTTGATCCCGGCCAGAAGATCCAGGATCTGGTCCGTCGTCTCAGGATCAAGCGCCGATGTGGCTTCATCGCAAAGCAGAACATCCGGCTGATTGGCGAGCGCCCTTGCGATGCCGACCCGCTGCTTTTGCCCGCCCGAAAGCTGCGACGGCCAGTGGTCGCCGCGACCTTCCAGGCCCACAAGCCCGATCAGCTCTTCGGTCCGGCGGCGGATTTCATCCTTCGGCAGACCCGCAATTTCCATCGGCAGTGCGATATTACCCCGGACGCTGCGGGACCACAAAAGATTAAAGTGCTGAAAGATCATCCCGATTTTCGGGCGGACCTGACGCAAAGCGCGCTCAGAAGCGGCGCCAATGTCGGTCCCGTTCACAATCACCCGCCCCGCCGTCGGACGCTCAAGTCCGTTCAGCAGGCGGATCAGCGTGCTTTTACCCGCACCGCTATAGCCGATGACCCCAAAAATCTCACCGCCAGGGATATTGAGATCCACCTGATCGACAGCAGCCACGCGGGAGGGGCCTGTTCCAAAGTGCCGCGAAACCGCGCTGAGAGAGATCATACTGCCCGTTCCTTCATCACCTGCACCTTATCCGAAACTCTCAGGAATTGGCTTCCTATCTTTCAGTGGTCCCCGGAGCAACGTCCCGCGCGGGTTGAGAATGAGGGAACGGGCATTCTGTCAGAAGCAGGGGCTATGCCTGACCACAGGCCGGATTCGCCGTCTGCGGGCGGGGGCAGATCGATTGATTCCACCGATTCCGCGGAATCAGCCCCTGAAGGTGTCGGTCTTCCGTCCTTCTCCACCGGCTCC
>NZ_RRAZ01000072.1 GCF_003863335.1 Falsigemmobacter faecalis | reverse complement strand
GACTCTAATCGCAGATGGAGGAAAAATCCCGTGGCAGGTCAGTCGCCCCTCAGCTCATCACCAACTCCCGCGTATTGTTGTGTGTGATCTCATCCCTATTCTTCCTGCTCCAGCTGCGCGATATTGATTCCGATCAATTGTGACAGATGCAGGAAGGATTGGATCAATTCGGGAGGAATGCCCTCGACCATCCGGCTTTCTATCTCGAAGATAATGGCGGCGATTCGTCTCGCCTCCTCGCGGCCGGTATTGGTGAGTGTCAAAAAATGCGCGCGGCGGTCTTCGGGATTGATCTTTCGTTCGATCAGGCCCTGCGATTGTAACAGGGTAATCAGGCGGACCAGCGTCGAGGATTCTACCCCGCAATAGGCAGCAAGATCTTTTTGCATCAAAGGCTCTGCGCCGTATAGATGCAGCAAAGGCACCCATGACACATTGTTAAACCCATGCTTTTGCATGATTTTTTCATCTATTCTGCGCCAACGACGCGCCAGCTGCAGCAGGTGATAGCTGAAGCCTTCTTTAAGGTCATGGGGCAGTTCGGGCATGAATTTACCGTAAAATAGTTTGAATTGAACCTAAATCGATGTTACTCGAAACGGCACTGCCGAAGCCGCATAGCACAAAGGTGCCATAAAGCGCTCTTGAAATTCGGCGAAGAAAAGGAGGAACGAAGGATCAGGCAGGTAGTCACGTTAGTGCATGTCCATAGCCGATCAGGCTGCCATTGATCCGATTGGTTGGATGATTTTGGTATGCTCTATTCGGCCCTGCTTTTCGTTACGGCCAAAAGCGGGTTTATGGCTGCTGGCGGTAAAAGTTCCGATCCGATCAAAGTCGGATAGGTCTCCCACACGTCGTCACTGCGACCTAACGCTCCAGCCCGTTGCGGCTCTGTTTATATCGGCCGCCCATCCTCCGTAAACGCAAACACCCCAATCGAGTGAGGTCTGACCTCCTCGAACCGGATAGCTCTGCGCCTAAATGATTATCTATCCCTCCAATAACGTTCGCTTCCGGCGGACATCACAACTGCAAGGTATGTGCTCAGTGAAACACCTTCTCCAGTCTCTGGCTCTGCTTCCGGCGCTGGCTCTTCATGCTCCGGCCTTCGCCCAAGAGGCGATCACGGATGTCGTTCCGGTCATCATTCCCCATAACGATATGGTTTATCCAGCTGGCGTTCCCTCAGTTCCGGCAGTGGTCAGTCAATGCATGATCTGCCACGGCCCTACCGGCGTGACGCAGATTCCCGAATGGCCCAATATCGCGGGTCAGAAAAAGGACTATCTCCTGGAACAGTTGCAGCTGTTCCATGCGGGCGAGCGTCGTGACCCCCATGGCATGATGATGCCGATCATGAAGCTGCTGTCGCCCGAGGATCTTGAAGTCGCCGCCGAATATTTCAGCGCGCAGACCGCCGCCAAATGGGACGCGCCGGCAGAAGCTCCGGCCGAAGTGATCGAACTGGCTGAAACCTGCGCGGGCTGCCACAACGGTGATGCCGACGGTGAAGCGGCGGCCTACCCGCTGATCGAAGGCCAAAAGCGCGCCTATCTGCAAGAACAGCTTCTGGCATTCCGCGACGGCAAACGCGTCAATGATCTGATGAGCGGTATCGCTGAAACCCTAACCGATGAACAGATCGGCCAGATTTCCGACTATCTGGCGCATCGCGTCGTTCCGGCCAGCACCAAGTAAGAAGAAGTCCTTCAATGTCAAAAGTTACGATCGCCCGCCGCAGCCTCTTGAAATTCGCGGCAGCCTTTTCGCTTGCCACTACCGGCATGACCAAATGGGCCATTGCGCGGGACCTGAGCAGCGCAGCGCGCCCCGAGGCCTTGGCCGCATTCACCGGCGAGATCATCACCCGTGGCAATCCCGCCTATCTGTCGTGGTTCTGGGCGATGACGTGGTATCGCAGTAAGGTTGAGCGTTATCCCGCAATGTTCGTCCAGCCGCTGAATAAGGTCGATCTGGCGCTGGTGGTGAACTATGCCAATGATAACGGCTTGCGTCTGACCATCCGCAGTTCGGGCCACAATATCACCATGCCATGCCTCGAGGCCGATGCGATCATGATTGACATGTCGCGCTTCGACGGCATCGAGATCGACGGTGCCTCGAAGACCGGCTGGGTCGGACCGGGCGCGCTCAGCGAGCATATCAACGAAAAGGCCTTCGCTTTGGGTCTGTCGTTCCCCTCGGCCCATACCGGTTTTGTGACCGTGGGCGGCTTCCTCTTGGGGGGCGGCATGGCCTGGAACATGCCGGCTTGGGGCATGGGCGCAGGCTCGATCTTGGGCGCTGAAGTCATGTTGGCTGATGGCCGCGTCGTTATGGTTTCGGAAACCGAAAATCCCGATCTCTACTGGGCGATGCGCGGCGTGGGTCCGGGGTTCTTTGTGATCGTGATACAATTTCACATTCAGCTTTATGATGCGCCGGTGGCGGTGAAGAACAGCTATTTCATCGGCCTCGACAATCTGGAAACCGCTGTAGCGGAGTGCCTGCGATTGCTGCCTGCCAGCAACAACCGCACCGAAGTTCTGGGCGCGTTGGGCAAGTTCAACCCACCCGGCACCCCCAAGGAAGAAGAGACTTGGCACTGGGTGTTGACGCTGATGTCATTTGGCAAAACCCATGAGGATGCGCTGGAAGCAGCACGGGTCTTCACCGAAAGCGCTCTGCCGGGACTGGCAAAGGCCAATCCCGCTACCAATGTGCCGCTGACGTATATGGATATGTTCAGCCAGCTGTCGACCGACGGCTATAGCGAATTCCGCACCAGCGAAGTGGCGCTCTTCACCGACGAGCCCGCCAAAGCGCTGCGTACCACGCTTGAGTTCCTGTCCAACGAGGCGGTTGACGCGCGCTCCTTCGGCTTCTCGGTCTTGGGCACCAACCCGACCGTGCCGGAACCGGCCAGCTTCACCTATGCCGCTCCGCACTACCTGTCGTGGTATCTGATGGGCAATGGCAATGAAGAGGTCGAGAAGAATAACGCCTTGATGCATAAGATGCATGATGCGCTCAAGCCGCTGATCAAGGGCTATTACATCAACGAGATCGACTTGAACGTATTCCCAGATATGGCCCGTGATTGCTTCTCGCAAGAGAAATGGGACAAGCTGGTAGCGGTGCGAAAGGCATATGATCCGAACCGCCTGTTCCACAGCTATCTCGATCGCGCCTGATCCCTAGCTTTCGGATCAAATCACCATAAACTCATGCCGTCAGGCCTCCGCCAGGGGCCTGACGGCGACATTATATCGTGTTTCACTGGGCAGTGTGTTGCGTTGCACCGAGGCGTGCCCCCTGCCACTGCTGCTCAGTCCGATCACCGGGGAACGCGGTCTCAACGATAATGAACCGCGCCGGGTTTTCCGGAGGCTCCAACTCCTGAGTAAGGTGGAGCATCATAAGCAGGACAACGAACAGGTTTTCCCCGA
>NZ_RRAZ01000007.1 GCF_003863335.1 Falsigemmobacter faecalis | reverse complement strand
CAGATAGGTGATGTCCACACAGCAAACCTGATTTGGCCGGTCCACACGCAGGCCTCGCAACAAGTAGGGGTAAGCCTTATGTCCCTTCGTCGGCCGGCTGGTATTGGGCTTCTGGTAAATGGGCATCAGCCCCATAAGGCGCATGAGCCGACGGACACGCTTCTCGTTCACCTCGTGGCCCTCGTTTCGCAGGTGCCACGTCATCTGACGAACACCGAAGAACGGCGTCTCAAGGAACGGCACATCGATCAACCGCATCAGCGAAAGGTTACGCCCCGTCTCACCCTGCGGGGTGTAATAAAACGACGAGCGTGGGATCGATAGCAGGGCACACTGCTGACCGATCGACAGGTCTGGATGATCAGGTTCGATCATGCTCCGCCTCACTTGCCGCCCCAAGGCTTCAGCTTTCTTTCCAAAAAAGAGTTGGCCACTGCCAGCTCCCCGATCTTGGCATGCAGATCCCTGACCTGGTCTTCGTCGATCATCGGTGCCTTCCGGCTGCCGCGTTCGAAAACACCGGACGCTCCATCCAGCAGCGCGCGTTTCCACTGATTGATCATCGTCGGATGCACGCCGAACCGGCTCGCCAGCTCCGACACCGTCGCTTCGCCTTTAAGGGCCTCCAGCGCCACCTTCGCCTTAAACTCAGGGACGTGCTGCTTTCGTTTCGACATCATCGATCTCCTGAGTGGTGAAGATCAGCAGATAGCAAAGTAGAGCTTACGTCAGTGTCCAGTTTTCGGGGAGCACCTCAGTCCCCGGTGAAAATGCGCTTATCGAGGGCAGTTTTACAATGGACGGATCAGCCTCTCCCAAGCGCATCGACTGGATTGACAGCACAGGTGATGATGCGGGGAAGCTGATCCCAGCGATATACGAGCTTGAGGGAGATAGCTTCAGGTTCGCGGCGGCGGACCCCGATATGACGCGGCCAGAAGATTTCTCCGGCGGGCAGGGAATCACGATCCGCGCTTTTGTCCGCGTGTAGATCGACCGGTGACTATGGGCTCAGGCTGTGTGAAAACTCGGTCGGAGCTGGTGTCGCCGGGGAGGATGTTCTCTCATTGGTGCTGCTCTGATATTTCGTTCTGGGGTGAGGCCTTGAGGCCAGCTCCGTAAGGAGGATATTCTCTGCGGATTGCGGAAATTGACGTTTTTCACACAGTCTCGGCTCAAAGTAACATCCTTACCCGGGTAGGTGGATGTTCAGCCTATTTGGGTACTCTCGGCCCAAAGCAGCCCGTCAGCTGCGCCAGATGGCGTGACCCTCTCTGCAGTCAAATTCGCCACCCGTTCGAGTGGGATAGGTCAAGGAGCCTGCAAAGCAGAACAGTATCGACTCCAACCGCGCCTGTGGCGGCTGTCGCAGCGGCCTGAAGCTGCGTCCACAGGGGCCGACGGCCGTCACGCCTTCCGTTAAATCAGCTGCGATCGCGATGGCTTTCTCTCTGATCGCTTCAATTTCCGCCACGACCGCTTAAGCTGCATGCGCGATACTGCCGTCGTGCATCTCGATGAAGGCTGGCCTTCACGGGCAAAAGCCGGGGCCGTTGCGCGGCCTGGGTATGATCTTATCCGATCGCCAGCCCTAGGTGTTTGATCCCACGGTTTGATGGTGCGATCCTTTCCAGGGAATGGAAGGATGCCCTATGGGACAAATTCGTCATGGATGCGCCACGATCGAGCCATGGCACGCCACTGGTTCGAGTGACCATGGCGAGGGCACGCCGTCCGAGTTGCAATAATGAGGGCTTGCCCGCCATCGGCTCAACGGCAGGCCCGAATGATCGCAAGACGAAAGCCTGCCTGCCATTGGTTCAAAGGCAGGCTTGAGTGCTCTCGGAGTTGAGCAGGGAATCAGGGTCAATCCGAAGACTGTCGCCAGGTGGCGTAAGAGGTCATCGGTTGAAGACCGGAAGACGGGGCCGAGGGAGCCCCGTTCGACCGTTCTGACCGAGGGAGAAGAGGCTATTGTCGTGGCTTTCCGGCGCCACACCCTGCTTCCCCGGGATGACTGTCTCTATGCCCTCCAGCCCGGCATCCCGCACCTCAGCAGGTCGGCTCTTCATCGCTGTTTACGGCGGCATGGGATTTCCCGGCTGGAGGATGTCAGCGGCGATAAGCCCAGACGGCAGAAGTTCAAGCGCACCCCGATCGGATTTTTCCACATCGACATAACCGAAGTGCAGACTGCAGAGGTATGAGGAGGATCAGCAAACGATCCGGGGGATCGTTTGCCCGACGATTGGCTGTATCTCTTTGTTGGCATTGACAGAACGAGCAGGTTCGCTGTGACCCAACTGGTCGACAAAGCGGATCGAAAAACCGCCTGGGAGTTCCTCCAACACCTTCTCAGGGCCGTGCCCTACCGGATCCACACCATACTCACTGACTGAGCCATTGAGGCGCCATTGGCTCAAGCCCAATGGCGAAGGGCATCCGGTTCGCAGATCAGCCGCGCAACAGAAACCAGGTCTGGTCCCGCCCCATGCGCTTCGACATGATCTGCGAGGCGCATGGTATCGAGCACAGGCTGACAAAGCCCAATCACCCGTGGAGTTTGGAGGATCAGAAAACAGTCCGGGTATGAGCAGGGCAAGCATTTGATCCGGGGGATCAAATACCCTGCGATTGGTTTTCCCGACAAACGGTCAGGTCGGGCGGATGAACCGAACGATCAAAGACGGTGAAGCAGATCAGAAAACGATCCGAGGGATCGTTTTCCTGCTGAACGTCAAGCGCTTCCATTATCAGGGTCATCAGCAACTCAGGGCGCACCTTGGCGACTACATCTTGCGTCGGGGTTAACAGTCCACTGGACTGTTAACTGTTCCCTCCTCACCTACAACTACGCCCGCCGGCTGAAGACCCTGAACGGCCTGACGCCCTACGAATACATCTGCAAAATCCGGACTTCAGAGCCGGAAAGATTCATCCTCGATCCGATCCACCAGATGCCGGGACTGAACACCTAGCAAAGGCCGTTCGGCTTTGCAGTGAGCGTCGGGCAGCAGCACCCGCGCAAGGGCGGGCACAGGCGAAGGAAATTATTCCGGCACCCTCAAAGATCAGCCTGCGGGGCGAAACACCCGGAACCGGGCCAGACAACCGTCGCATTTTGTTGCAACCAGTCATTTTTCTGTAGGGGGGTATTTAGGCGGGTATAAACCCTATTCCAGTGATTTATTCAATTAAATCAAAGGGTAATGGCGGAGCGGAAGGGATTCGAACCCTCGAGACGGTTCCCCGTCTGCACCCTTAGCAGGGGTGTGCCTTCGACCACTCGGCCACCGCTCCGCTGATCCGTATATGGAGGAGAGACGGCCTGAGCAAGAGGCAATTATCCTGTTCTCAGAATAATTTGCACTCAGGAGCGATTTTTATCTTCCGCCCGCTCCCGCATGGCCCGGCGATGCGCGTTGCGCGAGCGGCGGCGGTGCAAACGGGCTTTCAGGCGCGACCAGCCTTTGAAAAGGCCACGCCGTCCGGGGGCCTCAAACATCTCGTCGGGGCCATGCGGATCGAGAATTTCATTATCGGCCAGCCAGCCCTGAAATTCGGACAACTCCGGCACCTCATAGGGCACCAGACTGCGCGCCTCTCCGCGCAGCGCCTCGATTGTGTCGATCAGCGAGCCGCGGGCGGTATACTCAGCGGTGACCTTCTGCGGGGTCACACCGAGATGCTCTGCCAGAAGGCGTGCGCGCAGATCAGAGATCATTCTTGCGGCGTCCTGATCGGCATTCATCCCATCGCAAAGGATCACGTCGCATTCGCTGTCGAGCCGCATGGAGCGGTTGTTGATATTGGACGAGCCGACCCGCAGGCAGTCGTCATCAATAATCATCAGCTTTGAGTGGACGTAGATCGGCTTTCCGCCTGCGGTCCGGGGATGATAGATCCGGAAGCGGCCCCGATGATCGAGCCGTTGCAGCGCCCCCATCAGCCGCGCGCGCGCGGTATCCATGGCCAGCGGCTCCAGCCAGCCCTCAGAGCTGTGCGGGGCGATCAGCACCACCTCGGGGGGATCCTCCTCCATCAGCCGCCCTGCAAGAGCATGGGCAAAGCGGCGGGAGGCGAAATACTGCGCCTCGGCAAAGATCACCCGCTTCGCCCGGGCAATCATCGCCAGGGTGACCGCCTCAACCTCATGGGCAGGCGTGACACCGGCCATCTTGGGAATGGTCCGCGCAATGGCGAGCCTCACTCCGGTCAGATCGGGTTTCAGATAGTCCGGCCAGACGTCGGTCTCGGGCCGCACGGGGGACAGAAGATCGCCGCTGGCGCGCTGCCAGCGCTCGCGGGCCAGTTCCCCCATGGCTTTCGCCGCGGCCCCGTCAAAGACGGTGGCGCTGTCGTGCCAGGGCTCATGTGCCCGCCCGCCCGGGCTGACGCGGCGCGGATCCTCATCCAGATGCTCAGGCGTGTCCCAGCGGTTCATCGTCATATCAATGCCGCCGCAAAAGGCCAGGCAGTCATCAATCACCACGATCTTCTGATGGTGAGAGCCGGCAAAGGGATGGGCCGCATCGAGGCGCAGCGTGATCTGCGGATGGGCTTTCCAGCGCATCACCGTCATCAGCGTATTGCCGCGAAAAAGCGTCTTAAGCGCCCCGGTATCCCAGCGCAGCACCCGCACCTCCAGGCCCGGCCTGCGGTCTGCAAGCCAGAGAATAAAATCGCCCAGCGGCCCCGGACCGCTCTGCCCCTCCGGACCGCCCAGCTCTATGCGGGCGTCGAAATCCCAGCCGATCAGAAAGATGGAGTGCCGTGCCCGCAGCATCGCCGCCCGAACGGCGCCGAAATACTCCGCCGCGTCGATCAGGACCCGAAAGCGCTGCGCTTTGGCAATCTGCCAGCAGGTCTCTCCCGGGGTCAGCCAGGAGGCAGGTTCAATAGGACGATCAAATGACATAGTCGCCTCTGCGGTCTTAGGGTCCGCGGCACCAGGGTCGAGGCCAGGCAGGGGCCGGGAGAAGGGATGACGGGCTCTGCAGGGTTACGGGCGCGTTCGGAAAGTGACAGGCCTTAGGTCGGGGCGCAGACTGCGGAGCGGTCGCAGCTGCCTGGACTTGGAAACGCCGCCCCGCCCCGGGTGGTTCCAGACACCGGCCTGCAGGTTTCGCAGATCTGTTACACGAAGGGCATGGCGCGCTGTCTGCTGTTTTGCAGACGGGGAACCACCGCAGCCACAGCGTGTTAACGCCAGGGCTGCCGGTGGAACGCAGCCCGGGTTTTCGACAGGTATCATTGACGCGGAGGTTCGTATGGACGATCAGGCAGTGGGCTGGATTGCAGCCATCATCATCGGGGGTCTTGCGGGCTGGATTGCCTCGGCCGTGATGAAATCTGACACCGGAGTTTTTCTCAATATCATCCTTGGCATCATCGGTGCCGCGATTGCCAGCTTCCTCTTTGGCGTGCTGGGCGTCAGCTTTGGCGGCTGGATCGGCTATCTGGTGGCCGGGATCGTGGGCGCCTGCATCCTGATCTGGGGTGGCCGCGCCCTGCGCTCAAACAGGCCCTGATCACAACACAGGGCGGAGCGATAAAACCCGGCGCAGTTCGCTGCGCCGGGTTTCTTTGAACACGGCATTCCAGCGGATCAGTTCAGCTGTCCGGAACCGTCCAGGACTGCAGTTCTGCCCGTGTCCAGCGCGCATCGGCGCGCAGGGCCTGACCGGCATCCCGGCTGAAACTCAGTTCTGACAGCGGCAGCGAAACAGGTCTGCGGCTGTCTCTGAGATCTACCAGCACCCGCGCCTGCGTGCCGCCGCCCTGCAGCGCACAGACATGGCCCACCCGCTCCTGCGAGGGGCCGAAAATGGTTGCTCCGTTCAGGTTTCCGGCGGTCAGATCGGCAGCCTGAAGGGGGGTGTGTTGCGTCACATGCATGAGGTTTCTCCTCCGCTCTCACGGTCTTTGAGAAGGGGGAAACACCAGGCAGACCCAAATGGTTCCCGAAGCCTCAGCGGCTGCGGCAGTCACACTCTTGACCCGCAGCCTCTGAAGCTCCACCTTAGGGGCATGACAGAGGAAACCTTACCCCCTTTCCGTCGCGGCGTTCCGCGCTGAAACCGGCCTCAGGCCGGTTCGTCTGTCGTTTACCTTCTTATGAAATGATCACCCTGGGTCGGCCTGCCCTTCAGCGCCGCCCCATTTACGGAGCAAACCCATGTCCCCGATGCCCCATCCGCCGCCGATCCTGATCGATGCCGATAAACTGTCGTTTTTTGAATCCCTCGCTGAGGGGCTTGAGACCCGGTTCCCCGATCTGGCGGACCGCTTTCTGGAAGAACTGTCGCGTGCAGAGATCCGCCCGGCCGGCAAAATGCCCGCTGATGTCGTCGATCTTGGCCGTCAGGTCACCTATGTCGATGAAACCACCGGACGCGAGCAGACGATCACCCTCGTGCGTCCGGAAGAGGCCGACATCACCTCGGGCCGCGCTGCGGTCAATACGCCGGTGGGCATTGCCCTTCTCGGCCTGCGCAAGGGCGCGAGCTTTAACTGGCAGGCCCGTGACGGCCGCGACCATCAGCTGAAAATTCTGGCGGTCAACTGAGCCACAGAATGGAAAACGCCGCCCCGAAGGGCGGCGTTGACGGTTTTCGTTCAGATCAGTTGTCAGCGCGCGACTGGCGCTTACGCTCATGGGGGTCGAGGTAGCGCTTGCGCAGACGGATGACCTTCGGGGTCACTTCGACCAGTTCATCGTCATCAATATAGGCGATCGACTCTTCGAGCGACATCCGGATCGGGGTCGTCAGGCGGACCGCTTCGTCGGTGCCCGAGGCCCGAACGTTGGTCAGCTTTTTGCCCTTCAGCGGGTTCACTTCCAGATCGTTCTCACGGCTGTGCTCGCCGATCAGCATGCCTTCATAGACAGCTTCCTGCGCGCCGATGAACATCTTGCCACGCTCTTCGAGGTTCCAGAGCGCGTAAGCGACCGAAATCCCGTTGTCCATCGAGACGAGAACGCCCTGACGACGGCCCTGCATCGGACCCTTGTGGGGTGCCCAGCCGTGGAAGATCCGGTTCAGCACGCCCGAGCCGCGGGTGTCGGTCATGAACTGGCCTTGATAGCCGATCAGACCGCGCGACGGAACATGCGCGATCAGACGGGTTTTGCCCACGCCTGCCGGCTTCATCTCAACCAGGTCGCCCTTGCGCTCGCCGGTCAGCTTTTCGATGACTGCGCCCGAATATTCATCATCAACGTCGATGGTGACTTCTTCGATCGGCTCCATACGAACGCCGTTCTCTTCTTTGAAGATCACGCGCGGACGCGAGATCGACAGCTCGAAGCCTTCGCGACGCATGTTCTCGATGAGAACGCCCATCTGAAGTTCTCCACGGCCCGAAACGATGAAAGCTTCGCCGCCCGGGGTGTCTTCGATTTTGATCGCGACGTTCGATTCGGCTTCTTTGAACAGACGCTCACGGATGATGCGCGACTGCACTTTGGTGCCGTCACGACCGGCCAGCGGCGAATCGTTGATGCCGAAGGTGACCGAGATGGTCGGCGGGTCAATCGGCTGTGCCGGCAGCGGCACATCGATCGACAGATCGCAAAGGGTGTCCGCCACGGTGGCTTTGGTCATGCCGGCCAGGGTGACGATGTCACCGGCGACAGCCTCGTCCATAGCGGTCAGCACCAGGCCGCGATAGGCCAGGATCTTGGTGACGCGGAACTGCTCGATGCGCTCACCGCCACGGGTCAGGGCTTTCAGCGAAGCGCCGACCTGGATGGTGCCCGATTCCACACGGCCTGCCAGCAGACGGCCGAGGAAGGGGTCCGACGACAGCGTGGTCGCCAGCATCCGGAAAGGCTCTGCAGCGGCGGCCTGCTGCTTCGGAGCGGAGACATGGGTCATCACCAGATCAAACAGCGAGGTCAGATCTTTGCGCGGACCGTCCAGAACCGGATCCGCCCAGCCAGCGCGGCCCGATGCGTAAAGCACAGGGAAATCAAGCTGTTCGTCGGTTGCGTCCAGGTTGGCGAAGAGGTCGAACACTTCGTTCAGAACGCGGTCCGGCTCGCCGTCGGCTTTGTCGACTTTGTTGACGACAACGATCGGGCGCAGGCCGAGTGCCAGCGCCTTGGAGGTCACGAATTTCGTCTGCGGCATCGGGCCTTCGGCCGCGTCCACCAGCAGAACGACGCCGTCCACCATGTTCAGAATACGTTCAACTTCGCCACCAAAGTCGGCGTGGCCGGGGGTGTCGACGATGTTGAAACGGGTACCTTTGTAATCGACCGAGGTGGCCTTCGCGAGAATGGTGATCCCGCGTTCACGCTCGATGTCGTTGCTGTCCATGGCGCGTTCGGTAACGGCCTGGTTTTCGCGGTAGGTGCCCGCCTGTTTCAGCAACTCGTCGACCAGCGTGGTTTTGCCGTGGTCAACGTGCGCGATGATCGCGATATTGCGAATGTCCATTGAATTTCCCTGGATGCTGCGCCGCCGCACATACAGGAACGGGGCGCAAATGACTAGTCGGGACGGTGACGCAGGGGATTTAACCCGGCAGATACCAGTCCCGGCGATGATTCATTGCGATGACGATATTCAGAATGACGGATCCGATCAAAGACCAGATCACCAGATCCAGCGGCAGCAAAAAGGCCGCTGCCGCAAAGAGGCACAGATCCCAGATCATCTGAGTCCAGCCTGCCCGAAAGCCAAAACGGTCCTGCAGGATCAAGGCCACGATCCCCACACCGCCAAGGCTGGAGCCGTGCCGAAACAGGCCCAGCACCCCCACCCCGCCGATCGCGCCAAACAAAAGCGCGGCCAGGCCAGGATGCAGATAGCTGAAATTGGCCCCCGACGGCAGAATTTCAACCAGCAGCGAGACCGCCGCCACCGAAAGAAAGGTCTTCAGCGTGAAAACCATGCCGCGCCGGGTCCAGGCGAACCAGTAAAACGGCAGATTGATCACAAAAAATACCCAGCCAAAGCCGAAGCCGCTCAGATAGGAAATCATCAGCGCCAGGCCGGCCGTGCCCCCCGTGATCAGCCCCGCCGCCCCCAGCAGCATCATGCCAAAGGCTCCGCCGATGGCAGACACCAGCAGGCCCTGAAAGTCTTCAAAACGGGTGTAACGCGGGGAGGGATGCGAAATCTCGGCCATGGATCTTTCTCGGGCTGGTGTGACCCGCATGCTGCATCGCGGCATTTAAGTCAATCAACCTGACCCTCTGTCAGAGTGACGCAGATCCGCTATGCAGCAGACGCATAAAATCCGGGCACCAAAAGCAAACGGGCCCCCAAAAGGGGCCCGCCGCGGTCTGCCTGTGACGTTCAGCCCTTCAGGGCTTTGTTCAGATATTCGTCCACCTTTTCCAGGTAGCCCATGGTCGAGAGCCACTTCTGCTCGGGGCCGACCAGCAGCGCCAGATCTTTGGTCATGAAGCCGTCTTCAACGGTCTGCACGGTGACTTTTTCCAGCGTGTCAGCAAAGCGGGCCAGCTCGGCGTTGCCGTCGAGTTTCGCGCGGTGCTTCAGACCACCGGTCCAGGCAAAGATCGAGGCGATCGAGTTGGTCGAGGTCTCTTTGCCCTTCTGGTGCTCACGGTAGTGACGGGTCACGGTGCCGTGGGCGGCTTCGGCCTCAACAGTCTGCCCATCGGGCGTCATCAGCACCGAGGTCATCAGACCCAAGCTGCCGAAGCCCTGCGCCACGGTGTCCGACTGCACGTCGCCATCGTAGTTTTTGCAGGCCCAGACATAGCCGCCCGACCATTTCATCGCCGAGGCGACCATATCGTCGATCAGGCGGTGCTCATAGGTGATGCCCGCCGCTTTGAACTTATTGGCGAATTCTTCGTCAAAGACCTGCTGGAACAGATCCTTGAAGCGGCCGTCATAGGCTTTCAGGATGGTGTTCTTGGTCGACAGATAGACCGGCCAGCCCTTCATAAGGCCGTAGTTCATCGACGAACGTGCGAAGTCGATGATCGACTGATCAAGGTTGTACATCGCCATGGTGACGCCGGCGCCGGGGGCGTCGAAGACGTCTTTCTCGATGACGGTGCCGTCATCACCGACGAATTTGATCGTCAGCTTGCCCTTGCCCGGGAACAGGAAGTCGGTCGCGCGGTACTGATCACCAAAAGCGTGACGGCCCACCACGATCGGCTGGGTCCAGCCCGGCACCAGACGCGGAACGTTCTGGCAGATGATCGGCTCGCGGAAGATCACGCCGCCAAGGATGTTGCGGATGGTGCCGTTGGGCGACTTCCACATCTGCTTGAGGCCGAATTCTTCAACGCGCTGCTCATCGGGGGTGATGGTGGCGCATTTCACGCCCACGCCGTATTGTTTGATCGCGTTTGCAGCGTCGATGGTGATCTGGTCGTTGGTGCGGTCACGCTCCTCGATGCCCAGATCGTAATACTTCAGATCGATATCCAGATAGGGCAGGATCAGTTTCTTTTTGATGAAATCCCAGATGATCCGGGTCATTTCATCGCCGTCGAGCTCGACGACGGGGTTTGCTACCTTGATCTTGGTCATGCCATGCCCTTTCGAGGTTGGATTCGCCTGATCGCCTCATAGCCTGGGGCGCGGGCTTTGGGAAGTGTTGTATGCCATTGCATACCGAAAATTGCACTCACTGACCTTCACTTGCAGTTCAGCTCGTGCCCCGGTCCGGTAGCGCCCCCAGGGTGTCGCGTGCAAGCGCGATATATTGCTCTGCCACCGCCTCAGGCAACAACCGCCCGCCCTCGCGGTACCAGGTCGTCACCCCCGTCAGCATGGCGATCAGCGCCAGCGTGGCAAGCCGGCTGTCGCGCGGACGAAAGACCCCCGCCGCCATGCCGCGCTGCAAAATCGCCTCCAGATGATCTTCATAGGCGTGGCGAAGCGCTTCGACGGCAGCGAAATTCCCGGGGCTGAGACTGCGCAGCTCCATATAGGCGACAAAAACCGCATCACGGCGGCTGAGGTGGTGCAGAATATGAAAGCGCACAAAGCCCTCAAGTGCGGCCAGCGGATCGGGATCTGCGGGCGGCAGCGCGGCCAGAAGTTCGCGCAGATGCGTGATCATCAGATCGGCCAGAAGGCTTTGTTTGTCAGGGGTATAGAGGTAAAGTGCGCCTGCCTGGACCCCCACCTCTGCCGCAATCTGGCGCATGGTGACCGCGGCAAAGCCATGACGCGCGAAAAGCCGCTCGGCGGCTTTCAGGACTTTCGGGCCGGTGATCTGTGCATGAGAGCCGCTTTTTCGTGCCATGGAGCCTTTTTATCTGAACGAGCGTTCAGTTCAAGCAGCCTTGCTGCCCCCTGTGGCCCTGCGATAGACTGGACCGGACTGAAGAAGGCGAACCCTGATGCTGCGTGCTGCTCTGCTCCTTACGCTCGCTCCGATCCTGCTCGGAGCCTGCAACAGCCTGCCCGAGGCGGCGGCACGGCAGACGAAAATTGCAGCCGAAACGCCCTGGCCCAGGCTTCTGAACACCGCTGAGATGGACCGCGCCCTGCCCCCGGTAACCGCGTCGCCCCCTGCGGGAGAGAGCGCCGTGAACGCCACCGAGGCTGAGTTGAACGCCCGCAGCGCAGGCTTGAAATCCCGCGCTGAGGCGCTGCGCCGCCGCAGCGCAGAGTGACCGCGCTCAGCCGATCAGACGGCTCTTTCCGCCGCTGACCAGCTCATAATGACGCCGCAGACGGTCCAGCGCGATGCGCAGCACCACTTTGCCCGAGCGCGCAGCCCAGCCGAGGCGCTTCTCGGCGGTCTCAACCCCCTCCAGATAGCAGCAGCAGCGCAGCACCATATCGCCAAGGCCTGGCCCCAGCTCGCGCAGAGCCGCCGCCACCCGCTCCCGCGCGGACTGGCTGCCGGGCAGATCGCTGCCCGCCGCCCCCTGAATGCCGCCGCGCACGCCTCCGGTCAGAAAGCGGTCCCAGTTCTGCGCCACCCGCGGCCCCATCTGCGCAAGCTCAAAATCTTCGCGCAGACGCTCAGCAGCCGCGACCTGCTCATGGGACAAAAACGGCTGACCGTCTTTGTCGCGCCGCCGCCCGAGCAGCGCCACCGGGCTTTCCGAGAGGCTCACCCGCAGGCGGCGCGGCCCGACCTCCCCGGGGATCACCCGCTCGCCCCACTCGCGCTGCTGCTGGCCAAAGGGCGTCATCGCCTCTGCCAGACCCGGAGCGGCGGCGGCGGCCTCCTCCTCACTGGCCGCGAGGAGGCGGCGCAGCGCGGCCCGCCCCGCAGCGGTCATTTCATAAAGCGCCACCCGCCCGGTGCCACGGCAGGAGATCCAGTCCTTCATCACAAAACTCTGCGCCAGCGCGGTCGGAATCACGGCAGTGCGCAGCTGTCGCCCGTCGGGAAAGCTGCGCAGCACCATGGCTTTTTCCATCTCCGGGGCCACGGCCAGCTGCGCGCCAGGCTCTGCCAGACGGCGCAGGCCGCGCAGCCCCTCGGGCGAGAGGGGGGCGGGATCGCCCGACCGGGGGTTTGCAGGACGCATGTTGCGGGGCATCTCGCTCATTGCGGGGGTCTCCCTCTCCCATACCGGGGGCTGTCTCTCCGCCGCTGCAAGCCGGTTCAGCGCGGCATCGACCAGAGGGTCATCCCGCAGCCGCTCAACCCGGCGGACCTGACGCATCACGGTTGAGGGATGAACCCCCCGCCGCCGCGCCAGCTCACGCAAAGAGACCCCGTCGCAGGCATGATCGAGATAGATCTGCCAGGACGGCCCTCCCTCACGACTGAGGGTGGCGTGGACGTCTGCGGAAACCGGGCTGCGCATCTGAGAACCTTCAGGACTGGAGGACTTGGTCCGGTAATTGTTTCCAAAACTTGTTACCTGTTGGTTAATATTTACCAACCTGACCATATTCCCTTACAAAAGATAAATTTTGCCAAATCCTCCGCGCGCAGCGGAAACAATATGCGCAACGCCCGGTTGCATCGGGGCACAGTCTCCCGGTTCTCATCAGGAGTGTCGCCATGACGGAATCTCTGACCCGCCGCCTCAGCAGCCTGCGCCGCCCGGCGCTGATCCTGCGTGCCGCCCGCATCGGCGTAAGCGAGTATCGCCGCGAGCGCGATCTGAAGCGGCTTTTGAAAGCGCAAAGCGCGCCCGGACCGCGGGAGGCCCTGAGCGCGCTGTTGCACGAAGAAGAAAAACTTGAGACCACGCGCCGCGAGGGGGACTGCAGCTACAGCGTTGCTGCTCATGTCGATCTGCTGATCGCCCTGCTGGCCGAAGCGCGGCTGGCGACCGCCCTTCGCGCCTGAGGGTTACGAGCCGCGGTGCTTCAGCCGCCCGGTGGCGGGGATCAGTTGTTGCGCGATCCCCGCGCCCATCAGATAGATCGTGGTCACGATCAGACCCCAGTGTGCCCAGCTTTCGGGATGGAAATCGACCCAGGCCGCCCAGCCCGCAAAGAAGGTCCAGGCCAGCGCCATCGGCAGCGAGAGCCAGCGCCAGCGCTCGGTCCGCACGGGGTGGATGAACTTCAGCGGGAAGAACATCGCAAGCGCCAGCACCACCACCAGAATCAGGCTGATCCAGAAATCGGGCTTCAGCGCGAAGATCACAATGACCACCTGGTTCCAGCAGGCAGGAAAGCCCGAAAAGGAATTATCCTTCGTTTTCATGCGCGTATCCGAGAAATACAGCGCCGAAGTATAGGTGATGACGATGATCACCACCCAGCCCGTCCAGCCCGGCAAAAGCCCGCTCGCGAAAAGCGCATAGGCCGGGATGAAAACATAGGTCAGATAATCGATGATCAGATCCAGCAGCACCCCGTCGATGATCGGCGCATTGGTCCGCACCCCGTAGCGCCGCGCCAGAGGGCCGTCGATGCCGTCCACGACGAAAGCCACCACGAGCCACAGGAACATCAGATCCCATTTGCCCTCAACGGCGGCCAGCATGGCCAGCATGGCCAGAACCGCCCCGGTGGCGGTCAGCAGGTGGACGGAATAGGCTTTAAATCCGGTCATCATCGTATCGGTTTCACTTCTTCGGAGAGACGGGCTCACGCGCGGGGGTGGGCCTGCGCATATACTTCCATCAGCCGCGCGGCGTCTACGGCTGTATAGGCCTGGGTGGTGGAAAGCGACGCATGGCCGAGCAGTTCCTGGATCGCCCGCAGATCGCCCCCGGCGCTGAGAAGATGGGTGGCAAAGCTGTGGCGCAGCGCATGGGGCGTGGCCGTGGCCGGAAGACCAAGGCTTGCGCGCACCTGCTCCATGGCCCGCGCGATCATCCGCGCGCTCAGCGCGCCGCCGCGGGCGCCGAGAAACAGCGGCCCGTCGCGGCTGATGTCATAGGGCACCTGCGCCACATAATGGGCCACGGCTTTCCTTGCCGCGGGCAGCACCGGCACGATCCGCTCTTTGCCGCCCTTGCCGGTGATGCGCAGCACCTCGGGCAGCGGGCTGTCGCGGCCGGTCAGCGACAAAGCCTCTGAGATCCGCAGACCGCAGCCATAAAGCAGCGTCACCACCGCCGTATCCCGCGCCGCGATCCAATCTTCCCGGGCCTGATCGCCGATGGTGTCGAGCACGGCGGCGGCGGCATCAATGCTTAAAGGCCGCGGCAGTTTGCGGCGGTATTTCGGCCCCCGCGCCGACAACAGCGCCGTGGCATCCCCCCCCACCCGGTCGGAAAGCCAGCGGGTAAAGCTTTTCACCGCCGAAAGCCGCCGCGCCATCGAGCGCGCGCCAAGACCGCCGCCCTGCTCATCGGCCATAAAGGCGCGCAGCTCGCTCCGGTCCGCCACGGCCACCGCTTTGGGCGAGAGATCCTCTCCGCCGCGATAGCTGGTCAGAAACACCAGCCAGTGCCGCAGATCTGTCGTATAGGCAGCAATCGTCGCCTCACTGGCGCCATCCAGCGCGCGCAGATGCGCCAGCCAGTCGCTGAGCGCCGCGCGCAGAGCCTCGGGCAACAGAATGTCTTTGGTCATGCCAGCCAGCGCCTTAAAGTCAGAGAAAAGACGGATCCGAAGAACCGCAGAAGATCGGTGCCCTGGCGCGGTGCGAACTGCTCGCCCTCCGCCGATCCCATGACCAGCATCCCCGGAAGCCGCCCTGCCCCCAGATCCAGCGCCAGAACCGCCTCAGAGCGGATATGCCCCTCGGCGCGGCCATGCACCTCGCCCGCGCCTTCGATCACGCCGCGCAGGGTCACCGGCGCGCGATATTCGGTCATTTCGTTCAGATATTCGCCAATGAAGCCCGGCTCGACGATATGGATGACGCCGGAGTAGCGCTCCAGCACCGGATCACTGCCCCGCGCTTCCAGCACCAGACGCAGCGAATCAAGGCGCAGCGTCTCAGCCACCCGGGTTTCCAGACGCTCCAGAAAGACGCCGAAATCAGAAGGCTCCAGCAGTTCCAGCACGGCGCGATGAATAAGATTGGTCCCGGCCAGATTTTCATAGGCCGCCGCGATCACCGAGCGGTGCGTGGCCTCCAGCTGGTCCAGACGGCCTTCGAGCCGCTTCATCGCCGCGCCGCGCAGATCGATGATATTGCCGCCAAGGCTGCGCTCATGGGCGCCGACCAGCGCGCGCATCACATCCTTATCCGCCAGAATCACCTCCGGCCGGGAAAGAAGTTCTTCGCGCAGGTCATCTGTCAGGCGCGACCCGCCTGCCAGGGGCTTTTGTTCTGACATCTTCAGGGCTCCGGTACAGGCTGACGCAGGGCCAGCCTATACCGATCCTGTCAGTGTGTCAGAGGATTTTCTGACCGGTGGCCGCCACGTCTTTCATGAAGGCTTCCAGACCTTTGTCGGTCAGGATGTGGTTGGCCATGGCCTTGATGACAGCCGGCGGCGCGGTGGCGACGTCAGCGCCGATCAGCGCGGCCTCTTTCATGTGGTTCGCGCTGCGGATCGAGGCGGCGAGAATCTGGGTTTTGTAGTCGTAGTTGTCGTAGATCGAGCGGATGTCGGCGATCAGCTCCATGCCATCAAGGTTGATGTCATCCAGACGACCGATGAAGGGCGAGATGAAGGTCGCGCCCGCTTTGGCCGCCAGCAGCGCCTGATTGGCCGAGAAGCAAAGCGTGACATTGACCATAAAGCCGTCCTGCGACAGCACTTTACAGGTCTTCAGACCATCCCAGGTCAGCGGCACTTTGACGGTGATGTTTTCAGCGATCTCTGCGAGCTTGCGGCCCTCAGCGATCATCTCATCGGCTTTCAGCGAGACGACTTCTGCCGAGACCGGACCTTTGACGATCGAGCAGATCTCGCGGGTCACTTCGATGATGCTGCGACCGGATTTCGCGATGATCGACGGGTTGGTGGTGACACCATCCACCATGCCCAGATCGTTAAGCTCGGTGATGGCGGCGATATCAGCGGTATCGACGAAAAATTTCATGGTCTGTCCTCAGCTGGCAGCGGCATTTGCAGCGCCCCCCATACCATGCAGCCCGCACGGCGGAAACCCTCGGGCGTGTGATCAAAGGGGCCTGCGGTCTGTGTCCTTTGGAAGCGCCGGGGCCGGGAACAGAGGTGCCGAAGCCCGCAGGCCGCTGCCCGCAAAAGCCCTTTCGGGGGCGGCGGAGGGCGGCCCCTGCCCTGCCGCGCTGCCGCAGCGATCTGCGGGGCGGGCTGTATCAAACCCCTCGAACTTCGCGCCATGATCTGGCACCACTGTCACCGGGAGTGGCCGGTCGATGCCGCAGGGCAGAGCCGGGCGCAAGGCAGGGGCTGTCGCAACAGCAGTCCCCGGGGGAGTGAAACATGGCACAAAACCGCGACGATCTGATTTTCCGGCTGGAGCCGGGGCCTGTGCGCCGCGCGATTGGTCCGGGGCTTTTGCTGCTGACCTCGCTGGCCTTTGGCGTCGCGGTCTTCACCCTGCCCGAGGCCGGGCTTTTGACCCGCGCCGGCGTGGTGGCCCTTGCGGTCTATGGCGGTTTTCAGGCGGTGCAGCTGCGCCGCGCCGCAAAGGGCGCGATTGAGCTGCGCGAGGATGGGCTGCACTGCACCGGCACCGGCCGCCATCTCGTCTCACTCGATGAGATTGACCGCGTTGAGGCAGGCCTGAGCCTTTTGAAACCGGCGAGCGGCTTTCTGATCCGGCTCCGCGCGCGTCAGCCTGCTGCCCGTCAGCCTGGCATGTGGTGGATCCGTGGCAACCGGCTGGCCATCGGCGGGATCACCCCCAAGGGCGGCGGCAAGGCCATGGCCTCTGCTTTGTCAGAGCTGCTGCGCCTCAGCCGGAGCTGAGCGCGCTATTCAGGTGATCGGCAAAAGCGCCTGTGCGCGCATTTTCTCGGTGCTCATCTCATAGAAAACCTGCTCGCTCAGGCCGACCCAGAAGGCGGGGGTCCATTCCTGCCAGGTCTCCACCACCATCAGCGTATCCGCATCGGTGATATTGGGCAGATTGTGGCGCATCTCGGCAATCGTGCGATTGGAATGAACCGCCGCGCGGCTGCTATCCGTGCTGCGCGACCAGAGCACGCGAAACCCCGCGCTCGCCTCTGAGTACTGGATCAGCGTCACCCGCATCCAGCTTGGACGCTGCGCACCAGTGGCATAGCGGTAAACCCGGTGCATCCCGGTGATATAACCCGAATTGATCGACGCGCTTTCGCGCGAAATCATATCCGCCACCGCCACGGTTGCCTTTACGGCGGTGTTTTTGGCGCGAAAGCCGTCCCAATAGACGAAAAGCGCCAGAAAGATCCAGACCAGCAGCGGGGTGACGATAATCATTTCGGTGCTGATCACGCCCCGCTCATCGCGGGAAAACCGGCAGAAAAGGCTGCGCAGGGACTGCAGAATGGCCATGGCTTACCTCGGCTCGTTCACAAAGACCGACATCGCGGCCAGCTGATAACCGCCCGAGTCATCCAGCCGAAGCTGCAGCCCCAGCGGCGTGGTCGGGAAGGTCGGGTTGAAGACCGCACAGGCCCGCACCGCCACCAGTTCATTCGAGCCGCCCTGCACGAAATCGAGATAGGGCTGAATGTCGATGGTCCGGTCAACGCAGGTCGGCGTCGGATCGAGCCCCGCCCAGGTCGTCCGGTCGATCACATTCATCTCAAGCCGCAGATCGGTCAGGCAATCGGGCATGATGAAAGCAAGGCTGCAGAACCGCTCGCGCACCAGATCATGTCCGGGGTTAGAGCCCAGCACCCCGACCCGCAGATCGCGCACGGTCAGATCCAGCGCCCGCTCCAGCCAGACTTTGCGGATGGTGGCAAAGCCTGCCTCAAAGGAGGCCAGGAGGATCATCAGGATCACCGGCAGGCAGATCACGAAATCCATCGTGACATTGCCCTCTTCGCGGCGAAGATAGCGGCGCAGGGCCGCGAAAATCTTCATTGCGTCAGCCTCAGCGTCTGGGTCTGCGCCCGGATAGAGCGGAAAGCCTCGCGCAGATCGAGTCCGCGCACGTCATAAAACCGACCCGGCGAGACGCAGTTGCGGATCACATTGGCACCGCCCGCGGGGGCCTCAAACGCGATCCCGAACACCGCCACGTTCTGCGCTTTCAGCAGGCTGCAGAGGGTGTTCAGCCGGTTGTCCATCAGGGCCACGCCATGGGGACCCGAGCCGATCACCGTGCCTTCGCGGTTGCGCAGCCGCGCGGTCGCCGCGTCGAGCGTAATGCCCAGCGGGCGGCGGTAAAGCTGGTTGGCCACCCATTGCACCCGCAGTTGCTGCCAGACATCTGCCCAGTTCAAAGGCGTCCCGGCACCACCTGGCACAGTCGCAGTGCAGCGGTTGCTGCTGGTGCAGCTCTCACCCGCCCAGCGATGGGCATACCAGGCGCTCTTATGCGGGACATAATATTTCAGCGTCTCACGGGGGCGGTCATGATAGATCGAATAATTGCCGTCGGTATGGCGATAGATCGGCGACGGCCCGGACCGGTAGCCATCCTGCACATGTTCATTCGGCCAGTGCTCTCCATCGGTCATCAGCACCAGAACCTTCAGCGTTTCCCGGTCGTTATACTCCGAAGGACGGCCTTCAAAGGCTTCAGGGACATGGCCCTGACGGATCAGGTTGCTGACCACCGGCCGCGTGGACGGGTCCAGCATCGCCGCCCCCCAGCGCAGACCGGCATCGATCGAGGTTGCCCCGACCGCCTGAAGCGCATTGATCTGCTGGCGCAGTCGCGGAATGTCATTGCTTAACACACGGATGGTGTTGGCGGGCACATTGGGACACCAGATATTGGTGGTGCCCGGCGCCATATTGGTCCTGCTCCAGGAGTTCGAGGTATCGGACGAGTTATAGGTATCGGCATTGGCGTGCTGGGGCATCGGCGTGGCCGGAGAAAGCGCCAGCCGCGAATAGGCGGTCCCCGGCAGATCAACGCAATAAGACTGACTGTGCCGGTCGGTGATATTATACTGCGCCATCAGCGTGGAGCCTACAAAGACCTGCCCGTTGTAGGGCACCACCGAGACCGAGACCTTATCGCCCTGATCTTCGCCGAGCATATTCTCAACAAATTCAATCGCCGCCGACTTCAGGCGAGTAAGCTTAAGGTTGCTGTCCATCGAGCCCGAGAGGTCGAGCACGAGAACAATCTCCACATTGGTGCGCCGCTCTTCGGCGCGGCCCACATGGGTGGAGCGCAGCTCATCCACCCCCAAAAGATGCATGAACAGGTTGCGCGAAACGGCGCGGGTCCGGACCTCCACATCGCGGTAGTTCAGCCCGATATCCTGCTGCACCCCGGTCAGCGCATGGCTGAGGTTCTTCGCCTCAAACCAGTTGTGAACCACATCTTCCGGCGTTGCCACCTGCCGCATTGAGGCCGCCGCAAGCGCTGCGGAATCGGCCGTCGCCATGATCCGCGTGCGCTCGGCCTCATAGCGCATCAGATCCACGGCAGTCCCGCCGACAAACAGCATGATCATCAGCACCACGAGCGCGAGATAGATCATCGCCCCGCTTTCATCGCGGTGAAAACGCACCAGAGCCTGCGCCATGCGCCACCGCGCAGAGAGCCGCTTACCCGGGGTGAGATTTGAACCACTCATGATCTGCTTTCCTCGCAACACCTGCCGCCGCTGCAGAGACCTGGCACCGACTCTGGCGGTTGTCGCGTCTGGCTGTGGCATAAGTTTGACGGATTTTCCTCAATTCTGGCATTTTCAGGGAGAAGAAAACCCCCTGCGACCGCAAAGGATCGGGGATCATGGGGAAATTGCTGACGTTCAGATGCGCGCTGCAGAAGAAAGTAATCGAAAAAAGTTTTGCAAAGATGAACCCCCGGCAGCGGAGTTTTGTCTTTTCGGCTCGAAATTTATGAAGCGGGGCCGCTTCGGCAGCAACACCCTGGCTTGCCCGGGGGAGGGATGAGGTGCCTTCCCGCCACGTCGCGCACCCTGTGCAGAACATCACAGTCACCCGGTCTCTGCACTCACAGCGACGAGGGACTGACACCCGGCCGCTTTCCCTCTCGCAGCAATGTCAGGCCATGGACCGCCCCGCCCTTCGCGCGGACGGATGTCGGCCAGGAGGCTGCGCTGATGTCGGGGGGCGGTCCGGGCCTCGGCGCGCGCGGGGGACGTCAGGCCACCGATCATGTCACCATAAACGGAGCAGCCCGGACTTCTCAGACTTGCCAGCCCGCGTCGCTCAGCTCCCTTGCGCGACAGCGCGCACTGAGACCGCGGCGCGGATCGCCTGCCGTCAGCCCTCCCGCCCTGCACGCGGATCAAGGCTGTAGGGCCGGGCTGCCCCTGCGCGGCTGCTGGCCACCACCAGCGCGAAAAGCGGCGAGAGGCGCAGCAAAAGCCCGCCGGCCTCCTCGACGCTCATGCCGCTCACGGCGGCCAGCAGGCGGGCCACCGGCAGGGCGGTGCCGGGATCAGCGATCATGCCGCTGAACACATCGGCGCTGACCAGAAGGGCGGGCAGAATGCCCAGCCAGAAGCTGCGGGTGCGGCCGATGAAAACCGGGCTCAGCGAAGACAGGGGGCTGCTCATGTTCTGCTCTCCTTTGGCAAAGCGTTCAGACAGATCGCGGTTTCGGCCAGGCGCCGCGCGGTCAGCCCGGCGATCACCCGGCCCCCGGCGCGGTTCCAGCGGGGCAGTTCAGAACAGGCCCCCGCCCAGTCGCCCGCCCGTGCCAGACGCACCAGGGTCGAGCCGCAGGCCGCCCCGGTGCCGACATTGTAACTCCAGCTGGTCAGCGCGACCTGCACGCCCGTGGGCTGCGCGCCAAAGCCCGGCAGACAGCCCGCAAGCGCCTGATGATAGCTGTCCAGCGCCTGCAAAAGCCCCCGCTCACATTCGGCGCGGCTGCGCTGCATACCAGCGCTCACGCCCCGGGTCTCGCCGTAGCAGAGGGTCCAGACCGGCGGCTCGGCCAGCCGGTCAAGATAGGCCTCGGTGCGCAGCCCCTCCCAGGGCATGACAAAGGCTGCGGCGGCCAGCAGAATGGCCGCCTGTGGCAGCAAAGGCGCGGGCTCAGCCGCGGGCCCCGACCTTCGGCCCAGCAGCACCTGAAACAGACTGTTGATCACTGCGGCAAACATTTTCCCCTCCCTGAAAGCTTCAGGGAAAGGCTCTCAAAGCGGCATTAACCTTTACCTGGCAGAGCGTTCTGTGCCGCCAGGGTGCAGGAAGCATTTGCCAGCCGCCGCTGCCGGCTGTAGGAATCGAAGGTCTGAACGGGCGAATACGGGAGGCTCCGGCGTGCAAATCGCCTTTCATCTTGGCGCACATGCGACGGACGACGGGGCCCTTCTGAAGGTGCTGCATCAGAACCGCGCGACCCTTGGCGAACAGGCGATCGCCGTTCCCGGACCCGAGGCCTATCCTGATCTTCTGCGCATGGCCGCCCGCGGCTTTGCCGGCCAGCCCGCCCCTTCGGGGCAGGAGCGCGCAGCCCTTCTCAGCCATCTCGCTCCTGCGCCGGAGGCAGGCCCGGCCCCGGAGCGGCTGGTTCTGTCGTTCGAAAGCTTCCTCGGTTTTGCCCAGGACGCGGCCGGGGTTGAGGGCTTTTACCCCGCCGCCGAGGCGCGGGCGCGGGTGCTGGGTGATCTCTTTGCGGGCCATGATCTGCAGCTGTTCTTTTGCCTGCGAAATCCGGTGACGCTGCTTCCGGCGCTCGATCTGCGCCGCCGCGCCAGGGGGCTTTCCGGCCTGACGCTGAGCCCCGACGATCTGCCCGCCTGGTCCGGCCTTGCGGCGGCGCTGCGCCGGGCCCTGCCGGGCGCGCGGCTGGCCTTCTGGTGTGATGAGGATGCCCCGGTGGTCTGGCACCGCATCCTGCGGGCCGTGGCAGGTTTTGATGAGGCAAGTGACCTGCAGGGCGCGCTCGATTATCCCGCGGCCATGCTGGAGGCGGATCCGGAAGCCGCCCGCGATCTGCGGGCCTGGTTTGAGGCCCGCCGGCCTGCCAGCGATCTGGAGCGCGCGAAGGCATTGCGCAGCCGCCTCGCGCAGATGTCACCGCCTCCGGTGGTCAGCGCCGGGCTTGCAGGCTGGACCCCCGGCGATATTGCCCGGGTGACAGCCGCTTATGACGAAGACTGCGCGCGCATCGCCCGGATGCCCGGCGTCAGCTTTGTGCTGCCCCCCGGACCTTGAGGCCGGGGTCTCAGCGCTCTGCGCCCGTCACATCATGGGCGTGGATCCAGTCATAGCGCCCGACCAGCAGCCCCGGCGTGAACCGCGAGGCGAGCCGCAGTGCCAGATGTGCCGCCTCCCGCGCGGGGGATCTGAGGTGATAATTGCGCGCATTGGCGCTGGCCGCTGCAACCACCCGCGTCACCCGCGCCATCCGCCGGTTCTGATAAAGCTGCAGCGCCGCCGCAAGGCTGTCGGTGCCGCTGAGCGCCTCGGCCAGCACCCAGGCGTCTTCCAGCGCCATATTGGCCCCCTGGGCCAGAAATGGCAGCGTGGGATGGGCGGCATCCCCGATGAGTGCCAGCCCGGCCAGGGGGTTTCCTTCCGCAACCGCACCCCAGCGGGTGGCCACCGGATGACGAAAAAGCCCCCAGAGCCAGCAGGCCTCAACCTGCGACAGCCAGCCCTGTACCTTCGGCGAAAACCCTGCAAAAGCCGCGCGAAGATGTGCCGGATCATCGGGCTGCGACCAGCCCTCTTCGGTCCAGGATCTCCGCTCTTCCACAGCGACGATATTGCGCAGCGTGCCACCCCGCAGCGGATAGCTGACGAGATGGCGGCCCGGGCCCATGTGGATCTCGGCCTTCGCCTCAGCCCCGGGCGCCGCCGGGATCAGCGCGCGCCAGGCCACCTGGCCGGTAAAAAAGGGCTTTGACTGCGGCAGGAGCGCCCGGCGGATCACCGAATGCAGACCATCGGCACCGATCACCAGCCCGGCCTGCATCTGCGCACCCTGGGCACTGCGCAGCCAGGGACCCTCCGGCCCCATGCCCGCCGCCTCAATGCGCTGCAGGAGCCGGATTTCCACCCCCGCAGCACGTGCCCCCTGTTCCAGCAGAGCAATCAGATCAGCGCGGTGCACCAGCCGCCAGTCCTGGCGGGGCCGCAGGGCCTGCATCGGCAGCCGCGCCACCAGGGCATCATCCGCACCATTGCGCAGCTCAACCGCTTCAGAGCGCCAGGCCCCCGGGCCCGGGTCCAGCCCCAGCGCCCGCAGAACCGCGAGACCATTGGGGCTGATCTGCAGCCCGGCACCCGCCTCTGAAATCGCCGCCGCCTGCTCCAGCACAATGACTTTCGCACCGCGCAGAGCCAGGGCCCGCGCGAGGGTCAGCCCCGCAATGCCCGCCCCGAGAATGGTGACGCGCTCTCCGATCAGCATGGCTGCCCCTTTGCATGGCCCCACCCGCGCAGAACCCTCCCTCTGCCCCGGGGTGGTCCCCAAAAGCCTGCGCCGGGGAAAGCCCCGGCGCAGGCAGTCTTAGCTTGTATCTCCCGCGCGCTGCGCGGGGACGGCCAGATCAATCGTCGCGGTGAACCCGCTCGCGGCGCTCATGACGTTCCTGAGATTCAAGGGTCATAATCGCGATCGGACGGGCATCGAGACGCTTCAGACTGATCGGCTCTCCGGACATTTCGCAGTAGCCGTATTCGCCGTTATCGATCCGGCGCAGGGCCGCATCAATCTTGCCGATCAGTTTGCGCTGACGGTCCCGCGTGCGCAACTCCAGCGCGCGGTCGGTCTCTTCAGAGGCCCGATCTGCAATATCGGGCACATTGCGTGCACTCTCACCAAGGTTGTCGAGCGTCTCTGCACTCTGGTCGAGCAGCTCCGTCTTCCAGTTCAATAACTTACGACGGAAATATTCCAGCTGCCGATCATTCATGAAAGGCTCGTCCTCGGCGGGACGGTAATCGTCTGGCAGAAAATTCTCTGCTTTCATGAGCTCTCCCCGGTTGAGGACGGGCCGGATGGTCTTGTCGGATACGGTCATTCGGCCCCTCCTTCGTGGCGGCTCATTAGCGCAGGCACATGGGAATGTCACGGTGATTCTGCCCCGGTCTGCGACTTGCGGCCGCACCCCTCCGTGCTATTGTCGCGCCCGATTGCCAGAAGAAAGAACGGCGGAGCTTCGATGAAATTCACCTCGACCGACAGCTATATTGCCACCGGAGATCTGACCGTCGCGGTCAATGCGGCGGTCACGCTGCAGCGCCCGCTTCTGGTGAAGGGAGAGCCCGGCACCGGCAAGACCGAGCTTGCCCGCCAGGTGGCCGACAGCCTCGGGCTGAAGATGCTGGAGTGGAATATCAAATCCACCACCCGCGCCCAGCAGGGGCTTTACGAATACGACGCCGTCTCACGCCTGCGCGACAGCCAGCTGGGCGATGAACGCGTCCATGACGTGAAGAACTACATCAAAAAGGGCAAGCTCTGGCAGGCTTTTGATACCGATGAGCGCGTCGTCCTGCTGATCGATGAGATCGACAAAGCCGATATCGAATTCCCCAACGATCTGCTGCAGGAACTCGATAAGATGGAGTTCCACGTCTATGAAACCGGTGAAACCATCCGCGCGAAACAACGCCCGGTCGTTATAATCACCTCCAATAATGAAAAAGAACTGCCCGACGCCTTCCTGCGCCGCTGCTTTTTCCACTATATCCGCTTCCCCGATCAGGAAACGCTGAAACGCATCATTGAGGTCCACTTCCCCAGCATCAAAGAAGACCTCCTCAGCACCGCGCTCAGCCAGTTCTTCGAGATCCGCGAAACTCCCGGGCTGAAGAAAAAGCCCTCAACCTCAGAGGTCCTCGACTGGCTGAAACTCCTGCTCGCAGAAGATCTCACCCCCGAAGACCTCAAGCGCGAGGGCAACAGCCTCCTGCCGAAGCTGCACGGCGCGCTTTTGAAGAATGAACAGGATGTTCATCTGTTTGAACGCCTCGCGTTCATGAGCCGGCGCGGCGCGCGCTGAAGCCTCAAGGAGGCCGCGCCACGGGCGCGGCGGCCTCCGGCGGGAGTATTTGGAAAAACCCAAAGATCAGATAGCTCTTCCTGCTTTGGCTTTTATAAAAATACTCCGGGGGAGGCCGCGCCCTGCGCGGTCGGGGGCAGCGCCCCCTGCCCCCCTGGCCCATGCGGAAAATCGCTGTTTCACAGGCGGGCCTGATGGTCTAAACCCCGTCCAACTCATCTTTTGGAACAGGACGCGATGGCACGGCATCTCATCACCTCTGCCATTCCCTATATCAACGGGATCAAGCATCTGGGCAACCTCGTGGGCAGCCAGCTGCCGGCGGATCTTTATGCCCGCTATCTGCGCGGACGCGGTCATGAGGTACTGTTCCTCTGCGCGACAGACGAACATGGCACACCGGCAGAGCTGGCCGCCGCCAAGGCCGGAAAGCCGGTCGATGACTTCTGCCGCGATATGTATGAGGTTCAGGCAGAGATCGCCGATGGCTTCCGGCTGTCGTTTGACCATTTTGGCCGCTCCTCCAGCCTGCAGAACCGGCATCTGACGCAGCATTTTGCCTCGCAGCTCGCGAAAAACGGCATGATCTCGGAAGTCACTGAGAGCCAGATGTATTCGGTCACCGACGGCCGCTTCCTGCCGGACCGCTATGTTGAGGGCACCTGCCCGAACTGTGGCTACGATAATGCCCGCGGCGATCAGTGCGACAACTGCACCAAGCAGCTTGATCCGGCCGATCTGATCAATCCGCGCTCGGTGATCTCGGGCTCGACCGAACTGGAGATGCGCGAGACCCGCCATCTGCATCTGCGCCAGTCGCAGATGAAAGAAAAGCTGGCCGAGTGGATCGAGAGCAAGAAAGACTGGCCGATCCTGACCACCTCGATTGCGAAGAAATGGCTCAATGATGGCGACGGTCTGACCGACCGCGGCATCACCCGCGATCTGGCCTGGGGCGTGCCGGTGCAATATGAGGCTGCGCCCTGGTCTGGCATGGAAGGCAAGGTCTTCTATGTCTGGTTTGACGCGCCGATCGAATATATTGCCTGCTCGCAGGAATGGGTCGATGCCGGCAAAGGCAGCGATTGGGAGCGCTGGTGGCGCACCGACAAGGGCGCAGAGGATGTGACCTATACCCAGTTCATGGGCAAGGATAACGTCCCCTTCCACACGCTGTCCTTCCCCTCGACGATCTTCGGCTCGGGCGAGCCCTGGAAGCTGGTCGATTACATCAAGAGCTTCAACTATCTGAACTATGATGGTGGTCAGTTCTCGACTTCGCGCGGGCGCGGGGTGTTCCAGGATCAGGCGCTGAGCCTGCTTCCGCCCGATTACTGGCGCTGGTGGCTGCTGAGCCATGCGCCGGAAAGCTCGGATGCCGAATTCACCTGGGAGAATTTCCAGGTTTCGGTGAACAAAGATCTGGCCGATGTTCTGGGCAATCTCGTCAGCCGCGTCACCAAGTTCTGCCGCGCGAAGTTCGGCGAAGTGGTGCCGGAGGGCGGCGAATTCGGGCCCCAGGAAGAAAAGCTGATTGCTGAGCTGGAAACCCGCATCCGCGCCTATGAGGGCTATATGGATGCGCGCGAAGTGCGCAAATCGGCGGCAGAACTGCGGGCGATCTGGGTGGCGGGCAATGAATATCTGCAATCCTCTGCGCCCTGGACGGTCTTTAAGACCGATCCGGTGCAGGCGGCGGCGCAGACCCGTCTGGCGCTGAACCTGATCCGGCTTTACGCCGTGCTCTCGCGTCCCTTTATTCCGGATGCGGCGGCCTCGATGCTGGCCTCGGTTCACAGCGAGGACTGGTCCTGGCCGGAGGATCTGCGCGCCGCCCTTGGGGCGCTGCCGGCAGGTCACACCTTCACCACGCCGGAAGTTCTGTTCCGCAAGATCTCGGATGAGGAGCGGGTTGACTGGCAGGCCCGTTTCGCCGGGACCCGCGACTGACCCAAAAGGCGCCCTGCGGGGCGCCTTTTTCATATCTCTTTTGATCCCCTGCCGATCTGCAGCGGGCCTGCCCCGGCTGTGCAGGCTAAAACAGGTCAGGCAGGGTCGCAGCACGCGTCGCCAGAGAAAATTGCCCTGAAAAGGGCCGCCATGCGGGGACGGCGTGACGGTTTGAACCGGATCGGGGCGGCCTGGCGCGGAGGGTCAGTCCAGCCGCTGAACGGCCAGAACCGCGCCGGGGCCCGGTTGCTGCACGATCACCACGAGGGGTTCATCCCCCTCAATTGGCAGGCGCAGCGAGATCGGGGCCTGGCCCTGCCAGTCGGCCAGCCGCGTCCAGGAGGTCACCACATTGCGGTAAGTGATGGTCTGCCCTGCGTTTTCGCCGCGCTCAATCTCGACCTCACTGCCGGGAAGATAGCGCACCAGATGCAGCACGGCGGGGTGCGACAGCGGCGGATCGGCGGAGACTTCGATCTCAAGATCCCCCTCTTCGCGCTTCAGATGCAGGCCGACGGGCACAGGACGGGTGGCAAGTTCGGCGATCTGCGCACGAATCTCGGCCTCGCGCGCGCCCTGCAGACGCTCAGATCCGTTGAGAATCACCTGGGGAGTGTAGATCATCTTCGCCCCTGCCGCGAGCGCGTAGCGCTTTTGCCGCGTGGTATGAGCCGGATCGGCGAAGGCATCCTCCCAGCCGAGATAGTCCCAGTAATCCACATGGAGCGCCAGCGCGATGACGCCCGGCTCATCGGCCAGACGCGCAAAGACCTCATCCGCGGGGGGGCAGGAGATACAGCCCTGTGAGGTGAAGAGTTCCACCAGAACCGGGCTCTGCGCCCCCTCTCCGGCAAGGGCACCACTCAGGCTGAGAAGGGACATCGCGAGCCCTGCGCCGGCCGCGCGCAATGGCCGGCAGAATTGCTGAAATCCCTGATCTGTCATCACGTCCCCCGGGGTGCCCTCCCTGACCGTGCTTAACCTGACCGGAGGGTGGCTGCCAATCAAGCATTTGCGATCCGGATTTGAGGAATTCTCCCGCAGATCCCGGCGCTTGACCCAGAGGCAATCATGAGCGATTCAGGGGCGCAGGATAGGGCTGGATTTTCGGCATACAATTGCATACAACCAGCGCGACTCCCGCCCGCGGACCCCGCGGGCCAGGATCCCAGCAGGACCGCAAGCCAGGAGGCCTCCGCCATGACCGTTCAGGTCGGACACGACAGCCAGAATACCCGTAAGACCCTCACGGTCGGCGGGAAATCTTACAACTATTATTCGATCCCGGCTGCCGAGGCCGCAGGCCTGGGCGAGTTCTCGAAGCTCCCCGCCTCGCTGAAGGTCGTGCTCGAAAACATGCTGCGCTTCGAAGATGGCAAGACCGTTTCGGTCAATGACATCAAAGCCTTCTCCGACTGGGGCAAGCTTGGTGGCAAAAACCCGATCGAGATCGCTTATCGTCCGGCCCGCGTGCTGATGCAGGATTTCACCGGCGTTCCGGCGGTGGTGGACCTCGCAGCCATGCGCGACGGCATCCTGGGCCTCAAAGGCTCGGCTGCGAAGATCAACCCGCTGGTTCCGGTGGATCTGGTCATCGACCACTCGGTCATGATCGACGAATTCGGCAACCCGCGCGCCTTCCAGATGAACGTTGATCTGGAATATGAGCGCAATATGGAGCGTTACCAGTTCCTGAAATGGGGCCAGGGCGCGTTCAACAACTTCCGCGTTGTTCCCCCGGGCACCGGCATCTGCCACCAGGTGAACCTGGAGTATCTGGCCCAGACCGTCTGGACCGATACCGATCAGGACGGCAATCTGGTTGCCTACCCTGACACCCTTGTGGGCACCGACAGCCACACCACCATGGTCAACGGCCTTGCGGTTCTGGGCTGGGGCGTGGGCGGCATTGAGGCGGAAGCCGCGATGCTCGGCCAGCCGGTTTCGATGCTGATCCCGGAAGTCGTCGGCTTCAAGCTGACCGGCAAAATGGTTGAAGGCACCACCGCGACCGATCTGGTGCTGAAAGTTGTGCAGATGCTGCGCAAACACGGCGTGGTCAATAAATTCGTCGAATTCTACGGCGAAGGCCTTGATCACCTGCCGCTGGCGGACCGTGCGACCATCGCCAATATGGCGCCGGAATATGGCGCGACCTGCGGCTTCTTCCCGATCGACGATGAGACCCTGCGTTACCTGCGCAACACCGGCCGCGACGAAGACCGGATTGCTCTGGTCGAAGCCTATGCCAAAGAGAACGGCTTCTGGCGCGGTGCGGATTACAGCCCGATCTATACCTCGACGCTGGCGCTCGACATGGGTGAGATCGTTCCGGCCATCTCGGGTCCGAAACGTCCGCAGGATTACCTGCCGCTGACCGACTCGGCGGACACCTTCTACAAACTCGTCTCGTCCTATCGCGGCATCGACACCTCGGTGGATGCCAAAGAGATGTCCGATGAGGGTGGCCCGGTTGTCGCTCCGCCGAAAGACCCGCGCAAAACCGTGCAGGTTGAAGGCAAAGACTATGCGATCACCGACGGCTCGGTGGTGATTGCGGCGATCACCTCCTGCACCAATACCTCGAACCCCTATGTGATGATCGGCGCAGGCCTGGTGGCCCGCAAAGCCCGTGCGCTTGGCCTGACCCGTAAGCCTTGGGTGAAAACCTCGCTGGCACCGGGATCGCAGGTTGTGGGGGCTTATCTTGAGGCCGCAAACCTTCAGGAAGACCTCGACGCGCTCGGGTTCAACCTCGTGGGCTATGGCTGCACCACCTGCATCGGCAACTCGGGCCCGCTGGGCGATGCGGCGATCTCGAAAGCGATCAACGACAATGACCTCGTGGCTGCGGCTGTGCTTTCGGGCAACCGTAACTTCGAAGGCCGGATCTCGCCGGATGTGCGCGCGAACTTCCTCGCTTCGCCGCCGCTGGTCGTGGCCTATGCCATTGCAGGCGATATGAATATCGACCTGACCAAAGACCCGATCGCTCAGGACAAAGACGGCAATGACGTCTTCCTGAAAGACATCTGGCCGACCAACAAAGAGATCTCGGATCTGGTCCATGCGACCGTGACCCGCGAAGCCTTCCAGTCGAAATACGCCGATGTTTTCAAAGGCGATGAGAAATGGCAGGGCGTGGAAGTTGTCGAGGCTGAGACCTACGACTGGCCGCCGCAGTCGACCTATATCCAGAACCCGCCCTACTTCCAGGGCATGGGCCCGCAGGCCGGTGTCATCTCTGACATCACCGACGCCCGCGTTCTGGCCGTGCTCGGTGACATGATCACCACCGACCACATCTCGCCCGCAGGTTCGTTCAAAGCGACCACCCCGGCCGGGAAATACCTGACCGAGCGTCAGGTTGCGCTGAAAGACTTCAACTCCTACGGCTCGCGCCGCGGCAACCATGAAGTCATGATGCGCGGCACCTTCGCCAATATCCGCATCAAAAACGAGATGCTGGACGGTGTTGAGGGCGGCTACTCCAAGGGCCTGAACGGCGAGCAGACCTCAATCTATGATGCGGCCATGGAATATATGGACGCGGGCGTGCCGACCGTGATCTTCGGCGGCATCGAATATGGTGCAGGCTCGTCGCGCGACTGGGCGGCCAAGGGCACTGCGCTGCTGGGCGTCAAAGCCGTGGTGGCCGAGAGCTTTGAGCGGATCCACCGCTCGAACCTGGTGGGCATGGGCGTGATCCCCTTTGAGTTCACCAATGGCGAGACCCGCAAATCGCTGGGTCTGACCGGCGATGAGGTGATCTCGATCGGTGGCCTGGCCGGTGATCTGAAGCCGCTGTCGAACGTGCCGATGACCATCACCTATAAAGATGGCACCGTGAAAACCACCCAGATCAAATGCCGGATCGATACCGCCATTGAGATCGAATACGTCCAGAACGGCGGCGTGCTGCACTATGTGCTGCGCAACCTCGCAAAGTCGTAAGTCTTTCACAGACCTAAGAAAGGGGCGCTTCGGCGCCCCTTTTTTCATGCGCTGAATGCGCGGACCGCGTCCCCGGCCACACGAGCTGTCACAAAATTCCGATTTGACTCTGCCCCCTCGCGGATTAGCCTGAGCCGGATCGTTCAGAATGGTGACAGAATGCCAAGATCTCTCCTGCCCGCCGCGCTCCTGCTGGCTTTCGCCCTGCCCGCCTTCGCGCAGACCGCTCCGCCTGCGGCGCCCCCTTCGCCGGGGCCTGCGGCCCCCGCGCTCAAGCTCAGCGGGGCTGAGTGGAAGGTGACGCGCCTTGCCGCCCTGAGCGCGATTGAGGGGGAGGCCCCCAGCCTCAGCTTTGGCAAAGATGCCCGCGTCTCGGGCGCTTCCGGCTGCAACCGCTATATGGGCGGCTATACCCAGGACGGACAAAGCCTGACCTTCACCGAGCTTGCCGGGACCATGATGGCCTGCCCGCCCGCCCGGATGGAGCTTGAGCAGCGTATGCTGGGCGCGCTTGGAGAGGTGACGGGCTTTCTGATCACCCCCGGCGGCGCGCTGGAGCTTTATGGCGCAGCGGGCCTGCTGCTGCGGGCTGAGCGCTGAAGCCGCTGTAAGGCCTGCAATTTTCGCCGCGCCCTCTTGACCTTGCGCCGCATTTCCTGACATTGGGCGGGCGTGCGGACGTGGCGAAACTGGTATACGCAGCAGACTTAAACGTGATTTGAGTGCCCCTCGGGAAACCGGGGGTGCAGAACCGCTCAAAGTCGGGGAAAGCTACGGGGGAGACCCCTTGCCAATCCCGAGCCAAGCCTTTGGCAACAAAGGAAGGTGTAGAGACTGGACGGGCGGCACCTGACACCCTGCTACAGGGAATGGTGAAGGGACAGTCCAGCCCACGAACGCCCCTCACCGGGCGGCGGCGAAAGCCGAAGTGGGATGAAAATCTGCCACCCGAAAGGGTTTACGGGTTCGAGACCCGTCGTCCGCACCATTTGCCCCCCTCCCCCCGTGAGCCCCCCTCCGGGGCGGGTTGGACCGCCCTCCGGAAACCGCGTTTCGCCCTGGCCTTCGGCAGAAATATGTCCGGGATCCGCCGAGGCTGGGTGAAAACGTCAATTTCCGCAATCGGCAGAGAATACCTCCTTCCGGAGCTGCCTCACGGACTCACGCCAGAACGAAATCTCAGCGCCGCAGCAATGAGAGAACATCTCTCCCCGGCCACACCAGATCCGACCGGGTTCCCCCCCTCCGCCGGGCGTGCAGGGCCGACGCGGACTGATTTTCCGATCCTCAGAGGCTACGTTCTCCCCGACGTGACGGTTTCAGCCCCCCCGCTACAGCGCCAGCCGCCTGTCCCGGCGATCCAGGTCCCGCCAAAGCCATCGGCGGTGACCTTCACCACCTCAACGCCCAGAGGTCTTTGGTGTGCGGGCGGGTGCAAAGCTTCGCCCCCTGACCTCCGGCAGATCACCCATCGGCGCCAGCCCGATTTCGGTAAGATGTGTCCCGAAGCCCCGGTCTTCTGCGCCACCATCCCCCAGGTCAGGCCGGCGATCCTGTCTTACACTGCAGTCCCGTCCCAGGCGCGGATGCCCCTCGCCGCCTCCGGCACCAGACAGGGCCGCGGCCCGAAGGCGTGATCGCGCAGCCAGTCCGCAAAGAAAATCCGCACCCCCAGGGCGAAGGCATTCGGCAGATTGCTGTCAGAGGGCGCGAGACAGGCACCGGTATCAGCGCGTTCAAACGGGCGAAGCCGGATCCTCTGCATTTTATCAGGCTGGCCTCACCGATGCCCCGGAGCTGACGCCCCATCAGAGCCGCCCTTGCATATTTTTTCTAACCGATTGCGACAAAATGCAATTTTTCGCAAATCCGCTCTTGCAGCGCCCCGCGCCACAGGCTATTCACTCCCCATGGCGGGCGGTTAGCTCAGTTGGTAGAGCGCTTCGTTTACACCGAAGATGTCGGGGGTTCGAGTCCCTCACCGCCCACCACTATAAGATTTTATCTGCGAAACCGCACCGGTAACCGGCGCGGTTTTTGTGGTTTTCGGGGCCTGCTCCTCCCTGTGCCCGCCCCGGTAACGGTGTCATAAAGGTGTGACCCGGCGCGCATAAGCGCAGGGCTGCCTGAACTTTCCGGAGCCCTGAGTCTATGCCCTCCCCCCTCTCCGCCTCTGAAGCCACCCAGGCGGCGCTGCCGCGTGTCGGCATCGTCATCCTGGCGCTTGCCATGGGTGGCTTTTCCATTGGCACCATTGAATTTGCGGCCATGTCGCTGGTGCCCTATTTCGCCGCCGATCTGGGCGTGGATGCGGCCACGGCGGCCAATGCCATCTCGGCCTATGCGGTGGGTGTGGTCTGCGGCGCGCCGGTGCTGGCCGTTCTGGGGGCCAGGCGCTCCCGCCGGACACTTCTGATCGGCTTTATGGGGCTTTATGCGCTGGCCAATCTGGCCGCGGCCTTTGCGCCCGACTGGCAGAGCCTGCTGATCTTCCGCTTTCTCTCCGGTCTGCCGCATGGCGCTTATTTCGGGGTGGCGGCGCTGGTCGCGGCCTCGCTCGTGCCGCCGAACCGGCGGACCTGGGCGGTCTCGATGGTGATGATGGGGCTGACGGTGGCGACGCTTGTGGGGGTTCCCGCCGCGAGCCTGCTGGCCCAGGGACCTGGCTGGCGGTGGGGCTTTGGGATTGCCGCCCTTCTGGCGCTGCTCTGTGTGGCGCTGGTCACGCTTTACGCTCCGAAAGATCAGCCCGATGCCGGGGCAAGCCCCGCGACCGAGCTGGCAGCCCTCGGCAACCGTCAGGTGCTTTTGACGCTTCTGACCGCAGCCGTCGGCTTTGGCGGGCTCTTTGCCGTCTATACCTATATCGCAAGCACCCTGCAGGAGGTGACACTTGCCCCCGCCTGGGCTGAGCCGATGATGTTCACCATCACCGGGCTTGGCATGGTGGTGGGGACCCTGGTCATTTCACGCGTGGCAGACCGCAACCCGCTGCGCTCGGTGGGGGTGATGATGCTTTTGTCGATGGCCATGCTGCTGGCCTATCCCATGAGCACGGGAAGCTTGCCGATGATGGCAGTGACGCTTTTTGGGGCGGGCTTTGCGGGGGCCGTGGGGCCCGCTATGCAGACCCATCTGATGGATGTGGCGGGCAAGGCGCAGACCATGGCCGCCGCCATGCATCACGCGGCTTTCAACGCCGCCAATGCGCTCGGGCCTTTCCTTGCGGCCATGGCGGTCTCGCGCGGTTATGGCTTTGCCTCCTCGGGCTATGTCGGTGCGGGACTGGCCTTTACGGGCTTTCTGATCCTGTGTTTCACCGCCTGGGATGACCAGCGCAGCCGCCTGAAGGCCGCCTGATCTTTTCATCCGTTGCATGAAGAAAAGCCCGGAAGGTTTTCACCTTCCGGGCTTTTCTTTGCCGCCCCTCAAAGCCGGGCCCAGGGAACGAAACCCGGCCCCGGGGGCCGCGCAGGCTTATTTTGCCGGGCGGATGCGCCAGATCATATTGCCGCGGTCATCATCCTGGCCGAGCGATTTATTCACCGCCCAGACGGTGCCCTGACCATCAGCGCGCAGCTGGTTCGGGCGCGATCCGGCATCCAGATTGGCGGTCACTTCGCCTTTGGTATTGACCACCGTGATCGTGCCCGAGCCACGGTTGGCGACAAAGGCCTGACGGCTGACCGGCTCAAAGGTGACGTTCAGCGGCTGCGCACCGACCGGGACATCATGCAGAATGCGGCCGTCCTCAGCGCTGACGATCAGCAGGTTGTCGCTTTGCTGCGAGGCCACGAAGATCAGCTTTTCCTGCGGATCATAGGCGACGCCCGATGCCGCCAGAGCCCCCGGCAGCGGCAGCACTTTGACCGAGCCGCTGTTGAGGTCAATCACCGCGGCTTCATTGCTCGACATCGAGACATTCACGAGGATCCCCGATGCCTCATCCAGATCCAGCGCCATCGAGGACCATTCCCCGCCACGGCGGCTGGTGGTGATCTCAATCGGGTCCAGCTTTTCGAGGGTTTTGGTGTCAAAAACCTCGATGCGGCTGGTCCGGGTGGCCGCCACATAGGCGCGCCCCCGGGTTTCATCCACGACCACATCGCGGCCATGGCTGACGCTGCCCGGCTCAAACTGCTTCACCAGGGCCATCTCTTTGGCATCATAAACGGCGATGCTGTCCTGGCGGGTGTTGCTGACCCAGAGGCGGTCATGTTCGGTATCGATATCAATACCGTAGACCGCGAAGAGACCCGGATCCGCGGCCGCCCCCTCCGGGCCCGGACGCCCCGAGGCCGGGGCTTCGGGCGGCGAGACCTTGCCGGTGACCTTCAGGCTCTCGGCATCGAGACGGGTGATCTCAGACAGTTTCACCGGCGGGCGACCCACCGCGGAGGTGACATAGACCGCGCCGGTCTTCTCATTATGGATGACCTGATAAAGGCCATTGGCGACCGGGCCGGAGGTGATATCAAATTTCTCTGCCCCCGCCAGATCGAGCTTTGGCGAGATTTTCACCGTCACGATCTGCGCGGCGGCCGGTTTTTCCGCCAGCATGACCACCGGCTGCTGACCCGTCGCCGCCTCAGCATCCAGCGTCATCTCAAAGCTAAAGCGCCCCTCGGCATCGACCAGGATCGGGCCTTCTGCGGTCAGAACCGTGGTGCCGCGCATCAGGGTGATCTCCTGACCCGGCACCAGACGCTCACCGCTGATGAGCACTTTGCTGCCCGCATAGACCGGCGCGCCCGGCTGGGCGGCGGCGGCGCGGACCACAGGCGCAAAGTCTTTCGCGACCGGGGTATAAAGGCTTTCGGCCGAAAGCGGGGCTGCGAGGCTCATCAGCACCAGGGCCGAGGCCCCCGCGCGCAGGCTGCTCAGAAAGGTCATGGATCACCTCATTGTCAAAAGCATCCCTCCCCTCCGGGGCGGTATGCAACCGTCGATGCGCAGCAGGTGCTGCGGTGGCGCAGGACACCTCCCCGGGGGCAGATCTCGCTTTGCCGTTCTGGCCCGGATCAGGGGCCGGGATTGCGCCCGGTTTACATACCTGACAAATTCACCAGGAGAGCAAAATTGTGACAACCTGTCACGTCCCCGCATCCGCTGGTTATTTTCCGACAGATATCATAAGAATACTCTCTGACCTGAGATGCCTCCTTCGCTGCAAGACTGTGATATGACCGAAGTTTCCCCCCAGATCCTCGTCGTCGAAGATGCCCGCGACATCCGTGGCCCGCTCTGCCTTTACTTGCGGCGCGAGGGCTTTCGCACCCTGGAGGCGGGCTCTGCCGAGGCCGCGCGCGGCCTTCTCACCGAGGCGCAGGTTCATGCGGTGATCCTCGACATTACGCTGCCCGGCGACAGCGGACTTGTGCTCTGCGCGGAACTTGCGCGGGCGGGGGGGCCTCCGGTCATCCTGCTGACCGCCCTGGCCAGTGATGAAGACAGCATCATCGGGCTGAATGCGGGGGCCGATGATTATGTGGTTAAGCCCTTTAACCCGGCGGCGCTTGTGGCCCGGCTGCGCTCGCTGCTGCGGCGCGTGCCGCCCGGGGCGCAGGTGGCCCCCTCGCGGCGGCGGCGCTTTGCCGACCGCCTGCACGACCCTGACCGCCAGGAAGTGACCCTGCCCGACGGCAGCCTGCAGCATCTGACCAGCGGCGAGAGCCGTCTGCTGGGCATGTTCCTTGATCACCCCGATGAAGTCCTCAGCCGCCAGCGGCTGATCGACCGGGTGCGCGGGCGCGATCTCGGGGCTTTTGACCGCACCATCGACACCATGGTCAGCCGCCTGCGCCGCAAGATCGCCGATGGCGCGGCGGCAGAGGGTCCGCGCATCATCGCCACCGAATGGGGCGGCGGCTACCGCCTTTGCGCGCCGGTGGAAGCGGTCGAATGACCGCGCTGCAAAGGCTTGCGCAGCATCTGCGCCCGCGCGGGCTGGCGGCGCAGTTTGCCCTGCTACTCATGGGGGCAATTGCGGCAGCGCAGCTTCTGGCGCTGCTGCTTTTTGCCGGAGAGGGGTCGGATTTCGACCGTCAGGCCCGGATGCATCAGGATCTCGGGCGTCTGATCGCGCTTTTGCATGCGGTTGAGCAGGCGGATGAAGATGTGGTCACTGAGATCATTGAGCAAAGCAACACCGGCTACACCCGCTTTTTCCTGGCCGAAGAGCCGCTCGATACCGCAGGGGCCACGCCGCTTTTGAACCTTGCCGCCGATCTGCGCCGCGCAACGCCGGGCAATACGGTGCTGGTCCACAGCCCCGGCGTGGCGGATCTGCGCCCCGATCAGCCGGTGCTGATGATGATTTCCATCGGGATCAACGCGGGGCCTTTTCGCGGCGAATGGCTCAACAGCCTGGTCTATCCGCTGCCGCATTCGCTGGCCTGGCCGCGCAAATGGGGCTTTGTGATCCCGCTTTTGATGTCGGCGGCAGGCTGTCTGGCGGTGGCGCTTTATTTCACCCGCCAGCTCACCCGCCCCCTCGCCCGCGCGGCAGAGACCGCGCGCCTCGCCGGAGCGGGCGATCACAGCCAGCGCCTGACCGTCAGCGGCCCGGCAGAGCTGCAGGATTTCGCCCGCGCTTTCAACGCCATGCAGGCCCAGATCGCCGGATTTGAGGCGACGCGCCGCACCATTCTGGCCGCTGTGGGCCATGACATCCGCACCCCCGTCACCTCGCTGCGGCTGCGCGCCGAATTCATCGAAGACCCTGAGCTGCGCGAGGGGATGATCCGCAGTCTCGAAGAGATTTCCGTGATCACCGAGGATCTTCTGGGCAGCGTGCGGCGCATCTCCGACCAGGAGGGGCTGCGCGACACCGATCTGACGGCGCTGCTGCAGGATCTGTGCGAGGAAACCGGCGTGCGTTTCCTGGGCGGCCCGCCCCTGATCCTGCCGCTGCGCGAAGTGGCGATGCGGCGGGCTTTGCGCAATCTGATGGTCAATGCCATGCGCTATGCCCGGGACGCTGAGGCGGTGATGCAGCTCGGCAGCGACATCACCCTTGAGCTGCGCGATCGCGGGCCGGGCCTCTCCGCAGAAAAGCTCGCCCTGCTGAACCGCCCCTTTGAGGCCGCATCCGGCGGGCGGCAGTTTGCCGGTGGCGGCACCGGGCTGGGGCTTGCGATCTGCGAAAGCGTGCTGCGCGCCCATGGCGGCACGCTCACGCTGAAAAATCGCGAGGGCGGGGGGCTGAGCGCCGTGGTGCGCCTGCCCCTGCCCGCCCCGGCTCAGGCGTCTTCTGAGGGGGCTTCGGCCAGCGGGTGACGGGTCAGCACCAGCTCGCGCAGGCGGTCTTCGAGGACATGGGTATAGATCTCGGTGGTGCCCAGATCGGCATGGCCAAGCAGCGTCTGAATGGCCCGCAGATCGGCGCCGCGCGCCAGCAGATGGGTGGCAAAGGCATGGCGCAGGGTATGGGGCGTGACCCTTGTCGGATCCATCCCGGCCGCGACCGCCAGCTCTTTCACCAGCGCATAGAACCGCAGCCGCGTCAGATGCCCCTCGGCTGAGCGCGAGGGGAAGAGATAGCGGCTCTTCTGCCCCGAGCCCGCCTCTGCCGCATCGCGCAGCACCAGCCAGTCCGCCACCGCCGCCCGCGCCGGCCGCGACAGCGGCACCATCCGCTCGCGCCCGCCCTTGCCGCGCACCAGGATCATCGCCGGATGGCCGCGCACCGCCGCCACCGGCAGCGAAACAAGCTCCGTCACCCGCAGCCCCGTGGCGTAAAGAAGTTCCATCAGACAAAGATTGCGGACCCGGTCCGCACCCTCACGCCCCTGGGTCTGGGTGGCGGCGATCAGCCGGGCAACCTCCTCCTCCGAGAGGGTTTTCGGCAGCTTTTTGGCGCGCCCCGGCCCTTTGAGCCGCAAAGCCGGATCGGTCTTCACCCAGCCCTCATCAAAGGCAAAGCGGTAGAGCTGGCGCACGGCGGAGAGCCTGCGCGCGCGGGTGGCCTGCGACAGCCCTTCGGCTTCGCAGCGGATCAGCCAGGCCTCAACATCTGCCTGGGTGGCGGTGTTGAAATGCAGCGCCCTGCCCGCAAGATAACCTGCGAAATCCATCAGATCGCGGCCATAGGCCAGGCGGGTGTTCTTTGCCGCCCCCGCCGTGGCGGTCTGGGCCTCAAGAAAGCTTGAGATCCAGCGTTCCATCGGGCTGTCCATCAGCCTCTCCGTTCCAGGATCAACAGTTGCAGCGCCGCTTTGCGCGCCGCGGTCTCAAAGCCAAGGCGGCGCAGCGTTACCAGCCCCTCGGTCACGGTGCGCAATTCGCCCAAAGCGCCGACGGTGACCTGATCAATCGCCAGGAACGCCGCCTCGCCCAGACGTCCGTCGCGCAACAGCCCCTGCGCCGCGCCGGAAGGCAGCGGCGGCTCTCCCGCGCCGGGAAAAGCGCGGGCGATGGCGCGGGCCAGATTGTCGGGCGGCGGCGGCGAGGTCGCACGGCCCTGGGCCAGCCCGGCGAGAAAAGCGGCTTCTTCCGAAGGCGGCACTTCTTCGGGCAGGATGGTGGCAAATTCGGTGCTCAAAAGCCGCAGCCGGAAGGCCAGCTCACGCGGCTCTCCCCCGGGCCAGGACATCTCGCGAATGCGGGAGGCGTAATGCTCGGCAAAGGGCACCTCCAGCTCCATCGAGGCCATCTCGGTCCAGGCGGTCTTCAGCGCGGCGGCGGCCTTCTCCGGATCCGCCGCAGAGAGCGCTTTTTCAAACCTTTGCACGGCCTGAACCCGGCTCCAGACCCCGCCGGAGGCGGCGGCGCGGCGCTCGGTGTAAAGGCGGAAAAGCTGCGCAGGCGCGATGCCTCCGGTGCGGGCCAGACGCTCTGCCGCTTCGATCTGTGCCTTCCAGCCGGTGGCCGGGGTCAGATCACCATGGGCAAAGGCCAGCGGCTGACCGGCAGGCGACAGCGCCTCGCCGATCGCCTCATAGAGGCGCAGGTTCAGCGGGGTGACACGGGCGGGCGGAGGAAGCGGGTCTTCCTCCTCATAGGCCTCGGGGCGGATGAAGCGCTGCAGCACCTGGACCTCTTCATCGGCCACATGACCAAGCGCCTGAGCGGTCGCGAGGGTGAGTTCTGCCGCCCCCCAGTCGCCGCCGCGCGCAAGACAAAAGATCCGCGCCGAGAGCGTGGGCGAAATCCGCGGGCTGGCCCGCTGCGCCGCACAGGCGCGGTCTTCGGTGCCCAGCAGCAGCGCAATATCAAAGGCCCGGCGAAAGAGATCCGGCGTTGGCGGGCCGGCCGCCGTCACCAGCTCCTGCGCCGCCTCGAGTGCGCCAAAACTCAGCAGCCGGTCGATCCGCGCCAGCAAAAAGCCCCCCTGCCCGTCGCCGTTCATCGGCGGATCAAGCTCAGCCAGCATCAGCATCTGGATCAGATCGCGCAGCGCCGGCAGCGGCTCAGGCCCTTCATCGCGCAGCTTTGCCTTCAGCACCTGCGCATCCGAGCGCGCCCAGAACTGCGGATCAATGCCGGTGACTTTCGCTGTCAGCGCGCCAATCCCGTCAGGATTGCGGGCGGACAGCGGGGTTGTGACAATGGCCTCAGGCGCACCAAGCGGGCGCAGCGGGGCCTCCGGCACCACACGCGGGGCGGGCCGGGCCACCGTATCGGAAAGCCAGTCGATCGCCGAAAGCGGCCGGCCCTGGGCCAGCGCCGCCCCCGGCCCCAGCAAGGCAGCCGTCAGCAGGAGAGCGCGCAGCCCCTCAGTTACCATCCGTTCCCGCCTGAGTGGAGGGCGCGGCCTGAGGCTGTTGGTCAGCGGGGGCCAGATCCAGCGGTTGCGAGACCTGTGCGGGTTCCGGCGTCATATCGCCGAAATAGGCAAAACCGGTGAGACCTGCGAAGCCCAGAACGATCAGCACCAGGAGAACCTTAATCAGACGCATTTCACTTCCTTGCCTGCATTTGCCCGTAGAATTGGCAGCCCGCCCGGAGGTGCGCTGCCTGTCGAATATATATGGTCTTTTTGTGAAGATCACGCCATTCAGGACCGAAAGATCAAACACAAGGGGAAAGCCCCGATGAAATGGCGTCTGCGCAAAACGGTCGTGCTGGTGGGCATGATGGGTGCGGGAAAAACGGCCGTCGGCACCCAACTCGCCCGCATGCTGCAGGTGCCGTTCCGCGATTCGGATGACGAGATCGTGAAGGCAGCCAATATGTCGATTGCCGAGATTTTCACCCGCGACGGCGAAGCTTTCTTCCGTCAGAAAGAATCACAGGTCATCGCGCGGCTGCTGGCCGATGCGCCTTCGATCCTCTCAACCGGCGGCGGTGCCTATATGGCACAAAGCAACCGTGATGAGATCAAGGCAGGCGGCGTGGCGGTCTGGCTGCGCGCCGATGTGGATCTGTTGTGGAACCGCGTGCGCCACCGCAACAACCGCCCCCTGCTGCGCACCGCCAATCCCTATGAGACGCTGCGCACGCTTTATGCTGAGCGCGAGCCGGTTTATGCCCGGGCTGAGCTGATCGTCGACAGCGAGCATGGCTTGTCGATTGACGCAACGGCCCAGCGGGTGGTTGAGGCTTTGTCCACCCGCGCCGATGTGCTGGAAAGGATCTGAGATGAGCGTAACGGTTCCGGTCAACCTGGGTGATCGCAGCTATGAGGTGCGCATTGGCGAAGGGCTTCTTGCCCGCGCCGGAGCGGAGCTCTCGCCCTTTCTGCGCCGCAAAAAGGTGGCGATCCTGACCGAAGAACGGGTGGCGGCTTTGCATCTGCCCGCGCTTCAGGCGGCCCTGGATGCGGAAGGCATCGCCCATAACACCCTCGCGCTGACACCGGGTGAGGGCACGAAGTCCTGGGCCGGCCTTGAGCAGGCCTGCGATTTCCTGCTCGACGAAAAGATTGAGCGCCGTGATCTGGTCATCGCCTTTGGCGGCGGCGTGATCGGCGATCTGGCGGGCTTTGCCTCGGCCATCCTGCGCCGCGGCGTGCGCTTTGCGCAGATCCCGACCTCGCTTCTGGCCCAGGTCGACAGCTCGGTCGGCGGTAAGACCGGGATCAACACCCGTCACGGCAAGAACCTGATCGGGGCTTTTCATCAGCCGACCGTGGTGCTGGCCGATACCGGCCTTCTCGGCACCCTGCCGCCGCGCGATCTGCTGGCGGGCTATGGCGAAGTGGTGAAATACGGCCTGCTCGGCGATGCCGCCTTCTTTGAGCGCCTTGAGCGCGAGGGGCCCTCGCTGGCCAAGGGCGACGGCGCGGCGCGGCTTTACGCGGTGCAGCGCTCGGTTGAGATGAAGGCCGGGATCGTTGAGCGCGATGAAACCGAACAGGGCGAGCGCGCGCTTTTGAACCTGGGCCATACCTTCTGCCACGCCCTCGAAGCCGCCACCGGCTATGGCAACCGGCTGCTGCACGGCGAAGGCGTGGCCATCGGCTGCGCGCTGGCCTTTGAGCTGTCGGCGCGCCTTAGCCTTTGCAGCCAGGAAAGCCCGGGCCGGGTGCGTGCGCATCTTAAGGCCATGGGCATGAAGACCGATCTGTCGGATATTGAGGGCGATCTGCCGGGGGCAGAGGCGCTTCTTGATCTGATGGGTCAGGACAAAAAGGTCGTCGATGGTAAGCTGCGCTTTATTCTGGCGCGCGCCATAGGCGAGGCATTCGTTGCCGATGACGTCCCGCGCGAGGCGGTGCTGTCGGTTCTGAGGGACGCACTTACGGGGAGGTAAACGCGTGCTGGGGGGAGTGAAGATTGTGGAACTTGAGGGGCTGGGACCTGGCCCCTTTTGCGGCATGCTGCTGGCGGACTTGGGCGCTGAGGTGACGGTGATCCACCGCCCCCAGGCCGCCGATACGCCGGGCGCGGTGGATGAAAATCTGCTCGACCGCGGCAAACGCTCGATCGTGCTGGATCTTAAAGATCCGGATGACCGCGCGGTGGCGCTGCAGCTGATCGCCCGCGCCGATGCGCTGATTGAGGGTTATCGCCCCGGCGTGGCCGAGCGTCTGGGCCTTGGGCCTGAGGACTGCCACCGGGTGAACCCGCGCCTCGTCTATGGCCGCATGACCGGCTGGGGCCAGCAGGGGCCGCTGGCAAAGGTTGCGGGGCATGATCTGAATTATATCTCGCGCTCCGGCGCGCTCTGGTATGCCTCCGCCACTGGCAATGCGCCGCTGACGCCACCGACGCTGGTGGGCGATGTGGGCGGCGGGGCGATGTATCTGGCGGTCGGGATCCTGTCGGGCGTGCTGAATGCGCGCAGCACCGGCAAGGGCACCGTGGTCGATGCCGCCATCGTCGATGGCTCGGCCCATATGATGGCGCTGTTGCATTCCATGCGCCCCTCAGGCGCCATGGTGACGGCGCGCGGGCAATCGGTGCTCGACGGCCCGCACTGGAACCAAAGCTATCTCTGCGCCGACGGCGGCTGGGTCACGGTTCAGGCGCTGGAGCCGAAGTTCTATGCGCTCTTCCTTGAAAAGCTTGGGCTTTCTGACGATGAAGCCATGGTAAAGGGCCATTACGACCGCGCCGCCTGGGCCCCGCTGAAAGAGCGGCTGAAGCCCATATTCGCCGCACAGCCGCGGGCGCATTGGGACGCGCTCTTTGGCGGCAGTGACGCCTGCGTGGCCCCGGTGCTCTCGCCCGAAGAGGCGCAGAGCGATCCGCATATCGCCGCGCGTGGCATCTGGCAGGGCGAAAATCTCGCCCCCGCCCCCGCGCCGCGCTTTGACGGAGAGACCCGCAAACCCGGGCCAATTCCGGCGCGCGGGGCAGATTCGTCACAGATCCGGGCCGAACTTGCGGCAAAAATGTAGGCGGAGCCCGCTTTTCTTGACCAGGCAGGGATTTTAGGCTAATCCCCGCAATGGGTGCACGGAACCGCCGTGCGCCCCTTTTTCGATGCTGGGGCGCCCTGACCGAACGCGTCCCGTTCCATTTGCGGTCCGATGCCGCATCCTAAGGACGCCTATGACCCTTTTTTCTGACCTGAAACTCGATCCCAAAGTTCTCCAGGCTGTTGCAGAAGCGGGCTATCAGACGCCCACCCCGATCCAGGAGCAGGCGATCCCCTACGCCCTGGAAGGTCGGGATGTTCTGGGTATTGCGCAGACGGGCACCGGCAAAACCGCCAGCTTCACGCTGCCGATGATCACCCGTCTGGCCAATGGCCGGGCGCGGGCGCGGATGCCGCGTTCGCTGGTGCTGGCGCCGACGCGCGAACTGGCAGCTCAGGTGGCGGAAAACTTCGACACCTATACCAAGCACCTCAAGCTCACGAAGGCCCTGCTGATCGGCGGCGTCTCCTTCAAAGAGCAGGATCTGCTGATCGACCGTGGCGTGGACGTGCTGATCGCGACCCCCGGCCGTCTGCTTGACCATTTTGAGCGTGGCAAACTGCTGCTGACCGGCGTGCAGATCATGGTGGTGGATGAGGCCGACCGGATGCTCGACATGGGCTTCATTCCGGATATCGAGCGCATCTTCCAGCTGACGCCCTTTACCCGTCAGACGCTGTTCTTCTCGGCCACCATGGCGCCGGAAATTGAGCGCATTACCAATACCTTCCTGTCGAACCCGGCCCGCGTTGAAGTCGCACGTCAGGCGACGACCTCGGAAAACATCGAGCAAAAGCTGATGCATTTCACGCCCTCGCGCCGTGAACGTGCCTTTGGCGAAAAGCGCGCGCTGCTGCGTCACCTGATCAACAGCGAAGGCGATGCCTGCAGCAATGCCATCGTGTTCTGCAACCGCAAGATGGATGTGGATGTTGTCGCCAAGTCGCTGAAAGCGCATGGCTTTAACGCAGCACCGATCCATGGCGATCTGGAGCAGTCGCAGCGTATGAAAACGCTCGAGTCGTTCCGCGAAGGTGAGTTGCGCCTGCTGGTCGCCTCGGATGTGGCGGCCCGTGGTCTCGATATCCCGGCCGTGAGCCATGTGTTCAACTTCGATCTGCCGAGCCATGCGGAAGACTATGTCCACCGCATCGGCCGCACCGGCCGGGCCGGCCGTCACGGCAAGGCCTTCTCGATCTCGATCCCGGCGGATGAGAAATATCTGGCCGCCATTGAGGCGCTGATCAAACAGCCGATCCCGCGCGGTGACGTGCCGGAGAACCTGTTTGACGACAGCCCGGATCGCGGCGATCACCGCCAGCCCCGCTCGCGTGAGCGCAGCCGTGATCGTGGTGAAAAGCGGGAGCCGCGCCGCGAAGAGCGCCGTGCCGAGCGTGTCGAAGAGGTCGTGGCACCGGTCGAAGAGATCCGCCGCGAGGAGCCTGCCCGCCGCGAAGAGCGCGCTGAGCGCCCGAGCCGCCAGGAGGACCGCCGCGAAGAGCGTCGTGAAGAGCGTCGCGAGCCGCGCCGTGACGACCGCCGTGACCGCCGCGACAATGGCCCCTCGGTTCTGGGCCTCGGCGATCACGTGCCGGAGTTCCTGACCCGCAGCTTCGCCACCGTCCTCAAAGCGACCGAAGCCGCCATCCAGGCCAATGCCGATGCCGATGAGGCCGAGAGCGTCTGAGGCGGCTTCCTGCCCTGAGGAACAAAGATCAGGCCCGCCCCGGTGATCCGGCGCGGGCTTTTTCTATGGGCAAAGGTCACGTCCGGGACCTGCTCTCCCGGCGCCTGCTTATGCTCTGCGCGACAGATCTGCTTTCGGAGGCCACGTCGTCAAAGCGCAGCAGGGCCTGCCCCCTTTCGCCACGGCTTTGCGCTGACCGCCCTCTTCCTGAAAACTGAACCCCGCCTGCCTCTCCGGCCTCTGAAGTTCTTCCATGACGCTTCCGCGCAAGCTGCCATGGAAGAACGGGTATCAGGAGGCTGAGAGCCCCATTTGCCAAAGCGGCGCGAGCCCCGGCCCCGGCGCGGGGCCATCAGAAAAGCGCCCTGCCCCCGCAACCGGCGCTGGCTTTTTCTTTACGGACCCCGGCCACTCACGCCATAGTTGCGCGACCTTCACCGGAGTGCTGCGATGCGATGCCTTCTTTCTGCCCTGCTGATCGCGCTGGCCCTGCCCGCTGCGGCACGGGATTTGCGCGATATCTGTGAGCGCGAGGATCGCGGCCAGATCCTGGACTGCCTGATGGCGCAGCATCAAAGCCTCGACCGGGAGATGGCGCGGAACTACAGCCGGCTGATCGCGGGGCTGACGGGATTTGAGCCGGAGGATGTGCCGCGCCTGCGGGCGGCGCAGCGGGCCTGGATCGCCTTTCGGGACGCCGATTGTGAGGTGGCGCAGTTCCGTGATCGCGGCGGGCGCGAGGAAAAGATCTATCTCGCCGAATGCCTGATCCTGCGCACGGGCACCCGCAATGGAGAGCTGCGCCACTGGGTGAACAGCCTGCCGCGCTGATAGGAAAAAACGCGCCGTCTCCGGCGCGTTTTTCTTTTGCTTTCAGGCAGATCAGGCGAGGCGCGACACCACGACCGTCACCTCGGGCTTTTTGCCGATCTCTTCCATCGAGATCTGGCGGACCACGCGGCGGATGCCCTCATCGAGCTTGTCGTCGTCGCGCAGGATCTTGCCACCTGCACGCTCAAGGAACTGCGCCAGCTCTTCTTCCAGCGATTCCGAAAGCGGACGGCCCGATTTGCCGACCTCCGGCACGCCCTCAAGTTCCGCCCAGGGCTCACCCAGCGGGCTGTCCTGTTCGTCCATGATCAGCGTGATGATGACATGACCGTTCAGCGCCATGCGGATCCGGTCCCGCACCACACCGTCCATCGCGCCGATCAGCACCGAGCCGTCGAGATAAACCCGGCCGGTTTCGATATATTCGACCACCTCATGGCGGTCTCCGGTCAGATCGACCATCATGCCGTTGGTGATGATGGCTGCCTTGCGGCCCCCGGCCTGCACAACTTTGGTGTGCTCGCGCAGGTGGCGGTGCTCGCCGTGCATCGGGATGACCAGGGCCGGATTGGCCAGGCGGTGCATCTCCTGCAGGTCGGGGCGGTTGGCGTGGCCCGAGACGTGATAGAGACCGTTCACATCGTCGATGACATCCACGCCCATCTCGGAGAAGGCGTTCATGATACGCAGCACGCCGCGCTCATTGCCCGGAATGATCCGCGACGAGAAGAGGAAGGTATCGCCCTCTTTCATCGTCATGCCGAGGTATTTGCCACGCGAGAGCTGCGCCGAAGCGGCACGGCGTTCCCCTTGGGTGCCGGTGACGATCAGCATGACCTTATGGCGCGGCAGTTCCAGCGCTTCTTCCGGCTGGATCACCGGGGGGAAGCTGTCGAGAACACCGGTCTCGAGACCCACGGTGACCATTTTGCGCATCGCGCGACCCATGAGGACCACTTCGCGCCCCGCCGCCTTCGCAGCCTCTGCCAGCGCCTTCACGCGGGTGATATTGGAGGCAAAGGTCGTGGCGGCGATCATGCCACCGGAATTTGCCACCAGCTCGGTGAGCGGGCCGGGCAGCGTGCTTTCCGAGCGGCCCGGATGCAGCGAGAAGACGTTGGTGGAATCGCACAGCAGCGCTTTGACGCCTTCGCGGCCGATTGCACCGAAGGTCTCGGGATCCCAGGCCTCACCCACGCCAGGCGCCGGGTCGATCTTGAAGTCACCCGAATGCAGGATGCGGCCTGCGGGCGTCTCGATCAGCAGGGCCGAGCTTTCCGGGATGGAATGCGGGATCGGCACATATTGCACTTTGAAGGGACCGGCCTCGACCCATTCGGGGCGCGGCTCAACGATGGTGACGTTGTTCGGATCCTGGCCCTGATCTTCCATCTTCAGCTTGGCCAGCGCGCCGGTGAACTTGCGCGCATAGACCGGCGCGCGCAGCCGCGGCCAGAGATGGCCAAGCGCGCCCACGTGGTCTTCGTGGCCGTGGGTGATGAAGATCGCCTCGATCCGGTCTGCCCGCTCGGCCAGCCAGGAGACGTCGGGCATGATCAGATCGACGCCGGGCGTGGTCTCCATATCCGCGAAGGTGACACCCAGATCAATGACGATCAGGCGCTCGCGGCCTTTCGGGCCATAGCCATAGACGTAGCAGTTCATGCCGACTTCCCCGGAACCGCCAAGGGGAAGATAGATCAGGCGGTTGGCACTCATGCGGACTCCAGTCTGCGGTTGTGGTCAAAGATCAGCACCAGCCCGTGCATCGTCAGATCGTCTTCGACCGCGTCAAATACTTCGGTTCCCTGTTCAAACAGGGGCGCCAGGCCCCCGGTGGCAACCACTTTCATCGGGCGGTCACGCTCGGCGCGGATCTGGCGCACGATGCCTTCCACAAGCCCGATATATCCCCAATACACCCCGGACTGGATACAGGCCACCGTATTTGTGCCGATCACCTTTTCGGGAAGGGTAATATCGACATGCGGCAGGGCCGCTGCGGCCATATGCAGCGCCTCAAGCGAGAGATTGACCCCCGGTGCGATGACCCCCCCGATATAGGCTCCGTCGCTGTCGACCACGTCAAAGGTGGTCGCGGTGCCGAAGTCCACCACGATCAGATCGCCGCCGTGACGATCAAAAGCGCCATGCGTATTGACCAGGCGGTCGGGCCCCACAGAGGCGGGCTGATCGACGCGCGGCGCATGCGGCAGCGCGCAGTCGGGCTTGCCGACCACATAGGGGCGGCAGTCGTAATAGCGGTTGCACAGCACCCGCAGGTTAAAGACCACCCGCGGCACGGTCGAGGAGATGATCGCCTCTGAGATCGTCACCTCCAGCCGGTGCAGCTGCACCAGGCTGGAGAGCCAGACGTAATATTCATCCGCCGTGCGCTTGTGGTCGGTGGCAATCCGCCAGGTACACAGGAAGTTCTCGCCGTCCCAGATTGAGAAAACGGTATTGGTGTTGCCACAGTCGATGGCAAGAAGCATGGTCGGTCCTCCTCCGCGGGGCCGGAGCAATCCCCCATGCGGGCTCCGGCTGCGTCGTCGTCGGTGATGATCCGCCCCGCAGGGCGGCTCAGAAGTAGATATCAGCCGCCGGAATCGCGATGCGCCCGGTGGTGGTTTCAAGGATCAGGGCCCCGGTGGCATCGATTGAGCGGAAGATGCCGCTGTGGCTCTCGCGCGCGGTGCGGGCGAGGATTTCGGTGCCGATCCGCACGGCGCCCGCAAGCCAGGCCTCTCGCACGGGGGCAAAGCCATAGGCACGAAACAGCGCCTCATACCGCGCAAAGGCCGGGGCGATCCGGTCCAGAAGGGCCTCAGGCGTAAAGCGCTGCCCCGTTTCGGACAGCACCGAGACCGGGCGGGTCGCGCCTTCCTCAACCGCAGTCACATCGGGCGCAGAGATCAGATTGACGCCGATCCCGACCGCCAGCCAGCCGCCCGGCAGCCCCTCCAGCAGGATGCCGGAGATCTTGCCGCCATTGACCAGCACATCATTGGGCCATTTCAGCCCGATCCCGGCGTCAGAGCCGGTCAGCGCCACCAGAGCATCGCGCAAAGCGAGCGCCGCGATAAAACTGCGCAAAGCGGCCTCTGCCGGGCCGCCTGTGGGCTTCATCAGAAGCGTGCCGTAGAAATTCCCCGCAGGTGAGGCCCAGGGCCGCCCCCGCCGCCCGCGACCCGAGCTCTGCGACAGGCCGAGGATCCACTGCGGCCCCTCCCCCGCCGCGGCACGGCGGGCGGCCTCAGCATTGGTGGTATCGACCTCAGACAAAACAACCCGGCCGGTTCCCACCGGCCAGGTTGCTGCTGTCTCAGGTGCTTTCGCCTCAGCGGACAAGCGACTGCGCCGCGCTGAGTGCCGGAGCCTCAATGCCAAAGAGGTTCACAACGCCGGCGATCACGATGAAGGCCGAGGCCAGCATCAGACCATATTGCACCGGGCTCATCTTCGTCTCCAGCACCTCGCCCTCGCGGCCGAAATACATGAAATAGACGATGCGCAGGTAGTAATAGGCGCCGATCACCGAGGCCACTGCCCCCAGGATCGCAAGCCAGGTCATGCCCGCGTCCACGGAAGCCATGAGCACCGAATATTTCGCGAAGAAGCCGATGAAGGGCGGCACGCCCGCCAGCGAGAACATCAGCACCAGAACGACCAGCGCCTTCAGCGGCTCAGCCTTCGAGAACTGGTGGAAGCCGTCAAGCGAGGTGAAGGGGCGGCCATCCCGCTCCATCGCAAGGATGAAGGCGAAGGTGCCGATATTGGTGACCACATAGATCGCCATATAGACCAGCATGGCCTGAATACCGGCCTCGGTGCCGACGGCCAGACCGATCAGCGCATAGCCCATATGGGCGATCGAGGAATAGGCCATCAGACGTTTGATGTCTTTCTGACCGATCGCAGCAATCGCGCCGACGTACATCGACAGCACCGCCAGCGCCGCGATCACCTGGCCCCATTGCGAAGGGATGCCGCCAAAGGCGTCATGGCACAGCCGCGCGAAAAGCGCGATGGCGGCCACTTTCGGCGCGGTCGCAAAGAAGGCGGTGACCGGGGTCGGCGCGCCTTCATAGACGTCCGGGGTCCACATATGGAAGGGCGCGGCCGAAACCTTGAAGGCCAGACCTGCCAGCATGAAGACCATGCCGAAGAGCATACCCAGCGGCAGATCCGCGTTCACCATCGACAGGATGCCCGCGAACTGCGTGGTGCCCGCATAGCCATAGGTCAGCGACGCGCCGTAAAGCAGCAGACCCGACGCCATGGAGCCCAGCACGAAATACTTCAGACCGGCTTCGGTCGAGCGCGCCGAGTCGCGGCGCAGCGAGGCGATGACGTAAAGCGCCAGCGACTGCAGCTCCAGGCTGACGTAAAGCGCCATGAGATCATTGGCCGAAACCATCATCATCATGCCGAGCGTCGCCAGCGCCACCAGGACCGGATATTCAAAGCGGTCCATATCCCACTTCTTCACGAAGTCCTGGCCGATCAGCAGAACGGCGGCAGAGCCTGCAAGGATCAGGATTTTCGAGAACCGCGCGAAGGCGTCATTGACCAGCAGGCCGCCGAAAGCGGTCTGGCTGCCCTCAAAGCCGGTGCCGATCCAGAAGGCGATCACCAGGAAGAAGGCGGCGAAGCCCCAGGTCAGGGCTCCGGTCAGTTTGTCTTTGCCGGTGTAAACCGCACCCAGCAGCGCGATGATCGCGCCAAGGGCCACCACAATCTCGGGCAGGAAGATCGCAAGATCCGCAGAGGTCATGGGCGGTTCCTCAGTTCACAGCCGCCGCCGCTGCCGATTGAACGGCAGGCAGCGCAGCTTCATAGTTGGAGATCAGGGCCGAGACGCTCGGTCCGATGATATCAGTCACAAGGCTCGGATAGATGCCGAGCAGCAGGGTCATGACGACGAGGGGGGCAAACATCACCCGCTCACGCAGATCCATATCGGTGATGGTCTTCAGGCTGGCTTTCAGGAGCTCCCCCCAGACCACGCGGCGGAAAAGCCACAGCGCATAGGCCGCCGAGAGGATCACCCCGGTCGCCGCGATCAGCGCGATCAGCGGATTGACCTGGAAGACGCCCATGATGGTCAGAAACTCACCGATGAAGCCCGAGGTGCCCGGAAGGCCCACGTTCGACATGGTGAAGAACAGGAAGACCAGCGCATAGGCCGGCATCCGGTTCACCAACCCGCCATAAGCGTCAATCTCACGGGTGTGCATGCGGTCATAGATCACGCCGACACAAAGAAACAGCGCGCCCGAGATGAAGCCGTGCGACAGCATCTGGAAGATCGCGCCGTCAATGCCCTGCTGGTTCACCGCGAAGATGCCCATGGTGACATAGCCCATGTGCGCGACCGAGGAATAAGCGATCAGCTTTTTCATGTCGTTCTGCACCATCGCCACCAGCGAGGTATAGACAATCGCGATCACCGACATCCACAGCACCAGCGGCGCCAGCAGATCCGAGGCCACCGGGAACATCGGCAGCGAGAAGCGCAGGAAGCCATAGCCGCCCATCTTCAGCATGACCGCCGCCAGCAGAACCGAACCCGCCGTCGGCGCCTGAACGTGGGCATCGGGCAGCCAGGTATGCACCGGCCACATCGGCATCTTCACCGCGAAAGAGGCAAAGAAGGCCAGCCACATCAGCGTCTGCGCACCGCCCATAAGCTGCCAGCCAAGGATCGGGAAGGCGTCGGAAGCGAAGTTGAAGGTCAGCAGCGTCTCAATATCGGTGGTGCCCGCCTGGACATACATCGAGATCATCGCCACCAGCATCAGCACCGAGCCGAGGAAGGTATAGAGGAAGAATTTGAACGACGCGTAAATCCGGTCTTTGCCGCCCCAGATCCCGATAATCAGGAACATCGGGATCAGACCTGCTTCAAAGAACAGATAGAAGAGCACCAGATCCAGCGCGATGAACACGCCGATCATCAGCGTCTCCAGCAGCAGGAAGGCGATCATATAGTCTTTGACGCGGCTCTCGACCGTCCAGCAGGCACCGATGGTGATCGGCATCAGGAAGGTGGTCAGCAGAATGAACAGAACCGAGATCCCGTCGACGCCGACTTTATACTTCAGCCCCATGATCCAGTCGTAATTCTCAACGAACTGGAAGCCGGTGTTCTCCGGGTCAAACCCGAAGAGCACAAAGAGCGAGAAGATGAAGGTTGCCACAGTGGCAGCCAGCGCCAGCCACTTCGCATTGCGCTGTGTGGCCTCGTCATTGCCCCGAAGGAAGAGCGCCATAATGAGCGCAGCAACCGCCGGGGTGAAGGTGATGATGGAAAGAAGATTGTCCATTGGTCCCTGACCTCAGTGGCTGCCCGAAAGGCTCATCCAGGTGACGAGCACCACGATGCCCAGCACCATGGCGAAGGCATAGTGGAACACATAGCCCGACTGCAGACGGCCCGCGAGCCGCGTGAAGAAGGGGATGATGCCCATGGCAATGCCATTGATGGTGCCGTCGATGACATTACCGTCTCCGCGCTTCCAGAGGAAACGGCCCAGGGCCATCGCCGGACGCACGAAGAGGAAGTTATAAAGCTCGTCGAAATACCACTTGTTCAGCAGGAACTGATACAGCGTGTTCTGCTCAGCCGCGATCTTCGCCGGAAGCTCCGGTTTGCGGATATACATAACCCAGGCCAGCGCCAGACCGGTCAGCATAGCCACGAAGGGCGCAAGTTTGACCCAGGTCGGCACATGATGCGCCGCATCCATCAGCGCAACCATGGCGCCGTGATCTTCCACCATGGTGGTCATCGCAATCGCGCCGTGGAACCACTCCAGCACATGCTCAGCATGACCGAAGAAGGCCTCTTTCCACAGCATCCCGGCAAAGACCGCGCCAAAGGCCAGCACGATCAGCGGGATCAGCATGACCATCGGGCTCTCATGGGGCTCATGGTGATGGGCGTGATCGTCATGGCCATGGGCATGATGACCGTGATGATCATCCGCAGGCTTCAGATGCGCGCGGTTTTCCCCGAAGAAGGTCAGGAAAATCAGACGCCACGAGTAGAACGAGGTCATCAGCGCGCCAACAACCAGCAGCCAGAAGACAATCGCCGGAGCGCCGACATAGGCCCCCTCAATGACGGCGTCTTTCGAGATAAAGCCTGCAAAACCAATATAGGTCAGCGGGATACCAACGCCGGTGATGGCGAGGGTGCCGATCATCATCGCCCAGAAGGTGACGGGGATCTTTTTGCGCAGACCGCCATACCAGCGCATATCCTGCTCATGATGGGTCGCATGGATCACCGAGCCCGCACCAAGGAAGAGCATCGCTTTGAAGAAAGCATGCGTGAAGAGGTGGAACATCGCCACCGGGTAAAGGCCGACGCCGGCGGCGACGAACATATAGCCCAGCTGCGAACAGGTCGAATAGGCGATGACGCGCTTGATATCGTTCTGCACCAGACCCACGGTCGCGGCGAAGAAGGCGGTGAAGCCACCGATATAGACGATCATCATCTTCGCTTCCGGCGCCACTTCATAAAGCGGCGACATGCGGCAGACGAGGAAGACACCCGCGGTGACCATGGTGGCCGCGTGGATCAGCGCCGACACCGGGGTCGGGCCTTCCATCGCATCCGGCAGCCAGGTGTGCAGGAAAAGCTGCGCCGATTTGCCCATCGCCCCGATGAACAGCAACACGCCGATCAGGTTCGCCGCAGTCCACTCAATCCCAAGGAAGGTGAAGCCGGTCTCAGCCAGTTTCGGCACCGCCGCGAAGATATCGTCAAAGCGCACCGAGTCGGTCAGGAAATAGATCAGCGCAATCCCCAGCAGGAAACCAAAGTCCCCCACCCGGTTGACCACAAAGGCCTTGATCGCCGCGGCCGAAGCCGACTGCTTTTTCCAGTAAAACCCGATCAGCAGATAAGAGGCGACGCCCACACCTTCCCAGCCGAAGAACATCTGGATCAGGTTGTCAGAGGTCACCAGCATCAGCATGGCAAAGGTGAAGAACGACAGATAAGCGAAGAAGCGCGCGCGATAAGGCTCGTCGTCGGTCCAGTTCTCGTCATGGGCCATATAGCCGAACGAATAGAGGTGCACGAGCGCCGAGACAGAGTTCACCACGATCAGCATGATCGCGGTCATCCGGTCGAGGCGGATGCCCCATTCCGCCCCAAGCGAGCCCGAGTCGATCCAGCGCAGCACAGTGATCTGCTGCGTCTCGCCGTCAAAGCTGAGAAAGACCACCCAGGACAGCACAGCCGCCAGCATGACCAGCGCCGTGGCAAGGATCTGCCCCGTCTTCTCGCCGATCAGCTTCCAGCCAAAGCCGGTGATCAGCGCGCCGAGCAATGGCGCAAAAAGGATGATTGTCTCCATTGGCCTCAGCCCTTCATCACGTTGACGTCTTCGACGTCGATGGTGCCGCGGTTACGGAAGAAGCAGACCAGGATCGCCAGACCAATGGCGGCCTCTGCGGCGGCCACGGTCAGCACGAACATGGTGAAGACCTGACCCGTGAGATCGCCCAGATGGCTCGAAAAGGCCACCAGGTTGATATTGACCGACAGCAGGATCATCTCGATCGACATCAGGATGACGATCACGTTCTTCCGGTTCAAGAAGATCCCGAAGATCCCGATGACGAACAGCGCCGCCGCCACCGTCAGGTAATGTTCCAGTCCAACTGTCACCATCGTCGTTCCCTCCGGGACTTCTGCCCGTTTCCGTTCCGTCTGCCCCGCCGCCTCAGGAGCGGGCGGGCAGGATAATTCTTAACGTCTCTCGCCCCCGCCCGCCGGGCGCGCCGCCAGAGTGATGCGGCACCGGCCCCCGGTTTTGCGAAGCGCAGCTCCGACCCCTGCGGGTCGGAGCCTCAGATATTCCCCGCAGACAGAGGGCAGGCCCCCCGGCTGCAGAAACCGGCTCAGAGCCCCTGCCCCGGTTTCACGTCCCGCATCTCCATCGTCTTGGCCGGATCGCGCGACATCTGCACCATCACGTTCTGGCGCTTGACATTGGTGCGGTGGCGCAGCGTCAGGGTGATCGCCCCGATCATCGCAACCAGCAGGACCATGCCCGCCATCTGGAAGAGGATGAAATATTTGTCATAGATCAGCAGCCCAAGCGCCTTGGTATTGTGGATCTCCGCCAGATCCGGCGTCACATTGGCCCGCAGCCCCATGGCGCCATCGGCGAATTTCCAGGCCGAGAAGGCCATGACCAGCTGGATCAGCAGGATCGCCCCGATCAGCAGCGCCAGCGGCATGGTCCGCGCCATCTCGCCCTTCAGCTCGGCAAAATCCACGTCGAGCATCATCACGACGAAGAGGAACAGCACCGCCACCGCACCGACATAGACGATGACCAGCAGCATGGCGACAAACTCCGCCCCCAGCAGCACCAGCAGGCCCGCCGAAGAGAAGAACGTCAGGATCAGCCACAGCACCGAATGCACCGGATTGCGCGATACGGTCACCAGCAGCGCCGCCACCACGGTCACAATGGCGAAGGCATAAAAAGCCAGATCGGCGACACTCATTCCTTTTTCTCCTCGATCTCGGCAAAGACGCTTTGCGCGATTTCCAGTGCCTTCTGCATCGCCGGCAGGCCGCCAAAGAGGCCCGCCTGACAGATCGTTTCGGCAACTTCTCTCTGGCTGGCACCCGCCTGCAACGCATGGCGGACGGTCAGCCGGATCTGTGGTTCTGCCTGCGCGCCAAGCACGGTCAGCGCGGTCAGTGTGACGAGAAGACGCGTTTTCGCGTCCAGCCCGTCGTGGTTCATGGTCTTACCCCAGACCAGCTCCATGAAGTCGCGGTTCAGGGTGGGAATCATGTCCTCAAACCCTTTGACGCGGAAGGTTTCCAGCGCCGGGTTAAAGGTCTCGGAGACCTTGCGGGATTGCTCCAGCATGGTCTCGATCATCTGACTCCAGGGGTTATTCGTCGGAGTGCTCATCGGGTCCGGCCTCCTGGGTTGGGCGCAAAGCCATGCGCCGCCCGGGACAGCGTCCCGGCGGTGGCGGCCTGCGTCAGGGCAAAGAGGCGGAGCGCAGCGGTCATCTGTAGGGCGCGTCGAGTTCGAGGTTGCGCGCAATCTGCGCCTCCCAGCGGTCGCCGTTCTCAAGGAGCTTTTCCTTGTCGTAGAACAGCTCTTCGCGGGTCTCGGTCGAGAACTCAAAGTTCGGGCCTTCGACGATGGCATCCACCGGGCAGGCTTCCTGGCAGAAACCACAGTAGATGCATTTCGTCATATCGATGTCATAGCGCGTGGTGCGGCGCGAGCCGTCGTCGCGCGGTTCGGCATCAATGGTGATGGCCTGCGCCGGGCAGATCGCTTCGCAGAGCTTGCAGGCGATGCAGCGCTCTTCGCCGTTCGGATAGCGGCGCAGCGCATGCTCGCCACGGAAACGGGGCGAGAGCGGGCCTTTCTCGTGGGGGTAGTTCAGCGTGTCCTTGGGCGCGAAGAAATACTTCATGCCAAGGCCAAAGCCTTTGATGAAGTCCACCAGAAAGAAATATTTGGTGGCGCGTGTCCAGTCGATCTGGGTCATTGCTCGGCCCTTTCCGGCGTCCCTTCAGAGCCGTTCGTCGCGTCACCGGCCCGGCGGACCTGATAAGCGCTCTGAAGGACTCTGCCGTCATATGTCGAATCCGGGGTCGTTTCGACCTCGTAGTACAGATACACCCGCATCGCGGGAAGTCTGCCCTGAAGCCTCAGGCGGGTCCCTGATCCGGCGACATCCTCAAAGGCGATGTCGCCGCGGTCCACATCCATCGGCACAACCGAGCAGCGGCGGACGGTGCGGCCAAAGCCGCGCCGCCAGAAATTGTTAACCGGCACAGCGCCGTCATAGAGGAAGCCGCGCTGATCTGCCAGGCTTTGCAGCACGTTGCCGCGCAGCAGCAAAGGAGACCGCCCCCGCATCCGCTGCGCGCCGCGCATCGGCACCCGGCCCTGAGGGCGGTGGCCTGACGCGCGGTCAGCAGACAGACAGATCTGTGCGAGACCGTTCCCCACTGCCCTCAGCCCCCGATTGCCCAGCGGGCCCAGAAGCTGCCCAGCACTTCAAACTTTGCGAGGAACGAGACCAGCACCACCCAGCCCAGCGACAGCGGCAGGAAGACCTTCCAGCCAATGCGCATCAGCTGGTCATAGCGGTAGCGCGGCACAATCGCCTTCACCATGGCAAAGAGGAAGAAGAACAGGCACATCTTGCCGAACATCCACAGGAAGCCATCAGGGATCCCCGGGATCGGCGAGAGCCAGCCGCCCATGAACAGCAGCGACAGCAGCGCACACATCAGCCAGATGGCAATATATTCGCCCGCCATGAACAAAAGGTAAGGCGTCGAGCCGTATTCGACCATGAAGCCTGCAACCAGCTCGGATTCCGCTTCCGGAAGATCGAAGGGCGGGCGGTTCGTCTCAGCCAGAGCCGAGATGAAGAACAGCACGAACATCGGCAGATGCGGCAGCCAGTACCAGTTGAAGAAGCCGAAATCACCGCGCTGCGCTTCGACAATCGCGGTCAGGTTCATCGAGCCGGTCGAGATGATGATGCCGACGATGATCAGACCAAGCGAGACCTCATAAGAGATCATCTGTGCCGCCGAGCGCAGACCACCAAGGAAGGGATACTTCGAGTTCGAAGCCCAGCCGCCCATGATGACGCCATAAACCTCCAGCGAGGAGACGGCGAAAACAAAGAGGATCGCGACGTTGATATCCGCCAGCACCCAACCGTAGTTGAAGGGCACCACCGCGAAAGCCGCCACAGCCAGCACGAAAGACAGCAGAGGCGCCAGGAAGAAGACCGGACGGTCGGCACCGGCCGGGATGACCACTTCCTTCAGCACATATTTCAGCGCATCCGCAAAGGTCTGCAGCAGACCCCAGGGGCCCACCACGTTCGGACCACGGCGCAGCTGCACCGCCGCCCAGATCTTCCGGTCGCCATAGACGAGGAAGATCAGCGAGATCATCACGAAGGCGACGACCAGAAGGCTCTGCGCGGCGATGATCACCGCGATGCCAGCCCCCGTCTGAAAGAATTCAGCCATTTTCCCTCACGTCCTCAGTCTCTTTCCGGCCTTATACAGTCGGTATCCCGCGTGCGCCGCAATCGCGCACGGTGGTCTCAGCGTCGATGGTGGCCACCCCTCTCGGCAGAGTTGCCGAGATCAGATAGACCGCATCGGCCCGCCCAATGGCGCCGCTTTGATCCAGCGTCGTGCGCACGTGACGTGCGAACATATGGCCCCGGATCAGTGCATATTGCGCCGCTGCGCAGGCAGCGTAGTCTTCAAGCTGACGGCCCCGTTCCGCATGGCGCATGGCAACGCGGAAATTGACCATCTCATCATCGAGACGCCGGGTCTCGATCCCCAGATACCCCGGGGGATAGGCTGCCTGCGACCGCGCGTCTGCTGAGACGCAGCCCGAAAGGGCCAGGATCGCGGCGACAGCCATCCGGCGCATCGCTTTATTCTGCCGCCAGCGGGGCCTGATCCCGCGCTTTGGCACCGGCCGACAGCTCCGCCATCAGCGGCGAGGCGCGCGCGATGGGGTTCGTCAGCCAGAAGTCTTTGATCACAAAGCGGAAGTCTGCCTTGCCCGGCGCGCGCAGCTCCAGCGGCTGCCAGGCGGAAGCGGTGACCTGATCGACGGCCGCAAGGAAGGGCACTTCCGCAACCAGGGCGCGGCGCAGACCGGCCAGATCGTCATAGCCAAGCTGTGCGCCAATGGCGGCAGAGGCCGCGCGCAGGATCGCCCAGTTCTCTTTCGCCTCACCCGGCGGGAAGCCCGCGCGAAGAGCCAGTTGCGGACGGCCTTCCGTATTCACAAAGAGGCCGTTTTCTTCCGTATAGCAGGCACCGGGCAGAATGATGTCAGCGCGGTGCGCCCCACGGTCGCCATGGCTGCCCTGGTAGATCACCACCGGGCCGGCCTCGATCTCAATCTCATCGGCGCCAAGGTTCCAGATCACCTCTGCCCCTTCAACCGCCGCTTTCACGCCGCCTTCCGTGACCGCACCGATATCCAGCGCACCAACCCGCGAAGCAGCAGTGTGCAGAACCAGCATTTTGCCGCCAAGCTTTTCGGTCAGCGCCATGGCCTGGGCCAGAACCGCTTCGCCATCGGCCTCATTCAGAGCGCCCTGCCCGACGATCACCAGCGCGCCCTCAGTGGCCTGGGCCTCCGAGATCAGACGCAGCAGCGCCTCGCGGTCGGTGCCGTAGTGGCGGTAGTCATAGGTCAGATCCGCCGCCGGGCCGACCAGCGTCACATCTGCGCCGCGCGACCAGACCTTGCGGATCCGGGCGTTCAGAACCGGCGCTTCATTGCGCGGGTCCGAGCCGATCAGGAAGATCGCCTTTGCGCCGTCCACATCGGCAATCTCAGCCGAGCCGACATAGGCCGAGCGGTTGCCCGCCGGAATGCGCGAGCCGTCAGTACGGCAGTCCACCTTACCACCGAGTGAGGTGACCAGCTGCTTCAGCGCGAAAGCCGCCTCAACCGGGACCAGATCACCGATCAGACCGGCAATCTTTTTGCCCTTCACGGCCAGGGCCACCGCAGCAAGTGCTTCATTCCATGAGGCTTTGCGCAGACGGCCATTCTCACGGATATAGGGCGTGTCGAGACGCTGGCGGCGCAGACCATCCCAGACGAAACGGGTTTTATCCGAGATCCACTCTTCGTTCACGCCGTCGTGGTTGCGCGGCAGAATGCGCATCACTTCGCGGCCCTTGGTGTCGACACGGATGTTGCTGCCCAGACCATCCATCACATCGACAGACTCGGTCTTGGTCAACTCCCAGGGACGGGCGGTGAAGGCATAGGGCTTTGAGGTCAGCGCCCCGACCGGGCAAAGGTCAATGATATTGCCCTGCAGGTTCGACGACAGCGTCTGGTTCAGATAGGAGGTGATCTCGCTGTCTTCACCGCGTCCGGTCTGGCCCATCTGGGTGATGCCCGCCACTTCCGTGGTGAAGCGCACGCAGCGGGTGCAGGAGATGCAGCGCGTCATGGTGGTTTTCACCAGCGGCCCGAGGTTCAGATCTTCCGAGGCGCGCTTCGGCTCGCGGAAGCGCGAGAAATCAACGCCGTAAGCCATGGCCTGGTCCTGGAGGTCGCATTCGCCGCCCTGGTCGCAGATCGGGCAGTCGAGCGGGTGGTTGATGAGCAGGAACTCCATCACCCCTTCGCGGGCCTTTTTCACCATGGGCGAATTGGTCTTCACGACCGGCGGCTCGCCGTTCGGGCCCGGGCGCAGGTCGCGCACCTGCATAGCGCAGGAGGCGGCAGGCTTCGGCGGGCCGCCCACGACCTCGACAAGGCACATGCGGCAGTTGCCGGCGATCGACAGCCGCTCATGGTAGCAGAAGCGCGGGATCTCGACCCCGGCCGCTTCAGCCGCCTGGATGATGGTCATCGCGGCGTCGACTTCGACTTCGATCCCGTCGATGATGATCTTCTTGAGCGTGCTCATGCCCCGTCTCCAAACTCGGCCCCCGCTTCGGGTGCCACTTGCATTCGTATGGGCCCCGCGGTCATCCCGCCGCGACACCCGAATTCTCTCTGCCGTTTATGCCCGGCAGCGGGCGCGGAAGGTCAGATCCCCCCGCTCATTACGCGTGGCGGCCCAGTCAGCGCCCGCGCCGTCCATCACCCAGTCGGCGGCGGAACTGCCGTGCTGGCGCAGACAGTATTCCGTGACCGGCATCCGCGCGCTTTCGCGCACCGCATCGAGCCCTGCGCCTGCCGCTTTCACGGTGACCGTCAGATTGCCCGCGCGGTCGTCCGAGAGCGAAGCGGCATAGGGCACATCCGAAGTGGTACGGCTGCCAAAGGGGTTCAGGCTGGCAATACGGCTGCAACCCGACAGGGCCAGCGCCCCGCCGAGGATCATCACAAGAACTGCGCCGCGCTGTGCCATGCCCTGCCCTTACTCTGCTGCCAGAGCGCCCATGCGCCCGGTTTTCTTCGCTTTGATACGGTCTTCGATCTCTTCGCGGAAGTTGCGGATCAGACCCTGGATCGGCCAGGCCGCTGCATCGCCAAGCGCGCAGATGGTATGACCTTCGACCTGTTTGGTCACGTCAAAGAGCATATCAATCTCTTCGACCTCAGCCTCACCGGTGACCAGACGCTCCATCACCCGCATCATCCAGCCGGTGCCTTCGCGGCAGGGCGTGCATTGACCGCAGCTCTCATGTTTGAAGAACTTCGACAGACGCCAGATCGCTTTGATGACATCGGTGTTCTGATCCATCACGATCAGACAGGCGGTGCCGAAGGAGGATTTCTTCTCCCGCATGCCATCGTAATCCATGATGGCATCTTCGCACATCTCGGCGGTCAGAATGGGGCAGGATGCGCCGCCCGGGATCACCGCTTTGAGGTTCTTCCAGCCGCCGCGCACGCCGCCACCATGACGCTCGATCAGCTCGCGCATCGGGATCGACATGGCTTCTTCGACGACGCAGGGGGTATTGATATGCCCCGACATGCCGAAAAGCTTCACACCCGCGTTGTTCGGACGCCCGAAAGAGGCAAACCACTCCGGCCCGCGGCGCAGGATGGTCGGCACCACGGCGATGGATTCCACGTTGTTCACCGTGGTCGGGCAGCCGTAAAGGCCCGCGCCCGCCGGGAACGGCGGCTTCATGCGCGGCATGCCTTTTTTGCCCTCAAGGCTTTCCAGAAGCGCGGTTTCTTCGCCGCAGATATAAGCGCCCGCGCCGTGATGCAGGTAGAGATTGAAATCCCAGCCCGATTTGGCGGCATTGCGGCCCAGCAGGCCCGCGTCATAGCACTCATCAATCGCGGCCTGCAGGGCCTCGCGCTCGCGGATATATTCGCCGCGCAGATAGATATAGGCCGCATTGGCCCCCATCGCAAAAGAGGCGATCAGCGCGCCTTCGATCAGCGTATGGGGATCATGACGCATGATCTCGCGGTCTTTGCAGGTGCCGGGCTCTGACTCATCGGCGTTGATGACGAGATAGGCCGGACGCCCGTCCGAGGCCTTCGGCATGAAGGACCACTTCAGACCGGTCGGAAAACCCGCGCCGCCACGGCCGCGCAGCCCCGAGGCCTTCATCTGCTCGATGATGGTGTCCCGACCGCGCGAGATGATCTCAGCGGTGCCATCCCACTGGCCACGCTTGCGCGCGCCTGCCAGGCTGCGATCCTGCATCCCGTAGAGGTTGGTAAAGATCCGGTCCTGATCCTTCAGCATCCGCGTTCCCTCAAGTTTCCCGACGTTTCCGCCAGAGCATCCAGGCATTGCTCAGCGCCCAGACATAGGCGGCGATGGCCGCCAGATCGATCAACAGGGCATAACGCCCGTCCCAGTTATACTGCCGCCCGATTTCCCCGAAGATGATCCAGAGCAAAGTGGTTGCTGCGATCATCGCCCCCACAAGGCGCATGCGCCGCGTGAAGGCCAGGTCTTTGTCGGTCGGCTTACGGGCAGTCATGGCTGCCCGTTACTCTTCGGTCTTCGGTTCGGCAACGGGCTGGCCCGGGGCGGCGGTCGCCACACCTGCGGGTTTCGCCACATCCACCTCAACCCGGCCGGCGCTCAGCTTTTCGGCCAGCGCCTCATCAAGTCCTGCCGCCGCCGGAGCGGGGGCCTCAGCTTCAATTTCCGGCACATCTGCCACCGGCTTTTCCAGCCAGGAGACGACCAGCGGCACTTCGGTGCCGTCGATGCGCTTCAGCGTCTCGCCGATGTCCACCGCCGCCTGCACCGAGGCATTATACTGCTGACGGCCCGCATCCGCGACGGTCAGCGAGGTCAGCCCGCCCAGCGGCTCCGAGGAATAGCGGCCGTTCTGCGGACCCGGCACCGGCACTGCGCCCGCCGCCATCTCATCGATCAGCCGCTCCAGGGTCTCGACGGTCAGATCCTCGTAGTAATCCTTGCCGATCTGCGCCATGGGCGCATTCGAGCAGGCCCCGAGGCATTCGACCTCTTCCCAGGTGAATTTACCATCGGCTGAGAGCGTATGCGGCGTCGGCGCAATCTTGCGCTGGCAGACCGAGATCAGGTCCTCGGCGCCGCAGATCATGCAGGAGGTGGTGCCGCAGATCTGGATATTGGCCACCGAGCCAATGGGTTGCAGCTGGAACATAAAGTAGAAGGTCGCGACTTCCAGCACGCGGATATAGGCCATGCCCAGCATATCCGCGATATATTCAATGGCGGGCTTCGTGAGCCAGCCTTCCTGTTCCTGAGCGCGCCACAGCAGCGGGATCACCGCCGAGGCCTGACGGCCCTCGGGATATTTCGTCACCTGCGCCTGAGCCCAGGCAAGGTTGGCCGGGGCAAAAGCAAAGCTCTCGGGCTGTTGCGAAGCAAGACGGCGCAGCATCAGAGGCACCCTTCAGTTTTCAGTTGCAGATCCTCACCGGCTTCAATGAGCTGGCCCTGGCCAATCATCCATTGAACGGCTTCTTCCGCAGCATCGGGAATAAGGTTGGAATGCTCGACAATCGCCTCGCTCGACCCGGGCGTCATGCGACAGTCATTCGCGCGGATCGCCACGGTCAGCGCCGCCACCGCAGGGGCCAGCGCCTCACCTTTGGCCGAGGCCAGCAGCGCGTCACAGGCGGGCGAAACCAGGCGGTAGCCGCCCCGGTCTTCGACCACCAGGCCCTCGGCCAGCAGCGCCTGAGCCGCCGCCATGCCCTGCTCATTCGAGAGGCCCGAGGCTTTGGTGATCGCTTCAATCGTGACGTTATTGGCCACGCAGCCATTGGCCTCCATGGCCTCCGCCAGCTTCACCGCCTCAGGCGGGCGTGCCAGCGCCGGAACCGCGACAAAGGCGATCAGCGTGCCAGCCAGCAGCAGATGGAAAATGCGCAGCATCAGCGGTCGATCTCCCCGAAGACCAGATCCATCGTCGCAATGATCGCCGAGACATCCGCCAGCTGGTGACCTTTGGACAGGTGATCCATAGCCTGAAGATGCGCAAAGCCCGGGGCCCGCAGCTTCGCCCGCCAGGGTTTATTGGTGCCATCCGCCACGATATAGACGCCGAATTCGCCTTTGGGCGCTTCGACGGCGGCATAGGTTTCGCCGGCCGGAACGTGGAAGCCCTCGGTGTAGAGTTTGAAGTGGTGAATCAGCGCTTCCATTGAGCGCTTCATCTCACCGCGTTTCGGCGGCGTCAGCTTGCCACGGGCCAGCACATCCCCCCGGTTCGCCGGTTCGCGCAGCTTGGCGACGGCCTGACGGATGATTTTGGTCGACTCGCGCATCTCCTGCATCCGCAGCAGATACCGGTCATAGCAGTCGCCGTTCTTGCCAACCGGGATCTGGAAGTCGAATTCGTCATAGCATTCATAGGGCTGCGCGCGACGCAGATCCCAGGCCATGCCCGAACCACGCACCATCACGCCCGAGAAGCCCCAGTCGATGGCATCCTGCGCCGAGACCACGCCGATATCGACCAGGCGCTGCTTGAAGATCCGGTTTTCGGTCAGCAGGGTGTCGATATCGTCGAGCACCTTGGGGAATTTCTCGGCCCAGGCGTCAATATCGTCGATCAGATCGTCGGTCAGGTCCTGGTGAACGCCGCCCGGACGGAAATAAGCCGCGTGCAGACGCGCACCCGAAGCGCGCTCATAAAACACCATCAGCTCTTCGCGGGCGACAAAGCCCCAAAGCGGCGGGGTCAGCGCGCCCACGTCCATCGCACCGGTGGTGACGTTCAGCAGGTGGTTCAGAACCCTGCCGATTTCCGAGTAAAGCACGCGGATCAGCGAAGCGCGGCGCGGCACAACGGTGCCGGTCAGCTTTTCAATCGCCAGACACCAGGCATGCTCCTGGTTCATCGGCGCCACGTAATCGAGGCGGTCGAGATAGGGCAGGTTCTGCAGATAGGTCCGGCTTTCCATCAGCTTTTCGGTGCCGCGGTGCAACAGGCCCACATGGGGGTCTGCGCGCTCAACGATCTCACCGTCAAGCTCCAGCACCAGACGCAGCACGCCGTGCGCTGCCGGGTGCTGCGGCCCGAAGTTGATGTTGAAGTTGCGGATCTTCTGCTCGCCGGTCAGCGCGTCATCAAACTTGCCGTCCATCATCCGGTCACTCCGTCTGAAGTCGCGCGCCAGCTGGCGGGAAGCGTCCCGAAGGCTGAGGCGACAAAGTCATATTGCGACTGCAGGAAAGCCCGGGCCCTAAGGCGCTGCTCTGCCGTCATCTCAAGGGCCCGGCCCTCATGCACACGGGCGGAAAAATCCGCCTCATGCGAACGGATCCCGAGGAAGGCGCAAAGGCGCGCCACACCGGGGCCCGAGAAAAGCTCATCCTGAAAGAGAATCAGGAGTTTGGAAGGCGCAACCGCATCCCGAAGCCGGGTGATCGCGCCGCGGTAATCCGAGCGCTCTGCCACATCCGATTTTTCGCCCGAAAGCGCGCGGTCAAAGACCACCTGCGCCTGGGTCTTCAGATCGCCCCCTGCCCGCGTGGCCAGCATGCGGACATGGCTCCAGAACCGGGCAACCGGCTCGCGCAGCAGATAGACGAAACGACACTCCGGGGCCGATGCCCCCATGGCCTGCAGCTTTTCCACCGGGAGCGAGGCATAGGCCGGGGTGATATCCCCCACCAGCTTCGCGCCTTCAGCGCCGCGCTCAAGATAGTCCTGATAGCTCTGCTCACCGCGCAGCACGCGCAGCCAGTCGCCCACATCCGCCACAGAGCGGGCCAGCGACGCCAGACGCCAGACGCGGGTTTCCGCGCCAAGCTCTGCCGTCAGCCGCTCCAGCCGTGCCGTCTCAACGGCGATGCGATGCGCGCGCTGACGGGGCCCTGCTGCATTGAACCAATGCAGCTCCTTGACCGCCCGCAGGTGGCAGTCAGGATGGCCGGCCAGATAGCGGTAAAGCCAGGAAGTCCCGGCTTTCGTCGCACCGACGCCAAAGAGATATGTGGGCTTGCCCGTCACGCCTTCGCCTTGTCATCGCCGGGAAGAATGTATTGCGCACCCTCCCAGGGGGAGAGGAAGTCGAACTGACGGTATTCCTGCACCAGGCTCACCGGCTCATAGACCACGCGCTTGAGGACTTCGTCGTAACGCACTTCGGTATAACCGGTGGTCGGGAAGTCTTTGCGCAGCGGGAAGCCGCGGAAGCCGTAATCGGTCAGCAGGCGGCGCAGATCCGGATGGCCCGAGAACAGGATCCCGAACATATCGAAGATCTCACGCTCAAACCAATTGGCAGCGGGCCAGACCGTCACGCTTGAGGCGATCATCTGGTCTTCCGCAATCGCCGCTTTCACGCGAATGCGGTGGTTCCGGTGCATCGACAGGAGGTGATAAACCACGTCAAACCGCTCAGCCCGCTCGGGCCAGTCGATTGCCGTAATATCGACCAGCGTGCCAAAGCGGCAGGTCAGATCGTTTTTCAGAAATTCCATAAAAGCCACGACGGACTGCGGCGTGATCTCCACCGTCAGCTCGCCACGCACCACCGACCAGCCGCGCACATCCGAGGCGCGGTGCAGGGCGATATAGCCCCCAAGTTCGTTCAGAGCGTCAGACATCTTCCCAATGCTCCCTTAACGGACCAGCGTGCCGGTGCGGCGGATTTTACGTTGCAGCTGCAGGATGCCGTAAAGCAGCGCCTCTGCGGTGGGCGGGCAGCCGGGCACATAGACGTCAACCGGAACGATCCGGTCACAGCCGCGCACCACGGAATAGGAATAGTGATAGTATCCGCCGCCATTGGCGCAGGAGCCCATCGAGATCACATAGCGCGGCTCTGGCATCTGGTCGTAGACCTTGCGCAGCGCCGGGGCCATTTTATTGGTCAGCGTACCGGCCACAATCATCAGATCCGACTGACGCGGGCTGGCGCGCGGCGCGGTGCCAAAGCGTTCCACGTCATAGCGCGGCATCGACATCTGGATCATCTCAACCGCGCAGCAGGCCAGACCAAAGGTCATCCAGTGCAGCGAGCCGTTGCGGGCCCAGTTGATGATGTCTTCCGTCGAAGTCAGCAGGAAGCCTTTGTCCTGCAGCTCACGGTTCAGCGCCTGGGTTGCCACCTCACGGTCGGCTCCGGCGGTATTCGCCCCGGTCATCACTCCCATTCCAGCGCCCCTTTCTTCCATTCATAGGCAAAGCCCACGGTCAGAACGGCCAGGAAGACCATCATCGACCAGAAAGCCGTCATCGACAGATCCGCAAAGGCCACCGCCCAGGGGAAGAGGAAAGCCACTTCCAGATCGAAGATGATAAAAAGGATCGAAACCAGGTAGAACCGGACGTCGAATTTCATCCGGGCGTCATCGAAAGCGTTAAATCCGCATTCATAGGCCGAGACTTTTTCGGGGTCCGGATTGCGGACTGCAACCACCACAGCAGAAAGCATCAGCACAAGGCCGAGCGCCACTGCAATAGCCAGCAGAACGATAACGGGGAGATATTCTCTGAGAAGCGCGTCCAAGGCTTGCTCCTTCGGCTTGCGGACCTCGGGGCGCGATCATCTGTCGCGCCCGGGTTTCGTTTACTCCCGCCCCCCGCAGGGGTCAACCAAAGGCTGAGGCTCCTGCCCCCTGAAAGTCAGACTTTTTTCGCGTTGACAAAAACATTCGCAGACATTTCGCCACAGCGCGAAGCTGACGCAGGGTCAGGCTGCCTCTGTTCCGACTCAGCGCGGCCTTTCAGCGCGGTTCCGGTAGATTTCCTGGTAAAATACTATGGAATTTTCTGCGACCCGACCGCAGCGGGGAATAATTTTCCGGGTGCTGCGGCTGGCGCGTCACCCCTCGCGGGAGAACGCAGAGGCCCGGAGTGCCGCTTCAGGGACCACCTCAAGGGTGCTCAGATGCGTGGCTTCAAGGCAGACCCGGGGGGCAGCATCCTCCTCCCAGGCCTGAAGAAACCGCAGAGCGCAGAGGCACCAGCGATCGCCCGGCTTCAGACCGGCAAAGCCATATTCCGGCCGCGGCGTGGAGAGATCATTACCAAGATATTTCGAGAAGGCGAGAAATTCCGCCGTCATGATCGCACAGACCGTGTGGCGCCCCATATCCTCAGATCCGGTGTCGCAGCAGCCATTGCGGTAAAACCCCGTCAAAGGCTGCGTCGAGCAGCTTTCAAGCGGTCCGCCAAGGACATTCACTGACGGCGCTTTCATGGCGTCCCTCCCTGCAGGGCAGCAGGCTGCCAGTCGATCCAGCGGCCATGGAAATCCACGCGCCCGAAGGGAATCGCACGGCCCGCGGCCGGATCATGCAATGTCATGGCCGCCCCCGCGCCGCCGCTGTCGTCACGCTCCATGCCAAAGCGCAGCAGGATAGTGCCCGGGCGGGCTGCGGCTTTCTCCAGCAGCGTGGTGATCCGCGCCTGCGTGGCCTCGGGAAAATACTGCCAGGCGATGGTATGGCAGACCAGATGCACCACAGGACCGCTGACCCGCGCCAGCCGCCCTTCCAGCCAGTCGGCGGCATCGCTGCGGGTAACCAGCCCCGGACGGGCCGCGGCATGGGAAAGCGCCGCCTCGGTGCGGGCCAGACGATCGGGCTGCCCCGCCCAGATATAGGACAACAGCCGCAGCCGGTCCTGCTTTGGGTGCAGCGGGTTCAGATCCGCCCCTGCCCGGTCGCGGATCTGCGGCGGTGCGATGACGGGGGCCTGGCCCCGCCATTCGGGCGTCATATGCACGGGGCTGTTGTCCGGGCCGAAATGCCCGCCCGGCACGTCAATGCGCCACTCGGGCCAGTAGAGGTTCAGCCCCGCGCTTGCGCCCAGCTCACTCAACACCAGCGGCAGACCATAGCGCGCGCTGAGCCAGTGCCCTATGGCCGCCAGCGCCACCGAGCGGCGCAGCTCATTGGTCTGGGGCGGGCCATTGAGCCAGGACTGCAGATGCGCCTCATGCGTCAGAAAGACCCGCGAAAACACCCGCGCCATATCCGCATCACCGGCCGAAAGCCCCTGCTGCCAGAGATCAGCCAGTTCAGGATCCGCCCCCGTCAGCACCAGCGCATGAAGCCCGCCCATCAGCCGCAGCGCCAGCGCATCGCTGCCCGAAGAAGGATCCCCCGGCCAGGACAGAATGCGCCGCCCGACCGCGCTGTCTTCGTTCAGATGGCGGGCGAAGTGCCGGCAGTATCGCGCAGTCTGTTCCGAGCCGAGACCCGAACAGTGATCCCCTTGGGCAAGAAAAGACGCGCGAACATCCATCATCTGAACCTGTCGGCCAGTTTTTGCAGGGCACTGCGGGTATCATCCTCCGAAGCGGCCGGTGCTGCAACGGTTTTCTCGCCCGGCTCAGACTTCGCGCGGGGGGGCCTCGCTCCCCCGGCAGCCTCAGGCTTCGCGCGGGGGACCTTCGGCCCCTCGGTGCCGGTTGAACTGCGCGGCGGGGCGACACGCAGGGCGATCTTGTTGAGGAACTTCGCCCCCTCGCCCGCCGCAAGATCCGCAGCCCCCTCTGAGATCCCGCGCAGCATATCGTCCAGCCAGTCCTGCTCAGCCTTGGCGAAATCATTCAGCACATAAGACGCCACTTTGTCCTTATGCCCCGGATGACCGATCCCCAGACGGACACGGGCATAAGCCTCTCCGACATGCTGATGGATCGAGCGCAGCCCGTTGTGCCCGGCATGACCGCCGCCCTCTTTCAGCCGCACCTTACCCGGCGCGATATCCAGCTCATCATGAAAGACCGTCAGCTCGGCCGGGGTCAGCTTGTGAAAGCGCATCGCTTCGCCGACCGACTGCCCCGAGAGGTTCATAAAGGTCTCCGGCTTCACCAGCAGGATCTTTTCGCCGCCCAGACGCCCCTCAGAGATCAGCCCCTGAAAGGCGCGTTTCCAGGGCGAAAAGCCATGATCCTGTGCCATCCGGTCCAGCGCCATGAAACCGATGTTATGGCGGTTGCCCGCATATTTTGTGCCGGGATTCCCGAGCCCTGCCCAGATCAGCATGAGACTGCCCTTTCGTCGTCATCGTCAGGATGAAACCGCGCAAGCCCTTCGGTCAAGCCCGGCCCATATAACAAAACGGCGCAGGGTTGCCCCTGCGCCGTTTCAATCAGATCCGTGGTAACGGCTGATTATTCAGCAGCATCGTCCGAAGCCAGCAGGCCCGACGGCGCTGCGATGTTCGCGATGACGAAGTTGCGGTCGACGGTCGGCTTTGCGCCTGCCGGCAGAACCACGTCGTCGATGTGGATCACGTCGCCGATGTTCTTGCCTTCCAGGTCCACAGTGATGTGGTCCGGGATGTTGCCGGCCAGAACTTCAAGCTCAACCTCGGCACGAACGGTGGTCAGGGTGCCGCCGCGCTTGATGCCCGGTGCTTTGTCCGCGTTGATGAAGTCAACGTGGATGAACAGGTTGATGCGCGAGTCATCGTTGATACGCATGAAGTCAACGTGGGTCGGCATGTCTTTGACGACATCGCGCTGAACGCCGCGGCAGACCACGTGCACTTCTTCGCCGCCTTCAACCTTCAGGTTGAACAGGGTCGAAAGGAACCGGCCCTGCTTCAGACGCTTCAGGAGGTAGTGGAAGTTCATGTTGATCGACACCGGCTCTTGGCCCGCACCGTAGATCACACCAGGAACTTTGTTCTCACGACGAGCTGCGCGAGCGGCCCCCTTGCCCGTCCCCGCGCGAACCTCGGCCAGAAGCTCCGGAAGTTCTTTTGCCATAGTAATTCTCCAATATATATCCGCCGCCCTCCAAGGGTGTGCGGCGCGACCCGCGGGCTATAGCGGGGATCCGCCGGGATGGGAAGCCAAAAGCGGGGGCGTTTCTGCGGCTTTTGCCCCCGGACAGACAAAAGCCGGGGCAAAACCCCGGCTTTTCGCAGCTTTTGGCCGTAGGATCAGCTGCGCAGCGCGCGGATCGCGGCGGCCAGATCAATCGCCCCGTCGTAAAGCGCGCGGCCCGAGATCGCGCCTGCGATCGCGCCGGTGTCGCGCAGCGCGATCAGGTCTTCCATCCGGCTGACCCCGCCCGAGGCGATAACCGGGATCGAGACGGCTTCGCCAAGCGCACGGGTTGCCTCAATATTCGGGCCCCCCATGGCGCCGTCGCGGTCGATGTCGGTGTAGATGATGGCCGCGACGCCCGCGTCTTCAAAGCTTTTCGCCAGATCCGTCACCTGAACGGTGGTCTCTTCGGCCCAGCCGCGGGTGGCGACAAAGCCGTTACGGGCATCAATGCCCACGGCCACTTTGCCCGGGAATTCGCGGGCGGCTTCGCGCACGAGAGCGGGGTTTTCCACCGCCACGGTGCCAAGGATCACCCGGCTGAGGCCCTTTTCGACCCAGGCACCGATGGTGGCGAGGTCACGGATCCCGCCGCCCAGCTGGACGGGCACATTCACGCGGGACAAAATCGCCTCAACGGCGGCGGCATTGACCGGACGGCCGGCAAAAGCGCCGTTCAGATCGACGAGATGCAGCCACTGGCAGCCGGCAGCGACAAAAGCCTCAGCCTGAGCGGCGGGGTCATCGCCGAAAACCGTTGCCGCCTCCATGTCACCGCGCAGCAGGCGAACGCACTGGCCGTCTTTCAGGTCGATGGCGGGATAAAGGATCATGGAAATTCTCCGGGGCGCTTGGGCAGAGGTCGGCTGCCTCATGCCATGGCCCTGCCCCGGCGACAAGCCTTGAGGCTTCGGATGTCGGCCTCTGAAGGGGCCCCCGGGGGTCTCAGGCGGAAGCAACGTCAGCCTTGCCCGAATCTGCCGCTCAGCGGGACGCTCAGAAGCGTGGCAGCGTGGGGCTGCCCGGGGGAGAGAGACATGAAAGCAATCCGCCTTGCCGCTGCGCTGAGCCTTTGCGCCACAGCCGCGTTTGCCAGTGACCCGGTCGCCGGGCTCTGGCGCACACAGCCCGATGACGGGGCCTGGGCCGAGGTGCAGATCGCAGCCTGCGGGCCCGCGCTCTGCGGCACGATCCGCAGGACGCATAATGCTGAAGGGGAGTATAAATCCCCGAACCTTGGCAAACAGCTGGTGCGCGGCATGCAGCCAAAGGGCAACGGGCGATATGAGGGCGAAGTCTGGCGGCCCTCGAATAATAAAATCTACTTCGGCAAAATGGATGTGCAGGGCAACAGCCTGAAACTCTCAGGCTGTATCGCGGGTGGGCTGATCTGCTCATCGCAGACCTGGACCCGGATGAGATAAGGCGGGCGGGCGGCATCCGCCCTCGTCTTCGGCGGGGCGGATGCGGCAAAGATCCTGGTCCGCGCGGGTCCTCGTCCTGAGACCAGCACCCCCTGCGGGGAACCGGTCCCGGGTTTTTTCTGAAAAGTTCCGCGCCTGGCGGGTTGGCTTTGAGAACCGGGACTGCCCGCGCAGAGGGGGCCGGGATCCGGCCAAAGGGGCGGGCGCGGATGCCGGATCATCTGCAGGTCTGCACCATATGGGCGGTCGGGCCCGCCCCGGGCGGGGGCCTAAGCCTTCAGCCCGGATGTCAGCGCGATGAAAAAAGCGCCCGGCAGGTTGCGGGCGCTTTTGCAGCAGAGGCCGGGTCTCAGGGCTTCCAGCTCAGGAAGTTGGCGATCAGCCGCAGGCCGGTGGCCTGAGATTTTTCCGGGTGGAACTGCGCGCCGATGATCGTGTCGCGCCCGACGATGGCGGTGATATCGCCCGCGTAATCGACATGGGCCAGACGCTCGGCCGGAGTGTCGACCTTCATGGCGAAGCTGTGCACGAAATAGGCGTGATCGCCGGTTTCGATCCCTGCAAGGACCGGGTGGGGCGTGTCGATCACCAGATCGTTCCAGCCCATATGCGGCACTTTGAGTGCGGGATCGGCCGGGGTGATGCGGGTCACCTCGCCGCCGATCCAGCCAAAGCCTTTGGTGTCTTCATATTCGCGGCCCCAGGTCGCGAGCATCTGCATGCCGACGCAGATGCCGAGAAAGGGGACGGCGCGGCGGGTGACGGCCTCATCCACGGCTTCAAAGAGACCCGCCTGCAGCGAGAGGGCGCGGCGGCAATGCGGGAAAGCGCCGTCTCCGGGCAGCACGATGCGGTCGGCGCGGGCGACGTCTTCGGGATGCGGCGAGACCAGCACCTCACCCGCTCCGGTCTCATCGGCCATGCGCTGAAAGGCCTTGGCGGCCGAATGCAGGTTGCCACTGTCGTAATCGACGAGGACGGTCAGCATGGTTTGCTCCTGTTGTGGGGCACGGCGGTGCCGTGCGGCCTCCGGCGGGAGTATTTGGGAAAACCCAAAGACGCCTCAGAGAATGCCTTTGGTCGAAGGAATCGCATCGGCTTTGCGCGGATCGGTTTCCACCGCTTCGCGCAAAGCCCGGGCCACGGCTTTGAAGGCGGCCTCGGCGATGTGGTGGCTGTTGAAGCCTGCGTTTTGGGTGATGTGCAGCGTGATGCCGCCGTGGGTCGCGAGGGCCTGGAAGAATTCGCGCACCAGTTCGGTGTCGAAATTGCCGATTTTCGCGGTCGGGAAAGTGACATCCCAGACGAGGAAGGGGCGGCCCGAGAGATCAAGGGCGGCGGTGACGCGGGCGTCGTCCATCGGCAGGATGCAGGCGCCGTAGCGGCGGATGCCGCGTTTGTCGCCGAGCGCCTGTGCCAGGGCCTGGCCGAGGGCGATGCCGCAGTCTTCGACCGTGTGGTGATCATCGATATGCAGATCGCCGTCGCAGCGCATCGTGATGTCGATGAGCGAGTGGCGCGCCAGCTGATCGACCATATGGTCGAAAAAGCCCACGCCGGTTTTGATGTCATAGGTGCCGCTGCCGTCGAGGTTCACGCTCACCTCAATCGCGGTTTCGGCGGTGTTCCGGGTGACGCTGGCCTGACGCATGACATATCCTCGCATTGTGCTGCGATCTTATAGGGAGATGGCGGGGCTAAGCAAAGGGGGCCGCGCGGCCCCCCCTTCGTGAATTTCAGCGCTCGCGGATCGCGGCCAGCAGGCGGCTGACGTTGTCGGGATCGGCCTGGGGGGTGATGCCATGGCCGAGGTTGAAGATATGCGGACCTGCGGAGAAGGTATCAGCGATGCGGCGCGCCTCATCGACCAGCGCCTGACCGCCGGTGATCATATGCTGCGGCGCGAGATTGCCCTGAACGCAGCCGTCTTTTTGCACATGTTCCGCTGCCCAGGCCGCATCGACGGAATTGTCGAGCGCCACGCAATCCGCGCCGGTGGCTTTGGCGAAGCCCACATAACGCTCCCGCGCTTCACGGGGGAAGGCGATGATCGGCGTGTCGGGGTGGCGGGCTTTCAGCGCGGCGATGATGCGGGCGGCGGGCTTTTCGGCGAATTCGGTGAAATCTTCGCCCTTGAGGCTGCCGGCCCAGCTGTCGAAGAGTTTCACCACTTCGGCGCCGGCCTCGATCTGGGCGGAGAGATATTCGATCGTGGCCTCTGACAGACGGTCGATGAGATCTGAGAAAGCGGCGCGGTCAGCGGCCTTGAAGGCATGGGCCGGGGCCTGATCGGGGGTGCCGCGACCGGCGGTCATATAGGTGGCGACCGTCCAGGGGCTGCCGGCAAAGCCGATCAGCGTGGTGTCTTTGGGAAGTTCCGAGGAGAGGATCTTCACCGTCTCATAGATCGGCGAAAGGGTCTCATGGATGTCAGCCGTGGGGCGCAGTGCGGCCACGCCTGCGGCATCGGTGATGGTCGAAAGGCGCGGGCCTTCGCCTTCGGCAAACCAGAGTTTCGAGCCCATGGCCTGGGCGATCAGCAGGATATCGGCGAAAAGAATCGCGCCGTCAAAGCCGAAGCGGCGGATCGGCTGCAGGGTGACTTCGGCGGCCAGTTCCGGGTTATAGCAGAGCGACAGGAAGTCCCCGGCCTTTGCGCGGGTGGCGCGGTATTCCGGCAGATAGCGGCCCGCCTGACGCATCAGCCAGACCGGCGGCACGCTTTGGGTTTCACCGGCAAGGGCCTTGAGAAGTTTCTTGTCCGTCATCACGGCCTCCGGTTTTTCTGCAACATCACTCCCGGTTCGTCCCCGGAACCCCCCGCTTTGTCAAGCCTGCGACATCAGGGGCGGCCGGGTGCCGCAGGAGGGATGCTGGACACAGACGCGCGGTCCTCCTAAGACATGCGGCATGAAAAACGCGCGTCCCACCCCCGCTTCGCCTCTTCGTATCGGCACCCGCGGCTCGCCTCTGGCGCTGGCCCAGGCCTGGGAGACGCGCGACCGTCTGGCCGCCGCTCACGGGTTGAGCGAGGCTTGCTTTGACATTGTCGTGATCAAGGTCACCGGCGATCAGATTCAGGACAAGTCGCTGAAAGAGATCGGCGGCAAGGGTCTGTTCACCCGCGAAATCGAAGAAGCGCTGCTCGACGGCTCCATCGATATTGCGGTGCATTCGATGAAGGATATGCCGGTGCAGCAGCCCGCAGGTCTGGTGATCGACTGCTATCTGCCGCGCGAAGATGTCCGCGATGCCTTTGTCTCGCTGCAGTACAAAAGCATCGCTGATCTGCCGGAAGGCGCGGTCGTCGGGTCGTCGTCGCTGCGCCGCCGCGCGCAGCTTGCGAACCGCCGCCCGGATCTGAAGCTGGTGGAATTCCGCGGCAATGTGCAGACGCGGCTGAAAAAGCTGGATGACAATGTGGCCGGGGCGACCTTCCTGGCCATGGCGGGTCTGAGCCGGCTGGGGCGCACCGAAGTGGCGCAAAGCGCGATTGCGCCCGAAGAGATGCTGCCGGCCGTGGCTCAGGGCGCGATCGGGGTGGAGCGTCGTCTGGACGATACCGCCGTCGATGCGCTGCTGGCACCGATCCGCGATCTGCCGACCGCGCAGCGGCTGGCCTCTGAGCGGGCGTTTCTGGCGGAGCTCGACGGCTCCTGCGAGACGCCGATCGCGGGGCTTGCGCTGCTGGAGGGGGAGAACCTGTGGCTGCGGGGCGAGATTCTGCGCCCCGACGGCTCTGCCGTGCTGCGTGGAGAGCGCCGCGGACCGATCGCAGAGGGCGCTGCCATGGGCCAGGATCTGGCCCGCGATCTGCTGGCCAGGGCCGGACCGGGGTTCTTTGATTTCAAAGGCTGATAAGGCCGCCGAAATGAGAAAAGCCGGGCGCTCTGCCCGGCTTTTTCATGGGGTGGGGATGGATCAGGCCGTCAGCCAGACCCGGATGCCTGCGGCCCCCCCCATCATCTCGCCATCGGGATGCGCGCCAAAGCCCTGCACCCTGTTTGAGGCCAGCTCAAAGCTGTCGCAATGCACCGGCACCAGCGAGCCGCCCTGCTCATGCAGCATCCTGGCCACTTCGGCAAAGCAGTTCTGCTGCAGCTGCGGATCCACCGTGGCGCGGGCCTCCATCACCAGTTTGTCAAGCGCCTCACCGCCAAAGCGGGTCTCATTCCAGGCCGAAGCCGAGAGGTGATAGGTCGAGAGCAGCCGCCCGGCGGAACTGGTGCCGTCATGATAGGAGGCGGTGAAGGGCTTTTTGTTCCAGACTTCGGTGAAATAGCCCTCCGCAGGCTCGGGGCGGATTTCAATGGGCAGACCCGCGGCCTGCGCCGAGGTGCGGAAGGCTTTTGCCGCCTCCAGCGCACCGGGCCAGGCGATGTCTGAGACCCTGAGCACCAGGGGCATCCCCTCATGGCCGGAGCGTTTGTAGTGGAAGGCCGCCTTCTCGGGATCATAGCTGCGCTGGCCGATCCCGGCCAGAAAGTCCTCGGTGCCGGGCACGAAGGGCAGATCATTGCCGATCCGGCCATAGCCGCTGAGCACATCGCGCAGGATCGCATCGCGGTCGAGGGCATATTTCAGCGCCAGCCGCAGATCGGCGCGGTCAAAGGGCGCAGCCCCGGTCTGCATCGAAAAGGCCAGCCGCCCGCCGGAGGCGCCGCGCACGAACTGCAGATCCGGGATGGCCGCGATCTTCGGCGCTTTGCGCGGATCCGCACGATTGGCCAGATGGATCTGCCCCGAGGCAAGCGCCGCGAGGCGTGCGTCGTGGTTATTGATGACCAGCACTTCGATCTGATCAACATGGCCGCGCGCGCTGTCCCAGTCGCGGGGATTGCGCTCAAAGACGTGGCGCACGCCCGGCTCATTAACGCGCGGGATATAGGGGCCGGAGAACACTTCCGGCACCGCACCGCTGCCCAGAGGCGCGGGCTGAAGGACCAGGCGGTAATCGGTCAGCGCCTCGGCAAACCAGGGGTTCGGCGCGGAAAAGCTGATCACCACATGCGCGCCGTCCGAGGTGACGCTGTCCATGCCGCTCAGAAGGCCCGAAGCGCCCGAGCGATTCGCCGGATCGGCATGGCGCATCAGCGTGGCGGCCACATCGGCGCCGGTCACCGCCTGACCATTGTGAAACTGCAGCCCCTCGCGCAGGCGAAGCGCCCAGGTGCGCTGATCGGGGCTGGCCTCGATCTCTTCTGCGGCGGCGGGAACCGGGCGGCCCTCGCTGTCGCTGGCCATCAGCGTGTCACCGACGCAGCGCAGATTGAACCGCTCGACCGCCGAGATGGCGCGTAAGGGGTTGAGCGTATCCGCATAATCGCCGCCATGAAGGCCCACGCGCAGCACGCCGCCCTTTTGCGGACCCGCGGCCTGCGCCGCCGATCCCAGCAGTCCCTGCGCCATCACCAGCGACAGCCCCAGCGCCCCGGCCCGGCCCAGGAAGGCCCGGCGACTGTGCAGCCCGCGGCTTGTGCGGTCCGCCAGATATGCCAGTTCACCTTCCATCATCGTCCCTCCGCCCGCCATCTTGCCTTTTCAGGGATAACGTGCTGAGGGGGGCGGAGCAATTGGTTTAACGTCAAACAACTCCAGCAATTTTCACCACTTTTGCGTGATTTGCCGGGCCGCTTTTCCCGCTCAGCCCGGGCGCGGAGCGAGGCTGCGCACCCCGCGCCCCAGCCAGTCAGGCCGCGCAACCCCCGATGCAGCCGCCGCCATGGCGCGCAACGCGCGCAGCAGGCTCTCAGGGGCGGCACAGGCGCGGCCCGCGGCCATATCGACATGGAGCAGCATCTGCTCCAGCGTTGCCACCGCTTCACCTTCGACCGACAGGATGGTCAGCAGGTGCAGCCGCCGCGCATCCACCCCGAGCACCCGGGTCTCACCAAGGATCTCCTGGCCGGATTTGCTTTCGCGCAGATGCCGCAGATGGGTCTCAACGGTGTAATAGCTGTAGCCCCCCGCCACATAGTCGAGATCAAACCCCGCGCGGCGCAGCACGGCATCCGTCACCTCGGAACAGGCGGCGAGATAGCGGCTCTCGGTCATATGGCCGTTGTAATCGATCCAGGACGGCAGCACGCGCAGCGAAACCAGGCCCTCCGGGGTTTCATCGGGGAGACAGACCCGCGCCCGGTCCCGCGCCAGAAGCCGCGCCCCAAGCCCGATCCCCTGGTCGCGCAGACTGCGCAAAAGCGCACTGAGGGCCAGATCGCGCCCGCCCTCCGGGATATCAGCCACGGCCGCACAAAGCGCATCGGCGCTTTGCATCTCCCGCGCGGTGCAGAGCAGAAAGCCTGCCGCACTCAGCAAGGCCTCAGCCTCCGGGGTGGGCTGGGTGAGATGGCAGAACGGCAGCCAGGCGGGGCTGCAGAGCTGAAGGGGCAAGGGACCCGGCTGCAGCTGCGCGCCAGGGCGCTCTGCGCCAAATTGCAGATGAAGATCAAACCCCTCTGCGGCGTGTTTCACATCCGCCGCCACCTGATACTGCCCCTGAATGGGCAAGGGATGATCGCTCAGCCGCGCGAAAGGCTGCGCAAGCCTGTGCAGCGCCGCATCGATCCCGGCCCTGCGATCCGCCCAGGCACCGCTGAGCAGAAGATCATGGCCTTCGAGACAAAGCCGCGCCGCAACCTCAACAGCGCGATCGTCACATCCCTCAATCAGAATTTGCATCTGCCCCCCTTTATTGCCGGGGGACAGTCTGCAACGCCATTGCCCCGGGGGCCAGCCCGGTCCGCCTGCGAGGCCTGCGGGCGCAGCCGCTGCTTTCCCGGTGAACGGGCTGACGGATTGCGCGGCGTGGCCTCAGGAGCCGCAATGCGGCGCGCGGGGCCTCAGCGCAGCTTCGGCGGCTTTTGCGGGTCCATGCCCGGCGGCGGCGGCGGGGTGCGTTCAGGCTCAGGCGCCGGCGGCTCGGGCAGGCGCAGGGCCAGGCCCACCGACTGCAGCGGGCGCAGCGCGGCGGTATCGGCCTCACTCAGGAAAAGCAGATCGACCTGCTCTCCCTCCAGCCCGGAAAACGCCAGCGCAGAGGCCAGCGCCCGGGCGAGGGCTTCTTCCGCGCCCGGCTCTGCACCGACATAGGCGAGCACCAGCCCCTCCTCAGAGCCGCCTTTCCAGCGTGCCCGCGCAAGCCAGGCCCCCGCGGCCAGACCACCGGCCCCGCCAATCGCCACGGCCAGCGCCTCATTCAGCGCGCGCGGCAGATCACCGGGGGCGGCAAAACCCGCCGGGCGGCCGCGGTCCTGCGAGGGCGTCACGCTTAACACCTCGGCCAGCCAGTCGACGGCATGAGGGGCCATCAGCCAGGCCGCCTCGGGCGTGCCCAGATTGATGCCAACCCCGGTGCCCTGCCCGGTCAGATGATTCACAATCACCCGCCCCGGCAGCGCCACATAGGGGCTGGCGATCCCGGTGAAATCGACCATCCGCTCCTGGGTGTCAAAGGCCAGCACCACCGGACCACTGTCGAGCGGGAAGACCCGGGGCTTGATATTGCCCCCCACGGCCTCTTCTTCGAGCAGCAGATACAGCTCAGCATCCGAGAGAATGCGGTAGTAGCGCAGCCGCGCCCCGTCATCCTCAGGATCGGCCAGCATCAGCGCCTGGGCGCGGTCGAGCGGGGTCAGATCTTCAGAAGTCATGGCGCATCCTTTGGGGGGCGTGAAAGGCTGACCCGGGATAATCCCTCAGCCCCCGGGATGCAACGTGATGCAACGCCCGCGCCCCTGCCGCGTTAGCCTGCCGCAGAACGCCTCTGCGGCTCCATATTGCTGCCTTATTGCGACCTTAACCTCTTTCCCGATAGCCTGACGACAGCGGCGCCGGGCCGGAGCCGCCCTGCCAGAGGTAACTGATGATAGAATTTAACGCCGTCTCCAAAAGCTACTGGACCGGCAAAAAGCACAAAGTGATCCTCAACAATGCCTCGTTCCGGGTGGAGCCGGGGCGTTCGCTGGGCATTCTCGCCCCCAATGGCACCGGAAAAACGACGCTTATCAATATGATGGCGGGGCTTGAAAAGCCTGATGACGGCACGATCACCCGCACCAGCCGGATCAGCTTTCCGCTGGGTTTTATGGGCGGCGTGAACAACAAACACAGCGGCACCGAAAATGCGCGCTATATCGCGCGGCTTTACGGGCTGGACCCTGATTATGTCGAAGCCTTCTGCCGCTGGCTCTGCGGTATTGAGGAATATTTCGACATGCCCGTCGGCACTTACAGCCAGGGGATGCGGGCGCGGTTTTCCTTCTCGCTGATGCTGGCGATGGAGTTTGACATTTATCTGATCGATGAGGGGATGCCCTCGACCACCGATGTGGCCTTCAACCGCAAAGCCGGTGCGATCCTGCGCGAGCGTCTGGCGGGCAAAACCGTGGTCATCGTCTCGCATCAATCGGAAATTCTTGAAAAATTCTGCCAGGTCGCAGGGGTTCTGCGCAACGGGCAACTTTATATGTTCGACAGTCTGGAAGAGGCGAAGCGGCTTTATGACTACACAGAGTGAGCTTCCCCGCTTCCGCCTGACCCTGCCAGAGCCGCTTGCGGCGCTGCGTGCGGCAGCGGCCGCCCCTGTCCGCCCCCCGAAAGCTGCGCTGACAGGCGAGTTGCTCGGCGATGAGGCTGCACGCCCCACTCCGCCCCCCGCCACTGAGCCTGCGCCGGAGACCACCGGTCTGGGCCCGCGGCAGCTGCGGATGCTGCGGCGGATTGCGGAAAAGCAGGGGTTGACCACCAGCGGCGATGAAGACGCTCTGCGCCAGCTGCGCGCCGCGGGCATTGATCCCTTTGCACGCAGCAATGCGATCGAAGAGGTCGTGACACCGCGCGCAAGCCCCCCCGATGCCCCCCCGCCGGTGCCGCCGAAAAAAGACGGCCGCCCCGGTGAAGGGGCAAAGCTTCCGGCGACCGCAAAGGGGCGAAATCTGGCGAAGGCGGCGGGCCCGGATCTTCTGCTGCCCCCCGAAGCGCGCGCACAACAGAACCATGCGGCCGATATTCAGCGCATTCAGCGCGACATCGCCCGCCGCAGACGCCGGCGGATGGCGATGCTCTGGGCGCGGCTGTGGCTTTTTGTCGGTATCCCCACGCTGATCGCAGGGATTTACTACAGCCTTCTGGCCACGCCGATGTATGCCACCCGGGCAGAGTTTGTCATTCAGCAGGCCGAAAGTCAGGTCGGCGGGGGCCTCGGCGGGCTGTTTTCGGGCACGCAGTTTGCAACCTCGCAGGATTCGATCGCCGTTCAGGGCTATCTGCAGTCGCGCGACGCCATGCTGCGGCTGGATGCGGACCTGGACTTCCGCGCCGTCTTTGCCGATCCGAATGTGGATGAACTGCAGCGCCTTGACGATCCGAACTCGATTGAAGCCGCTTATAAAATCTACCAGAAATACGTCAAAATCGCCTATGATCCCACTGAGGGGATCATCAAAATGGAGGTCTCGGCCCCCGATCCGGCGCTGTCAGCAGCCTGGTCAAAGCGGCTGATCCACTACGCCGAAGAGCAGGTGAACCATCTGTCTGAGCGGCTGCGCAACGATCAGATGAAAGGCGCAAATGAAAGCTTCGCTGAGGCTGAGAGCCGCCTTCTTGCCGCACAGTCGAAGCTGGTTGACCTGCAGGAAGTGAATAAAGTCCTCTCCGGTGAGGTGGAGATTTCGCTGATCTCAAGCCAGATCACCGCGCTTGAGACACAGCTGACCCAGGATCGGCTGGCGCTGGCGCAGATGCTGTCAAATACCGCCCCCAACCGCGCCAGGGTTGAGCCGCTGGAACGCCGGATCACAACGCTTGAAGTGCAGATAAGGCAGCTGCGTGACCGGCTGACCCAGGACGACAGCAGCTCCGGGCGCTCCATCGCGCGGATCCAGTCCGAACTGGTTCTGGCGCAGACCGATGTGCAGACCCGTCAGCTGCTGCTGACCCAGGCCGCCCAACAGCTTGAAACCGCCCGCATTGAAGCGAACCGACAGCAGCGCTACCTGTCGCTGTCGGTGGCCCCTGTGGCACCGGATATCGCCAGCTACCCGCGTGCCTTTGAAAACACCGCCGTGGCCATGCTGATCTTTGCGGGGCTTTATCTGATGGTCTCCCTTACGGCCTCAATCCTTCGCGAGCAGGTCTGAGGGGGTTTGCTGCGCCATGCCTGCTGCCGACGGAGGCACCTTTGTTGGCAGCAGGAATGGCTGACCCGATAAACAGGTCTGGCCCTGACTTGCGCAGGACGAACCGCCCCCGCGACAATCGGGCGCTGATCCCTCGCGGCTTGCTGATGGGCTGGGCTACCCCCGACATGCCATGGTTCACGCCCCCGGGCAGAAAGGTCGGACAGCCGGGGCGGTTTTCTGCGGCGGCAATCCAATTTTGCCTCGCCATCAAGGTGTTGTCTGCGTTGCCGCAGCACCAGGAAACAGACTTTATGGCGGGCCCGCTTCGTCTGTCGGTGCTCGGCCGGCCCGTTCCCGACTATAGGCACCTGGCCGGTGGCAGAAGCATTAGAAGGTTCAGACCGCATATCCGGCCCCTATTACCTGCCCGCAGACAGCGCAGGGATCAGGCGCCCCGGGATTGGCAGGTAGCCCATCGCCGGGAAAACACTCCTCCTGACGGGTTTCTGGCCCGGCCCTTAGCACAGGCACAGGGCAAGACGTCTCCGGCCCGCCATGGTCCTCAGGACACTGCCGGACATGGCGCGCGGCGCAGGGTTCATTTTGACAGGACTATTTCCCCATAGCTCGGGGGTGCGGGGAAAGCAGCAGCCACAAATCGATCTGCCCGCTTAGCCGGCTGACAGGGCTGTTGAAAGACCATGAACATCAGCGCCCTGGATCACCGCGATCTGAGTCTTTTTCACGGCGCGCGGCAGCTCGGGTAAAAACAAAAAGCAAAGGCCGGTCCCGGGGCGGGATCTTCGACTTCCCCAGCCCGCGCGCGCGGCGAAGGTTGCGCTGTGGCCGGCCGACTTCCGGCAACAATCGGTACGGAGACCGGCACCCGTCCCGTTCTCACTGTGATCATCCCTCCCGGAGCGATCACGTCACGCCGGAATTGCAGCAGCCGCAAAGCCAGTCCTCTCGCGAAAGAGATCAATGCCAGCGATTTTGTCACCAATCGCGTCGAGGCCGATCACCGGATTTCTGATGAATGGCACCCTCAGGTCACCGGTTGTCGCCATCCGCACTGACCGACAGGCGGAGGACCAGCTGAGCTTCACCAGGCCCCGGCACAGGATCCGGCCGCCGCAGAATAAAAAACCCCCGGCGGCGCGGGCCCCGGGGGTCTGGCTTTGCTCAGTTCATCCCGAGCGCGGCTTTATACATCTCAAGGATCGCTTCTTCTTCGGCGATGTCGTCGGGTTTGCGCTTGCGCAGGGTGATCAGCTTTTTCATCACCTTGGTGTCATACCCACGGCCCTTGGCCTCAGCCAGCAGCTCTTTTTGCTGCTCGGTCACGTCTTTCTTTTCCGCCTCAAGCTGCTCGAAACGCTCAATGAACTGACGCAGTTCATCTGCCGTCACGGCATAGGCATCATTCGGGTTGGTCATTTGCGCCTCATTTCGCGGGGGTCCCTGCCTTCCTAAACGCCGTCGCCCCCCGGTTCAAGAAGACTTGCCAGCGCAGGGGTGCTGCGGCTAGGTGCGCGCTAAATCTGCAAAGGGGATACCGCGATGGAATGGCTGATCTGGACCGGGGCGGCGATGACGGTGGCCGGGCTTATCGGGATTTTCTGGTGCATCCGCCGGGTGATCGGCGCCAAACGTGCGGGCCTGTCTCAGCAGGAGCTGAGCGCAGTGGTCCAGCGCGTCGTGGCGGTGAACCTGGGCGCATTTGCGGTCTCGGCGCTGGGGCTGGGCGCGGTGGTCGCGGGACTTGTGCTGAAGTAAGGGGCGGGGCGGCTTTTCGCTGCCCTGTCACCGCAGTATGGTAAAGACGTTCGGCCGGATCGTGCCGGGCGCCACGGAAAGGGACAGTGATGACTATTCGCGAAATCACCGACAATTACAGCGTCAGCCCGCAGATCGCCCTGGAGGATCTGCCGCAGATCGCAGAGGCGGGCTACAGCCTGATCATCGACAACCGCCCCGATGGCGAGATCCCTTCCGAGATCGGCACCGAGGCCATGCGGGCTGCCGCTGAGGCCGCCGGCCTGACGTTTGTCGCCAACCCGGTGATCGGCGGCGCGATTACCATGGAGAATGTCTCGACCCAGGGCGCGGCGATTTCCGGCGCAGCAGGCCGCATTCTGGCCTATTGCGCTTCGGGGAACCGCTCGTCGATCGTCTGGGCGCTGAGCCAGGCCGGCAATCGCCCCACCGATGAGCTGGTCGCCCTGCCCGCGCGCCACGGCTATAACATGGAAATCTGGCGCGATCAGATTGAGGCGCTGGCCTCTGGCAAATAAGCCGTGGTGAAGGCTGCCCCCCGGGCGATCCGGTCACGGATGGCCCGGATCTGCAGTTCTGCCGCAGAGGGCGCCGTCTCGCGGCTGCGGATCTCCTCCAGATCGCCTGCGATGCGCAGGATGAGGGCCAGCGGATCTTCAGCGGGCGGGTCTTCGTCGACCTCAGGCTGCGGCAGGTCTGGTGCCGTGGCCGCGACCTCAGGGGCGGGAGAAACCGGCTCCTCATCCGCCAGGTCCCCCTCCCACATCTCCGGCTCAGGGTCTGGCCCGTTAATTTCCTCCGGAGCTGGCATATCCTCCGGGAGGAGCCGCCGCATGGGCCAGCCCGGTCGCAGCAGCGGCCCCCGGCCTGCAGCACGGCAATGCGGTGTTGGATATCCTCGGCCTGACGCGAAATCGCGTTCAACTCAGTCAGCAGAGGATCGAGATCCCTGGCCCGCAGGGGGCGCAGGGCGGAAAGATGCGAAAGGGCCATGGCTCAGCTCCGGCTGTCGAATGGCTCATCCTTGCATCTGATGGTTAACAAACGCCTTCCGCGCGCAACAAAACGCCGGAAATGTCAAAAGCCCCCCGGCGAACCGGAGGGCTTTTGAAGCGTGGCGCGGTTGACGGGGCTCGAACCCGCGACCCCCGGCGTGACAGGCCGGTACTCTAACCAACTGAGCTACAACCGCGCTGTGAGAGGGTGTTTACGGAATGTCTGAGGGGGCGTCAACCGCCCCGCAGCAAAAATAACGCAGGACAGGCGGAAAATGTTTCGCGGGCGGCAGATCTTTGTTTTTCGCAGGTTTTCGGGGGGTTAGCCCGCCGTGCCGCGCCAAAGCCTTTTGCGCGAAATCCCCCCGGCAGACGAGGCCAGCCGTAAAAGCCGCCGTCTGTCATGACCGATCGCAGCCTCTGTGAGCCCGCCCAGAAGGCCCCGTGCCCTAAGGTTCAGCGCCAGATCAGAGTGGCTTTCTTCGGCAAAAAGCAGATGATCGACGCCGGGCTGCGCCGGAAACGCCCGGGCCTGCGCCAGATCATCTTTCAGCCCGTGCAGCAGCGTCACCGCCACCCCCTCAGGCGGCGGCCAGAAGGCGCGGGCCCCCGCCCCCGCGCGCAGCCCGGCCCGCCACAACGGCCAGCGCGTCTCATCCGGGCAGTCCGGCCCCAGCGCCCATTGCGGCCCAAAGGCCAGCACCGCGCTCAGGGGCAGAACTGTGGCGGCCTGCAGCGCAAGGCAGCCCCCCATGGAGGATCCGATCGCGAGAACCCGGCCTTTTGGCTCCAGCTGCGCGACCTGCCGTTTCAGCGCCGGGGCGAAACCGGGGTCCTGCCCCCAGCTGCGGCCCCGATCCGCGATGCAGAGCACCCGTCGCTGCCCGCCCGCAGAGGCCGAGGTCAGGAACTCCGGCGAGGGCATTTCATCCGGATCATGCCCCACAGAAGAGAAGGCCAACACCAGATCCGGCCCCGCCCCCTCAGAGAGGCTGAACCGCCAGTTACCCCTGCGGCTGTGCTGAAAAGCCTGTTTCACCCGGCCCTGCCCCCCTTCATACCCGGGGGCCAGAAACAGTATTGCGGCGGATTTGAAAAGGGGCCGGGGTATGGCCCCCTTTGGTTTAATGGGCCATCATCCCGGCCGCGATCTCAGCGCCGCTCAGCGCGGCAGGGTAATAGGTCGGCCAGTGGCTGACCTCCTCCAGCAGGGCGGCGCGATCATTGCCCCAATAAAGATGGAAGTGATCTGAGACCGAAGGCGAGATGCGGTGGTCGCTGAACTGCACATAAAGCGGGGCCCCGGCATCGCCGCCGGTCTTCCGAAAGCTAAACCGCACGCCGCGATTGCCTTTGGCATAGGTCAGCACCTCCTGCCCGTCACTGGCATATTGCCCGGCAAAGCCGCTGCCATCCGCACGACGGAAGGTGAAAGCCCCCTCTGCGGTTATGGTAATGGCGGCAATATCGGTGCGGTAGCCGGCCTCATAATAGGCGCCCCATTCCGCCGCCGTGCGGGTGCCACCCGCAGCCTTCTGCGCCATGACGGGGTCCAGGGTGCCATCCTGCAGCAGCGGAAAGACCGACTGCCACACCCCCGCCCAGTCTGAAAGCGGGCGCGGCGCGACCTGAGCGTCGCTGAAATAGCCGTGCGCGATTTTTCCGGCCTCTTCGTCATGGGCATGATCATGCCTGTGGTCATGGGCGTGGCTGTGGCTGTGGCTGTGGGGCGTCTTTTGCGCCCAAAGCGGCGGCCCAAAGGCCAAAGCGGCGGAAAAGCAAAACAGTGCGACAAGGGAAATACGGTGCATGGTGGCTCCGGCTCGATGTGATTCGTTATGTTATATCATAACAGTTTCTGCATAGCGCAGAACCAAGGCGCCCCGCAAGTCAGCAGATATCCTGCCCGCCGCAGAGGGATTTCATCACGACAAAACAGGCCGCAGAAAGACTGAGCCCCCGCAGTCAGAGCGTATATATGGGGAATAAGCCGCCCTGCCCTGCCGCCCCGCAGCGAGGCCGAAAATACAGCCTGAAAACCATGCGGGAGGCGGAATACGAAAAAAGCCCCCTTGCGGGGGCTTTTCGTCAAATCACTGATCTCTCAGAGATTTTATGGCTCCGGCGGTAGGGATCGAACCTACGACCAATTGATTAACAGTCAACTGCTCTACCGCTGAGCTACGCCGGAACATGTGGGGTGGTATAGCTATGGTGTTCGGTGCCGTCCAGAGCAAAAAAGAAGATTTTATGAATATTTTTCCGCGCCTTGCGATTTTTCTTCTTCGGTCGGGCTGCGCATGGGGTGGCGCGGCAGGAATTGCAGGGATTCGCGGGCAATACGGCTGCAACCTGCCCGCCGCAGGTCACGACGAGGACATCGACCCGGCAGACCGGCTCAGAATCCGCCCCGCCCCGCCTGCGGCGATGGGTTTACCCCCCAGCGCCTTCTCTGTAACTCTGATCGGGTGCAGACCGGATGGACCATGACTGAGCAAACAGCTGACCCAGGCGCTGCGGTGCTGCCCGAGGCCCCGAAGCGCCGCGCACGACAAAGCGGACGCGTCACCCTGGCAGAGGTTGCACGCCGCGCGGGGGTCTCGCTGATGTCGGCCTCAAATGCGTTTCGCTGCCCCGAAAAGCTGCGCAGCGACACCCTGCAGCGCGTGCGCACTGCCGCGCAGGAGCTGGGCTATATCCCCGATGTTCTGGCCGGAACTCTGGCCAGCGGGCAAAGCCCGGTCGTTGGGGTGCTGCTCCCGACCATGCGGAACTCGTCTTTTGAGCGCTATCTCTGCGGGCTGCGCCGTGCCGCGCGCGAGACGGGTCGCCGGATCATCCTCAGCTTTGCCGACAGCCCCGAAAGCGAGGCAGAGGCGGTTGAGACCTTCATCGGCCTGCGGGTCGGCGGGGTGGTGCTGATCGGGGGCGATCATTCGGCCGCGACCCTGCGGATGCTGCGCCAGACCGCGACGCCTTTTGTCGAGACCTGGCTGCTGCCTGCGGGCGCGGGCAAAGGCGTGGGCTATGACGCCGTCGCGGCCATGACGGCCATGACCGCGCTGCATCTTGAGGCCGGGCGGCGGGTGCTGGCGCTGATTGATCATGACGGGGCCCTCGCCGCCCGCTTCCGACTGCGCCGTCCGGCCTTTGAGGCCGGGGTTGCGGGCTGTGACGGCGCGCGCGGCCTGATCCATCCGGTGCAGACCACCGACAGTTTTACCGAAGGTGCCGCGGCCATGGCCGGGATCCTTGCGCGCGAGCCGCAGGTTCAGGCGGTGATCTGTCCCACCGATACGATCGCCGCCGGAGCGCTGTTTGAATGCCAGCGCCGCGGGCTGCGGGTGCCTCAGGATATTGCCATATCCGGTTGGGGGAATTACGAAATCTCTGCCCAGACCCTGCCGTCGCTGACCACGCTTGCGATCAATGCCGAAGCCATCGGCCATGCCGCCCTTCTCAGCCTGACACCTGGCGCGCAGGCCGACAGCCCGCCGCAGGACACCGGATTTCAGATCCTGCGCCGCGACAGCGCCTGACGCCCCCCTTTCTTTCTGACAGGACATCTCATGCCCCGCGCCGCCGTTCTTCAGCTCTTCCATGAGGCCAATGCCTTCACCCCCACCAAGGCCGATTACGACGGTTTTCTGCGGGCGCAATATGTATGCGGCGAAGCCGTGCGGGCGGAATTTGGCGCGACGTCGAACTGGCTCGGCGGCATCACCACGGCGCTGGATGCGGCGGGCTATGAGGTCGCCTATGGGCTTTGCACCGGCTGTCTGCCGGGGGGCACGCTGGATCACGCCGCTTATCTGCGGCTCTGCGACGAGATCCTGGCCTCATTTGATGCGATCCTGGCGCAGGGGCCGGTCGATCTGGTGGCCCTCGCGCTGCACGGCGCTTTGCATGTGGAGGGCGAGCCTGAGCCGGAAACCCGCCTCGCCGAAGCGGTGCGCGCCCGCATCGGGGATCAGGTACCGCTGGGCGTCACCCTCGATTTCCACGCCAATCCTGAGCCGCGGCTGTGTGCGGTGGTCGATGTCGCCATGGGCGGCAGGCTTTATCCGCATTCCGACACCAAAGAGCGCGGCGCGCGGATGATTGATCTGCTGCGCGATCCGGCAAAGCCGCGCACGCGGCGCTACCGCCTGCCGATCATGGTGCCGATGAGTGCGCAGACCTCTGACACCGCGCCCTTCGCCGATCTGGTAACGCTGAGCGAGGCGCTGAGCCTGCGGCCCGGCCTGTCGGATGTGGTGCTGATGGGCGGCTTTCCCTATCACGACAGCGAAGAGGTGGGCACCTCGGTCCTGGTCACCGGCACCGACCGCGCGGCGATGGATCAGGCCTGCCGCGCGATGGCCGCCGCCCTCCGGACCCGGCGCGAGGCGGCGCTGGCCCGTGCGCCCCTGTGGTCTGAGGCGCGGGAGCAGGTCTGTGCCGCCGCAGCCCGGGGCCGCGTGGTCCTTGCGGATGCCGGCGACAACCCCGGCTCGGGTGGGGTGGCCGATGTGGCCGATCTCTTTCGCGATCTGGCGCAAAGCGGCCTGTCCTTCGCGGCGGGCTTCCTCGTTGATCCGGAGGCGGTCAAAGCCGCCCGGGCGATTGGTGCGGGCCACCGCGGCAGGCTGCGCATGGGGCGGCTGCGCGACGGCACCCCCTGGGAAGCCGAAGTTCTGGTCGAGCGGCTGTCCGATCTGAAATACCGCAATGAAGGCGCAAATCTGCGGGGCGAGCTGCTGGAGGGCGGCGAGAGTGCCATCCTGCGGATCGGCGAAGCGGGCCATATCATCCTGACCACCGAGCGCATTCAGGCCTATGATACCCAGGCCTTCCGCAGTCAGGGGATTGTTCTGGAAGAGAAAGCCATCATCCACGTCAAATCCTCAAACCACTTCCGCACCTCCTATACCCCGCTGGCCGAAGCCGGGGTCTTTGTGGTCGACAGCGGCGGCTTTGCCTCTACCGATGCGCGGGTCTTTCCCTTCACCGCCCGCGCCACCCGCATCCTGCCGCTGAAAGATCTCAGCGAGGCAGAGTGGCAGGGGATGGTTGAGGCCGAGATCGCCCTGCCCTGAGGCTGAGGGCTGAGGCCAGCCGGAGAGGCTGAAAGCCCGCCACAGCAGCCCCCGAAGGAACAGATCGGGTGGAAAACCACCCTCACTTGCCCGACTCAAGGCAGGTGTAACGCAAGAGTTCACTGTTATTTCCGGAAGACCCGCCCGGAAATCGTTTTCAACAGGCTGAAACACAAAAGGCGCCCTCCTTTGAGAGCGCCCTTTGCCTTCTCAGGGGCCGCGCGTCAGACTGGCTGCCCCCCCTTAATCACCAGTCGAAGGTGTTTCGCAAAAGCAGGCAGTACGCCAGGCTCCAGCGGATTGGCATCAAGGATGCACAGATCGGCGCGGAAGCCCTCTGCGATCTGACCCAGGCTGTCCTCCATACGGATCAGCTTTGCGCCATTGATCGTGGCCTGCTGCAAAAGCCCCAGTGGCGGGATGACATCGGCGCGCAGCGCAAATTCATCGAGCTGGCGCACCTGCATCGGCCCGATCAGATCGGTGCCATAGGCCATGGGGATCCCGGCCTTCCAGGCCAGCTCCACCGCATTCAGCCCGCCCTCCAGCACCACGCGGATTTTCTCCAGCCGGTCGGCCGGAAAGCCGCTCTCCAGCCCCACTTCATGAATGGCGCGAAAGATCGACAGCGTCGGCGTCAGCCAGGCGCCTTTTTGCACCATCAGCGCCACGGTCTCAGGATCAATCAGATTGCCATGCTCAATCGAGCGCACGCCGCAGCGCACCGCCCGCGCCACCGAGCGCGCGGTATAGGTATGCGAGACGACATAAAGGTTTGCCATCTCGGCCTCATCGACGATGGCGCGGATCTCCTCTTCAGAGAACTGATCCGAGGTGATGCGGTCCGTGGGCGAGGAGATCCCGCCATTGGCCATGATCTTGATGTGATGCGCACCCCGGCGGATCTCATCGCGCGCGGCGCGGCGCACCGCATCCACCCCGTCGCAGCGACGGCCAAGGCTGTATTGCGCATAGGCGGGTTCTTCGACATTGCCGCCCATGCCGCGGTGATCGCCATGCCCGCCCGAGGGCGACAGCGCCTTGCCGCCATAAAGCAGCCGCGGGCCACGGATCAGCCCCTCTTCCACCGCCTGCGCCAGCCCGAAATCCGCGCCGCCGACATCGCGCACCGTGGTAAAACCGCGCTTCAGCATATCGCTCAGCACCCGCCCCGCCCGCTGCGCGACATAGCCCGGCGAGGCATAGGGCAGCGCGCCAAGATCGGCGGTATAAGCGATGGCATGCACATGAGCGTCAATCAGCCCCGGAATGACAAATCCGCCTTTCGCATCAAGGATCTGCGCCCCCTCCGGGGCCGCCGTCTCGCCCATGGCCCGGATCACGCCCCCCACCAGGGTCAGCGAGCTCTCTCCCGAGACCGCACCGCTTTGCACATCAACGATATGGGCGTTTTTCACAAAAACAGACATCAGGCCTCTCCCGTCAGATAAAAAGCCGGGCTGCCCCTTCGGACAGCCCGGCCTGGTCTCAGGCGCAGGGCCCGATCATTCGGTCATGCGAACGCGGTTCAGGAACAGGTTTTCATTCGGCAGCGGCTTGAAATCGATGTTCTTTGCCGCGCCATAGATCACCGAGGCCTGGTACAGCGGGATCATGTACAGCTCTTCGGCATTGATCTCATGCACGCGCTTGTAAAGCTCAAGACGCTTGTCCTGATCGATGGTCACCCGGGCCTCTTCGAGGAGCGCGTCCATCTCGGCATTCTCAGCACTCGCCCAAGGGCTTTTTGAGTTCAGCAGCGAATAAAGCACGCCGTCCGCATCCTGGCAGCCACAGCTCCAGCGGCCAAAGGCGGTGCCGGGGGTGGTCTGACGATCGGACTGCATGAGCTTCATCCAGTTCGCCATATCGCCCGATTCGATCTGAGCGGTCAGACCGACTTCCGCCAGCATCTGCTGGATCGCCTGGACAACGCGCGGATCATAGGTCGGCGTGGTCAGCAGCTTGAAGGGGGTCTTTGCCTTGTCGCCGACCTCCGCCACCAGGGCGCGGGCTTTTTCAACGTCATACTCCGGCGCGGTGATGCCTTCGACGTAACCGAAGGAAACCGGCGTGGTCATCTGGTTGAGAACCGCGTCATAGCCGCCCAGAATGCCCTCAACGATGCCCTCTTTGTCGATGGCATGGGCAATCGCCTGACGGATGCGCAGATCATCAAGCGGCGCAACCGCAGGGTTCAGCGCGAAAAACGCCAGACGCTCACCCAGAACCGGCAGCACCTTGCCCTCGCCCGAAGCTTCCAGCTGATCGGCCAGATCATTGTCGAAATTCGCGGCAATATCGGTGACGCCGGCCTGAATATTGGCGATCCGGGTCGCGCCATCCGGCACCGAGCGGAAGGAGGCCTGGGGGAACTGGCCCTTCTCGCCCCAATAGTCGTCGTTGCGGGCGACCAGGACTTCAACGCCGCGGGTCCATTTCGAGAATTTATAGGGGCCCGAGCCGACCGGGTTCAGGTTGAACTCTTCTTTCGTGACCTTGCCGGCCACATGTTCCGGCACGATCGAGAGTTTGGTCAGCTGCGCCATCAGCACCGGATAGGGGCCTTTGGTGGTCAGAACGACGGTGGTGTCGTCTTTGGCCTCAGCCTTTTCGATCTGGTTGAACTGGCCGTTCTGCGGGCTGGCATAGTCGGGCGAGATCATACGGTTGACCGAGAAAGCCACGTCTTTCGCCGTCAGCTTCACGCCGTCGTGGAAGCTGACATCATCGCGGATTTTGAACTCAACCTCGGTGTCTGAGAGATAGGTCCAGGCGGTCGCGATCTGCGGCTGGATGGCCCCGGTCTCATCGCGGGTCAGCATATTGTCGAAGATATTGCGGTACACCGTATAGCTCGCGACATCCCACTGACCATGCGGGTCAAGCGAGGCCGGCTCTGCCACAAAATCCACCACCAGGGTCTCTTTCGCCGCCAGCGGCGCGGCGAGACCTGAAAGCGAAGTGGCCGCCAGAAGGGCCGCGGTGACCCAGGATTTCAGAGCCATCAGTTCAATCCATTACCGGGGGCGGAGCCTGTCCGCCGATTATTCTGAGATCGCAGTTTATCGTTCTGCTATGGTCAAAAGCTGCCACAACGCCTCGATTCCTGCAACGCTCGCGGCATTCCCTTTTTACGCGACTCTCAGGGAGGGTTTTCCCCTACATGCCCACTGCAGAGAATTTCCTTTCGGATGCGGATTTTGTCTTTTTTATACATGCGGATGACATGGGAAATGACCGGAATTTCCACGATCATCAGGCTTTTCAAATCCGCTTTGCAATGGCATCAAGTATGCATGACTGAGATACCAGATCACATTACGGCAGAGGCCGCAGTCCTTCCCATGACGGGCGACAGCCCGCAGGCCACGCGCATTCTGCGGCGCGCCATTGTCACCTGCGCGCTGCCGCCGGGGGCGCGTCTCTCAGAGGTGGTGCTGGCGCGGGAGTTTCATCTGGGGCGCGGCGCGCTTCGCGCGGCGCTCAGGGCGCTGCAGGAAAGTGGTCTCGTCTCCTCCAGCCCACGCAGTGGCTGGCGGGTGACCCCGGTCTCGGCCCCCGAGATCCGCGAGGTCTGCGCCGCCCGTCGCCATCTGGAGCCGATCCTGACCACCGCCACGCTCGATGAGCTGGCGGCCGAGAAACTGGCGGCGCTCGCCGGGCGTCACGCGGCGCTGATGCAGCGCTTTGACGATGATCCGACCGGCTCAGCCGCGATCCGCGCCGCCGAGCGCGAGATCATCGACAGCGTGGCCGAAGCGCTGAGCATGCCGATGGTCCAGGGCTGGCTGAGCGATCTCTGGGACCGCTCGGTGCGGCTGGTGAATTTCTTTGAGGAGACCGGGCCGCTCCGCTACACTCCGGCCCCGCGCGCCCGCCTTGTCCAGGCCCTGACCGAGGGGCGCCGCAATGAGGCGCTGGAGCATCTCGAAGCCGCCAACCGCGCGCTTGAGGCCTGGCTTCTGGAGCGCTTTCTCGAATCCGGGGCCCGGGTGCAGAGTGGACGCCCCGCCCCCTCCCGCAGCCGTCGCAGCCGTCAGGTGAACTCATGATTCTCTTTCTCGTCAGGCGCCTGCTGCAATCGCTGATCGCGATTCTCGGCGTGATGACGCTGATCTTCTTTCTGCAGCGGCTCTCCGGGGATCCGGTGCTGCTGCTGGTGCCGCAGGATGCCTCAGCGGCGGATATTGAGCGGATGCGCGTGGCGCTTGGCTTTGACCGGCCTTTGATGGTGCAATATCTCGCCTATCTGGGCGATCTGCTGCGCTTTGATCTGGGCATATCCATCGTGCAGAATGTGCCGGTCTGGGATCTGATCAAAAGCCGCCTGCCCTATACTCTGGGGCTTGGTGCGGGCGCGCTGCTGGTGGCCTGCGGCATCGGCATTCCGCTGGGCGTCATCATGGCGATGCGGCGCGGACGCGCGGAAGCGCGGGCTGCGACCGGGCTTGCGCTTGCCGGGCAGTCGCTGCCGACCTTCTGGTCCGCGATCCTTCTGATTATGATTTTCGCGGTCTGGCTGAAGTGGCTGCCGCCGTCAGGCGCGCGGAGCTTTGAGGCCGTGATCCTGCCCGCGATCAGCCTTGGGATCCTGTCGATGGCGACCTTTGCCCGCGTCACCCGCACCGCCGTGCTGGAGGAAATGGGCAAGGGCTATGTCCGCACCGGACGCTCCAAGGGGCTGTCGCAATTCACCATTCTGATCCGCCATATCGGCCGCAATGCCTCGATCCCGCTGGTGACCATCTCAGCGCTGGAGATTGCCAATCTGCTGGCAGGGGCGGTGGTCGTTGAAAGCGTCTTTGCCTGGCCCGGCCTTGGGCAGCTGACCGTTCAGGCGATCAATGCGCGCGATTTCACCCTGGTGCAGGGCATCGTGCTGCTGGGCGCGGTGACGGCTATTTTGCTGAACCTGATTGCGGATCTGCTTTACGGGCTGATTGATCCGCGCATTCGTGTGACGGGGGGCCGCTGAGATGGCATCTGCACTTCTGGCCCAGGCCCGCGCGCATCGCATGCTGCTGCCCTTTTTGCTGATCATGCTGGTGCTTGTGCTGGTCGCGGTCTTCGCGCCGCTGATCGCGCCCTATGATCCGGCCTCGCAAAACCTGATGGCGCGGCTGAAAGCGCCGGGGTTTGAGGCGCGGGGCAAATTCTATCTGCTGGGCACTGATGAGATCGGTCGCGATATCCTGTCGCGGGTGATCTATGGCGCCCGGGTCTCGCTGCTGGTGGCCTTCAGCTCGGTGATCCTGTCGGGGGTTGTCGGCACGCTTCTGGGCGTGATCGCCAGCACCCGGCGCGGCTGGGTGGAGACGCTTATCATGCGCGCCGCTGATATCGTGCTTTCGGTCCCGGCGCTGCTGCTGGCCATCATCTCGGTGGCCATCATCGGGCCAAGCCTGACCAATGTGGTGGTGGTCCTCGCCCTGACCCGCTGGCCGCGCTATGCCCGGGTGGCTTATGGCCAGACCCTCAGCCTCTCGAATGCTGCTTTCGTGCGTCTGGCGCAGTTCAGCGGCGTAAGCCGCTGGCGCATCATTTTGCGCCATATCCTGCCCAATATCGCCGGCGCGCTGATCGTGGTCGCCACCCTGGAATTCGGGCTGATGGTGCTCTTTGAGGCCTCGCTGTCCTTCCTCGGGCTGGGCGTGCAGCCGCCGACGGCAAGCTGGGGCTCTATGCTGGCGGTGGGCAAAAACTATGTGGCTCAGGCCTGGTGGATCGCCACCATCCCGGGGCTTTGCCTGTTTCTTCTGGTCCTTTCAGTGAATGTCATCGGCGATCACTTCCGCGACCGCATTGAAGCCGGTCATCGGTAAGGAGCGCTCATGTCAGACCCCATTCTCGACGTTCGCGATCTGCGCATTGAGATCCGCAACCAGCCGGTGGTGGAAAACGTCACCTTCGCCATTCACCCCGGTGAAATCCTGTCGCTGGTGGGCGAATCGGGCTGCGGCAAATCGCTGACCGCCTTTGGCATCATGGGCCTTTTGCCTGAGGTTGCGCGGATCGCGGGCGGCTCGGTCAGGCTGAACGGGCGAGAGCTTGTTGGCCTGCGCGAGCGGGAGATGCTCTCGCTGCGGGGCCGTGAGATGTCGATCATCTTCCAGGAGCCTTTCGCCTCGCTGAACCCGCTGATGCCCGTGGGCCGTCAGGTCGCCGAAAGCCTGATCCGCCACCGCGGCCTGTCCAGGCGCGAGGCCGCGGCTGAGGCTTTGGCCATGCTCGCGGAAGTCGGCATCCCCGATCCCGCCACCCGCGCGAAGCAATATCCCTTTGAGCTGTCGGGCGGCATGTGCCAGCGGGTGATGATCGCCATGGCGCTGATCTGCCGCCCGCGCCTGCTGATCGCTGATGAGCCGACGACGGCGCTCGATGTGACGATCCAGGCGCAGATCCTCGATCTGATCTTGCGGCTGCGCGATGAGACCGGGACGGCCATCCTGCTCATCACCCATGACATGGGCGTGGTGGCAGAGACGGCGGACCGGGTGGCGGTGATGTATGCCGGCAATATCGTTGAGGAAAACGCCTCTGAGCCGTTTTTCACCACCCAGAGCCACCCCTATGCGCGGATGCTGCTCAATACCATTCCGCGCCATGACACCCCGCCGCAAAGCCTGCTGCCGGTGATTGAGGGGCGGGTGCCTGATATCGGCAAATGGCCCGAGGGCTGCCGCTATGCGCCGCGCTGCCCGCTGGCGGATGCCGCCTGCCAGGCGGCGCCGCCGCTGATCCCCGCCGCTTCCGGGGGCCGCGCGGCCTGCTGGCATTCTGACCGGACAGGAGACATCCGATGAGCCAGGCCCTTCTTGAGGTCCGTGATCTGCATGTCCGCTATCCGATCCGCGGCGGTCTCTGGGGTGGTCAGGTCGGAGAGGTCAAGGCCGTCAGCGGCGTCTCTTTTTCGCTGAACCCCGGCGAAAGCCTGGCGGTGGTGGGGGAATCGGGCTGCGGCAAATCCACCCTCGGCAATGCGATTCTGGGTCTGACCCGCCCCACCGAAGGCGAGGTGCTCTTTGAGGGTGAGCCGCTTTCTGCCACCACCACGACTGAGCGGCGGGCACTGGCGGCAAAGATGCAGGTCGTCTGGCAGGATCCGGTCTCGGCACTGGATCCGAAAATGACCGTCGGCCAATCGCTTGCAGAACCGCTGGAGGCCCAGGGCCGGCTGACGGCTGCGCAGATCCGCGCGCGGGTGGCCGAGCTTCTGACCATGGTGGGTCTTCACCCCGATCACGCTGCCCGCCGCCCGCATGAGTTTTCCGGCGGGCAGCGCCAGCGTCTGGTGATCGGTCGTGCCCTCGCGGCCGAGCCGAAGCTGCTGGTCCTTGATGAGCCGGTCTCGGCGCTGGATGTCTCGATCCGCTCGCAGATTTTGAACCTGCTTCTCGATCTGCAAAAGCGGCTGGGGCTGGCCTATCTGTTTATCAGCCATGACCTTTCCGTGGTGCGCCATTTCGCCGACCGCGTGGCGGTGATGTATCTGGGCAAAATCGTCGAAAGCGGCCCCGCTCAGACGCTTTTTGCAGCGCCCCGCCACCCCTACAGCCAGGCGCTGCTTTCGGCGGTGCCCTTGCCCCAGGCCGGGGCCCGCGCGCGCCGCAGCCGCATTCTTTTGACCGGCGATCTGCCCAGCCCGGCCAATCCGCCCGCCGGTTGTGTCTTCTCAACCCGTTGCCCGATCGCAGAACCCGGTTGCAGCCTGTCGATGCCGCCGCTTGTGCAGGGGGCTGGCGGCACCGCCCTGGCCTGCCATCTGCGCGCGCCGCAGTAGGCTCTGATGCAGGCCCCCTCCCCCTGGCCCGGGGGGAAGGCCTCGGCCTTTGTCTTTTCCATGGATGTCGACAGCGACAGCCCCTGGATCCGGGCCAATCGCGCCCGCAGCGGCCCGCTTTACCTCTCGCATCCCGAGCAGCGCCGCTTTGGTCTGCGCGAGGGGATCTGGCGGGTGCCGGATCTGCTGGACCGCTATGAGATTGCGGGCAGCTTTTATGTGCCGGGATCGGTGGCAGAGGCGCATCCCGATCTGCTGGCGCAGCTGATCTCACGCGGCCATGAGGTCGGTCTGCACGGCTGGTTTCATGAAGTCGTCACCGGGATCAGCGATGCTGAGTTCACCGAAGGCCCGGAACGCGCGCTCGATCTTTTCGCCCGTCAGACCGGCGCGCGCCCAAAGGGCTTTCGCTCTCCCGCCTGGGAGATGACGCCGCATATGCTGGCCGAACTGAAGCGGCTGCAGCTTTACGACAGCTCGCTCTCGGGCTTCGATCATCCCTATGACATTGGCGGCGTGATGGAAAAGCTGCTGTCTGAGGTGCGTGAGACGCCCCCGCCTGGATCGCCCGCGCCTGCGACATCGCCGCCTGGCATGAGAGCAGCGGCGCAAAGGGGCGCTGGCAGGCGGATCCCGCCGCCCCGCCGGGGCCTTAAAACAAAAGCCCCCGGCCTCACGCCGGGGGCTTTTGGAATTATTTCACCTCGCGGCTGTCCTGCCAGCGCAGCCAGGGCAGGATCAGACGGGCAAAGCGTTTGACAAAGGCATGGAAGGGCAGCTTTTGGATCGGCTGCGGCTTCAGCGCCAGATCGGCCTCAGGCACGCCCAGAACCGCATCCGCCAGCAGCGGCCCCATGGCACAGCAAAGCCCGAGGCCGCGCCCGTTGCAGCCCACAAAAGCCGCAAGCCCGTCCGCCCTGCGGTGCAGATGCGGCAGACGGTCAGTGGTCATGCCGATGCGCCCGCCCCAGAACTCCGGCATCTCAGCGCGGGCGAGGTCCGGAAACAACTCCCCCAACCGCCGCCGGACCGCGCGCGGCAGCCGGAATTTCGCCCCGATCTGCACCGCCAGAGCCGCGCCGGAGACCAGCCGCCCCTCACGGTCTTTGCGCATATAGCGCAGGTCCTGCCGGGTATCGGAAAATGCCTGATCGCCGGGCAGAATACGTGCCGCCAGCGCCCCCAGCGGCGCGGTGGCCGTCTGATAAGAGGTCACCGGCACCAGGCTCTGCGCAAGGCCGGGCCAGAGATCGCCGGTATGCGCCGCCGTGGCCAGCACCACATGCGCCGCCCGCACCGCGCCCTCAGGGGTGGTCACGCGCCAGGCCCCCTCCGCACGCGTCAGGCTGAGGGCGGGAGAGGTCTCAAAGATCAGCACCCCCTCGGCGGCCACCCCTCGCGCAAGGCCCAGGGTGAAGGCATAGGGGTTGATATGACCGCCGCCGCGGTGCAGCCAGCCGCCCTCATAGCCCGGTGCGCCGATCAGATCGGTGACCTCTGCACGACTAAGCGCCTGTGTGTCGGCTCCGGCCCGCGCCCAGCCTGCGGCCAGACCGGCGGCGCGTTTTGCGCGACCGGGACTGTGGGCGGGCTGCAGCCAGCCGCTGCGCCGCGCATCGCAGTCAATGCCAAAGCGCTCAACCAGGGCAAAGAGGTCATCCGCAGAGCCCGCCACCAGATCCAGGAAGGGCTGGCCGATCTTCTCGCGGATCTGGTCCGGCGGCATCCGCGTCAGCGTGCCGATCACCTGGCCATTGGCCCGCCCCGAGGCGCCCGAGCCGATGGTGGCCGCCTCCAGCAGGATCACACTCAGCCCGCGTTCGCGCAGCGCCAGCGCGGTGGAAAGTCCGGTGATCCCGCCGCCGACCACCAGGGCATCGGCGCGGGCCTCTCCGGTCAGTTTCGGGGCCGAGAAGCGCTCGCGGGACAGGCGCTGCCAGAGCGGTGAGGGCGGGGTATCGGGCCAGGAGGGCATGAGATCACCGGAACTGAAGGGAAAGACCCGAGGTCGCAAGGACCTCTGCGAGAGCGGCCTCTGAGGGGGCCCCGGCCCCCGCAGGGACCGACAGCACCAGGCGCGACGGCCCGGCGGCAAGCGGCAAAAGCCCCGGCCCTGCCGCCGCCAGCCGCTGCAAAGGCGCGAGAGAGGCCGCAGCCGGCAGCTCTGCCGCCAGCATGGTTCTGGCGCCATTGGCGTGGCGCAGCAGATGCGGCAGCCACAAAAGATCGCGGGTATGATGCTGACAATAAAGGCATTGCAGCCCCGGCGTCAGCGCCCGCGACAGCCGCGTGACGGAAAAGCGCAACGCGCCCTCCGGCACCCGGCGCGAAAAATGGCGCACCGGCTCAGGCGCGAGGCCCTGATCTGAAAGCGCCAGCGCCGTGGCCTCAATATCGGGGCTGTCGAAAGCCACTCCCCTGAAGCCAGGCCCCAGAGCCAGCAGGCTGCGCCAGCCCTCATTGGCCTCGGTCTCCTGCAGGATGCCCATCAGCTCAAGATAGCCATTCTCAAACATCACGCAGATATTGGCGGTCCCCATGGCGGCGCTGTGATGCGCCAGCGGCGTGGTGGTGAAGCCCGCCGCCGCAAAAGCCGCGCCCGCCGCCTGAAGATCGGGGACCAGCGCCACAAGATGATCAACCGGAAGTGCAAACATCCTCATCCCTCCCCTGAGAGCCGCGGCCCGGGCGCTCGCATCAGCCCCGGCGCTGCGCTGCACCGTTTAAGCATCCGCCATCACCCCCTGAAGCGCGGCGCGGGCGGCCTTTGCCTCAGCGGCACTCGCGGCCTGCCTTGGGAAGCCCTCGGGCAAAGCGCCCAGCGCGGCGCGCAGAGCCGCCGTGCGCAGGCTGCTGCGGGTGCCCGCAGGCCGGGCCAGAAGTGCGGCGTTAAAGCCGTCCATCAGCGCCGCATCAAAGACCCCGTCCCAGTTGCGCCGCTCAGGCCCGAAATCAATCCGGCCCTCAGGCGCGGGGGCTGCGGCCCGCCGCGCCAGGGTCGCCGCCTCATTCACCGCGCCCTCGTGCAGGATCACGCCGTAGTCTGCCTCTGCCGCCGCAGGACTGACGAGCCCCGCCCGCAGATCGCGCAGCACGGCCTCGGGGGTGCGCTCAAAGGGATTGCCATAGCCCCCCGCTCCCGGCGTGAGGAAGGTCACCGTATCGCCGCGCTTCACCGGCAGCATGTCGATCTTGCCAAGGCGGCGCTCATCGGCGCGGCCCTCATTCACGATCAGCGCGGCAGGGGCACCGGGGCTGCCGCCTTCGCGGCCCCAGGGCCGGAACTTCAGACGCTCCATCCCGCGGGCCAGCACGAAAGAGCCCTCGCGCTCAATCCGGAAGGTCAGCGCCATGCCCGCGCCGCCGCGCCATTTGCCCGCACCGCCGCTGTCGGGGCGCAGAGCATAGCTGAGGAAACTCACGCCAAGTTCAGCCTCCACCGTTTCGACCGGGTTATTGGCAAGGTTGGAGATGCCGCTATCGCGCCCGTCGACCCCGTCATGACCAAAGCGCCCGCCGGTGCCGCCGATCATCGGCTCGACCACCTGCACATTGCGCCCGCCGCGCCCGTCAGCCTCGGTCACCACCACGGGGATGATGGTGCCTGAGGAGGCTGCGGGCAGCGCCTCAGGCAGTGCCAGACCAAAGGCCCCGTTCAGAAGGTCATTGACCCGCACCGCCGCCGCATGGCGCACACCCGTGGCCGCCGGCAGCAGCGGATTCACGATGGTGCCTTCCGGCGCGATGATCGAAACCGGGTTCAAAAGCCCCGCATTCAGCGGCACCGACGGATCCAGCGTCGAGACCAGCGCCAGCACCCGCAGCGTCAGCCAGGAATGTGGCCGCCCATGCGAGGGGATATTCATCGCCGCCTGAACCTGCGGATCAGAGCCGGTGAAATCCAGACAAACCCCGCCGTCTTTCAGCGTCATCTTCAGCGCCAGCCGCACCGGCAGATCGCTGACCGCATCATCATCGAGGTAATCCGAAAAGCTGTAGTCCCCCTCGGGCATCGAGGCGATCACCGCCCGGGCCTTTTTGCCCGCCAGCGCCACCAGATCGGTCGAGGCCTGCACCAGGACATCCGCGCCGTGCTGCGCCACCACCTGCTCCACCCGGCGCCGCCCGGCGGAAAGTGCGGCCAGCATGGCGCGGATATCGCCCATATTGGCCTCAGGCGTGCGGGAGTTCGCATCAAGGAAGGCGCGCACTTCGGGCACCATTTCGCCGCCACGCATCAGCCGCACCGGCGGGATGCGCAGCCCCTCCTGAAAGATCTCGGTGTTCATCGGTGAGATCGATGAAGGCACCCGCCCCCCCACATCCGAGCAATGCACAAAGCACCAGCCCCAGGCGACGATGCGGCCCTCGTGGAAATAGGGCTCGATCATATGCAGATCGGGCAGATGGGTGGCGAGCCCTTTGGAGAGGTAAGGATCATTGGTCAGAATGACGTCACCGGGCTGCAAAGGCCCCGTCATCGCCTCAACAGCCGCGATGGTCGGCGCGCATTCCAGCCCCACAAAGCCCGACACCCCGATCGAGCGCGGATAGGCAAAGAAACGGCCATCGGCCCCGGCCAGCGCACAGGCGAAATCGGCGGTCTCTTTGACGTAGAGCGTGCGACCCGTGCGCTGCAGCGTCAGGCACATCTCTTCGGTGATGGCCGCGACTTTGTTGTTCAGGATCTCAAGGGTAACGGGATCAAGCTGCATCGGTAAGCCTTTCAAGATGCAGGTTTCCGGCCTCATCCACACGGGCGCTCCAGCCCGGCAGAAGAATGGTGGTGGTATCGTCCTGCTCAATCACCGCAGGACCGCTGAGGCTGAGCCCCGGAGCAAGGGCCGCACGGCGCCAGACCGCGGCCTCATGCCAGCGATCCTTCAGCCAGAGCGGACGATGGCCTTTGGGGGCTGCCTCTCCACCAGAGGTCAGCTTCGGCGGCAGCAGCGGATCAGCCGGGCCGATGGCCGCGAGGCGGATGGTGCCGATGGCGATACGCCCCTGCGGGTCGGCAAAGCCATAGATGCGCTTATGCTCGGCCTCAAAGGCGGCGCGGGCGGCCCCGGCGCTCAGATCGCCCTCAAGGCGCACGCGCAGCTCATAGGCCTGGCCGTGATAGCGCATATCGGCAGCCCGCTCAAAGCGGCGCGGGCGGGTGGTGCCGTTCTCTGCATCGAGCCAGAGCGCGGCTTCGCCTTCGAGCGCAGCAAAAGCAGCACTCAGGGCGGCGGTCAGATCGGGGGTCACATCGAGGCGGAAACTGCGCACGAAATCGCGGCGCAGATCGGCCCCGGCAGCGCCTTGCGCACAAAAGGTGCCCGCTGCGGGCGGCACGATGACATGGCGAATGCCGGTCTCTTCCGCGAGTCGGCTGGCATGGGTCGGCCCCGCGCCGCCAAAGGGCATCAGAGCAAAGCCGCGCGGATCAAGCCCGCGCTCGGCCAGGGTTTTGTAAAGCGCGCTGGCCATGCCTGCCGTGGTGACGGCCAGCGCCCCTTCGGCCGTGCGGGCGGCGATATCGCGGGGGCTGCCCTCATAGCCCAGCTTCCCGCCGATCTGCGCCAGGGCCGCTTCGGCTGCGGGGGCATCAAGCTGCATCCGCCCGCCAAGGAAACCCGCCGGATCAATATAGCCCAGCGTCAGATAGCAATCCGTCACCGCCGGAGCCGTGCCACCGCGGCCATAACAGACCGGACCAGGCGCCGCCCCCGCGCTCTGCGGGCCGACCTTCAAAAGTCCATGCGGATCGACCCAGACCACCGAGCCGCCCCCCGCGCCAATGGCCGAGACATCGACCACCGGCAGCACCAGCGGCAGCCCGCCAATATCGGTGCGGGTCGCAAGCTCCGGCGTCGCCCCCCCGGCGATGGCGATATCAGAGGAGGTGCCGCCCATATCAAAGGTCACGATACCCTGCCCGGTCAGATCGCCCGTGGCACGCGCCGCTTCGGCCAGCCGCACCGCCGCCATCACGCCGGAGGCAGGCCCCGACAGCACCGTCTCAACCGGGCGCGCCCGGGCCGAAGCCACCGAGAGCGAGCCACCGTTGGAGGCGGTCACCAGCACCGGAGCACTCACCCCCATCTGCGACAGCCCCGCGATCAGCCCGTCGAAATAGCGGTGCATCAAGGGCTGGATATAGGCATTGAGGCAGGCAACCAACGCGCGCTCATATTCGCGGATCTCGGGCCAGATCACGGCGGCTGCCGAAATCTCAAGGCCAGAGGCTTCGGCGATCTGCGCCGCCAGATCCTCTTCAAAGGCGGGGTCGAGATAGCCGTTCAGCGTCACCAGGGCCGCTGCATCAAGATCCATCGCCCTCAGCGCCTCACCCAGCGCGGCGATTTCTGCGGCATCGGGGGCGGCGGCAAGGCTGCCGTCGGAATTCAGCCGGGCGTTCAGCTCGACCACGCGGTCGCGCGGGACCAGCGGGGTCTCTTTATCGGCGTGCAGATCAAAGGACGAAGGCATCCGGCAGCGGGCGATTTCCAGAATATCACGGAACCCGCGTGAGACGATCAGCCCGATCTTCGCGCCTTTGCGCTGAATAATGGCATTCAACCCGATGGTCGTGCCATGCATCAGCGCGCCGACCTGATCAAAGGCAATCCCCTCACGGGTCAGCAGCGTGCTCAGCCCCTGCAAAAGCGCGCGCGACGGCTCATCCGGGGTCGAGGGCTCTTTAAAAAAGACCAGACGACCGGCCGCCGGATCATGCAGCACGAAGTCGGTGAATGTGCCGCCGACGTCAATTCCGACCCGGACGCCGCGCCCGTCCGGCAGTTGCCCTGATGCCTCAGCCATCTCACCCTCTCAGCCTTTTGCCCGGACCTGCCGGGCTGCTCGCGTATTTTAACGCTAAAGGCGGCAATTTCACGAGGATTGTCAATCAAACAGCGGGTTACCCGCCCCCGCATCCGTGCCAGGACAGCCCCCGGCTTCCCCTGCGTCAGCCCCTGCGGTGCAATAACCACTGGCACCGACCCGCAGTTCGCTTTACCTTCGCGGCCAAACGACAGCCTTTGTAGGAAAAGATGAAACAACCTGTCCCGCAAAAGACCCTGCAGGAGAACACCCTCTTCGGCCAGGGTGACGTCTTCGTGCTGTTTGGCGAACTTTTCGGCCGTGGCTATGCCACCGGCCTCGTCAATGAAGCCAAAGCCGCAGGCATGACCATCATCGGTATCACCGTTGGCCGTCGCGACGAGACCAACGCGCTGCGCAAACTGACCGACGAAGAACTGGCAACCGCAGAGGCCAACCTCGGCGGCAGGATCATCAATGTGCCGCTGATGGCGGGCTTTGATCTCGACGCGCCGGAAGGCGGGCAGACGCCGACCGATCTGCTGGCAAAACTGACCGTCGATTCCTGGCAGGACGACAAGCTCGATTTCGATCACATCGAGACCTGTCGTCAGATCGGCCAGACCCGGTTCAAAACCGCGCTGGCCGAGGTGATGGAGCAGCTTGATGCGCTGATCCCGGACGGCAAAAACGTCTTCTTCGCCCATACCATGGCCGGTGGCATCCCGAAGGCGAAGGTCTTCCTGGTGATCGCGAACCGCATCTACAAAGGCCGTGGCGCGCGCCATATGTCGAGCCAGGCGCTGATCGACAGCGATCTGGGCAAGCTGATCCTGCAGAACTTCGATGAAGTTTCGGCCAATACCTTTGGCTATCTGCTGGAAGCCTCGTCGAAAATCCGCGCGCGGGTTGAGGCTTCGGGGGCCGAGGTCCGCTACACCGCTTATGGCTATCACGGCACCTCGGTGCTGATTGAGGGCGATTATAAGTGGCAGACCTATACCAACTACACCCAGGGCTACGCCAAAATGCGCCTTGAGGATTTCGCCAAAGCGGCCTGGGACAAGGGCATCAAAGCCACGGTCTTCAACTGCCCGGAAATCCGCACCAACTCCTCGGATGTTTTCGCAGGGCTGGAGCTGTCGCTGCTGCCGCTGCTTGATGCACTGCGCCACGAACAGGGCGGTGCCTTTGCCGATGCGGTCTGGGCGGAATGCCAGGAACTGCTGAAAGACGGCGTGGCGCTGGAGGATCTGCTGCAGAAAGTGCGCGACTTCCAGGCGCATCCGGATATGCAGCCCTATTACGACTTTGAAGCCTGGCCGATGCCCAACAGCCCCGGACAGGCCGAGCAGACCATCGGCACCTCGCAGGACATCGTGAACCTGCATAAGGATCTGAAGGTTCTGGTCTCGGATGCGCTGAGCCATCACGTGCTGAACGCCACCGGCAAGATGATCTTCGGCGCGGCCTCGGATCCGGAAGGCCCGGTTGTCTGGCTGAACCACGACATCGTGGCCAAACGTCTGATCAAAGACAACGCCTGAGCCATAGCACGGACAAAGATCAGGCCCTGACGCCCCGCGCGTCAGGGCCTTTTCCATGCTCAGGGGCCAGCGTGCAGGGCCTTAGTGTCGTTCAGGAACAAGCTGATAGCCGGAAGGTCCGGATGAAGGACGCATCAGCCGCGCACGCCGGGGGCAATTCCCGGACCCTGATGCGCACAGGCGCGGGGCTGAACGCTCAATAGGCAAACCACCAGCCCGTGAAGAGCCAGAGCACCACCACCGCCGTCACCACCTCAAAGCCATAACTCAGCACCATCGCGGGGCGGTGGAGCGGCAGACGGCGGGGCCTTGCCACGGATTTCACCCGGCGGATCGCATCCTTCAAATCCAGCTCAAAAAACTCCCGCCGCCGGTTCACGCGGTAGGCGGAAAGCTCTCTGTGGATCACCTGCTCGATCCGGCGGGCATTATTGACCTCCAGCGAATATTCCAGCCGGAAGGGGGTGGGCACCCCGGTGGCAGAGCCCAATTCACGGTTGCGCTGCTGCGGGCTGGTGGTGGTCATGCCGATCTTCAACAACCCCGGCATGGAGTCATTGGACATAATATAGACCCACTGATGCTCGGGCACCCGCCTCGGCTTCTTTTTGGGGGTCTTGGTTTTCATGGCTGGCGGGCTGACTGGTTAACCTGGCGTAGCGTTATAACTGCCTGAATCGAGAGCAAAATACCAGATCATTTCGGGAACACAGAAGACCATAGGCGAAAATCCCGTAACCTGCGCTGCCGCTTTGCGAAGCGGTGTGCCAGGTTTCTTTGCAGATATGCAATTCGCAGCACAACGCCTGCTACTTATTTGCAAATTTGCCGGAAACCACTTTGTCGCACCCCCCGCCTGCCCTATGGTTGCAACCGGACCACTCGGAGGACATGCGATGAAAGATATCCTGCAGGAGCTTGAAGACCGCCGCGCCGCGGCCCGCCTCGGCGGCGGCCAGCGCAGGATCGACGCGCAGCATGCCAAAGGCAAGCTGACCGCGCGGGAGCGGGTTGAACTGCTGCTGGATGAGGGCTCTTTTGAAGAGTTCGATATGTTCGTCGCCCATCGCTCGACCGAGTTCGGCATGGAGAATGACCGCCCCGCAGGCGATGGCGTCATCACCGGCTGGGGCACCATCAACGGCCGTCAGGTCTATGTCTTCAGCCAGGATTTCACCGTCTTTGGCGGCTCGCTCTCAGAGACCCATGCCCAGAAGATCTGCAAGATCATGGATATGGCGCTGCAAAACGGCGCGCCGGTGATCGGGATGAACGACTCGGGCGGGGCGCGGATCCAGGAGGGCGTGGGCTCTCTTGCGGGCTATGCGGAAGTCTTCCAGCGCAATATCACCGCCTCGGGCGTGGTGCCGCAGATCTCGCTGATCATGGGCCCCTGCGCCGGTGGTGCGGTCTACAGCCCCGCGATGACCGACTTCATCTTCATGGTCAAAGACAGCTCCTATATGTTCGTCACCGGCCCCGATGTGGTCAAAACGGTGACCAATGAGGTGGTGACAGCCGAAGAACTCGGCGGCGCTTCGACCCATACCAAGAAGTCCTCGGTCGCAGACGGCGCCTATGAGGACGATGTGGAAGCCATCCTTGAGACCCGCCGTCTCTTTGACTTCCTGCCGCTCAACAACCGCGAAAAAGCCCCGGTGCGTCCCTTCTTTGATGATCCCAAGCGCGTCGAGCCCAGCCTCGACAGCCTGATCCCGGACAACCCGAACCAGCCCTATGACATGAAGGAACTCATCACGAAGATCGCCGATGAGGGCGACTTCTTTGAGATCCAGAAGGATTTTGCCGGCAATATCATCACCGGCTTTATCCGCATGGAAGGCCAGACCGTGGGCGTGGTCGCCAACCAGCCCATGGTGCTGGCGGGCTGCCTGGACATCGACAGCTCGCGCAAAGCGGCGCGGTTTGTGCGCTTTTGCGATGCCTTTGAGGTGCCGATCCTGACGCTTGTGGATGTGCCCGGCTTCCTGCCCGGCACCACCCAGGAATATGGCGGCGTCATCAAACACGGCGCGAAGCTGCTCTTTGCTTATGGCGAGGCCACGGTGCCGAAGGTCACCGTCATCACCCGCAAAGCCTATGGCGGCGCTTATGACGTGATGTCCTCCAAGCACCTGCGCGGCGATTTCAACTACGCCTGGCCCACCGCTGAAATCGCGGTGATGGGCGCCAAGGGCGCGGTTGAGATCCTCTACCGCTCAGAGCTGGCCGACAAAGAGAAGATCGCGGCGCGCACCAAAGACTATGAAGACCGCTTCGCCAATCCCTTCGTGGCGGCAGAGCGCGGCTTCATCGATGAGGTGATCATGCCGCACTCGACCCGCCGCCGTGTGGCCCGGGCTTTTGCCAGCCTGCGCAACAAAAAGCTCGTGAACCCCTGGAAAAAGCACGACAACATTCCTCTCTGATCCGTCAGCTGAGAGGATATCATGCGGGCTGCTGCCATTGTCATTCTGCTGGGGACTGCCCTGCCCGTTTCGGGGCAGGAGCAGATCCCCGTCCCCTCCGGTCAGGCGGTGCGCTTTCAGGATGTGATCCTGAACCAGCCGGGGCCGATGGGGCTCAGTGCCCGCTTTCGCTTTATTGCCCCCGCGATCTCGCGCGAGGGCGGCGCCATCTCTTTTGAAACTGCCAGCTCCGATATGGAATATCTCTGCAACAGCTTTGCTCTGCCAAAGGTCACGACCGGAACCGGTCCGGTGCCCGCGCAGATCATTGTCTCGATGTCAGATATTCCGGTGAACTTCGGAGAAATCACCCCTGAGGCGACTCAGTTCTTTGAGGCCTTCAGCATTGCGGGTGATGCCTGCCTCTGGGAGCAGTTCTGATGACCCGGCTCCAGGAAGATTTCCGCCTGTCCGGTGATGCAGCGCAGCCACAGAGCATAAATAGCGCAGGAATTGCGTGCGGGATTACCCGATTTGACGCTATGCTGGGCGCTGGCGGCGGCATATCCGCCGTGATACTTGTCACAGATCCGGGTCAACAGGCCCCGGACCACCAGGATAACAGGAGCAGTCCATGTCCAAAACCGTTCGCGCCGTCGTCGCGCTGTCGCTCGTTGCTTTCATCGCTGCCTGCGCAAAAAAAGAAGAGCCGGTCTACGTCACTGAGCCGGTTCCGGCTGAACCGGTCTACACCGGCAAATACAAATAATCTGATCTCAGATTACGGCCCGCGGGCAGGCGATGGCCTGCCCGGGGTCTGGCTTCGGGCAGAGCCACGCTTCCTGCGTATCGTTACAGGAGGCAAAATATGCTGAAACACCGTGGTTTCCCGGGGCGTCTGCCCAGCACGGATTATCAATTCGTCATCCGCCGCGCCAACCATAAGGACGGCGCCGCCAAGATCATCCGTCGCGAGCGCTACAAAGACCGCGCGAAGGCCGATCTGCGTGCGGATGAAGGCTTCCTGAAGGCCCTTTGGGATCACTTCGGAGAAGAGCCCTTTGAGCGTGGCAATCTGGATGCCGGACGTCTGTCCTGGCTCTTTGGCCGCGAAGTCGTCCCTGCCGAAGACCCCTTCGATCCGGCGTCTTATGACGCCATGCTGAAAGTCGATGTCGCCCGCGCGCGGGCATCGTTCCCGGCTGTCTTTGAGCAGCCTGCCGATGACGCATGGGACGATGAGGACGAAGACTTCGACGACGAGGACGACGAATGATCTCCCCGGCTGCCGGTTGTTCGCACAGCGCCTCCCCGCGCCGCGCACCGGCAGCCGGGCGCTTTGCGCGCCCTGTCGGAGCCTGCGTCAGACACAGCTGCGTGACCTTATTGAAGGATCGGCGGATTTCCCCACGGCGCTCTTTCTTTGGCCAGAGTGACGCAGTAATCTCGCCTCAGACAACAACCCGTCGAGGCAGTATCTCATGCGTAAATCATTCCTTCTCATTCCGGTCCTCGCTCTTGGCCTCGCCGGCTGCGTGCAGCAGCAGGGCTATGGCTACGGCAACCAGGGCTACGGCAATTCGCCGACCAACAGCGCAGCCGTGCGCACCGTCGGCGGTGCAGCCGCTGGTGCCCTCATCGCCGGTGCAACCGGTGGTTCGAAAACCCAGGGCGCGCTCATGGGCGCAGTCGTGGGCGGCGGTTCCTGCGCAGTTACCGGCAGCTGCTACTGATCATTTGAACGCAGACGCCTGCGCGTCTGACGTTCCTCAATTCGGACCCCCTGCAGCTTCTGCTGCGGGGGGTCTTTTTATTTTGTGCTCACACGAAGGCACACCCAGGAGGACACATGTTTGAGAAGATCCTGATCGCGAACCGGGGCGAGATTGCCTGCCGCGTGATTAAGACCGCGCGGAAAATGGGTATCAAAACGGTCGCCGTTTATTCCGATGCCGACCGCAACGCTCTGCATGTGCGGATGGCTGATGAAGCTGTCCATATCGGCCCGCCTCCGGCCAACCAGTCCTATATCGTGATCGATAAGATCATGGAGGCCGTCCGCCAGACCGGCGCGCAGGCCGTCCACCCGGGCTATGGCTTTCTGTCTGAGCGGATGGATTTCGCCGCCGCCCTCGAAAAAGAAGGCGTGGTCTTCGTCGGGCCCCCTTCGCCCGCCATCGAATCGATGGGTGATAAGATCACCTCGAAAAAGATCGCCCAGAAAGCCGGCGTGAGCACCGTTCCCGGCTATATGGGTCTGATCGCCGATGCCGATGAAGCCGTGAAGATCTCAAACGAGGTCGGCTATCCGGTGATGATCAAAGCCTCTGCCGGTGGGGGCGGTAAGGGCATGCGCATCGCCTGGAATGAGCAGGAAGCCCGCGAGGGCTTTGAGATGTCGCAGAATGAGGCGCGCAACTCTTTCGGCGATGACCGGATTTTCATTGAGAAATTCGTCACCCAGCCGCGCCACATCGAAATTCAGGTGCTCGCCGATCAGCACGGCAACTGCGTCTATCTGCATGAGCGCGAATGCTCGATCCAGCGCCGCAACCAGAAGGTCATCGAAGAGGCCCCCTCGCCCTTCCTCGATGAGGCGACCCGCAAAGCCATGGGTGAGCAGGCCTGTGCCCTGGCCAAAGCCGTGGGCTATACCTCGGCGGGTACGGTTGAGTTTATCGTCGACGGCGACCGCAACTTCTACTTCCTGGAAATGAACACCCGTCTGCAGGTGGAACACCCGGTGACGGAACTGATCACCGGCATCGACCTTGTTGAGATGATGATCCGCGTCGCCAATGGCGAGCCGCTGCCCTTCAAACAGGAAGATCTGAAGATCAACGGCTGGGCGATGGAGAGCCGTCTTTACGCGGAAGATCCCTACCGCAACTTCCTGCCCTCAATCGGTCGTCTGACCCGCTATCGCCCGCCGGTGGAGGGGGAGACCCCCCGTGGCGGCGTGGTGCGCAATGACACCGGCGTCTATGAGGGCGGCGAGATCTCGATGTATTACGACCCGATGATCGCCAAACTCTGCACCTGGGCCCCGACCCGTGCGCAGGCCATTGAAGAGATGCGCATCGCGCTCGATACCTTTGAGGTCGAGGGCATCGGCCACAACCTGCCCTTCGTCGGCGCCGTGATGGATCACCCGAAGTTCGTCTCGGGCGATATCACCACCGCCTTCATCGCTGAGGAATACCCCGAGGGGTTCCAGGGCGCGACGCTCTCGGTTTCGGATCTGAAAAAGGTCGCGGCTGTGGCGGCTGCGATGAACCGCGTGGCCGAGATCCGCCGCACGAAAATCTCGGGCACCATGGACAACCACCAGCGCCGCGTTGGCGATAAATGGGTGGTGAGCCTTGGCGGTCAGGACTTCACCGTCACCATCCGGGCCGACAAAGAAGGCTCGACCGTCAGCTTTGAGGAGGGAGAGGCGCTGCGCGTCACCTCGGACTGGACGCCGGGTCAGCAGCTTGCGCGCTCAGAGGTCAATGGCGAGCCGGTGGTGATCAAGACCGCCGAGATCCCCCAGGGCTTCCGTATGCGCCTGCGCGGGGCCGATCTGAAGGTCGCCGTCCGCAGCCCGCGCGCGGCAGAGCTTGCAAAGCTGATGCCCGAGAAGATGCCGCCCGATACCTCGAAGTTCCTGCTCTGCCCGATGCCGGGTCTGGTCGTGAAGATCAACGTGGCGGAAGGCGAAGAGGTCCAGGAGGGTCAGGCGCTGGCCACCGTGGAAGCCATGAAGATGGAAAACATCCTGCGCGCCGAACGCAAAGGCGTGGTGAAAAAGGTCAATGCGGCCCCCGGTGACAGCCTGAGGGTTGATGACGTCATCATGGAGTTCGAATAAGCCATGGAGCCGGCGCCGGATCTGATCCTGAAAGGTGTCAGGACCGGCGCCTGCGGGCCTCTGCCGGAGCGCGCCTCAGCGCCCCGGGAACCGCTCCAGCATTTCCTGACGGCGCGAGGGCAGCCTGTCGATGGCGCGGGTGATCTCGCGCACATCCCAGGGGCTGGGCTTGCGAAAGACCGGCGTCAGATCCTTGTCGAGCTGAACCACCGAAAAGCCACTCGGGCGCAGGCGGCGACGCCACTCCGAGGGGCTGGCGGGGTCGGTATCGAGGATCACCACCACGTCGCGCTCGGCCAGATCGCCCAGGCCCGACTGCAGCAGATGCAGCTGGCGCTGAAACTGGGGGTTGTCAGCGCTCTCGGCGAAGACGACCAGCGGACGGCTCTGATACTGCTGCGCGCCGAGGGCGATCTCGGCGGCCGCAAAGGGTCCGGCCGGAGAGGTGACCGCCGCAGGGCTGTCAGCCGGGGTCCCGGCCGAAGCCTCAGCCGGGGTGCCGGCCGGAGTCTCCGCCGGGGTGCCGGCCGGAGTCTCCGCCGCAAGCGGGCTGACGCCCAGGGCGGCAGTGAAAGCGAATATGAATTTCAGCGCATGTCTCATACTTCACACATAGGTGAGGGCTGCGCGAAACCCAAGACAATCCGGGGTTTTTCCCCGCATCTGAGTGAGGAGATCTGCCGATGACCGGGAAACTCGATCAATGGCGTCAGGTGGCAAGCAAAGAACTGAAGGGAGCGGACCCGGAGGAGAAGCTGTCGCGTGAGACCCTGGAAGGCATTCGCGTCAAACCGCTTTATACCGAAGAGGATACCGCGCAGCTGCCGCATATGGGCAGCCTGCCGGGCATCGCGCCTTTCACCCGGGGGGTGAAGGCGACCATGTATGCGGGCCGTCCCTGGACGATCCGGCAATATGCGGGCTTCTCGACGGCGGAGGAATCGAACGCCTTTTATCGCAAGGCGCTGGCAGCCGGTCAGCAGGGCGTCTCGGTGGCTTTCGATCTGGCGACGCACCGCGGCTATGACAGCGATCACCCGCGCGTGGTGGGCGATGTCGGCAAGGCGGGGGTGGCGATCGACTCGGTCGAGGATATGAAGATCCTCTTTGACGGCATTCCGCTGGATAAAGTTTCGGTCTCGATGACCATGAACGGTGCGGTGATCCCGATTCTGGCAAATTTCATCGTCACCGGCGAAGAGCAGGGCCATGATAAAGCGCTGCTCGCGGGCACCATTCAGAATGACATTCTGAAAGAGTTCATGGTCCGCAACACCTATATCTATCCGCCTGAGCCTTCGATGAAGATCATCGCGGATATCATTGAGTATACTTCGAGATCCATGCCGAAGTTCAACTCCATCTCCATCTCCGGCTACCATATGCAGGAGGCGGGCGCGAACCTCGTGCAGGAGCTGGCCTTTACGCTGGCCGACGGGCGCGAATATGTGCGCGCGGCGATCAAAGCGGGCATGCCGGTGGATGAATTCGCAGGCCGTCTGTCGTTTTTCTTCGCCATCGGCATGAACTTCTTCATGGAGGCCGCGAAACTTCGCGCTGCGCGGCTTTTGTGGACCCGCATCATGCAGGAGTTTGAGCCGAAGAAGCAGGGCTCGCTGATGCTGCGGACGCATTGCCAGACCTCGGGTGTCTCGCTGCAGGAAGCCGATCCCTATAACAACGTCATCCGCACCGCCTATGAGGCGATGGCGGCAGCTCTGGGCGGCACGCAATCGCTGCACACCAACGCACTGGACGAAGCCATTGCGCTGCCGACGGAATTCTCGGCCCGCATTGCCCGCAACACCCAGCTGATCCTGCAGGAAGAGACCGGCATCACCGCTGTCGTCGATCCGCTGGCGGGGTCTTACTACGTCGAAAGCCTGACCGCAGAGCTGGCGGATAAGGCCTGGGCGCTGATCGAAGAGATCGAAGAGATGGGCGGCATGACCAAGGCCGTGGCCTCCGGCATGCCGAAGCTGCGCATTGAGGAAACCGCCGCCCGCCGTCAGGCCATGATCGACCGCGGTGAGGAAGTGATCGTCGGCGTCAACAAATACCGCAAGGCCAAGGAAGACCCGATCGACATTCTGGAGATCGACAACCAGGCGGTGCGCGACAGCCAGATCGCGCGTCTGGCCCAGGTCCGCGCTGACCGCGATGAAGCCGCCTGCGACGCGGCCCTGCTGGAGCTGGGCCGCCGCACCGTTGAGGGTGGCAATCTTCTGGAAGCCGCCGTCGAATGTGCCCGGGCGCGGGCGACCGTGGGGGAAATCTCGCTGGCTATGGAAGGCACCTTCGGGCGCCATCGTGCAGAGGTGAAGACTTTGGCAGGTGTTTACGGGGCCGCCTATGAGGGCGACGAGGGCTTTGCGGCCATTCAGAAAGACGTCGAAGATTTCGCTACCGAGGAAGGCCGCCGCCCGCGGATGCTGGTGGTGAAAATGGGCCAGGACGGCCATGACCGCGGCGCGAAAGTGATCGCCACCGCCTTTGCCGATATCGGCTTTGACGTCGACGTCGGCCCGCTTTTCCAGACGCCGGAAGAGGCGGCGCAGGACGCCATCGACAATGACGTCCATGTCGTCGGCATTTCCAGCCAGGCGGCGGGCCACAAGACCCTTGCGCCGAAGCTGATTGAGGCGCTGGAGGCCGCAGGCGCGGGCGAGATCCTGGTGATCTGTGGCGGCGTGATCCCGCAGCAGGATTATCAGTATCTCTATGACCGCGGCGTGAAGGCGATCTTTGGTCCCGGCACCAATATCCCCGATGCGGCCCGCGATGTGCTGAAGCTGATCCGCGCCGCACGCGGCTAAGGTTCAGCCTGCCCGAAAACCCGGCAGAGCGCCGCCCCGAGGGGCGGCGCTTCGCTTTTTCGTCCCGGCCCCCTTGTGGCCCGGATAAGCCCGCGCCACTCTGGCACGGGGTATCAGGAGCCTGTGGATTTTATGCTCAGACCGGACCATCTGGTGATTTCAGCAGAGGCGCTTTCGGGCGCGGATGAGGCGCTTGCGGCACTCTTTGGCGCGGAGTTCTCCCCCGGCGGGCAGCACCCCCTGATGAGCACCCACAACCGGCTTTTGTCGCTCGGGCCCGATGAATATCTGGAACTGATCGCCATTGACCCTGGTGCGCCGCCGCCCGGTCATCCGCGCTGGTTTGGCCTTGATCATTTTCGCGGGCCGCCGCGCCTGACGCATTGGGTCTGCCGCTGTGACGATCTGGAGGCCGCGCTGCTCCAGGCCCCTGCGGGCGCAGGCCGGGCCACCGCCCTCAGCCGCGGCGATCTGCACTGGCAGATGGCGGTGACCGAGAGCGGCACACTGCCCTTTGACGACAGCTTTCCGGCGCTGATCTCCTGGCAGGGCAGCACCCATCCCGCGCAGCGCCTGCCCGATCACGGTATTCGCCTGCGCGAGTTGCAGATCTTTCACCCGGAGGCGCAGGCGCTCTCTGCGGCCCTCTCGCCGCTTTTGACCGACAGCCGCATAGCCATTCTGCAGGGGCCTGCGGGTCTGAGCGCCCTTTTCACCACAGCCGACGGAGAGCTTCGCCTTTGATCCGCCCTGCCCGTTCTGACGATGCCGCAAAGATCCTGGAGTTCTGGAACCCGCTGATCCGTGACACCCTGGTGACCTTTAACCCCCAGGAAAAATCGGTGACAGAGCTTCAGGCCTCGATCCGCGACAAGGCCGTGCTGGGGCATGGCTTTCTGGTCTGGGATGCGGGCGGGCAGATCCTCGGCTTTGCCAGCTACACCCAGTTCCGCGGCGGCGACGGCTATCGCCGCGCGATGGAGCATACGATTATCCTTGCCCCGGAAGCGCATGGCAAAGGCATTGGCCGCCGCCTGATGACCGCGATTGAGGATCATGCCCGCGGGCGCGGACATCACATCATGGTGGCAGGCGTCTCCGGCGGCAATCCCGCCGGGCGCGCGTTTCACGCCGCCATCGGCTATCACGAAGCCGGGATCATCCGCGAGGCCGGGTTCAAATTCGGCACCTACCATGATTTGATCCTGATGCAGAAAATTCTCAACTGACAGCGCAGTGGGGGCAGGCTAAGATAGCGCCATGTCCCTCTGGTCCCGCATTTCCGACGCCCTCGCTGCCCTCGCCAATGGCGAAGGGCTGACTGCCGTTTTCGACCGCCTGCGCACCCCGCCGGAGCGCACGGTGGCCTTTACCATCGCCATCATCGCGCTTGGGGCCAAAATGGCCAAAGCCGATGGCGAAGTGACCCGCGATGAGGTCTCGGCCTTTCGCCGCATCTTCACCATCCCCCCCGGCGAGGAGGCCAATGCCGCCCGCGTCTTCAACCTGGCCCGTCAGGATGTGGCAGGCTTTGAGGCCTATGCCCGCAAGATCGCCACCATGTTCAAAGGCGACCGCGAGACGCTGATGAACATCATGGAGGGGCTCTTTCATGTGGCGCTCGCCGATGGCGATTTCCACGCGCTCGAAGATGACTTCCTTGCAGAGGTGGCAAAGATCTTCGGCTTAAGCGCGACCTGCGTGCGCGGGCTGAAAGAGCGCCTGGTGCCGGATCTGCCGCATGATCCCTATGACATTCTCGACGTCTCCCCCGAGGCCACGCTGACCGAGATCCGTGCAGCCTGGAAAGCGGCGGTGCGCGCCAATCACCCCGATCGCCTGGTGGCACGCGGCATTCCTGCCGAAGCCGTGCGCATGGCCGAAGAGCGGCTGATCGCCGTCAATGCCGCTTTTAACGAGATCGAGCGGGCACGGGCGGCGTAATCCGCCTGGCTTCCCGGCTTTCTCTTTGATCACGGAAACCCGCCTGCCGCGGTGGTCCGCTCCCCGGGCCGCCTCGGGAAAGCGGGCGGGGTCTCCGGGGGCACTGAAGCCCGATGCGATCTCCATCGTTGAACGCCCACCTCCTCTGCCGCGTGTCAGGCTGTGCCCTGCCGATGGGCCAGAGGCCGCACCCCATGGTGCAAAGCCGGACGAGGGGGCAAAGCGCATCACTGAGGTGAGTCGGCGCAGACTCCCGGCGCAGTGCCTCTGGCAGCGCAGGCGCCTGGAGGATCGCCTTACGAAACCCTGCGCTGCCCGCCCCCCAGACGGCGCGCTGCAACAGCAGGCTTTATGGCCACGCGACAGGGCCTTTTTCCCGGCGATATCTGATCAGATGCTGATCTTTGAACGCATAAACCCGCACCTTTCGCGGATCCAACTCCTGAGACACAATGCGCTGCCCGGCGCTTCAGATCACTTCCCGGTGACGCCGGATCTGAGCCCGTGACCTCGCGCCCCTCTGGTGCCAGACTAGCCGCATGATGCGAACCGCCGCCCTTGTCCTTTGCCTTCTTGCAGCACCCCTTGCGGCACAGCAGCCGCCTGCCCCCTCCGGGCAGCCCGACGAGGACGGCTTTGAACTGCTGGGTCGGGGCGCGCGCAGCCTTTTGCAGAGCTTTTTAGGCGAGATTGACCCGGCATTGCGCCAGATGCAGGACGGGATGCAGGGCCTCGGTCCCATGCTGCGCGATCTTGCGGCGCTTCTGGGCGATGTGCAGCATTATGAAGCCCCCGAGCGGCTGCCGAACGGCGATATTGTGATCCGGCGCAAAACCGGGGCGCCGCCGCCGCCCGCGCGGCCTCAGGCCCCGCCTGAGGCCGATCGCACAGCCCCCGACGGATCGATCGATCTTTAACCGCCTGCTGCGATGACACGAAAGACGCAGGGGTCGGTGACGAGTTCGGGCGGGGTGAGGCAGAGCCCCTGCGCCACCTGCCAGGCCGCCAGAACCTTCGGCACATAGGCACGCGTCTCGGCATAGGGTGGCACACCGTCATTTTTGCGCACGGCCCCTTCTCCGGCGTTATAGGCCGCAAGCGCCAGCACCGGATCGGCGTCAAACTCTTTCAACAGCCAGTCGAGATAAGCAACGCCGCCCCTGATGTTTTGCTGCGGGTCTTTGCTGTCGGTAACGCCAAAGCGCGCGGCGGTCGCCGGAATCAGCTGCATCAGCCCGACCGCCCCGGCAGAGCTGACGGCCTCGGCACGGCCGCCGCTTTCCACCCCCATGACCGCCAGCACCAGCGCAGGAGAGACCCGGGTGCCGATGGTTGCGCGCAGAATATGGGTGCCATAGGCCCCCGCCATCTCCTGCAGGTTCTGCATGCGAGGGGCAGGCACAATGCTGCCCCCCGGCCCCTTGCCCAGCATCTCCAGCGCGCGGACGAAGCGGTCACTGCGGTCGCTCAATGCCGGTGAGACCGCCTCCCAATACCAGTCGAAAAGCCCCGGAGCGGCGGGCCGCGCGGGACCTGCGGGTGCGGCGGACAATCCGGGATCGGGCCGCGCGGCCGGGACGGCCAGAAGTCGGGCCTGCTCAGCCGGGTCGATCTGCACCAGGCGGCGCTGCTCTCCGGGTGCGGGCGGGCGGATCCGCCGAAAGGTGAAATCAGCCCGCGCTGACGGCTCATCCGCGAGACCCATCGGCGCCGGGACGCCCAGCACCAGGAGGGCGGGCAGCCCCAGGACTGCCGTGAGAGATGTGAGTCGTGCCATGCGCTGCTCTGCCTGTTCCCGGCCTTTTCCTGAGCCTGCCAGAGATTCTCTTTGCCGCCCAGAGCAGTCGTTCAATCACGCCGGAACTGTGTCAAATCGGGTAAATTGACCTGGTTTTGCCCGAATGCCGATAATATGAACAATAAAAATACATATATTTCAGCGTGATAGACATATTTAAGAAAAGTGAATAGCCCCAGGAAATACCCAAAGGCGGCCCAGATCATGCCACGATTCAAGGGCTATATAAACTCATGCCAACGAGGAAGGCGGGACACGAAAGACCCGCCGGAGACGAAAGCGAAGAAATTAACACGGTTCACGATCCTGCCAGAGCAGCAGGAAGGGACCGCACTGCAAACACAACTGACATCACATCGTTTAACCGGAGAACTGCCATGAAACTCGCAAACATCCTGAACAAATTCCGCAACGACGAATCGGGCGCCGTGACCGTTGACTGGGTCGTGCTGACCGCTGCCATCGTGGGCCTGGGCGTCCTGGTCATGACCCAGATCTCGGGCGCACTGGGCACCGTCACCACCCAGATGGCAGACGAGATCCAGAACACTGCGGTTGGCGCCGATACCGCCTTCGCTGCCGGCCGTACCCCGACCGCTTCCGAATAAGCAATACCAGCCGATCGCCGGCACCCAATATGGGGGCCGGCATCGCAGCGCCCTGCCTGGACGCTGCCAGCCAGAGGGCTGCACCAAGGTGCGGCCCCAAGGTCGTTCACAGTTGCAAGGACTACCTTTAAATCACCGGCCCCCGGGCTGGCGATCTGTCAGAGGGCTCCTATGAAAATTCTCTGGACTTCCGCAACTTTCGGCCAGGACGACTCGGGTGCTGCAAGCATCGAGGCTGTCGTGCTGACCGCTCTGGTCATTACGCTTTGCGTGCTGATATTCCAGTCCCTGAGCGACGCGGTCGTCGACTGGGCCGGGCAGCTCAGTCAGGGCGCTTCGATGCAGACGAGTTTTGTTGACGCTGCCGAGTGAACGCCCCTCATCGCCGGCGTGTCGCCCAACGCAAACGGAGTGATTATGCGCAATCTTTTTCCCCTGGTCCTGGTCCTTGGCCTTGCACTGGCAGGCTTTGCGGCCTGGAAGACCGCTCAGTTCATCAATCACAGCCAGCAGCGGGAACAGGCGGCGCTGAAGCGGGTTGTGGCCACGGTTGACGTTTTTGTCGCCAATAAGGCTCTGCCTTTTGGTCATGTGCTGACCAAAGACGATCTGCGACTGATCTCCTGGCCCGCCAACTCAGTCCCTGAGAACGCCTTTACCGATTATAAACGGCTCTTCCCTGAAGATAAGCCCCAGACCCGCACGGTCGTGCGGCAGATGGAGAAGTTTGAGCCGATTCTTGTCAGCAAGGTCAGCGCGCCTGGCGAAGATGGCGGTCTGAACACGCGGCTTTCGCGCGGCATGCGCGCTTTCACCATTCAGGTCGATGCCGTTTCGGGTGTCGCCGGTCTGGTGCGGATCGGTGATCGCGTCGATATTTACTGGACCGGCAGCAGTTCCGGCCTCACCGATGAGGTTGACGGGCAGTTCACCAAAATTATTGAGACCGGGATCAGCGTCATTGCGCTGGATCAGCGCTCCGAGGATTCGGCGGCGTCGCGCGGCGCTGTGGCACGCACCATCACGGTTGAGGCGACGCCCCAGCAGGTGGCGCGCCTGGCCCAGGCCCAGGTCACCGGGCGCATGACCCTGTCTCTGATGGGCGTCGCTGAAGACAGCGAGGCGACGATCGTGGATGTGGACCGCCGCGTCCTGATCGGTGCGGAACGCTCGAGCGAACGGGCGGCCCCCGAACAGGAAAAGGTCTGCACCATCAAGACCCGCCGCGGGGCGGATGTGGTGGAAATCCCGATCCCCTGCACCAACTGAGCCGATTAAAAAAGCGCCCTGCGGGGCGCTTTTTTCGTGTCAGCGGAAGTGCTTGGAGAGTTTCAGCCCCTGGCCCTGATAATTCGAGGCAATGCCCTGGCCGTAAAGCACATCGGGCACTTCCCGCATTTTTTCATAGACCAGACGGCCCACCACCTGACCATGCTCCAGCACGAAGGGGGCCTCATGGCAGCGCACCTCCAGCACCCCGCGCGAGCCTGCGCCCCCGGCTTCGGCATGGCCAAAGCCCGGATCGAAGAAGCCCGCGTAATGCACCCGGAACTCGCCCACCATGGCGATATAGGGGGCCATTTCCGCCGCGTGATCGGGGGGAATCGTCACAGCCTCACGGCTGACGAGAATGTAAAAAGCACCGGGATCAAGGATAATGCGGCCCTCGCGGGTGCGGATCTCTTCCCAGAACTCAGCCGGATCATAGGCGCCGATCCGGTCGAGATCGATCACCCCGGTATGCGGCTTGGCGCGGTAGCCGACCAGATCGCCCTCCGCAGGCTGCAGATCGACGGAGAAGCCCAAACCCGCTGAGATCACCGGCTCGCCATCCACGAGCGGCGTTGCGGCGTGCAGCGCGCGCAGCGCCTCATCGGAAAGCTGCGCCTCCCCCTGCCGCAGACGAAGCTGGTTCAGCCGCATCCCCGGACGCACCAGCACCGAGAAGCTGCGCGGGCAGATTTCGGCATAAAGCGGGCCCTGATAGCCTTCGGGAATGCGGTCGAACTCGGTGCCCTGATCGATGATCGTGCGGGTCAGCAGATCCAGACGCCCGGTCGAGCTTTTGGCATTGGCGACCGCCGAAACCCCCTCCGGCAGCGCCAGCGATTCCATCAGCGGCACCAGATAGACACAGCCCTTTTCCAGCACCGCACCTTCGGTGAGATCAATCCGGTGCATGCCGAATTCCGAGATCCGCTCCGCGACCGTGCGGCCCTTGCCCGCAAGGAAGGAGGCGCGCACCCGATAGGCCACGGTGCCGAGGCGCAGATCAAGGCTTGCGGGCTGCACCTGGCCGGGGGCCAGCGGGGCCTCAAGCGAGATTGCACCACCTGCGATCAACTCGCGGATTACCTGCGCAGGAAGCACACCTTCAGCCATCATACCCTCGAGTCGGAGACATTTGTCGGAAATGAAAAAAGCCCGCGCTGCAGAATTCTGCAGGCGGGCCTTTTACAGTGGTCGGGCCGGTGAGATTCGAACTCACGACCTTCCGCCCCCCAGACGGACGCGCTAACCAGGCTGCGCCACGGCCCGACGAGGAGGATATGTAGCGAATTCTGCAGCGGCGGCAAGAGGCAAAATTCATTTTTTTGCTTATTGACCAGGACTTTGCGAAATTAACTCCCGCAGGGCCCGCAGATCGGCCGCAATCACCGCCACCTGGGCCGTCACCCCCGGCTGCAGCCCGCCATGGCGCGCACGACGCAGCATCGCGGCAAGGTCCCTGCCGCCATTCAGCGGCAGCTGGCGCAGGGCCGCGTTCATTTTCTCCGCCGGAGCCTCATTCATTTCCGTCTCCGTCGTATCGTGATCGCCCGGTTCTGCCGTGGCCTCACAGGCGGCTTCGGCTTCGGCTTCGGCTTCGGCTTCGGCTTCGGCTTCGGCTTCGGCTTCGGCTTCGGCGCATGAGGCTGGGGGTGCCGCCGACCAGGTCAAGCCCTGAAACGGCGGCGGCACAAAATCGCCCCCCGCACTGAAGCCTTCCGGGGCTTCGCCAAAGCCTGCCGACATCGCCACGCCGGAACTGATCGCGCGCGGAACCGGCATGGCAACCGGGCGCGGCCAGGCCAGCACATCGGCGAGAGCCACAGGCTCTTCCGCGCGCGGGCGAATGATGGTGACGGGGCGGCGGGCCTCTTCCTGCCACTCGGCCTCGGCCTCCAGCTCAAGGCCATCGGCTGCCAGCGAGCAGACGTGTCGCACGCCCTGCTCGCGCAGGATTTTCTGCACGCCGCGAATCGTCATGCCCTGATCGTGCAGCAGCAGACGGATGCCCGATAACAGGGCAACATCGGTGGGGCGGTAATACCGCCGGCCACCGGCTCTTTTGATGGGGCGGATCTGGGGGAAACGTGTCTCCCAGAACCGCAGCACATGCGCCGGAACATCGAGGACACCGGCAACTTCACTGATTGTCCGGAATGCCTCGGGGGATTTCTCCATCCGCCCTTAGCCTTTCAACTGGCCGAGCCCGCCGCGACCCGGTCTTTCATCAGATGAGACGGCCGGAAAGACAGCACGCGGCGCGGGCTGATCGGCACTTCCTCACCGGTCTTGGGATTGCGCCCCACGCGGGCCGCTTTGTCCCGGACCGAGAAGGTGCCGAAAGAAGAGATCTTCACGGTCTCCCCTTCCACCAGCGCGTCAGAGACATGTTTCAGCACAGCTTCAACAAGTTGTGCTGATTCGTTACGGGACAAACCCACTTCGCGGAACACCGCTTCGCTGAGATCCATCCGTGTCAGAGTCTTATCGCTCATATCAACCCCCCGGGACTGTCTCATCAGATTGGGCGAGACAAGGGGGTGTGTCAACAGAAAGCCTCTGAGGTCAGGCGCTTACCAGCGAAGAACCACCGCCCCCCAGGCCAGACCGCCGCCAATGGCCTCGGTGACGACCACATCGCCGGCTTTCAGCTTGCCTTCGGCCTTACCAACCGAGAGCGCCAGCGGAATTGACGCGGCCGAGGTATTGCCGTGATCCTGAACGGTGACGACCACCTTATCCATGCCAAATCCCATCTTGCGGGCGGTGCCCTCAATGATGCGGATATTGGCCTGATGCGGCACCAGCCAGTCGACCTCTTCCACCGTCAGCTCCGCCTTTGCCAGCGCGGTTCTGGCGGTAGAGGCAAGCTTTTCAACGGCATGGCGGAAGACTTCTTTGCCTTCCATGCGCAGATGACCGACCACACCGGTCGAGACGCCGCCGTCGACGTGCAAAATGCCCTTCTGGCGACCGTCGGAATTCAGATCGACTGAGAGGATGCCGCGGTCCGCCGTGGTGCCCGCCTGCTCCTGCGCTTCCAGGATCAGCGCGCCTGCGCCATCGCCGAAAAGCACGCAGGTGCTGCGGTCGGTCCAGTCCATCAGCTTTGAGAAGGTCTCAGCCCCGATCACCATGACCCGTTTCGCCACACCGCCGCGGATCAGCGTATCGGCATTGCCAAGCGCAAAGATAAAGCCCGCACAGACGGCCTGAACGTCAAAGGCAAAGCCTTTGGTCATGCCAAGCCCGGCCTGAACCATGGTGGCGGCCGAGGGAAAGGTGAAATCGGCGGTCGAGGTTGCAACGATAATCGCGTCGATATCATCCGCCGTCAGTCCGGCATCCGCCAGCGCGGCATTGCCGGCGCGAATCGCAAGATCCGAGGTGGTCTGACCTTCGGCCGCGAAATGCCGCCGCTCGATCCCCGAGCGCGAGACGATCCATTCGTTGGAGGTCTCGACAATCTCCTCGAACCAGCTGTTGGGCACTACGCGTTCGGGCAGATAATGCCCCACGCCCCTGACGACGGCACGAATAGTCATATCAGTTCGAGGCTCCTTCCCCATCGGAGGCCGCATCCTGCCCTGCCGTTGCTGCGGGCGCAACCTGCGCCGCGATCCGGCCGGTAAAGTCCTCGCGCGCAAGTTGGCAGGCCAGCGAGATCGCTGCTGCCACACCCGTCGCATCCGAGGAGCCGTGGGATTTCACCACCGCGCCGTTCAGCCCCAGAAAGACCCCGCCATTCACCCGGCGCGGATCAATCCGCAGCTGCATCTTCTTCAGCGAGGACATCGCCAGCAGCGCACCGACTTTTGACAGCAGGGTGGATTTGAGCGTGCTTTTCAGCACATCTCCGACAAATTTCGCAGTGCCCTCACCGGTCTTGAGAGCGATATTCCCGGAGAATCCGTCGGTCACAATGACATCCACCCGGTCGCCGGGAATGTCACCGCCTTCAACGAATCCTTCAAAGCTGAAAGCCCCCTCCGCCGCAGCGGCCTGCACCAGCTCATAGGCGGTGCGCATCTCGGGGCGGCCTTTATGTTCTTCAGTGCCGACATTCAGAAGGCCAACCCGCGGCATCTCAAGCGACAGCGCCGTGCGGGCATAGGCAGCCCCCATACGCGCATATTGCAAAAGATCTTCGGCTTCCGCTTTCACATCCGCACCCACGTCGAGCATGACGTTGAAGCCCGCCTTATTGCGCGAGGGCCAGAGGCAGGCGATGGCCGGACGGGTTACCCCGCGCAGACGGCGCAGGCGGATCATGCTGACGGCCATCAGCGCGCCGGTATTGCCGCAGGAGACCGCAGCCCGGGCCTCGCGCAGCCGCACCGCTTCGATACAGGACCACATCGAAGTGTCCTGACCGCTGCGCATGATCTGAGCAGGTTTGTCGTGCATCGTCACCGCACGCGCCGCATGGCGCAGGGTGACGACAGACGAAATGCTCCGCTTCTGATCCAGAAGCGGAGCCAGCACGACTTCATCGCCATGCAGAATGAATCGGGCATCAGGATGCTCTGCAGCCGCGAGCTCAAGCCCGCCGATCACGGCTTCAGGGCCGCGATCGCCACCCATGGCGTCGACCGAGATCACGATCTGTTGCAGGTTCGTCGCCGATGCAACAGTGGCGTGCGGGTCCGGTCGGCTCTGGGTCATGACAGAGATCAGATACCAGACGCAGCCTTACGCTGCGTCCTCATCGGTGTCGACTGCAGCAGTCGCGACGATTTCGCGCGAGTCGTAGTGACCGCAGGCGCCGCAGACGTGGTGCGGACGCTTCAGCTCACCGCAGTTGCTGCACTCATTCGGGTTCGCTGCCACCAGAGCGTCATGCGCACGACGCATGTTGCGACGCGAACGGGTGACTCGGTTCTGCGGAACTGCCATTTTATCAACCTCGGGCTTGTCGGGGACACGCCCCTGAATCTGTTGCGTAAATCGTGCCGTGCCCCGGATTCGCAGGGCGTCGGCATGACATGTCTTGCGAAGCGCGGAAAATAGACAGTTTCCGGGCGGGCGCAAGACCTTTCGAGTGCTTATTTTTCCAGCTTCGCCTTCAGGGCAGCAAGTGCGGCAAAAGGCTTCACCTTTTCCTCCTCAATCGGCTCTGCACCGGGGGGAAGAGCCTCCAGCACCAGCGTTTCTGCCCCTGCCGCGCGCGGATAATCCGGCAGCGCCAGCGCCAGCGCCTCAATCAGCACGGCATCAAGGTCGATCGCATCGGGCAGCGGCTCGCGGGTGTCATCCTCGGGCATTTCCGCCTCATCCGCCTCAGGATAGGCCATGCCGGAGATATAGAGCCTGCGGACCGGCGCTTTGATCCTGGCGGGCACGGGCGCAAGCGTGACGACGCAGGACTGGACCACATCGGCCTCAATCTGCCCCTCAAGGGCCACGTCATCGCGGCCTGCGGGCATCAGATCGCCTTTGAAGGTCAGATCTTTGATCGCCTGAAGCCCGAGCTCTGCAGCCAGAGCCGCGAGCCCCGGTTTGCCCGGGCGGATCTTAAAGCTGCGCTTGCGGTTGCCGGTCAGCTCGGCTGTGCGGATGCGGTTGGACCGGATCTCTTCTGCGGCCATGGCGCTCTCCTTCAGCAATGCGCGTGTCGGAACTTGAACGACACGCAGGGTTTCTGTAAGCCGGATAGGCAGCAGAGAGAGTCAAGGCAAGAGGACACGATGGCAAGGGCATTTCCGGCTGTGCGGATGGCACTGGCAGCAATCGTGATCGGTGCGCTTGGCGCCTGCACGACGTCGGTGCGAAATCACGGCTTCACTCCAAGCGATGAGGATCTTTCCACCCTTCAGGTTGGCAAAGACACCCGCGCAACCGTCGGCAATAAAGTCGGCCGCCCCTCGATTGGCGGGCTGATGGCCGACAGCGGCTGGTATTACGTGCAAAGCCGCTGGGAAAGCCGCGGTCCCATCGCCCCGAAAGAGGCGAACCGCCAGGTGCTGGCGATCAGCTTTGACGCTCAGGGCCGGGTCGAGCAGATCGAGCGCTTTGGCCTTGAACAGGGCCGTGTGGTCACGCTTTCCCGCCGCGTAACCGACAATGGCGTCACGAAATCGGGTTTTGTGTCCCAGATGCTGGGCAATGTGGGCCGGTTCAACCCCAACCAGTTCTTCGGCGACAACAGCCGGCGCGGCAGGCTGTAAGCCCTGCCCGCGTGGTCAGGATCGCACCGCCCCCCGGGGCGGTGTTTTCATTTGGCAAACGCCCCTGCCCCCTCAAATGCAGACCGCCGCCCCGAAGGGCGGCGGCAGAAGCTTAAAAGCGGCAGGCCGGATCTTACGGATCAGCCCCGCGCGTCAAACCAGGCCTTCAGCCGCGCCAGACCCTCAGAGATGTCTTCCGTCGCCCGCGCATAAGAGAATCGCAGCGTCTGCAGCCCGCGGCCAGGATCAAAGTCGAGGCCCGGCGTCACCGCCACACCCGCTATTTCGAGAATCTCTGCGGCGAGTTCGCGGCTGTCTTCGGTCAGATCCGAAACATCGGCATAGATAAAGAAGGCCCCGTCGGGCGGCGCGATCTTCGGGAAGCCCGCTTTTGGCAGCCCCTCCAGCATCAACCTGCGGTTTTCCGCGTAGACCGCGCGGTTGGCCTCCAGCTCCTCAATGCAATCGAGCGCGGCCAGCGCCGCGATCTGGCTGGCATGGGGCGGGCAGATGAACATATTCTGCGCCAGACGCTCAATGCGGCGCACCAGATCTTCGGGCACCACCATCCAGCCGATACGCCAGCCGGTCATCGAGAAATATTTCGAGAAGCTGTTGATGACGACCACATCATCCGTGACCTCAAGGGCCGAGACGCCGCGCCCCTCATAATGCAGCCCGTGATAGATCTCATCGGAGATGAAGGTGATCCCCTTCGCCGCACAACCCTCTGCGATCTCTGTCAGTTCCGCATGGCCCAGCATGGTGCCGGTGGGATTGCCGGGGCTGGCCACGATCAGACCGCTTAAGCCCTCGGGCAGCATGGCGCCGGTCGGCTGAAAGCGGGTCGCTTCGGTGGTTTGCATGCCCACCGGCTCCAGCGAGAGCGCCTTCATGATATGGCGGTAGCTCGGATAGCCCGGCAGACCAAGGCCCACTTTCTCACCCGCATCAAAGAGCGCGGTAAAGGCCAGCACAAAGGCCGCCGAAGAACCTGCGGTGACGATCACCCGCTCAGGGTTCAGATCCACACCATACCAGGTCTTATAAAGCTTCGCGATGCCCGCGCGCAGCTCCGGCAGGCCAAGCGCCACAGTATAGCCAAGCGCATCCTGCGACATCGCTGTCGCCAGCGCCTCACGCGCAGCGACCGGCGCGGGGGTGCCCGGCTGGCCCACTTCCATATGAATGATCGAACGTCCGGCCGCTTCGGCCTGACGCGCTTTTTCCATGACATCCATCACAATGAACGGATCGACATCACCCCGGCTTGAAACCCGCATCATTCCCCCTATGGTTCTCACGCAACGCCCTCGTCTTGCCCGCTTTCGCGGTTGGGTCAAGGGTTCTGACCTGCCAAGATGCCGGGACGCCGGCCCCTTCCCGGAGACGTGATATGCGCTTTCTTACCGCCGCCGCCCTGAGCCTTGGGCTGGCCGCCCCGGCCGCCGCCCTTGATCTCTCCGCCCTGACCGAGGCCGAGCGCAACGCCTTTGGCGCAGCGGTGCGCAGCTATCTGCTGGAGAACCCGGAAGTGCTGATGGAGGCCATCGGCGTGCTGGAGCAGCGCCAGGAACAGGCCCAGTCCCTGACCGAAACCGAGTTTCTGCGCGCCAATGCAGAGGCGATCTTCAACAACCCCTCCGACTGGGCGGGCGGTAATCTGCAGGGCGATCTGACTCTGGTGGAATTTGTCGACTACCGCTGTGGCTATTGCCGCAAGGCCTGGACGGAGGTGGAAGAGCTGGTGAAATCCGATGGCAATATCAAAATCGTCATGAAGGAATTCCCCATCCTTGGAGAGGATTCGCTGGCCTCCTCAAAATTCGCCATCGCCGCGCGCAATCTGGGCGGGGATGAGGCCTATAAAAAGGCCCATGACGCGCTGATCGCGCTGAAAGGTCCGGCAAATGAGGCGGCGCTGTCGGGTCTCGCCAAAGAACTGGGCCTGAACTGGGCAGAGCTCGCCCCGGCGATGGAAGCGCCCGAAACCCTGGCGGTGATCGGTGCGAACCAGCAGCTGGCCTCCTCGCTGCAGATCAACGGCACGCCGACCTTCATTCTGGAAGAGACCATGCTGCGCGGCTATGTGCCCCTCGATGGCATGCGCCAGATGGTGGCGCAGCAGCGCGACGCCGCGAAGACTGCCAACTGATCCTGACCTGACCGGGATCGGCGGGGGTGATTCGACCTCCCCCGCCCTCCCCTGGGATGTGCAAACCGCCCGTCTCACCCGGGCGTGACCGCCTGTTTGCGTTAACACCCCAAAAGCCCGGGCTTTGCACCTTCACGGGTGGGAAAAACCCGTGTATCGCAGCCGCAAAGGGTTCCCACGGAGGCATTCCATGACCATCACTCTCGGCATCAACGGTTTCGGCCGCATCGGGCGCTGCACGCTGGCGCATATCATCGAAGCAGCCCGCGAAGATGTGAAAGTGGTTGCTATGAACGCCACCGGTCCGATTGAGACCAATGCGCATCTGCTGAAATACGACAGCGTGCACGGCCGCTTTGCCGGTCAGATCACCCTTGGCGAAGGCACCATGGATGTGGGCCAGGGCCCGATCCGCATGATGTCGACCTATAACCCGGAAGAGCTGGACTGGAGCGGTGTCGACATCGTTCTGGAATGCTCGGGCAAGTTCAACGACCGCGCGAAAGCCGCCGTTCACATGAACCATGGCGCAAAACGCGTTCTGGTCTCGGCCCCGGCGAAAAAAGCCGATCTGACCGTGGTTTACGGCGTCAACCATGATGCGCTGACCGCCGATCACCTGGTCGTCTCGAATGCGTCCTGCACCACCAACTGCCTCGCACCGCTGGCAAAAGTGCTGCATGAGAAGGTCGGGATTGAATCGGGCATCATGACCACGATCCACTCCTATACCGGCGACCAGCCGACGCTGGATCGTCGTCACTCGGATCTCTACCGCGCCCGTGCGGCCGCCATGTCGATGATCCCGACCACCACGGGTGCGGCGAAAGCCATCGGCGAAGTGCTGCCCGCGCTGGCCGGCAAGCTCGATGGTTCGGCCATCCGCGTGCCGACCCCGAATGTCTCCTGCGTGGATCTGACCTTCTTTGCCGGTAAAGACGTCACCGTTGAGGACATCAACGAGATCGTGCGCGAAGCCGCTGCCGGTCCGCTGAAAGGCATTCTGGGCTATGACCCCGAGCCGAAAGTCTCGATCGACTTCAACCACACCACCGAATCCTCGACCTTCGCGCCGGATCAGACCCGTGTGGTCGGCAGGCGCATGGTGCGCGTGCTCTCGTGGTACGACAATGAATGGGGCTTCTCGGCGCGGATGGCCGATGTGGCAGCCGCCATGGGCAAGCTGCTCTGATCGCTCAGACATACTCCGAAAAGGCGCCCCCCGGGGCGCCTTTTTGATTGGATAACGACAGTGGTGTAAGCTCGCAGCTCTGTCCCTTTTAAGGAGCCTTCCCGTGACCAACCGGCTAGCCCTGATCCTTCTCGCGCTCATCGCCGCGGGCATAGCCGTCGATCTTCTCGCCGGGACCGGGCTGACACGGGGCCTGCTGCGCCGTCTGATCGCTTTGGTGGAATGGCTGATCTTCTGGCGCTGAGGGTTTGTGCGAGGGGGGGGAAGCGCACGGGTCCCTGTCGAAGAAACTTCCCCGCACTCCTGCTGCGCTTTCATGCGGCTGTGTCGCAGCGCAGGGCCGCTTCCGGTCGGGCGGGGTGAAGTCCCGACTATCCCCGCCTGCAATGCGAACACCGGTTCCGCGCAGCCGGGAGTGGGTTAGAGGTCCGCCGCACAGTGAAACGGCGCAGCGTCACTTGCCTCTGCGACGCTCTGCGCAAGCTGCTGTGCGCGGATAGTACTGCCTACCCGCATCACAGGACCACAGGACCACAGGACCACAGGACCACAGGACCACAGGACCACAGGACCACAGGACCACAGAAACGCAGCCCGTTCCCTCCTATCAACGGCCTGTTTCGCCCCGCGCTCTCAGCATCGCTCAGATGACAGAAGTGCGGTTCACTTCAACACAGCCGAGAGCGGCGCGGGCGTCAGTGATGCCGCGCGGGCAGACAGAGACCAGCTCATCAGCGCCTCAATCGTCGCAGGCTCCAGCCGCCCGAAGACCACGGCGCGGCCATCCTGCTGCGCCTTGAAGGCCGCCCGGTCGAGCGCGCGGGTGATCACCGGGCCGCTGTCATCGCGCCCGTTCAGATCGCGGTAAATGGTGACCGCAGCCAGCCCTTCGCGCCGCGCGACCTGATCGGCGGCGTTCAGCCCCTGATCCCAGGTCACCAGCCCAAAGCCCCGCGCTGCCAGCGCCGTGACCACGGCCGCCGCCGCCATCCGGTCGCTTTGCAAAGCGCTCTCTCCGGGCGGGGCGACAAGGGCCAGCGCTTCCGGGACCGCCGAGACCATGGCCTCAACCGCGATTTCTCCGTCGCTGCCCTTTGCACCGGCCATAATCCCCTCAGCCAGAAGCGCCACCTCCTGGCCTGCCGCACGCCAGAGCGCCGCGCGCACCGCAGCCTCCGGCGTTGCGGGGTCCACCACCAGCGTCAGCGGCAGGTTAGAGGACGCGATCTGCGCCAGATCTTCCGTCGCGACGCTGCCCTCATCGAGCAGCAGCACCGCAAAGGGCGGGCGGCCCGAGGGATTGGCAAAGCTGCGCGCATGGCGGCGCAGGGCATCCCCCGCCGGGGCGGTCTCATCAATGATCTCTGCGGGCGCGCTTCCGATGCTTGGCAGACGGTGACGCGTCACACCCTCCGCTGCGCCGCTCAGCGCCGGGGCCGGCTGCAGAATGCGCGGGCGGGCGGGCACGGCCTGCGCCTCAGAGGCCGGGGTTTCCGGCGTGTCGAGGGTCGGATGACTGTCGCCCGGGATGTCATTGCCGGGGGATGCCACCTGCGCCGGGGCATGATGCTCAGGCGGGGGGAGGGCTGTTGCCTCACCGCGGCCGGGCTGCGCAGTCTCTGTCTGAGCTCCCTCAGACGCCGCATCGCCGTCGAAGGGGGCGGCCTGCGTCCCGGCCTCGCCGTCAGGCAGACCAGCACCGGCGGCCGCATCGCTGTCGGCCGGGACAGTCCCTGCACCCGAAGCCTCGCCGCTGTCTGCAAAAGGAGCCTCGTCCACATCCCCCCCGCCGAACCGGGCCCCCGCTTCGGCGTTTTCGTCGGCAGGCCCTGCTGCCTCTGACGGGGTCAGAGCTGAAAGCTCCGGTGACGGGGCGGCGGGCGCAGTGCCGGACTGCGCATCCCCTGTGGCAGGGGACGACGGCAGATCCGGCTGCGAGGGGCGCTCCGGCGCTGCCGCAATTTCAGCCGCTGCGTCCGGTTCAAAGGGTGCGGCAGCCGCTGCCGGGGCCGCGGGTGAGGCGGGCGGCAGCAGCGCGGCAGGGGCTGGCAGGGCAGCTTCGCCAGCGGCGGGCGGCGGAAGTTCCGGCTCTGCCGGAGCGGCAGTCATCGGGGCCTCAGCAGGCGGAGCAGCCTCGGATGGCGCGCTGGACCCGGCGTCGGGGAGGCGTATTTCAGAGGAGGTCCCGTCACCGGATGGTTCGGCGCCAGAGCTTTGCGCGGGCAGCGCCGGATCGGCAATACTCCCTTCAGCCGTCGCAGCGGGCAGACCCTCAGATGCGACCCCGCCCGGGACTTCATCCGCCTTTACCGAAGGCGCTGAGAGTTCCGCAACAGGAGCCTGCGCCGCCGTTTTCGGGGGCGGCAGGATCAGCGAAATCCCCGCGAGACCAAGGGCACCCGCGACACCGCCGCCTACCACACCTGCCAGAAATCCACGCGGCATGCATCCTCCTGCACTTGTCCCGGCTCCTGATGCGCGGAGTGCCGGATCTTTGGTACTGTTATAACGACACCACTCTCAGGTTCCAGCAGGGAAAATCACACCCTTGAGGCGATCTGGCAAAGTGTTTTTCACTTTTAGCCCCTGAAGTCGCGACCTGCCTCCGCCGCGCATCCGCTTGCCCCGGCACGGCGGATGGGCGATAAGCCCCTGAGATCCCCGTGCCCTCACCGGCCGTGCGGCGGAACCGGCTGACGGCCCGCCCGCGTCCCCGCAGTGTGCGTGGACCCCCGAGAGCAAAGGGTGAGGACCGCATGCTGCTTCTGATCGACAATTACGACAGCTTCACCTTTAACCTGGTGCATTACTTCGGCGAACTCGGTGCCGATGTGAAAGTGGTGCGCAATGATGCTTTGAGCGTGCAGGATGCGCTGGGCCTGACCCCTTCGGCCATTGTGCTCTCGCCCGGTCCCTGTGATCCGGATCAGGCCGGGATCTGCCTGCCGCTGACCCTGGCCGCCGCCGAAGCGAAGATCCCGCTGATGGGGGTTTGTCTTGGTCATCAGACCATTGGCCAGGCTTTTGGCGGCAAAGTGATCCGCGCGCCCGAAGCGATCCACGGCAAGACCGATCAGATGTATCACGAAGGCAAAGGCGTCTTTGCGGGGCTGCCCTCGCCGCTGACGGCGACGCGCTATCACTCGCTGATCGTCGAGCGCGCCACCCTGCCCGACTGCCTCGAAGTGACCGCCGAGACGAAAGACGGCCTGATCATGGGGCTGCGCCACCGCGATCTGCCGATTGAAGGCGTGCAGTTTCACCCGGAATCCATCGCCTCTGAGCATGGCCATGAAATGCTGAAAAACTTCCTCTCCCTCGCGGGGGTGGCAGCATGAGCAACGCGCTGAAGCCGCTGATCGCCGCCGCCTGCACCCGTCCGCTGACCCGCGCCGAAGCCGAGCAGGCCTTTGCCGTGCTCTTTGCCGGAGAGGCCACGCCCGCGCAGATGGGGGGCTTTCTGATGGCGCTGCGCACGCGCGGCGAGACGGTGGATGAATATACCGCCGCCGCCACCGTGATGCGCGCGCGCGGCATTCCCGCCAAAGCGCCCGCCGGGGCCATCGATATTGTCGGCACCGGCGGCGACGGCAAAAGCACGCTGAATATCTCCACCGCCGCCGCGCTGGTGGTGGCTGCGGCGGGTGTGCCGGTGGCCAAACACGGCAACCGCAATCTGTCGTCGAAATCGGGCTCTGCCGATGCGCTGACCGAACTGGGCATCAATGTCATGGTTGGGGCGGATGTGGTGGAGGCCTGCCTCTCAGAGGCCGGGATCGGCTTTATGATGGCGCCGATGCACCATCCGGCGATGCGCCATGTGGGTCCCGTGCGGGCGGAACTTGGCACCCGGACGATCTTCAATATCCTTGGGCCGCTGACCAATCCGGCGGGCGTCAAACGCCAGCTGACCGGCACCTTTTCGAAAGACCTCTGCCGTCCGATGGCTGAGACGCTGCAGAAGCTTGGCTCTGAAAAGGTCTGGATCATGCATGGCGGCGACGGGACGGATGAGCTGTCGATCGCCGCGCCGAGCCATGTGGCCGAACTTGCAGCCGGAGCGATCCGCGAATTTGTCGTGCATCCCGAAGATGCGGGCCTGCCGGTTCATCCCTTTGAGGCCATCGTCGGCGGCAGCCCCCAGGAAAACGCCGCCGCCCTGCTGCGGCTTTTGCAGGGCGAGACGGGCGCGTACCGCGATGCGGTTTTGCTCAATGCTGCCGCGGGCCTCGTGGTGGCGGACCGGGTGTCCGGTCTGAAAGAGGGCGTGGCGATGGCGGCAGAGGCCATCGACAGCGGCAAGGGTCTGCGTGTGGTTGAGGTGCTGCGCCGCCTCTCGCCCGCCCAGCCCGCCGCCTGAGCATGACCGCGATCCCCCCGCCCGCCCCCTGGGCGGATCTGCCTTTCTTCAAAGACCGCTGGCCTGCGCTGGAGGCGCGGCTTGCAGCAGAAGAAAAGCCCTGGCTGCCGGGCCCCGCGCGGGTTTTTGCGGCGCTGGCGCTGCCGCCGGAAAAGGTGCGGGTGGTGATCCTGGGGCAGGACCCCTACCCCAATGCGCGTCACGCCATGGGGCTGGCGTTTTCGGTCCCGCCGGGCACCCATCCGCTGCCGCGCTCGCTCGCGAATATCTTTCGTGAGCTTCATGATGATCTCGGTGTGGCGCGACTCTCGGGCGATCTGAGCCCCTGGGTCGAACAGGGCGTTTTGCTGCTGAATCCGGTGCTGAGCCTGCCTGAGGGCGAGAGTTTCGGCCATAAATCCTGGGGCTGGCAGGAGCTGTCACGTCAGGTGCTGGCCCGCGTCGCCGAAACGCCCACGGCCTTTGTGCTTTGGGGCAAACCCGCTCAGGGCTTTGCGGCCCCCCTGATCCAGGAGGGCGGCCATCTGATCGTCGCTTCGGCGCATCCCTCGCCCCTTTCGGCCTCGCGCGGGTTCTTCGGCTCGCGGCCCTTCTCGCAGGTGAATGACTGGCTTGCCGCCCGCGGCGCGCCCCCGATCGACTGGGCTGCCTGAGCGCCCGCTTCCCTTTCGCGCCTCCCCGCGCTAGCACTTGTCAAGGAGGACCCGCCATGTCCACGATCCTGGAACGCATCAAAGCCTATAAACTCGAAGAGATCGCTGCCGCGAAAGCCGCCGTGCCGCTCTCGGATCTGCAGGCGCAGGTCTCCGCAGCCCCCGCCCCGCGCGGCTTTGGCGCAGCGCTGAACAAAGCCTCCAATGCAGGCTACGGCCTGATCGCTGAGATCAAAAAGGCCAGCCCCTCCAAGGGTCTGATCCGCGAAGATTTCGACCCCGCCGCTCTGGCCCGGGCCTATGAGGCGGGCGGCGCGGCCTGCCTGTCGGTGCTGACGGATACTCCCTCCTTTCAGGGCGCGCCTGACTTTCTGGTGCAGGCCCGCGAAGCCTGCAGCCTGCCCTGTCTGCGTAAAGATTTCCTCTACGACACCTGGCAGGTTCAGGAGGCCCGCGCCTGGGGGGCGGATTGCATTCTGATCATCATGGCCTCGGTCGATGATGCCCTCGCGAAAGATCTCGAAGATGCCGCCACGGATCTGGGCATGGATGTGCTGATCGAGGTGCATGATCTGCCCGAGCTGGAGCGCACCGCCCATCTGCGCTCGCCGCTGATCGGGATCAACAACCGCAATCTGCACACCTTTGAGGTGACGCTGGATGTCACCCGGCAGCTCTCGCGCCGCGTCTCGGAAGAGCGTCAGGTGGTCTCGGAATCGGGTCTCTTCACCCCCGCCGATCTGGCCGATATGGCGCAGTATGGCGTGCGCCGTTTCCTGATCGGCGAAAGCCTGATGCGTCAGGCCGATGTCGCAGGCGCCACCCGCGCGCTGCTGGCGCAGCCGCTGACCGGGGCGCTGTGATGCTGACGCATTTTGACGCCGCAGGTCAGGCGCATATGGTGGATGTCTCGGAAAAAGCTGAGACATCGCGGATGGCGATCGCCAAAGGCTTTGTGAAGATGAGCACTGAAACCCTGGCTCTGGTCTCCGAAGGTCGCGCCGGAAAGGGCGATGTGCTGGGGATCGCGCGTCTGGCGGGCATTATGGCGGCCAAAAAGACCGCCGATCTGATCCCGCTGTGCCATCCGCTGCCGCTGACCAAAGTCGCGCTGGAGCTGACGGCGGATCCCGCGCTTCCCGGCGTGCAGATTGAAGCCACGGTAAAAACCGCCGGGAAAACCGGGGTTGAGATGGAGGCGCTGACCGCCGTCTCGGTGGCGGGTCTCACGGTTTACGACATGCTGAAAGCTGCTGAGAAAAGTATGGAAATCGGCGGCATCCACCTGAGCGTCAAAGAAGGCGGCAAATCCGGCCGATACGAGGCAGAATGATCTCCGTCGCCGAAGCCCTTGAGCGGCTGCTGTCGCTGGCAGCCCCCCTTGCCTCTGAAGAAGTTCCGCTGGCCGATGCCGCGGGACGGGTGCTTTTGGGCGAGGTGCAGGCCACCCGGGCGCAGCCGCCCTTCACGGCTTCGGCGATGGACGGCTATGCCGTGGCCGGGGATCCGCAGCCCGGTGAGACGCGGACCGTGATCGGTGAGGCCCAGGCAGGCGGTGCCTGGACGGGCCGGATCGGCCCCGGCGAGGCCGTGCGGATTTTCACCGGCGCGCCGCTGCCCGAAGGCGCGGATCGGGTGGTGATCCAGGAAAACGTCACCCTCACCCCTGAGGGCATCACCGTCACTGAGACCAGCCCCACCGCGCATATCCGCCGGGCGGGGACCGATTTTGCAGCCGGGCACCGGTTCTCGGGTCCGCGCCTGCTGCGCCCGGCCGATCTGGCGCTGCTCGCTGCGATGAATGTGGCCCGTCCGCAGGTGGCCCGCCGCCCCGTGGTGGCGCTGATTGCCACCGGAGATGAGCTGGTTCTGCCGGGTGAAACCCCGCGCGAGGACCAGATCATCTGCTCAAATACCTTTGCCATCAAAGCCATGGCCGAAGCGGCTGGCGCGAAAGTGCGCCTGATGCCGCTGGCCCGCGACCGGGTTGAGGCTTTGCGCGATGTCATTGGCCTTGCCGCGGATGCGGATGTGATCGTCACCATCGGCGGTGCCTCTGTGGGGGATCATGATCTGGTGGCGGGCGTGGCGCGCGACATGGGCGTCGATATGGCCTTTCACAAGGTCGCCCTGCGCCCCGGCAAGCCGCTGATGTCGGGCCGGCTTGGCGGCGCGGTCTTCCTGGGTCTGCCGGGCAATCCGGTCTCGGCCATCGTCTGCACCCATCTTTTCCTGCTGCCGCTGCTGCGCCGCCTGCAGGGCCTGCAGGATGTCGCACCGAAGCCGCGCCGTGCGGCTCTTGCGCAGCCGCTTGAGGCCAATGGCAATCGGGCGCATTACATGCGGGCCGTGGTCGAAGAGGGCGATACCGGCCCGGTCATCTACGCGGGCGACAACCAGGAGAGCGCTTTCCTCGTGCCGCTCTCAGAGGCCAATGCGCTTTTGCTGCGCCCGCCTCATGCGCCCGCCGCCGCTGCCGGGGCGCAGGCGCTCTGGCTGCCAATCTAAGCCGAAATCCCAGGCAGGATTGACACAAACCGGGAACGGTGGCAGAACACAGGATGAAACTTCTGCCGGAGGACCGGGATGCTCACTCGCAAACAGCTCGAACTGCTGGACTTCATCCGCGGCCGTGTGGATGCAGAGGGTGTACCCCCCTCTTTTGATGAAATGAAAGAGGCGCTGGACCTCAAGTCCAAATCCGGCATTCACCGCCTGATTACGGCGCTCGAAGAGCGCGGCTTTATCCGCCGTCTCGCCCACCGGGCCCGCGCCATTGAGATTTTGCGCCTGCCCGAAGCCATGGAGCGTCGCGAAAGCCGCAACCGCGCGGCGCGGGCGGAACCCGCCCCTTCCCCTTCATCCCAGCCCAGCCCCCCGCCCGTGCCCGGGATCATCCATGCGATGGAACTGCCGGTCATGGGCCGCATTGCGGCGGGTGTGCCGGTGGAGGCGATTTCGCATGTCTCGCATCACGTGGCGGTGCCAGGCTCGATGCTCGGGGGGCGGGGGCAGCATTTCGCCCTCGAGGTCCGGGGTGATTCGATGATTGAGGCCGGGATCAATGACGGCGATATCGTCGTGATCCGCCAGCAGGCCACGGCAGACAACGGCGATATCGTCGTGGCGCTGATCGAAGAGCAGGAAGCGACGCTGAAGCGCTATCGCCGCAAGGGCGGTCAGATCGCGCTTGAGGCCGCGAACCCCGCCTATGAGACCCGCGTTCTCCCCGAAGGCGCAGTCCGCGTTCAGGGCCGTCTGGTTGGTCTGATCCGCAATTATTAAGCCGCGGCGGCCCTGCCGGGAGGCCCCCGGCAGGGCGCTTTTGCCGGTGGTCGGGTGGGGCATCGCCCGGATTCTCCGGCATGCGGGTCGCCGTTTCAGTGGTCCCTGCTGCTCGCGGGTCGCGCTTTCGCCCGCCGCAGATATTGCAGCGCTGAACTCTGTGCTGAGCCGCAGGCTTGCGGGGGCCGCGATAATGGCATCGCTGTGACCTCGGGGGACAGGACTTGAGAGAGAGATGAGTGTCACTTCGGCCGAACGAAGGACTGTCCTGCCCGCTTAGTGACAGTCTCTCCGAAGGGCCCGGACGAGGCGCAGGGGCGGTTCAGCAGCCCCCGGGGCTTAACCACACTGCCCCGCTTTCCGGCAAAGCTGCGCTGACAGACCGGCTTCCCCCCCCCTTCGCAAACTGCGATCGACCGTATGGCCACCGCTCTGCCTGCCCCGTCTTGTGTTACGGAAAGCGCAGCGGAGCCGGGGTCCAGGATTTGGGCGGCGCGTCACGGGCGCGGCGGACCTGAGCGCCGCCCGCTCCGTCCGGACTGAGGGCCAAAGCCCCCGCCTTCGCCAGATAAAGCGCATCAAAGATACGGCAGGCGCCGGGGTTCTCCGGCGCGGGCAGCGTCAGGATCACCAGATCAACACCTTCACACAGCTCCCCCTCTGGAAGGCGGCGCAGATAGCGCCCCCGCAGTTCGCCCAGATGAAAACGGCGATCATCCGGGGGGCCGGTAAACCCGGCCCGCGCCGCCGCCCGCGCGGGGGCTGCGCGGTCGGCGTCCGCCGCGAGCCAGGACCGCGCGGCAAATCCCGCTCCGCGCGCGTGAGAAAGCGCGCGCCCCTCTGGGGTCATCAGCCCCAGCAGACGCCCGTCCGCCGAGACGAGAAGCGCGGGCCTGTCGGGCAGCGCAAACGCACTTAAGCCCAGCAGCAGAAACGCAAATCCCAGCCACTTAACCCGCCCCGCCGACAGGACCAGCATCATGCCACCCAGGCTCAGCAGCGGCAGGCCAAAGCGCTGCGGGCGCGCCACGGGCTGCACCATCCCGTCAAACCCGGCGGCAAAAGCGGCGATCTGCAGCGTGGCCCAGGTCCCCGCCTCCAACATCATGCGCGCCGGAGCCTCCAGCCCGAAGGGGGCCAGCACCGCCATCAGCGCCCCTCCCGGCATCACCAGAAAGCCCATCAGCGGGGATACCAGCAGGTTCGGGAGCAGGCCGAGAGGCGTGGCACGGTGGAAATGCGCCGCCGCATAGGGCGCGCTGGCCAGCCCCGCAAGGCCCGATCCCGCGACCACCAGCAAAAGGGGCGCCAGCCTCGGCGGCAGGCCGCGCCTCCGCAAAGCCTCCAGCCCCGCAATCAGGGCGGTCGTGGCGGCAAAAGACATCTGAAAGCCAGGCTCGGTCAGCCCCTCGGGCTGCAGCATCAGAATAAGGAGCGCCGCAAGCCCCACCGAATGCAGCGACAGCGCCCGGCGGTCCGCCAGAATCGCGCCCAGCATCACCGTCACCATGATGAAGGCCCGCAGCGTGGCCACATCGCCGCCCGAAAGCACCAGATAAAAGACCGAGACCGGCAGCGCCGCCGCCGCCGCCAGCTTATGCGCCGCAAAGCGCATCGCCAGCGCAGGCGAAAGCGCGATCAGAAAGCGCAGTGCCTGATAGACGAAGCCCGCCAGCAGGCTCATATGGACGCCCGAAATCGAGACCAGATGATAAAGGTTCGAATCCCGCAGATCGGCCACGGCCCCCGCCCCCATCCCAGAGCGGTCCCCCGTCAGCATGGCGGCGGCGAAGGCCCCCGGCTCTCCCGGAATGCGCGCCTGGATCGCCGCGGAAAGGCGCATCCTGAGGCGCGCCACCGCGGCCGATCCCGCCTCTGCGGACGGGGCGACCATCAGAACCGGGCTGCGCGCCGATCCCACCGCGCCGAGCCCCTCAAACCAGGCGTGGCGCGCAAAGTTAAAGCCCCCCGGCTCCGCCGGTCCCTCCGGCGGGGAAAGCCAGGCCATGGTCATGACCCGCATTCCAGGCTCGGGCGGCTGGCTGTCATACTGGGGCAAAAGCGTCAGACGCAGCTTTTCAGGCCAGTTGGCGCGGCCCGTGGGGCGCAGCTGGTCCAGCGTGATCCGCATCCGGTCCGCCGCGCTGCGGTCAATATGGATCACCCGCCCCTCCACCGGGCCGTAATAGCGCCCCGTCAGCACCGGGGCGGCAAGGCTTCGGGCGCGCAGCTCTGCCGCCAGAAATCCCGCCGCTGCCGCCGCCAGCGCGAGGGCCGCCAGAAACAGCCGGTAGTGACCAAACCGATGCGCGGCAGGCGGCAGAACCAGCAGTACCCCCGCCCCAAGACAGGGCAAAATCCCCGGCATTCCGGGCCAGGAAAACCACGCCCAGATCCCAAGCGCGACCGGCAGCGGCATCCAGGGCAGCAGCCGTCCGCCCTGTCGTTTAGGGCCGAAGCGCTGTCTTTGCCCCTGCCCCCCGCGCTGCCCTGACACTTGCCGCGCCCCCCTCAATTTTCTAGACAGGCATATCCGAAGCTACGCCTGTGATAGTTTCTCAAAGGTTAACCGAAAGGCCCCCGATGACCGGCCCCACCAACCTCTCCGACACCCGCCCCGTGGTCACGCGCTTTGCTCCCTCGCCCACCGGATACCTGCACATCGGCGGCGCACGCACCGCGCTGTTCAACTGGCTTTACGCCCGTGGCCGTGGCGGCAAATTCCTGCTGCGCATCGAAGACACCGACCGCGAACGCTCCACCCCCGAGGCCACTGCCGCGATCCTTCAGGGTCTGACCTGGCTCGGCCTTGACTGGGACGGCGAGGCGATCAGCCAGTTTGAGCGCGCGCCCCGCCATGCCGAAGTCGCCCATGAGATGCTCGCCCGCGACCGCGCCTATAAATGCTTCTCCACCGCCGCCGAAATCGAGGCCTTCCGCGAGGCCGAGAAGGCCGAAGGCCGCTATCCGGTCTTCCAAAGCCCCTGGCGCGACGCCGATCCCGCGACCCATCCCGATGCCCCCTATGTGATCCGCATGAAGGCGCCGCGCGAAGGCGAGACGCTGATCGAGGATGCCGTTCAGGGCACGGTGCGGGTGAAAAACGCGACGCTCGATGACATGATCGTGCTGCGCTCGGACGGCACCCCGGTCTATATGCTGGCGGTGGTGGTCGATGACCACGACATGGGTGTGACCCATGTGATCCGCGGCGATGACCACCTCAACAACGCCGCCCGCCAGCAGATGGTCTATAACGCCATGGATTGGGAAGTGCCGGTCTGGGCGCATATCCCGCTGATCCACGGGCCCGACGGCAAAAAACTGTCGAAACGCCACGGCGCGGTGGGCCTGCATGAATATGCCGCCCTCGGCTATCCGGCCTGCGCGATGCGCAACTATCTCAGCCGCCTCGGCTGGGCGCATGGCGACAATGAGTTCTTCTCGGACGCTCAGGCGCTGGAATGGTTTGATCTGAAAGGAATCGGCAAAGCGCCCGCGCGCCTCGACTTTAAGAAACTCGAAAACCTTTCCGGGCAACATATCGCTGCCATGGAGAATGAAGCCCTGCTGCGCGAAATCGAAGCCTTCCTGACCGCCGCGGAACGCCCCGCCCTGACTGCGGCGCAAAAACCGCTGCTGCTTGCGGGCATGAACAGCCTGAAGGAACGCGCAAAGACCTATCCGGAACTTCTGGACAAAGCCGCCTATATCCTCAGCGACCGGCCCCTCTCGCCGGAGCCGAAGGCGCTTGCCGCCCTCGATACTGTATCCCGTGGTATACTGAACCAATTGACGCCGCGCCTTGAGGGTGTTAGCTGGGAACGCGAGGCGCTGGAGGCACTTGTTGCTGAAATCGCCGCCGAACACGGGCTGGGAATGGGTAAGATCGCAGCGCCTTTGCGGGCAGCTCTTGCAGGTCGCTCAGTAACGCCTAGTGTCTTTGATATGATGCTGGTCCTTGGCCGGCAGGAGACGATCGCGCGGCTGACGGAGGCTGCGGTCTGGCCCGAGGGGGCCTGAGCCCTTCGTCAAGCGGCAAGACTTTCGCCGGGGGACAACGTCTGCCCCCCGGCCCGAAGAAGAGGGACCACGGATGTCGACGCCAACCAGGATCGCTAAGCTGACACTCGACGATAAGACCTATGACGTGCCGGTGATGTCACCGACCGCAGGTCCGGACGTCCTCGATATCCGCAAGCTCTACGCCCAGGCGGATGTCTTCACTTTCGATCCCGGCTTTACCTCGACGGCATCGTGTGAATCGACCATCACCTATATCGATGGCGACAAGGGTGAACTGCTCTATCGCGGCTACCCGATTGAGCAGCTGGCCGAGCAATCGCACCACCTCGAAGTCTGCTATCTGCTGCTCTACGGGGAACTCCCGACCGCAGCCCAGCTGCAGGACTTTGAGAACCGTGTGACCCGTCACACCATGGTGCATGAGCAGATGCACAACTTCTTCCGCGGCTTCCGCCGCGATGCCCACCCGATGGCGACCATGGTCGGCGTCGTGGGCGCGATGTCGGCCTTCTATCACGATTCGACCGATGTGAATGACCCCTGGCACCGCGAAGTCTCGGCGATCCGTATGATCGCCAAGATCCCGACCATCGCCGCCATGGCCTATAAATATTCGATCGGCCAGCCCTTCGTTTACCCGAAGAATGAGCTGTCCTATTCGGCCAACTTCCTGCGCATGTGCTTCGCCGTTCCGGCCGAAGACTATGTGGTGAACCCGATCCTCGAAAAGGCCATGGACCGCATCATGATGCTCCATGCCGATCACGAGCAGAACGCCTCGACCTCGACCGTGCGTCTGGCAGGCTCCTCGGGCGCTAACCCCTTCGCCTGTATCGCAGCCGGCATCGCCTGCCTCTGGGGCCCGGCCCATGGCGGCGCCAACCAGGCCTGCCTTGAGATGCTGCGCGAAATCGGCACCGTTGACCGTATTCCGGAATTCATCGCCCGCGCTAAAGACAAAAATGACCCCTTCCGCCTGATGGGCTTTGGTCACCGCGTCTATAAAAACTTCGACCCGCGCGCCAAGGTCATGAAGGAATCGGCTGATGAGGTGCTGAACCTGCTCGGCATCCACGACAACGAGACCCTCAAGGTCGCCAAGGAACTCGAGCGTATCGCCCTCGAAGACCCCTATTTCGTTGAGAAAAAACTCTACCCGAACGTCGATTTCTACTCGGGCATCATCCTCGAGGCCATGGGCTTCCCGACCTCGATGTTCACCCCGATCTTCGCGCTCTCGCGTGCGGTGGGCTGGATCGCCCAGTGGAAAGAAATGATCTCGGATCCGGCAGGCAAAATCGGCCGCCCGCGCCAGCTTTACATCGGCGCTGCCGCCCGCGACTACACCCCGGTCTCGGCCCGCTGATCCCAAAGTCAAAAGCGCCGCCCCCTCCCCGGGGGCGGCGTTCTTCTTTGCTTTGGCTTTTTAAAAATACTCCGGGAGGGGTCCGGGGAGGGCAGCGCCCGCCCCGGCCTGTCTCCTGTGTCCCGAAGGCCTGAGGAGATCAGCATGGCCCCTGCCCCCCCCTCTCCTGGCTCGCCCTTCTCACTGCGATCACCTTTGAAGTTGCAGGCTCTTCCGCCCTGCTGAAATCGGCACAGTTCACCCGGCTCTGGCCGACGGTGATCATGCTGATCTGCTACGGCTGCGCCTTCTGCGGGCTGTCGCTGGCCCTGCGCCACATCCCCTTAGGGGTCGCTTATGCGATCTGGTCCGGCGTCGGCATCGTGCTGACCGCGCTGATCGCCTGGACGGTCTTTGGTCAGAAACTTGATGCCCCGGCGCTGATCGGAATCGGCTTCATTCTGACCGGCGTCCTGATTATGAACGTCTTTTCAAACACATCTGCCCACGGCTAAGGCGACGTCAGTCGCGCAGGCCCCGCCCGGTCAGCCGCGGCAGACGGCAGCGCATCAGCACCGCCGCCCCAATCAAAAGCCCGCCCAGCCCCGCCAGCGGGCCCAGACCATAGGTAACCCAGCCCAGATAAGGCACGCCGGTGACCACCAGGGCCACCCGCGCCGCGCCACCAAGCGCCAGCCCCCGTCGCGAGGTCACCACCAGAGCAGCCACCAGCCAGAGCGCGCCTGCGGTAAGGATCAAAGCCATATTGCTGCCGGTCGCGCAGTCACGAGGCCAGACGCTGCGGCAGGCCATTGGCCCAGGCCGAGATCGTGCCCGCCCCCAGACAGACCACGAAATCCCCCGGCCGCGCCTGCTCACGCACAAGGCGCTCCAGATCGCTTTCATCCAGGATTGCCCGGGCATGGCGATGGCCATGGGCGATCAGCCCGGCCACCAGATCATCGCGCTCGGCACCCGGGATCACATCTTCGCCGGCGCTGTAGACTTCGGCGATGGCCACCACATCCGCCTCGTTAAAGCAGGTGCAGAAGTCCTCAAAAAGGCTCGACAGCCGCGAATAGCGGTGCGGCTGGTGCACGGCAATCACCCGGCCCGAGGTCGACTGACGCGCCGCCTTCAAAACCGCGGCGATCTCAACCGGGTGGTGGCCATAATCGTCGATGATGGTCACACCGCCGACTTCGCCCACCTTGGTAAAGCGGCGGTTCACACCGCCAAAGCCCGCAAGCGCGGCGCGGATATCTTCTTTCGACATGCCCAGGTGACGCGCCACTGCCACCGCCGACAAGGCGTTGGACACGTTGTGATCGCCCGGCATCGGCAGGCGGCAGCCCTCGATGACCTCGCCCTCGCCTTCACCCTGAAGCGCCACGTCGAAATGCGCGACACCCGCCTGATAGGTCAGATTGACCGCGCGCACATCGGCCTGGGCGTTGAAGCCAAAGGTCACGATGCGGCGGTCGGTGACGCGACCGACCAGCGACTGCACTTCCGGATGGTCGGTGCAGCAGACCGCCAGACCATAAAAGGGAATATTCGAGACGAAATCCGTAAAGCCTTTGCGCAAAGCGTCAAAGCTGCCCCAGTGCTCCATATGCTCAGGGTCGATATTGGTCACAATAGCAATGGTCGCGGGCAGACGGTTGAACGAGCCATCGGACTCATCCGCCTCAACCACCATCCATTCGCCCGCCCCCGCCCGGGCGTTGGAGCCATAGGCATGGATCACGCCGCCGTTGATGACGGTCGGATCAAAACCGCCCTTATCGAGCAGCGTCGCCACCATGGTCGTGGTGGTGGTTTTACCATGGGTCCCGGCGACCGCCACATTGGACTTCAACCGCATCAGCTCAGCCAGCATCTCAGCGCGGCGCACCACCGGAAGGCCGCGACGGCGGGCCTCTTCCAGCTCGGGGTTGCCCTTTTTGATCGCCGAAGAGATCACCACAACCGCCGCCTCGCCGATATTCTCCGCGCGCTGACCCTCAAAGAAAACCGCGCCCAGAGTAACCAGGCGGTCGGTGATCTTAGAGGCCTTCGCATCAGAGCCCTGCACCCGGTAGCCCAGCGTGATCAGCACCTCCGCAATACCGGACATGCCAATGCCCCCCATTCCAACAAAATGGATGGGACCCAGTTCATGCGGCAGTTTGGTGGCGGTGATATTCATCGTTCAGGCAGTCCTGGCAAGTTCACTGACAAGGGTCACAAGAGTCCCGGTGGCGTCGGGCCGGCTCGCGGTAAGGGCGTTGTGCGACATCTGCAGCGCCGCCTCGGGTTGCGATAGCAGAAAGGCCGTGGTCTCCGCCAGTGCCGCAGGGCTGCATTGCGCCTCGGGCATCAGAATGGCGGCCTCAGCAGTCACCAGCCCGCGGGCGTTGGCGGTCTGGTGATCCCCGGTCGCCGCGGCATAGGGGATCAGGATTGCGGGCCGCCCGATCACCGAGATATCGGCCACCGAAGACGCGCCTGAGCGCGAGATCACCAATTGCGCCTCGGCCAGACGCGCGGGGATGTCGTTGAAGAAGGGCTGCACCTCGGCGCGGATCCCGGCCGCGGCATAGGCTTCCACCACGCGGTCGCGATCCTCAGCCCGGGCCTGATGGGCGATGTTAAGGTTACGCCGGATCTCTTCGGGAAGTGCCGCCATGGCCGCGGGCACCACGTCCGAGAGGATCCTTGCGCCCTGACTGCCGCCGATGATCAGCAGGTTCATCGGGTAATCGCCCGGCACAATATAGGGCGCGCCCGCCCGCTCCAGCACCGAAGCGCGCACCGGATTGCCGGTGTGAATGCCCTCAACGCCGGCCGGCAGATCGGTGGGCCAGGTGCCGCAGGCGACCTTATGGACCCGTTTTGCAAAGAGCCGGTTCACTTTGCCAAGGACGCCGTTCTGCTCATGGATCATACGCGGGATGCGCAGCGCCGTGGCCGCACTCAGCGCCGGGATCGACGGGTAGCCGCCAAAGCCCACCACCACCGCGGGGCGGTCTTTCAGCATCGAAACCATGGCCGCCGCCACGCCCCCCGCGATGCGAAACGGCACCAGGGCTTTGCCCACAGCGCCACCGCGCGCGAAGGTTGCGGCGCTGACCTTCTCAATCGCGACCTGGGCGGGGAAGCCGCCGGCATAGCGCGCGCCGCGCTCATCGGTCGAGAGTTTCACCCGCCAGCCGCGGGCAATCATCGCCTCGGCCAGGGCCTGAGCGGGGAACATATGGCCGCCGGTTCCCCCGGCGGCGATCAAAAGCAGCGGTGCCTGGCTCATGTCAGACCCTCCGGCGGAAGAAATCACTGATCTGGCCCTGCGGGCGGTGACGGGTCATGGCAAACAGCATGCCCAGCGTGATGCCCGCCGCCACAACCGACGAGCCGCCATAGGACACGAAGGGCAGCGTCATCCCTTTGGTCGGCAAAAGCCGCACCGCCACGCCCATATTCACCATGGCCTGAACCGCAAAGATACAGGCCAGCCCCGAGCCTGCCAGCCGGATGAAGGGATCGCGCTCCCGCGTCAGCCGCATCAGCGAGCGCATCAGGATGGCCGCATAAAGAAAGAGGATGATTGAGACGAGGACGACGCCATATTCTTCAGCCGCCACGGCGATGATGAAGTCGGTATGCGCGTCGGGCAGCTGCCATTTCACCTGGCCTTCGCCCACGCCCACGCCAAAGAAGCCGCCGTTTTGAATGGCGGTGGTGGCATAGCCGATCTGGGTGCGCGGATCGATCTCAGCGGCCAGATAGCCGTTGATGCGGCTGGCGAAGTGATCCGAGCTGCCATAGGCCACAACGCCCCCGGCGGCGATCAACCCGCCAACGATCAGCAGAATGCGCATCGGCGCGCCGGAGATGAAATAGACCACCCCCCAGCCGAACAGCACCAGCGAGGCCTGCCCGAAGTCGGGCTGCAGCACCAGAAGTGCCACCACGATGATCAGCAGCCCGAAAGACCAGGCGCGCCCGGGCGGGCCGTTCAGATCCTGCGCCGCGGCCATCAGCCAGGCTGTGACGATGATAAAGCCGGGCTTCAGAAACTCAGAAGGCTGCACCGAGCCAAAGCCGATCGAGAACCACCGGATGGCGCCCTTGCCGTAGTTCGTCCCGAAGAAGGGCAGCAAAAAGAGCGAGACAAGCGTAAAGGCAAAGAGCACAATCCCCAGACGCCGGATCTGTCGCGGCTCCATCATGGAGACGAGGACCATTGCAATAATTGCAAGGCCACCGAAGGCCAGCTGCCGGGTCACATAGTAGAAGGCCGGCTGGTCATTGCGCTCTGCCAGCGGCACGGAGGCCGCAAGACCCAGCAGAAGACCGATGCTGAAAAGCGCGATCACCGCCCCCATCGACCACTTGTCGATGGTGCGCCACCAGCGCGGAAGAACCGGATCCCCCGCCCGCGCGGGCAGAGTGCCATGCACCATATCCGTCATTGCAGACCGCCTGTTTTGTCGTTGTTCTTTTTAAATAAAACTGCCCGTCCGGCCCTTTGTCATAAAGGCCGCCCGCCTGTGCGGATCTTGGGAGGCATCTTAGCCTGAGGCCCGGCTTCTTGGCCAGCAAAAAGGCAGGTCAAGGGGGGAAATCACGAGAGCGTGCCCCTGCGACAATGACGCAGGGGCTGCGCCTTGACAGAAGGCGGCAGCGCCCCCACATCCGTCCCAGTATTCGCCGGTCTAGCGCTAAACTGACGACCTTCACACCCCGAGTTATGCGCAGGTTGCATGGCAGGCATTCCAAATGGGTATTTCCCCGGAGTGCAAAAAGGGCCTAAGTCAGGTCGGACGTCTTAAGACGCATGACTGAACCCCAACACGACTATCCAAGGACGACGAAATGGCTGATTTCGTTGACGGCAGCGCATTTAACTTTGAGCAGGGCCAGCGCGCACGCAAGCTTTTTGCAGCCGTTGTACTCGCCGCTCTCGATGATGCGATCGCTGACGACAAAAAATATGGCAACGGACCTGAGCAGATCGCCCGCTGGGCGCGGTCACGCGATGGCCGTGAAGTGCTGTCCTGCGCCGGGATCGACCCGAACGAGCGGGTGGTCAAAGGCCTGATGGAATTCGTTGCCAAAGGCGTGCGCACCTCGGTCGCACTCTCGCGCGAAGAATCAGAGCGCCGCGCGGCTCTTGAAGCCGATATGCACGACGCTGCCTGATTTCAAAGATCTGACCGGCTTCCGGTCAGACAGATGACGAAAGCCGCGCCCCCTCAGGGGCGCGGCTTTCGTTTTAGTCCAGGGGCCCCTGCCGAAGAAAGTACGGGCTCAGTCGCGCCGCGTGGCCGAGACGGCCAGCACACGCGCCACTTCGGCACGCACGATCCGGCGGATGTTGCGGGTCACCCGCTCGCCCAGATCGCCCTGAAGCTCTTCGCGCAGCACATCGCGGATCAGGCTGCGCAAAATTTCTTCATCGCGGCGGGCCTCTTCCTCGGCCTCAGCCTCAGGCTCATCGGGCCAGGACAGAAAGCCTGCGTCCTGCGCGGAACTGTCCTCAGGCGCGGTGATGAAGGGGGCCTCTTCTGCGGCGAGATCCGCATCGCGGGCGGCGAGGTCTGCCTCAATCCCGGTCAGGCGCTGCGAGGCGCCATCTGCAGCCGGTCCGTCGACCCGCAGCGCGGGTGTCAGCATCAGCCGCGCCGGGCGTGCTGCCGCAAGGCGCAGCGGCGGGACGGCGGCGGCCACACCCGGCTCCTCCGTCACAAGGCGGCGGAGCGAGGAAAGCACCTCATCGGCACCCGCATGTCTGGTCTGTTCGGTCATCGATCCCGGCCTGTCTGCCACAACCCGCTCATGCTATCCGCTTGCAGGCGGTGTCACAACCGCGCGCCGCTTACTTCCGCCCGCTGGACTGCAGAATGCGGTCCAGTCGCTGGCCCTGCGGCGAGGTCACCGGGGCGGATTTGACGGCATTGTAATAGGCGCTGACGTCATAGGTCGGAATGCCAAGCTTCAGGTGATCCACGGTCAGATAGCCCATGGCGGCAAGCAGGCTGTAACTCGCAACATACTGACGCGTCACGGCTTCGAGACGGCTGGCCTGGGCGCTCAGAAGCTCCTGCTCGGCGTTGAGCAGATCAAGCGTGGTGCGGGCGCCAAGGCGGGTCTCCTCGCGCACGCCATCAAAGGCGGCGCGGGCCGCAACGATCTGCTGGTCCACCGCGCTGATCGAAGCCCCGGTCACAAAGCGGATAGCCCAGGCTTCGCCCACCGCCTGCTCAACCTGAGCGACGGTGTAGTGCAGCTGCGCGCGCACCGCATCGCGGTTGGCAATCGCGCGGCGATGCTCTGACGACAGCGCCCCGCCCCGGTAGATCGGCTGCGACAGGCGCAGACCCAGCGTGCGGTCGGTCATGCCCTGGTTGTCATGCGACAGACCCGCACTCAGCGCCACATTGGGGCCCATGGCGGCTTCGGCGATTTTGACGTTCAGATCCGCGGCGGTCAGCTGATGCTGCACCTGACGGATGGCGTAATGCTGCTGGCGCGCGATGCGCTTGGCCTCATCGACACTGCGGGCGGTGACGGGCTGGCGCGGCGGCGCGCTCAGGCGGCCCGGGGGCTTGCCGACGGCCAGCTGATAGGTTTCGCGCCCGACCAGCACATCGCCCTCAGCCGCGGTCAGCTGCGCGCGCGCAGCGGCAAGGCGGGCTTCGGACAAAGCGACATCGGTGCGGGTGATCTCGCCCAGCTCAAAGCGGTCGCGGGCGGCCTCCATTTCGCGGGCCAGCACGCGCACGTTGCCCTGACGCAGCGCCACGATATCCTGCGCAAGACGCAGCCCCATATAGGCCTGCACGGCCGAGAGAAGCACGTTCTGCTCAACCCCGATCAGGGCCTGGCGGGTGGCGAGCACCGATTCCTTTGCAGCCTGAACCGCAAGCCGCGAGGCACCGCCGTTATAAAGCACAAGGCTGGCGGTCAGCGAGGCGGTGGTCGACAGCGCCTCCACACGGGTCTGCGCCCCGCCTGCAAGCTTCACGTCGTTTTTCGCATAGCCCGACTGCAAGACAAAATCGATCGTCGGACGCAAAGCAGCAACCGAGCGCGCCACACCCTCATCGGTGGCGCGCAGCAGCGCACGGTTCTGCTCAAGGAGTTGCGAGTTGCGATAGGCCAAGACCAGCGCATCCCCAAGCGTTTCAGAAAATACCGGCGCTGCGGTCATCACGACCGCTGCCAGCCCCATCATCAGCGTCCGGGCTTTGCTGATCACCATTCTGAACCCCTGTTCCGCCCCTCTGCAGGGCTTTAAAGCGCGAACTCCGGCCTGCGGGAAAAATCTGCAAGCACCGGTGCCGTGGCATTAAACGCATCACGCCAGGCAATTCCGTCGCCGGTTTTCACACCAACCCGCACCACACCCACGGCCGATTCCATAAAGAGCGCAGCGATGCGGCCGCCCTCTTTCAACTGTGCAGGAAGGGCCGCCGGAATCTCTTCGACACCGCCCTCGATCACGATGACATCATAGGGCGCCTGCGCGGCGCAACCGGCGCTCAGCGCGCCCGTAACAGCCGCCACATTGTCCACCGAAGCCAGACGGGTCGCGGCCCCTGCGGCCAGCGCCTCATCTTCTTCCAGCGCAACAACGGCCTGTGCCATTTTGCCGATCACAGCAGCCGAATAGCCAAGCGCCGATCCCACATCGAGAACCAGCTCATCGCTTTGAATATTCACGGCATCGAGCAGTTTCGCGAAGGTGCGCGGCTCAAGCAGCACGCGGCGCGGCGCGACAACCAGATCCTCGCCCATATAGGCCGCCTCAATCAGGTGATCCGGGACAAAGCTTTCACGCGGAATATCCAGCATGGCAGCGATGACGGGGTATTTGGTCACGTCCGAAGGCCGAATCTGGTTGTCGACCATCATCACACGGCGCGCGGCAAAATCCGACATGGGCAGGCCTTTGATAGTGTTAATCTTGTGCGACGTTCTGCCACAAAGCTTCGGGCGGAGCAACTGCTGCCGCGGAGAGAGCCACAGCGCCACGCGGCGCTGCGGCTCTGATGCATCAGCCCGCGCGCAGGCGGTGCTCAACTTTCAGGCAGCGGTCTTCGACGAAAATGAGGCCCTTTTCAGCCGCCAGTGCCCGCGCCTCAGGACTGATCACCCCCATCTGCAGCCAAAGCGTGCGCAGATGCGGCAGATGCTGCACGGCTTCCGTGGCAATCGCGGCCACATGATCAGAGCGGCGGAAGACATCCACCGTATCCACCGCGATCTCAGGGGGGATGTCCGCGAGAGAGGCGTAAACCTTTTCGCCCATCAGCACCTGACCGGCGAGACCGGGGTTCACGGGGATAATCCGCAGACCTGCGTTTTGCATATAGTGCGACACCCCCCAGACCGGGCGGTCGTGATTGGCCGAAAAGCCCACCACGGCGACCACCCGGACCCCGGAAATGGCGCGATCAATTGAAATATCAGCGGAATTTTGCGTCATTCTCTCCCCCTCAGAAAAAGAAAAATGGCGCCCGGGCTTTACGACCAGGCGCCAGTCACGGAACGAGGGACAGTGAGACGCAGCGCGGGGGTTCCGACCCCGCACCTGTTACAGATAACGCGCAATCTGCGAAAAAGTAGCAGCCTCGCGAAACTGTGATCTCACTTCCCGCGGGCCGCTTCATAAAGCGCCACGGCGGCGGCATTCGACACGTTCAGAGAGCCGAAATCGCTGCCATAAGGAACGCGGACCAGCGCATCGCAGGTCTCACGGGTTTTCTCACGCAGACCCGGGCCTTCGGCGCCCATCACCAGGGCAATCGGACGGCCATTTGCCGAGGCAACGCCCTCCGCCAGGGTCTGCTCTGCATCGCCATCAAGGCCCAGAAGAATATAGCCCATGTCCCGCAGCGTCACCATGGCCTCAGAGAGGTTGGTCACGCGCAGATAGGGCTGCCGCTCCAGCGCGCCGGAAGCGGTTTTCGCCAGAGCGCCGGTCTCAGGGGCCGAGTGGTGGCGCGGGGCGATGACAGCGCGCGCACCAAAGACTTCGGCCGAGCGCAGGATCGCGCCGACGTTATGCGGATCGGTCACGCGGTCGAGCAGAACAACCAGGGGCTTGCCCTCACCACCGGCGGCCACATCGCTGAGGCTGCCCCAGTCCAGCGCCTTCACCTCAAGCGCTGCGCCCTGGTGCACCGAGTCCGGGTCGATCGGCGCGCTGAATTTGCGCGGATCTTCAATCTCCGGCTCCATGCCCGAGGCTTCGATTGCATCGGCCAGTTTGTCGGCGGCATTGCGCGTGAGCAAAAGGCGCAGCTTTTCGCGGTTGGGGTTCATCAGCGCGTCGCGCACCGCATGCAGGCCGAAGAGCCAGACGGTCTCTGCGGCTGAGGCGCGGCGCGAGCGTTCTTTATCAATCACCCAGGACGGTTTTTTCATTGTCTGTCTCCTGACGGCAGGATGCGCTGCCAAATCTATCCGCGCAAGGGCGGCGCAACCCCCCCGTTCTGCACAACAGATCGTCCGGGGCCAAAGCAGTGGCCCTCGTGCCGTGTTTCGCGGTCCTGCGCAAGAAGCCAGGCTGTCGCCACCCCTGCCCCAAAGCGAATGAACAGCCCCTAACCCTGTGGCGGCAAACTTTTTTCCTGAAATTTCGGGAATTTGCATTTTCCCTGAGAGAGAGCCCTTGACGCCCCGGTGGTGCCCCGGTAGACAGCCCTCACACAGCGTCGGGCGACGTGCTGCAAGGTGCGGCAGCGGACTGTAACTCCGCCGGGGAGACCCACGCCTGGTTCGATTCCAGGGTCGCCCACCATTTCCTTCGGGGAGGGTATGACAGCTGTGATGAGGGGACCGCCTTCGGGCGGTTTTTTCAATAAATGAAGCCTTCAAGCTTCGGGCGACGTGCTGCAAGGTGCGGCAGCGGACTGTAACTCCGCCGGGGAGACCCACGCCTGGTTCGATTCCAGGGTCGCCCACCATTTCCTTCGGGGAGGGTATGACAGCTGTGATGAGGGGACCGCCTTCGGGCGGTTTTTTCAATAAATGAAGCCTTCAAGCTTCGGGCGACGCGCTGCAAGGTGCGGCAGCGGACTGTAACTCCGCCGGGGAGACCCACGCCTGGTTCGATTCCAGGGTCGCCCACCACTTCCCCTCCTAAGATCGCGGAAACTGGTGACTGCTGTTTCAGCCCTATGCTGGCTGTCGGCATGAACGTGCCTGTTGCCCGCGATCCTGCCCATCTGCGTCAGATCCTCGTTTCGGCCTCTGGCCTGTGAAAGGCGTAACCCGCCAACCTCCGGGGACCAGACAGCCCCCCTTTCCGCGCTCTTTCGGCAAAGCTTCGCCTTCGCCGCAGATTGTGACCCGGCCGCGCCTGTCATCGCCGCGCAGTCCGGTCTATGATGCCCGCCCGGCGTGTTGGCCCCTGCGGTCCCAGGCCCCTGAAATATCCGAGGATTCCCGTGCAGGCTCAGGCTCCCGCTTCCGCTCCGCAGTCCGTGTCATCGCTGATCGATGATGCGAGCTTCCGTCACCTTACCCATACGCTGCGCGGCGTGCATTCCGCACGCGTGCGGTTTTACGGCACCGACAGCGCTTATGAGGGCGAGATCATCGCCCTGCTGCTCGCGCTCGAAATCTCGGTGGAGAGCGAGCATATCTCTCGTATCGCGCCGCCGCCGCGTCAGCGCTTCAGCTTTCAGTTCCAGGGCCGTCACGCGACGATCACTGTGGCCGAAGGTCTGCCGCTGCGCGCCTGACAACAGGCGGTCTCAGCGGGTGACGGCGAAAGCGGTCACCCCCTGAGACCGCATCAAGGTGCGGGCATCAATGATGTCACTGAAAGCGGAAGACCCCTGTCGCTGAACGGGGGACCGAAAAGCCGCCCATGCCTGCCGGAGTTTGCCGCCCAAACCCTTACCCGGGCGCATTTTCGCCAATGGGGACGTCAGCGCCCCGCGGATGACAGAGCGTCACTCTGACAAAGCGCCTGCAGCCGACAATCGGATCCCCCGGATTAGAACAGATCCGTGCTGTCGAGGGCCTGACGCACCTGCGCCGGCAATGCCTCAGCCGCAAGCATCCCGCAGCCCCTTGCGGCGCGAAGCAGATCCCCCCGCCCGGTCCCCACCCGTTCGGCCAGAAGAGGCGTCATGCGCGACGCGCCCGCCATGTGGCGGCGCGCCAGCACCGAGATCCCCCGCAGATAGAACGAGGAATGCGGGACGCCGAATTCAAGGAAGGTAAAGGTCACGACCGTCTCGCTCTCGGCGCGGGTGTAAAGCTTTACCCCGTCAAAGGCCTGCACCACCACCCCGGCCCAGTGGTTTTTGCGCGCAAACCGCCGGGTGCCGCTACGAATGGCATAGGGATAAACCTCCCAGCCATCCACATGCTTCACGGCGCCCGCACGGCGCACCCGCCAGATCCCCGAGACATAATTGCCGGGGCTGGAAAAAGAACGCCGCCAATAGCGGTAATACCCATCGGGAAAGAAATAATCGTCAAAGGGCCGACTGCCCTCGGGCAAAAGCACCTCGCGCAGAATGGGATCGGACTGGCTCCCTGCCAGCGGCTGGATCTGCGACAATGGCTCCAGCAGAATACGGCCATCGACACCAAAATAGTCGCAGATCTTTTTCAGAACATCCTGCCTCGGGCAGGCCTCGCCGGTCAGAAACCGGTGAAACTGCGTACGGTTCAGCTGAAGGTCCCTGCACAGGGCGGCGATTGAGGGGCCCGCCTGCAACAGCTGCCTGAGGTTTTCCGAGAACACCATCCGAACTTCAGGCGGCGAAGCAGCGCGACGGGGGGTAGGCGTCTGAAATGTCATCCTGAACTCTTTCACGCTATCCACTCTGCTAAATTCGGGAAATTCGCAATTTGGTAATCAATTACAATATTTCACAACCTTAGCGTGCAACTCAATACTTTTACTTAATAACCTGACACAAATCTGCAGCTTTGCTGTCACAATCTCAAGCTCCATGATTGCAGGCAATCGTGTGTTAACCAGTAACCTGTTTAAAATGGAGGGGAATTTGGAAGCTATTGTCCTGGCTCGATCCTCAAAATCACAGGCTTATATCCTGTGGTGCGAAGATCAGGGTGCGCTTGCGATACTACCTCTCTCTGCCTGCGGGCGAGAAATGCCGAAGGTGGGCGACCTTCTCCACGTCGTACTGCAGGAAAACGGTCCTGCGCGTATCTGCTCCTCCTTTTCGATCGTCGCGCCGGGCGCTTTGCCGGAAATCGCGCAGATCCTGACGAAGGTGGCCGGTTCGCGCACAAAGCCGAAACGGGAAAATCGGGTGTATCTTTCTCTCGTCGCCCCGGTCTAACTGCTTTTGCAGTGCCGCAGGAGAGAAAGACCATGCCGAGCGATCCGATTGATGCCGCAGTCCCGGGCCAGCCCGTCAGTCTCACGCAGAATCTGCGCGTGCTGCGCGCGGCCAATCCCTCGCCCCTCACAGGCTCCGGCACCAACAGCTATCTGATCGGTCGCGGAGAGGTTACCGTCCTCGACCCCGGACCTGCCGACCCCGCACATCTGCAGGCTCTCCTGGCCGCTCTGCGCCCGGGAGAGCGCATCACCCGCATTCTCATCAGCCATGCGCACCTTGATCACAGCGCCCTTGCCCCCGCCCTGAAAGCGGCCACCCATGCGCCGGTGCTGGCTTTTGGAACCGCGCGCGACGGCCTGAACCCCGCCTGGCAGGGGCTGAGCGGTCTGGGCGGCGGAGAGGGGTGCGATCACAGCTTCACGCCCGATATCCGGCTCGCCGACGGGCAGATCCTGACCGGGGACGACTGGCAGCTTGAGGCGCTGCACACGCCCGGACATCTCGGCAATCACCTTTGCTTTGTGATGGGAGAGGGGATTTTCTCGGCTGATCTGGCGATGGGCTGGGCCACGAGCATCGTCTCTCCGCCCGATGGCGATATGTCGGATTATATGGCCTCGCTCGACCGGCTGATCGCGCGCGCGCCAAAGGTGCTCTGGCCGGGGCACGGTGCACCGGTCGACCCCGCGCTCCCCCGTCTTGAGGCACTGCGCGCCCACCGGTTGAGCCGCGAAGCGCAGATTCTGACGGCCCTGCACGACGGGCCCGGCACCGCCGCCGAGCTTGCCGCGCGGATTTATACAGAGGTCGATCCCTCGCTTCTGCCCGCCGCGAGCCGCAATGTGCTGGCTCATCTGCTCGACCTCAGCCAGCGCAGGCTGGCCGCTGCCCACCCCGCCGCCACCCGCGACGCGCTATGGTCACTGCCCGAGGCGTGACAGGACAGGGGCCGTTGAAAAATCTTCAAAAAATCTTCTTTTTTGCTCTGGACGGCACCGAACACCATAGCTATACCACCCCACATGTTCCGGCGTAGCTCAGCGGTAGAGCAGTTGACTGTTAATCAATTGGTCGTAGGTTCGATCCCTACCGCCGGAGCCAAAATCATCTGACGCTCTGATGAATTTGGTATTTTCGCGCAAATAGCGCGAAAACCATGTGGGTGTGATACGCATCACACTCGGAAGAGATGCCGTTAATCGGATTTGCCCTGTCCATTAAGGGTATCCTATGGCTTTCCAATCGCATCTCTACCGTCGTGGCGCTTCCTATGTCTGGCGCCGCCGCCCCCCTGCCCGCGCGGGTGGCAGGATCCTCCAAATCAGCCTTCGGACGAATGAACCGTTGATTGCACGACGCCGTGCTGCAATCGTAACGGTCGAGAGCAACAACCTGTTTGATGCCATGTCCGTCCAAGGCCTGACCGTCGCTGAAGCCCGCAAATTCCTCAAGTTCATCATTGAGCGCGAGCAAAAGAAGATTGCGATCTTCCGCGCCGATGTGCGCCACAGGGGCGATTCCGAAAGCAATCAGGCGCAGGATTGGGCTATGGGCACTGCTTTGCGCATGATCGCCCAGCATGGCGCGGGAGCAGCCCCGCTCACGGATATGCAAGCCGAAGCCCTCCATATCGAGGGCCGCAGTCAGGTTGAGGTGACCCTGCTGCGCGAGAACATTGAGAACAACGTCGCGCTCGCCACCAGCACCCCGCAGGACAGGCACGGCAGCCAGATTTTAGACCAACTCCAGACTGCCATCGGCCGCCAGGATATTGGTGCGGCTGACTTTCTGGTCGCACGGAATAAATATATCCAGGGCCGTGCTGCAGCCTATATTCAAGCCGCCAAGGACACGACAGTCGGGTTCGACGAGGCCCTTCAGATTGCGGAGACCCTTGCCAGTCCCGCGGCAGCGCTTCAGCCACAGATCGCACAGCCTGTTGTTCGGGCCGACAAGGTCGCCGCCTACTCACCAGCCTGGGAAGATCTCATCGCGCGCTTCGAGGTGCAGCAGCGCAAGGCAAAGGTCAAAGCTCTGAGTATCGATCAAAAGCTCAGGATATACCGCCTGTTCGCCGAAGCGGCCGAGATCAGCGATCTCCGAGACATCCGGCAGGTTCATCTGGCGAAGTTCGTCGACCTGTTGAAGGCCCTGCCCAAGACCTATCGCAAGTCGAGCGCCGAGCAATCGATGTCACTGGCCCAGATTCTCAAGAGGGCCAGGAAGCTCCCGCTTGAAGAGCTCGGCCTGTCGCCTGCCACCATCAAGCGGAACCTCGGTTATCTGGGCTGATCTTCCGCAAGGCGATCAGCGAGGACTACAGGGACCTTGCAACCCTTGACACCAAAATCCTCAAACCCCGCGAGACGAAGCGCGCAAGGGACAAGCGACCGGCGCTGCAGACGGATGACCTCCTCCCCTCTTCGAGCACCCGATCTGGCGTGGAAATCTCCAGGGCAAAAAATGGCAGGAGCCCGGCCCGACAGTCGAGGGCGACGGGCTCTACTGGTTACCCCTGATCGCCGCCTTTACCGGCGCGCGACGCGCGGAAATAGGCGGCCTCACTCCAAGAGATGTGGGCATGATGTTTCACATCCCATTTAATCGCTTCGCTCCCAATAAAGTCAGAGGCGTAAAGAACCTCGCCTCGCCGCGAATGATCGCATTGCATCCCCAGCTGGTCGAGCTGGGCCTTCTGGACCGTGCAGCTAAGTTGCGCGAGGCAGGCGCTGATATGCTCTTCCCCGACCTGCGGATGCCGACCGAGGATAAGATCGGCGAGAAGATCGACTATAAATTCCGCCTCGCTCTCACGAAGCAATTGGTGGACGGGCGGGAAAAGAAAAGCTTCCACAGCTTCCGGCATTACGTGAACGCGCGCCTGAAGAAAGAAGGGGTCGCACCAGAGCTCCGCCTCGACATCATGGGACATGCGGGCGCAGACACGAACAGCGAAGTCTATACGGAAGCGATTGATCTGATCACCGCGAATGAGATCATCAACCTCCTGCCAAGGATCGAAGGGTCCTTCCCCCGAACAGCCATCGTCAAAGCGGATTTGACAAGCGTGATCTGTTTTCTGAGCACGGGCTGCGGCCGATCCAAGTAAAGCGCGACGCACACCCCGCACAGGCCACAGGGCCGCGTCGCGGTCGTCCTCGTAAAGTGCGGGCATGAGCTCTGCTCATGTCGTGAGCAGGACAGCGTCACCAACGCTAACTTGAAAAGAGCTTAGGTGTTTGATCCCACGGTTTGATGGTGAGATCTTTTCAAGGGAATGGAAGGATGCCCTATGGGACAAATTCGTCATGGAAGCGCCACGATCGAGCCATGGCACGCCACTGGTCCGAGTGAGCATGGCGAGGGCCCGCTGTCCGAGCTGCAATAATGAGGGCTTGCCCGCCATCGGCGCAACGGCAGGCCTGAATGATCGCAAGACGAAAGCCTGCCTGCCATTGGTTCAAAGGCAGGCTTGAGTGCTCTCGGAGCTAAGCCGGGAACTCGGGATCAACCCAAAGACGGTCACCAAGTGGCGGAAGAGGTCTTCGGTTGTAGACCGGAAGACGGGGCCGAAAGAGCCCCGTTCGACCGTTCTGACCGAGGGAGAAGAGGCTATTGTCGTGGCCTTCCGACGCCACACTCTGCTTCCCCTGGACGATTGTCTCTATGCCCTCCAGCCCGGCATCCCACATCTCAGCAGATCGGCTCTTCATCGGTGTTTGCAGCGCCACGGGATCTCAAAGCTGGAGGATGTCAGCGGCGATAAGCCCAAGCGGCAGAAGTTTAAGCGCACCCCGATCGGCTTTTTCCACATCGACATAGCCGAGGTGCAAACGGCGGAGGTATGAGGAGGATCAGCAAACGATCCGGGGGATCGTTTGCCCGACGATTGGCTGTATCTCTTTGTCGGCATTGACAGAACCAGTAAGTTCGCGGTGACCCAACTCGTCGACAAAGCGGATCGGAAAACCGCTTGGGAGTTCCTGGAATACCTCCTCAAAGCCGTGCCCTACCGGATCCATACCATACTCACCGATAATGGGATCCAATTCGCAGAT
>NZ_RRAZ01000071.1 GCF_003863335.1 Falsigemmobacter faecalis | reverse complement strand
GCTACAAAATCAGCGCGGCTGTTCCAAATCATTCGACGACGGACACTATAGCGGTCATACCGCCTCGCAGGAATTACCGCTTAGGGAAGCCCACAACGGAGGGCGCCAGGGCGTGAAACGATGCCCTGTGAACGTCCAAACGTCTTGGGAGAGCGCTCTGGCGCAAATGGAGTGTGTATCACCGCCGCAGCCGGTGGAAGCGAAGAGGAACGGCATCAGGCAGCTCGGACAAAGGCTCATGGCAAAGGTATTCGACAGCCAGGTTGCCGGGGTCCGGATCCGCGCTCTTCGCAGTCTCTCCCGAACCGGTGGCGTTCGACGGCTCAGTCCTCAACCGTTTCACGGCTCACGGCTCACGGCTCACGGCACGCCGACGACGGCCCGAGTAACATGAAAATTAAGGGATTAGGGGCATCTCATCCAAAGGCTGCTTTGTGCATCAGCGCCCAGGAACGCCCCGGGGAGACCCCGGGCGTTTTTTACGCCCTGAGAACACCGGAACATCAGCTCTGCCAGGCGGTTAAACTGCTGGCAGGTTAACTGGAGGATGTGGCCATGACTGGTGAAGAAAAGCGCCATCGGGATATATTGCAGCAAAACAAAGCCCGGAAGAACGGCCCTTTGAATCCGGGCGTGAAAAAGGACGCAGGGGAGCGGGAATACGTTGAGGACGCGGCCGACGCATTGGATAACCCGGAAGCAGGACAGAGCCGCCGCAGCGAACAGCGCTAAGCGGTTCTCATGCCCGTCCGGCGCCCGACCGCAGAACATCCGCTCGGGCGCTTTGCGTTTCAGGCATAGGGATTTAACGCGGCGCGTGTCTCCGCAACCGGGGTGCGCCTTTTGACCCGCTGAGCGGTCTATCAACGCTTCCAGGTGTTCGGCTTGGGCTGCCTCGCGGGGAACCGGCGCGTCTCTCAAGGGCAGAAACAAAAAAGCGCCCAAGGTTGACCTCGGGCGTCTTCATAATTCATCCCTGTGTCTCAGGGGCGCTCATCGTCATTGGCATCTGTTCAGATGAGCCAACCGCCGAGAGCTCTCACTTAGCCTTGGACTTCAGCATGGGTGCAGCAGCGGCGGTGTTCTTAAGGCTCGGCGCTGCGGCAATTGTTTTGGGGACGACTTTCTTCGGCTTTTTCTCATCGCGTCGTCGCTTTTCCATACCTTTAGCCATGATGGGCATCCTCTTCAAAACCTGGCCTCCGAGGGCCAACGGACGACCATAGAGCTTAACGCAGGGAAAGCCAGCCCGGCCGTTCCCTCCACACGCTTTCCCGCTCATCCTGATCAGCACGCCTCTTCCGGGGCTCCCCGCGTGGGTTGCAGGCCCATGGCCGGAACAGCACAACGCCCGACAGCCGGCAAGGCGTCGGGCGCATGCAATGCTGTCGAACAGCAGAGCGCTGATTACCGCTCTGTGTGGACCGGCATCTCTTTAAGCTCTTCCCTGGTCACAACCGCAACGGCCCGCAAATCACCTGCGGCGTTGCGATAGACGTGGATATGCTCAGGCTTCAAATCGACCTCGTGCTTTTCCACGCCCACAAAGGTGCTGACGTCGGTGACCATGCCGGTGACGGCATTGTCAGGGCCGATAACAAGGTTGGTGATCTTACCCACCTCATTGCCCTCAGTGTCGTAGATCGTGGCACCGGTCATTTGCTCGGGGGTGATCGTGGTGAACTCCGTAATGGTGTACCCATCCGGGACAACCACGACAGCAGCCGGTGCCGTCGCCGTCTGAGCGATGGCCGGGACCGCCGCGGTAAGTGCCAGTGAAACAGCCAGAGCCGAAGCAGAGAGTTTAACGATACGCACAGTTGTACTCCTCAATTGGGGTTCCGGGCTGACAACGGCGAAATCAGCCTCCCGCTCCGGGCCTGGCCGCGATCGTCAAATCTGAGCATTGATCTGCTCAGATCCCTTCATGTCATGAGCAAACGAGCGCCATCGACGGCTGATCTCGCTGCGTGGTGATCCTGCGTGATGGATCATTGTTCGCTCATAATGCTGGCTGGTCGCCTGAACAGGGGTCTGGTCCTGCATCCGAAGGGACGGCATGTCACCCGCACCCGGCAGACACGGCTTCAGGCGTCACAGAGCCACCCGCCACACAGCAGGTCATAAGCCACGTATCAGAGAGAGCAGAGACACCGCACGCGAGCGCGCCGGGAAGCTTTCCGGGCTGACATGCTGAGGCAGCAGCCCCTGTGCGAAGACGGCCCGACGGATGGCCGGATCATTGCCGCGACCGTGCCCGACCACGACCTGCCACGACCTGCCACACCAGGGCGATCCCGGCCTGTTCCGGGACAACACATTCACCAGCCTGTGCAAGCGGCCCCACGACGGCGGGAAGCAGCGGGCCGAGGCCCGGCTCTCAGGCGAAGCGCTGCTGGCATGGGTGAGGAAGCGGAAGGGTCAGACCTGATCCACGGGGGTGGGTCAAAGTCTAAAAGATCATCCTTCGGACCGGCGGGGGTCATCGTTTTTTTACACGGCCAAAACTGAGAGCTTTTTTGGCGGGTTTTGACATGGGCCGAAAACCCAGGCCAACCCACCTGAAAGTGGTGACCGGCGAGCAGCGACCCAGCCGGATCAACAAAGAAGAGCCGCCTGTAAATCAGGGTCTCGCGGTCGCTCCCGCGTGGCGTTCCGGTCGTGCTGCTGAGATCTTCGACCGGATCAGCGCCATCCTCCACGGCATGGGGATCGCCTCCCCGGACGATGGGCACGCGCTCGCTCTCTGCGCCTCCCGGCTGGAGGAGGTCGGGATCCTCACCATCGTGGCCGAAGATGAGGGCCGGACCTACACCAGAGAGGGCGGCCTGAGGTCGCCATGCGCCACGAGGTCCTGCGCCACGCCCAAAGCCTGCTGGCAGAGTTCGGCCTGACGCCCTCGGCGCGCTCCAGGGTCAGCGCAGGCAAGAAGGCAGAGGCCAACCCATTCGCCGTGCTGGAGGATGCGATATGAAGCACGGCTATGCCGCAACCGCTGAGGCCTATGCCCGTAACGTGGTGGCGGGGCGTATCCCGGCGAACACCTACATCCGCCTCGCCTGTCAGCGTCACCCCGACGATCTGGACTGAACCGCGCCGGGTTTGCCGGAGGCTCCAACTCCTGAGTAAGGTGGAGCATCATGAGCAGGACAACAAACAAGTTTTCCCCTGAAGTGCGCGCACGAGCGGTTCGGATGGTTCTCGACAACGAAGGCCAGCATGGCTCGCGTTGGCAGTCGGTGATGTCGATCGCGGCGAAGATTGGCTGTGCGCCTCAGACGCTGAACCACTGGATCAAGAAGGCCGAGGTCGACGGCGGCAAGCGGCCGGGCGTTTCCAGTGAGATGTCGCATCGCATGAAGGCCCTGGAGCGTGAGAACCGCGAACTGCGGCAAGCCCGAGATCCTGCGTAAGGGTGAGCCAGTGAAGGCGCCACTGGTTCAAGCCCACTGGCGAACGCGTATTTTGCGATGGCGGAGCTCGACCGCCGATCGAAGTCATGGTGGGTTTTATTGATGCCCATCGGGGCAGCCACGGGGTGGAGCCATGGGAACGCCATTGGTCCGAGTGACCATGGCGACGGCCGATCTGCCGTCTTCTGCCGATTGCCCCGTCCACCTATTATGACCATCTGGCGAAGCGATCCGATCCGACGCGTCTGTCCGCTCGCGTGCGGCGCGACGAAGCGTTGCGCCCTGAGATCCGACGCGTCTTCGAAGAGAACTATCAGGTCTATGGGGTGCGCAAAGTCTGGCGGCAACTGCGCCGTGAGAGGTTCGACGTGGCTCGGCTCGCACCGTCGGTCGGCTGATGAAGGGCATGGGTATTCAAGGCGTTATCAGGGGCAAGCCGCCTCGGACGGCGATCCAGGACAAGAAA
>NZ_RRAZ01000070.1 GCF_003863335.1 Falsigemmobacter faecalis | reverse complement strand
GAAGCAACGCAACCCAATCAGCAGGAGCAGATCAGAGCTTAAAAAACGCCACATCCTGTCCAAGAGATGGGGATCACCTCAGTCAGCACGCAGACGCCTCGTCAGCATCGGCTTAAAGAAAAAGCCGCAGGTCTTACGACCTGCGGCCTGTGAAGGTGTTCTCGGATCCGCGGGGCTTAGTGGTGCCCGGCGGGGCCATCCAGAATGTAGCGCTTGTCGCAATAGGGGCATTCCACCCAGCCCTCTTCACCGATGGCCAGCCAGACGCGCGGGTGGCCGAGCGCGCCTTCACCGCCGTCGCAGGCGACCTTCGACTGCGTAACATGTTGCGTTTCGGGGGCTTGGTGGTCGGGCTGCGGGGCGGACATCCGGCTCTCCTGAGATGGCGTATTGTCGCACAATACCCCGGCTGCCGGGGCCGGGGCAAGGCGGCTTCAGACCGCCTTCGCGCGCAGGAGCATCCCGAAGAGATCCCGCGGATCATCGGGATCTGCCAGCATGTCCAGCAGATCGCAGTCTGCCCCGGCGCGCACCTGTGCCAGGACATAGCGCAGCGCACTGAAATCCTCGATTGCAAAGCCAACGCTGTCGAAGAGCGTGATCTGAGCCGGATCGGTGCGCCCCGCCGCACGCCCGGCCAGCACCTGCCAGAATTCAGTGACCGGATGGTCGGGCTCAAGGGCCTGAATTTCGCCCTCAATTCGGGTCTGCGGCGGATATTCCACAAAGATCGACGACCGCAGCAGGATATCGCGGTGCAGTTCTGTCTTGCCGGGGCAGTCGCCACCGACCGCGTTCAGATGCACCCCCGCCCCGACCATATTATCGGTGAGGATCGTCGCATATTGCTTGTCGGCCGTGCAGGTGGTGATGATCTGCGCGCCCTGAACCGCCTCTTCCGCCGAGGTGCAAAGGGTCAGCTCCAGCCCCTGACCGCGCAGGTTGTCGGCGCATTTGCGCATGGCCGCGGGGTCGATGTCGTAAAGCCGCAGCCGGGTGATCCCGCAGATTGTCTGAAAGGCCATGGCCTGGAACTCGGCCTGGGCGCCATTGCCGATGATCGCCATGCACTGCGCATCGCGTGGTGCCAGATGCTTTGCGGCCAGCGCGGAGGTGGCCGCCGTGCGCAGCGCGGTCAGCAGGGTCATCTCGGAGAGCAGAATGGGATATCCGGTCGCGACATCCGCCAGCAGCCCGAAGGCCGTGACCGTCTGCAGCCCCTGGCGCGTGTTGCCGGGGTGGCCGTTGACATATTTGAACCCATAGCTCTCGCCGTCAGAGGTCGGCATCAGCTCGATCACCCCGATCTCAGAGTGAGAGGCGAGGCGCGGGGTCTTGTCGAAACGCTCCCAGCGAAGGAAGTCGGCTTCGATTTCAGCGGCCAGCCCCTGCAGCATGGGTTTCAGCCCGATGCGGCCGATCAGGGCCATCATCTGGGCCACACTGACGAAGGGAACAAGGGCGCGGTCGGAAGGCGCGGTCATGGAAATGCCTCAGGAATAGCTGCGGGTGGGACGGTCAAAAACCTTCCGGCCCATCAGGGAAGCGGCAAGATCGACCATCAGCTTTGCTGTCCGGCCGCGCTCATCAAGAAAGGGGTTCAGCTCCACCAGGTCGAGCGAGGTGACAAGCCCGCTGTCGCACAGCCGCTCCATCACCAGATGCGCCTCGCGGAAGGTGGTGCCGCCCGGAACCGTGGTCCCCACCGCCGGCGCGATGGAGGGGTCAAGGAAATCAACGTCCAGGCTGACGTGCAGCATGCCACCCGCCTCTGCCACGCGGCTGAGAAAGGCCCGGAGCGGCGCCACAATGCCCTGCTCATCCAGCACCCGCATGTCATTGATCGCAATGTCATGTTGCTGCAGCGCGGCGTGTTCCGCCGGATCAACCGAGCGGATGCCAAAGAGGCAGATCCGCTCCGCAGGAAGCGGGGCGGGGAAGGGCGGAAAGGCCTCAAATCCGTCACGCCCTGCAATATAGGCGACCGGGGTGCCGTGCAGATTGCCCGATGTCGTGCTGCGCGGCGTATGGAAGTCGGAATGCGCATCGAGCCACAGCAGAAACAGCGGGCGTCCCTGGGCGGCCGCGTGTTTCGCAGCCCCCGCCACGGTGCCAAGCGCCAGCGAGTGATCGCCGCCCAGCGTGATCGGCATGCCGCCATCGTTCAGCGCGCTCTCAACGGCCTGCGACAGTGCCGTGGTCCAGGCCACCGTCTGCGGAAGCTGGTCGATGGCGGGATTGTCAGAGGTCACCTGCGGCAGGGGATCCATCGCCACATCCCCGCGATCCGAGACCGGATGGCCCAGATCGGCCAGAGCCCGCGCGATCCCCGCAACACGGTAAGCAGCCGGACCCATCAGACAGCCGGGCTGGCGCTGGCCTGAATCGACCGGCGCTCCGATAAGGATCTTTTCCTGCATGGCACTCTCCATTTTCTCTCACAATGATCGGCCTGTCTGGCGGTGGCCAGTCACATCGGCGTAAAGCTTCTGTCAGAAATGATCAGTTTGATCGCAGGGGATGTTCAAATTGGACGGTACGGACCAGAAGATACTTGCTGAGCTGCGCCGCGATGGTCGCGCCTCGCTCTCCGATCTGGCGTCACGCCTGTCGCTGAGCCGTGCGACCCTGCGCCAGCGGATTGAGCGTATGACCAGCCGTGGCGATATCGCGGGCTTCACCGTGCTCACCCGACATGAGGTGACAGAGGCGCCCGTCCGCGCCCTGATGATGATCGGCATTGAGGGGCGGGGCGGGCCGCGCATCCTGGCGCGCCTGTCTGGCCTGCCGCATGTTCAGGCGGTGCATTCCACCAATGGAACCTGGGATATTATCGCAGAGATCGGGGCGGGGACCCTGCAGGAGCTCGATGACGTCATTTACCGCGTCCGCGAAATCGAGGGGATCATCCGGTCCGAGACCAATCTTTTGCTCACCACCCGTCGCGGCCCGTCCCGCCTGACGTAAATTCCCTGCGTCCTCAGAAAATTCCTGCGCTACAACCTCTTGCCCCCTGCCTCAGTCCAGGGTAGATCCTTGCTCACTCTGGACGACGGCGGGTTGGCGGAGAGGTTACGCAGCGGATTGCAAATCCGTGAAGACCGGTTCGATTCCGGTACCCGCCTCCAAAACTTTCAATGACTTAGCTAGCGTAACCAACCCAAGGGTATCACCCAGGGTATCAGGTTTATGTTCTGTGCTCTTTCTGTTCATTGCCGCTTCTCCCGCGCCTGACGTGCCCGCATCTCCTGCCGAGCCTCGCCCGCGTATTTCATGATCATCGCCTTGGTCGCATGGCCCGAATAAGCTGCGATTTCGTCATCGTCGCACCCCGCCCAAGCCAGCTCCTTGATCCCACGGTAGCGCAAGGCGTGAAGGTCATAGGCCTCAAGCCCCAGCCGCTTGCGCTCTTTCAGCATGAGGTCGGCCATATAGCGGTAGCTAATGGGGTTGCCGTCGCGCTTGATCAGGATTGGGGGGCAGGATGCGGAAGAGCCCCGAGTGCCGCCTTGGTATGATCCAGTGGGCTGTGCACGGCAACACCAGCGCCTTGTCTGTCTTATTCTGACGAAGGCGCAGCGAGTCGCCGTCATAGTCGCCCCAACGGAAGCCCACCCAATCTCCGGGGCGCTGGACGCTTCCAACTCCAATCTCAATGATCAGACGGCAAAGATCGCTGGATTCTCCCCTGAATTTCTCCACAGCGCCGTGACGGCTGTCAATCGGCGTGGAAAGCTGCTCCTCTGTCGGCGCGCACGATTGAGCCCACCGGGCGGTCGGAGATCAGGGCCTGAGCCGAGGGAACTGATCATGGTGTGAAGGCGGCTCAGGCCCTGATCGTCAGGCGCGGTTCCTGACGCGCAGGGCTCGTTGCCGGTCGCAATGGTGGGGGAGCCGGTCCGGCAGCGCAGGCGTCATCTTCGGATCGCGGA
>NZ_RRAZ01000069.1 GCF_003863335.1 Falsigemmobacter faecalis | reverse complement strand
ACCGGCTCCAGTCGCGGCCGGAGGAAAGTTCAGTGGCAGGTCACTAGGGATGTAGGCATCCACCGCATTGACGAACTGAGCTAAGCTGAAGGTCGGCCAATCACGCGGATAGAAGAACTCGTTTTTGAGGCGCCAAAGAAGCCTTCGCAGGCGGCATTGTCTTGGGAACTGGCCTTGCGCGACATTGACCTGACGAGCTCGGCTGCGTTGACGCGCTCCAGCCAGCCTGACCAGCGATAGTGGCCTCCGCGATCGCTGATCGGCCGCGCGTCGCTGTCTTCGATGGTATCCAGCGCCGCGTCCAACATTGTGCTGGCCAGCTCCGCGTCAGGTTTGGTGCTGATGGCCCAACTTACGACTAAGCCATCGAAGCAATCGATGATCGGAGAGAGATAGGGTGATAGACATGGTTGGAGATGATTAATTCCGTCAAGCGCCCAGATCAAGTTTACAGAGGTTGAAGGATGTATCCGTCAAACGTATGAAGTCTCGCGTTTTGACCATGCAGCGCGGCTTCAACGCGCGACAATACTTCCGAGGTCGAAATCAGCACTTGCCTCTTTTGCGTCGCGATCCTGGCGCTTTCTGCGAGGAAGGCCGCCAGATCATTTTCATCCATCTGCTGCTGACCTGGCTCATCAAAAACTACAAAGCCGATATGGTTCGTCTCCACGTGCTTCGATAGCTCGAGTAGAGCTAAAATATATGACCATTTGAGTCGCACGACATCGCTCGCCGATGCTTCGAACGTTATGTCCTTAACGATCAGCTCGCCGTCCTTTGTCGCGGTCCGGACTTGGGGCCGGAAGTCTTCGTCGGAGAGTGTGAAGCTGTCGATCTTGAATGAGGAGAAGTGGAAGCTCTTCAAAAGACGCTGCAAGATCAACTGCAGAAGCTGTTCCTTTCGTTTGTCCTGCTCAGTTAGTGAGACCGGGCCGACATCGGCAAGCTTCTTCTTCACCTCGGCCCACTCGCGAGCGATGGCACGAAGCCCGCTGACCGCACCGTCGACCTTCTCCTGTTGTGCGGCCCATCGGTCCAAGCGCGCTTGCAACCGCACGATCTCTTCAAGTTCCGATCGAGAGGTGCTTGGGCTTGGCCTCAGCAGGTCCTTTTTCAATGAACGGATCCTCGCTCGCAGCTCATGCTGTTTGTCGAGAAGAGACTGATGTCTAACACTTATTACGTTCAATGTTTCGCTAACTGATCCAAGCATCGACTTGTAGAGTTCTAACTGGGATCTGATAAAGGCAATATTCTCGTCTAGACCCATGGCGACGCGGCTCACGGTGGGGAAAAGTTCGGTTACAACGTCCTGCTGGCAAGTCGGGCAAATGTGCTCCATCGACACCATTCCCAAGTTCGACCCGAGCTTCTGAAGCTTTTTCGCATCCAGATTTCGCTGCAGATCAAGTTCTAAAGACGCGACACGGTCCTCGAATGCACGCTTCTCGCTCAAAGCAACCTGATAGTCGTGCCGCAGGAGCGGGACCTGCGCACTCAACTCGGCAATAGCTGCCTCGGAAACGCTTAGCTCTTTGGTGAGGGATTCAGAGGCGTCTTCAACCGTCACGAACTCGGCATCATCGAACTCGGCCACTCTGCGCTCGAGGCTTTCGGCTACGACAGACAACGGCTGCCATTCTTCATCTTGGTAGATAGATAGGTAGACTGGGCTATCCTGTCCGAAGCTGGCTGTCGGCTCGATGGGTAACCCATCGATACGAACCAATGAACCGTGACCTGAGACCAGCTCTTTGCGCACGGCTCGATACTTGGTAGCAGCGACAAGGAGTTCTTTCTGCAACTCGCCACGCTCACGCCGGACTTTTCCCGCATCTAGGTCAAGGATAAACTCCATTACGCGCCTATGGAGGTCCTGGACGCCGAAAAAGGTTGGCAAGGGGCCTTGGATTGCCGACCATCCGCGCTTTTGTTCGACGAAGAACATCGGGAAGAGAGTCTCTATGTAGAGCGGCCTTTCATCACCGTTGAAGTAAGGAACTACAGGCAAATCCCAGCCGATAAACCTTGCGAGAAAATGATGGAACCCGTCCTCGTTAGCCGCTGAGCCTTTGTCGTGCAGGAAGAAGTCTCGCTCTTGTCCTTTCAGTTGATCCACCTGATCGATCGATCGATCCCATGTGCGAACAAGACCAGCTCTTGAATTAGGATCCGATGGAATTTCCCTACGGATGGTAACTACCGCCCCTTGAGAGTTGCGGAGCTCCAAAGCCACGTAAGATTCAATGACAGCATCGTAACTAGATTCCTTGGACTGCTGAATTCGTTCACGCATGGCATACGGGAGCGGCACGTCTAGCTTAGACGTCAGAGATCGCTCGAGGCCTAATCCATAAATGATCGCCATTAGGGCGGTTGATTTTCCAGAAGTATTGTCGGCTTGGATGACATTCAGGCCATCGGAAAGTGCAATGTCCGCGCCAAAGATGCGGTCAGCAGTAATCGAGCGCAGTCGAATGTGTTGAATGGTAATCACAGCAGGCGTTTCCCCGTCAGCAAGAGCTTATTAACGAAGCCCTCTGTCAATTTCTTTGCCGGTCCGGACAGAAACGCCCGTTCTTCCACTAGAACATCTTCTTGGCCATCAACCGCCAGCGCTGCCTTCAATCCGGCCTCAGTCAGGATTAAGGTTGTGCGTTTGCTACTTACGCCCCAAATTGCAAGTTTCTCTCCGACCACGAAATCTAAGGCGCGAGTAAAGGCTGGCTCCACTCTGAGCACGTAGCTCAAGGCGTCAGATCGTCCTTCGACTATGTTTACCAGGCTCTCTCTCGATTTCGGTGTGCGGATCGCATCGTTCAGGACATGCAACTTGGCGAAAGATGCCTTCTTCCCCTGGCAGTGAAGAAGGGCGAGCAAAATGACGGATACTCGCCACGCGATACGCATGTCACCTCCGCAAGGCTTCGCACGGCCACGGAATAAAACTGCTCCTTCGCTCATTTGCCAGTTCCCACAACGGCTTCAAAGTCTAACGGGCACTCGATCAACCAAGTGCCGATCTGACCAAGCGCTAAGGCGCGAACTGTGGTAGGATCAAGGGTAGGCAAGGCTTGAGACAGCGCCTCGTAAAGGCGGTCTTGTTCCGCAATAAGGATTTCGGCCGGCTTGCCCGAAAGAGACCCGATCGTCTCAAGGCGTTCTTCTTCCAAGGCAATAGTTGTCTGCGCAATGTCCCAAAGATTGGGCGCATCCCGCTTCAATTGTTCGAGTGCATTCTCGGAGCGGATATGGCCTGTGACAAATCTACGCTTCTTCTCTACCCTTCGATCATTAGCGTCGGAAGCGAATGCCCTTCCGAGCTTCCCGTCCAGCGCTCCAGAAATAGCGTTGGTTTTGAGTATTACATCTTCCGCGGCGGGGGACATCAGTCTTACCGCGATCCCACGCGCACGGTGCCTAAGTTCAGCGATCTCAGGAGCGAAGTCTTCCTGACAGTGGACCAACCCAATAAAATCGGAGGCAATATAACTTAGTCCGAGCTTCGCTTGTTCCTGCGCCATCCTAGTCACATACTCAATCACCTCTTTATTGTCCAAGAACGGGGTCAGCAAAATCCATCGCCGAATCTTCAGTTCGCCGAGTAGGGACGCGATCTTCGCGGAATTAGTGTTCAGTTTCGCAAGGTCTCGGCCGGCTTTCGCCCGCATCGCGCTGGCAGCCTTTGCGACATCACTGACTTCCTCTGGTGCATAGCACTGATAAATGCACCCGTCGGTCGTGAAGCATTCGATACCAGCATCGCCGTGGACCTTTGCAGGCACGGCCTGAACATTTGCAGGTCCGTGCCTCAAGCGTATGAGGTTCAGTGCATACACTTCCCACTCTCCCCCATCCCAGGCACGTTGATATTTTTCAATCATTTTTCTAAAACACCGGACAAAATCTAGAGCAACGTCAATCACCGGTGTCGATACGTCAAGGCTCGATAGCTGTAACCGGGGTTAGCAGGCTGCTGAAAAAGTCAGGGTGGCAGAATATTTTAGCTG
>NZ_RRAZ01000068.1 GCF_003863335.1 Falsigemmobacter faecalis | reverse complement strand
GAAAACAGGCACATAATGCCATGGGTCATCGGCGGTCGGGCCGCGACCGAAGCTACGCGCAGGCTCACCGACGATGCCCCCTCCTCGCGAAGGACGATCCGATCGGCATAGGCATGCACATCGACCGGTCGGCCCGCCGCGGCCGGGATAACCGCGTCTGTGGTGTGATCGAAGCGCATCGTGCAGGTCTTCGCCAGACGAGACCTTGCTCGCCTTTGGTTCAGGGACAAGGCTCGAGCGGGCCGGAACGCTGTGGAAGCCATCGAAAGGGCCTGCGCAGGGCACGAGGTGCCGGCGCTCTTTATCGAACCCCTCCCAGAGGGGTCCGATCCGCCGGCTCGGGGTGCGATGCGCCCTGGCCCAGGCCACGCATTTTTCCGGCCGCCAGGCGTTCCGCTCCCCGAAGCTCTTCACGCGCAGACGGGGCGTGAAGAGCCGCTCGCGCACCAGTCCGGCCCACTCGACTCTTGTTCCCGACCTGGCCCGTCTCCCGGCCAGACGCGGGCATGCAGGCGACCGGCTGAACCAGGGAAGGGCTGCCCATCTGGAGAAAGCGGCGGTTGCAGAGCCGGTCCCAGCCCGCAAACACCACCGTCTTCCCTCGCCATGGGCCCCGGACAAGTGGCGCTGCCATGGCTCGATGTCGCAGGTGCCACCTGTGCAGGTGCCGCGGAAGAAGACGAAGGCGCGATCCTGCACGCCGAAACACAAGCTGCCAGCATCATAGCCACGATCTGCCAGCAGAAAATCTGCTTCGGGAAAAGCACTCAACAAAGCCACCGCTCCCGTATAATCGCTACCTGGCCGGCACTCAGGAAAAAGCGCAGCGGCTTGCCATTTCGATCGGTCAGGGTATGCAGCTTTGTGCTCAGACCTCCTTTGGTGCGCCCGATCAGACGCCCTCGCCCCCTTCGTCAGGAAAACGATCCCTCGGATCGTTTTCTGATCTTCCTCAGTTTTAACCGCAGGCTCGACGCGGTTTGGTGGGATTTCAGGTAAGTTGCGTCTATCATCAGGGTAGACGGATCGGTGCCCACATCTGACAGGCCCCGCATCATACGGGCGAACACGCCCATCTCTCCCCATCGCATTCAGCGGTTGTAAATGGTCTTTGCCGGGCCGTATTTCGCGGGCGCGTCCCGCCAGCGTAAGCCAGTGCGATTGAAGAAGATAATGCCGATCAGGACGCGACGGTCGTCAATGCGCGGCTTACCATGGGACTTCGGAAAAAACGGCTCAAGCCGCGCCATTTGCTCATCGCTGAGCCAGAACAGATCACTCATCAAGCAGGTCTCCTGACAGAGGCTTGATTATGAAATCATTATCCTGATCCTGACTTTGCTTGACTGTATCAATCCGGAACCCGCTGCCCCAAAGTCATAGTGCCACTCTCGGAGCGGGAGATGGGTTCAGGAGCGTCAGCCTCTTCGCCGGTAATCGCGCTGGCGACATCGGCGGCGAGTTCTCCGAGCAGTTCCACCTCATCCTCTGTGAACTTTCGCGGGCTCGTATCCAAAAGGCACAGCGCGCCCAGTACGTGCCCGTCCGGGGTCTGGACCGGAACGCCAGCGTAAAATCGGGTCTGCCAGAGGCGGATCGCGGGGTGGTCGCTGAAGCGGGGATCGCGGTCCGTATCGGGAACCACCAAAGCCTCTCCGGCCGCGACCACGTGGTCACAGATCGCCTCGTTGCGCGGCATTGTGATCATGTCAGTGCCATCGCGCGTGCGGCGACCGGGCAGTTCCATGCTTTGCCCGATGATATATTCCTGCTCTTCGTCGATGGCCGAGATCACTGCAAACGGCACGTCAAAGACATCCGCCGCCCGCTTGGCCAGCGCGTCGAGTTCCTCACGCATATGGCCCTGCAGAACGGAGGTGTCGCGAAGCGCGATGACCCGGTCGGTGTCGTCCTCGGGGGCTTGGGCGATCTGAATCTCTGGCACATCGCCGGTATCGAGCATCCGAACAATGCGCAGGCGCGCTTCCGTGATGGAGGTCACGATCTCATCGGCGCCAAAGTCCTCCGCCGCAATCTCTTCAAGCCGCGTGGCAGGAATGTTCCAAAGGCCCAGGACAATTCGCACGCCTGGCCAGCGGTGGCGCAGGCGACGGCAGAAGTTCCGGGCGGCACCTGAGGGATCGGCACTGAAATAGCTCAGGAAAATGATCTCCACGCCCTCAAGGCCCAGCTTTTCCACATAGCGAGTGGTCACCACCCCTGCCGGGCGCTGCTCAGCGGCAATGCCGTCAAAGGCGAGGGCATGGGCCAGCATTTCGCAGGCAACGGCGTCAATTTCCCACCGTCCCCCAACGGCAACCACCAGGGGGCTACCGGTGGGGGGCGAAGGCGGCGGATAATCCTCGCGCAGATCGTCGAGCATCAGATCCATGCCGTTGGCGACGCGCAGACGATGCTCAGCCCGGGCGTAGCGCGAAAAATCGTCACTGACGCGGCGCAGCACCTCGATGCCGGTGTCATTGTAAAAATCGGTTACCGAAGTGGCCGCAATTTCAGCACCCGAGATGGCGATGGCTTCATCCGCATCATCGGCAAGCAGGCGTTGGTAGATCCGGGTTGGCGGGTCGAGTGCGGGGGCAGAGCCGAGAATCGTTTCAAGAAAACTCAACTGTGGCAGGTTTCGCCCCAGAACCAGCAGACAGACCGTCAGCGGCGTTGAGAGGATCAGCCCTAACGGCCCCCAGAGCGCAGTCCAGAAAGTCGCGGCGGCGATCAGCGACAACGCCGAAAGACCGGTCGATGTGCCATAGAGCAAAGGCTCAATAATATTGTTGCTGATCAACTCCAGAACCAGGATCAGCGCCAGCGTCCAGAGCACCATTTCCCAACTGGGATCGACCGCAAAAGCAAGACTGAGCGGAAAAATCGCCGAAAGCATCGGGCCCACATAGGGAATAAAGCGCATGACCGCTGCAAGCGATCCCCAGAGAATCCACCCCGGTACGCCAATCAGCCACAGCCCGAGTGCCATGGGGATACCGTAGCTCACGTTCACCAGCAGTTGCATGAGAAGGTAGCGCGAAATCCGCGATCCTGCTTCTTCGAGGGCATCGGTCGCGCGGTGAAGATTGCCGCCGAGAATGCGAAGGAGGCGGTCCCTCAGGTCGGAATTATCCAGCAAAATCAAGAAAACAAAGACAATCACGATGCCTGCAGTGGCCAGAGGTTCCAGCGCAGGGGCCAGCCAGGCGATGGCGGTCTCAATGGGGGAGACCGGTGGCGGCACGACCTGAACTTTTGGAAGCGGCTCTTCTTCGTCTTTGACGGTCTGGCCCACCTCTTTTTGCAGGGTATCGACCGTCTTCATTGCGCCGTCGAGAATCCCTGGCCCGCGCATCTGCTGCGAAAGGTTAGAGACCTTTTCCCGGATCGTTTCCTGATAGGTCGGCAGTTCCTGGGCAAGGCTGCGCAACTGCGAGCCAAGCAGAACGCCCAACCCGCCCATCAGAAGAAAGACGGTCAGCAGGACCATGATCACGGCCAACACCCGCTTGACGCCGACCTTCACGAGCCAGCTGACAAGGGGCGACAGCGCAAAACTGATCAGAACGGCCACTGCAAGCGGGATCAGAACCTCCCGACCGACATAAAGTCCGGTAATCAGCAGCGCGGTGATCAGCAGACCTGCGGCAAACCGCACCATATCCGGCGCACCACCCGCAGGAGGGGGTTCAACTCCGGCACGATAGTCGGGAGAAGTCTCAGGCAACTGGGGCATGAAGTACACTGCATATAGGAAAACACCCGCTGTGCCGGGCAGAATTTAACGTCCCGGCTGCAGGGCGGTTCCCCGGTGAATAAGTAACTACTACCTCAGGTTGTCTGCATCCACAGCGCGTATCAGTGTCGCGCAGCGATCTTCGAAGTCGCGCCGCACCTCTCTTGGCGGGCGCAACTTTATCTCTGTCAGACTGATCAGGGCGGGGTCAGGGCGGCCAAAGAGGGTGTCAGCCTCCGTGCGGCTGAAACCTGCAATGCCAATGGCCTCTGCCCAGGCCGAAAGGCGATCAGCCTTTTTAATCCGTTTTTTTATCTCGATCGGAAGCACGGCGGGCAGACCAAAACGCAGATGAATGGCTGCGGTCAGCCTGGCATCGAGTTCGGCATATCCCGGACCGATTGCAGCTTTCACCGGACTGATCATATCGCCAATGACATACTCAGGGCCGTCGTGCAGCAGCGCGGCAAGGCGCCACCTGGGGCTCTCCTGAGGGTTCATAAGAGTAAATAGCCGCTCAACCAGAAGGGAATGTTCCGCGACGGAGTAGGCATAATCACCTTCAGTCTGCCCGTTCCAGCGCGCGACAAACGCCAGGCCGCGCGCGAGGTCGGACACCTCTATGTCCAGAGGGGTGGGGTCGAGCAGATCCAGCCGACGACCCGATAACATTCTCTGCCAGGCCCGTGGCTTGGTCATCCCGGTCACCCTGTTCCACACCGTTTCAGAATTGGTAACGGGCGACGAACATCCTGTCAAAGTCAGGGACGCCTGAGGGCCAGCGGCGCATCTGCTGCGACTTCACCACCATCTGACAGCACCAAAAGTCCTGCGCCTTCCGCATTAAGCCGTACTTCTGAGATGCCTGTAAGGCGGGTCACTGCCACTTCCCGCAACCCTCCTGAAGCATCGCGCAGCTCTAAGGAGAAATGGTACTCTCCCTGCGGAAGCGGATTGCCTGAGGCGGATGTGCCCGCCCAGGCCAGTTCTTTCGCGGTCTGCGGCCAGAGCTGGCGTGCAACTTCCTGTCCGGACGGATCTCTTACGATCAAATCCGCACTCACTGCTCCCGGAGGGAGACCGGAACGCAGGGTCAGCGGACTGCCAGCGAAGCGTGCGGGGGTTGGGAGTTCGGCCTCCATCCCGATCAGGCCGGACAATGCGGTGAGGCCTCCCGCACCTCCTGCGGTGGCGATCTGCTCAAGCCATGCATTGGTCCGAACCTGCTGCTCAACCCCCGAGAACGTGGCGAGCTGCGTGGCGAATTCGGTAGATTCCATCGGGTTCAATGGGTCCTGATTTTGCATCTGCGTGGTGAGCATTTTCAGGAAAGTCTGGAAATCTGAAGAGATTACCGCCGCCTGCGTGCCGGCCGACGCCGTTGGCGTGACGGAAGTCAGAGAGTTGATGGTGGTCATTCGCGGTCCTTTCAAAGTCTCAAATCAAGGCCTTCTGAATGCCGCCACCGAGGATCGGCTGCGGCGATATCCGGGCTATCTTCCGTACCCGCGGATGGGGCTGAAAAAACGGCGCGTTCAGGCCGAGGCTGTGTGGAAACTCGATTTTGTGATAGGCTTTGGCAT
>NZ_RRAZ01000067.1 GCF_003863335.1 Falsigemmobacter faecalis | reverse complement strand
CAGAACAGATCAGTCCTGATGAACAAAAACCGTCCTGCACTCAGGGCTATTTCAGCACCCTGTTAATTGTCGAAGTTCAGATCCGCCAGTTCGCCGGCGCGTTCTTCGGCGGCGTCTGCCATGGATTCGGCCTCTGCTGCCAGCTCAGCCATGCGGTCGATCAGGCTGCGGGGGATGACCGGAACCTCGACGCGGGTCTCTACCGGGACCTCGACGATTTTCTCAACGACCACATCGACTTTGCGCGGCGGCAGCGCCTCAAGTTCTGCGAGCCTCGCCTCAAGCTCGGTCACGCGGCGACGGGCCTGCGCGGTCTGGTCCTCATGCCCGGCCAGGCGGTCCGCAAGCATCAGCCCCGCCATCAGCAGCATCCGGGTCTCGGGCATCCGGCCCGCCTGGGTCATCAGGGGGGCGGCTTCGGCATCGAGAATGGCGGCGGCGGTCCGCAGATGGCCCTCTTCGCCGGGCTGGCAGGACATGCGAAAGACGCGGCCGCCGATGGTCAGATCAAGTTCAGGCATTCACGACCTCCGGGGCCTCAGTGGCGGGAACAGGCACCAGCAGCGGATCGAGCGCGGCCAGAAGGGCATCAAGCTCTGCCCGCTCAAACTCACGCGCCGAACTTAAGGCTTCCACCTCAGCCTCAAGGGCGCGGTTGATTGCACTGCCGTCGACGCTGCCGGTGGCCATGGCCTCGCGCAGGGTGCGCATGGCGTCGCGCAGCTGGATATTCACATTGCGCATCCGCGCCATTTCAGCGGCCTGAGCCTCGACCTGGGCGTTGAGCGCGGCAAGACGCTCCTGCTGGGTCGCGGTGGTCCCGGCGTGGCGCGCCTGCAGAATCGACAATTGCTCTGCGAGGGCCGCCGCATGGCGCTCGCCATCGGCATTGACGGCTTTCAGGCGGGCGATCTCGGCCGGATCGGCGCGCGAGGCCGCCGCGGCCACCTCAGCGGCAGAAGCGTCAAGGGCAGCGCGCAAAGTGGCGATTTCGCTGTCGCGGGCCTCAATCTGGCCGGTCAGCGCCAGAACCACTTCCTCAAGCGTCGCGGTCGAGCCGCTGTGACGCTCGGAGAGCGCCGCGAGGCGCGCGGTCAGATCTGCGATCCGGGCCTCTGCCTCAAGGAGTGCGGCCTGGGCCTGCGGGTCGGGCTCGGGTGCTGCGGCTTCCAGGCTTTGAAGGGCTGCGATCTGGGCATCGCGCGCGGCGATCTCACCATTCAGCAGCTCAACCGCCTGTTGCAGCGCCGCAAGCTCTTCGGCAAGGGCGGCCGCCACGGCGGGATCCGCCTGCGGGGCCACCGCCGCGACCGGTGCGGCGCGCAGCTCTGCAAGCTCAAGATCGCGGGACTCAATCTGCGCGCTGAGTTCCAGCACCACCTCTTCGAGCGTGGCATGGGTGCCCACAAGCTGCTCAGAGAGGGCGGCGACTTCGGCGCGGGCCTCTTCGGCCAGACGGGTCAGACGGGCGATCTCAATTTCAGACGAAAGATCTTCGTGATCCTGCGCGCGCGCCAGGACCTGGGATGCCGGAGGCGGCTCGCCGAGCCGCTCAAAGGCTGCGCCGATTCGGAGAAGGGCCGTCGCGAGACGGCGCTGGTGCTGTTCAAATTCCTGCATACCGGCTCTGGTCAGTCCCGCGTCATCAGTTCCTGCCCCGCCGCGTTGAAAGGCTGCGACGGGCTCTGCCCCAATGGCAGTTGCCGCCCATACTGCCCGAAGCGCAGCGCCCGCCGCAAGGCCTGAGCCGTAAACAGCGCGATTGAGCGAAAATTCAGCCCGATTCAAGCCGATTACCGCCGATTTGCGGCATCGCGGCGCTTGCAACTCACAGCCACGCTGTTATCAAACCCGCGCCCGGACCCCCACCGGCACCCCAGACAGGAGATCCCCATGGACATCGCCACCCTGCGCGCGAGCCACCCAGACCACTGGCAACTGGCCGGCGCGATCCGTGCGCTTGCGATGGATGCGGTTCAGGCCGCAAACTCCGGTCACCCCGGCATGCCGATGGGCATGGCCGATGTGGCGACCGTTCTGTTCCAGAACCACCTGAAATTTGACGCCTCGGCCCCGATGTGGGCGGATCGCGACCGCTTTATTCTTTCGGCCGGTCACGGCTCGATGCTGATCTATGCGCTGCTGCATCTGACCGGCTACAGCGATATGACCATTGATCAGATCAAAAACTTCCGCCAGTGGGGCGCGAAAACCGCCGGCCACCCGGAATATGGCCACGCCCAGGGCATCGAGACCACCACCGGTCCGCTGGGCCAGGGCATTGCCAATGCCGTGGGCTTTGCCATGGCAGAAGAAAGCCTGCGCGCCCGCTTTGGTGCCAAGGTTGTGAACCACAAGACCTGGGTCATCGCCGGTGACGGCTGCCTGATGGAGGGCATCAGCCAGGAGGCCATCGGCCTTGCGGGCATGCAGAAGCTCTCCAATCTGGTCGTGCTGTGGGACAACAACAACATCTCGATCGACGGCCGCATTTCGATGTCGGATATCACCGACCAGCACAAGCGCTTTGAAGCTTCGGGCTGGAAAGTGATCGCCTGCGACGGTCATAACCCGGCTGACATCGACCGCGCCCTGACGGAAGCGAAGAAATCCGACCGCCCGGTTCTGGTTGACTGCAAAACCATCATCGGTTTTGGCGCGCCGAACAAGCAAGACAGCGCCGGTGCGCATGGCTCGCCGCTGGGCGATGCGGAAATCAAGCTGACCCGCGAAGTCTACGGCTGGACCCATGAGGCTTTCGTGATCCCGGCGGATCTGAAAGCGAAATGGGAAGCCATCGGCGCCCGCGGCGCTGCGGAGCGCGGCGAGTGGGAAGCCCGCTTCGCCACCCTGCCGGGCGGCAAACAGGCGGAATTCACCCGCCAGATGGCGCTGGAGGCCCCGAAAAAGCTCGCCGGTGCTGTGAAAGCGCTGAAAAAAGAGCTGGCGGAAAAGCTGCCGAAAGTGGCGACCCGGAAAGCCTCGGAGATGGCGCTGGCGGTCATCAACCCGGTGATGCCGGAAACCGTCGGCGGCTCGGCGGATCTTTCGGGCTCAAACCTGACCAAAACCGCTGATCTTGGTGTGTTCAATGCTGAGAACCGCAAGGGCCGTTACGTGCACTTCGGGATCCGTGAGCACGCTATGGCGGCTGCGATGAACGGCATGATTTTGCATGGCGGTGTGCGCGCTTACGGCGGGACCTTCATGTGCTTCACCGATTACGCCCGTGGCGCGATGCGCCTCTCGGCGCTGATGGGTGTGCCGTCGGTTTATGTCATGACCCACGACTCGATCGGTCTGGGCGAAGACGGTCCGACCCACCAGCCGGTGGAACATCTGGCGATCTGCCGCGCGACCCCGAACACCCTGGTGTTCCGCCCGGCCGATGCGGTTGAGACCCTTGAGGCCTGGGAAATCGCGCTGACCGAATCCTCGCGTCCTTCGGTTCTCGCGCTCTCGCGTCAGAACCTGCCGACGCTGCGCAAGACCTTCACCGCGAAGAACCTGACCGCTCAGGGTGCCTATATCCTGGCCGAAGGCTCGGCCCGTCCGAAAGCCATCCTGATGGCGACCGGCTCGGAAGTGGAAATCGCGATGAAAGCCCGCGATATCCTGGAAGCCGAAGGTGTGCCGACCCGTGTGGTCTCGGTCCCCTCGATGGAGCTTTTCGCAGCCCAGCCCGAGAGCTACCGCAAGAAGGTCCTGCCCGCAGGTCCGGTGCGTGTCGCTGTTGAAGCGGCCGCCCGTATGCCCTGGGACCGCTTCCTGCTGGGGGAGCGCGGCGCTGAGAAAAAGGCGGCCTTCGTTGGCATGGAAAGCTTCGGCGCATCGGCTCCGGCTGAGGTGCTTTACGAGAAGTTCGGCATCACCGCTGAGAACATCGCCAACAAAGTCCGCGCGATGCTCTGAGGCCTGAAGCCCGGATAACTTTCAAAAACGCGGCGGGTCTTCCGCCGCGTTTTTCGTTTGCAGCGCCTTGGATCCGAAGATGAGGATCCCCTGTGCGAAGGATCGCTTTTTCAGGTGCTTATCAGAAGTGGCTCTCCCCGCAGCTGAATGCGCAGGCGGGAAATCTGCGACGCGCCACCCGCTGACCGCAGAGCAGCGGCCTGCCGGAGGCCGGAAAGACGCGCCGGGTGCGAAACAAACATCCCCTTCTGACGTTGAATTTCTCCCAGGTTTTGGACGACAGGCCTGCCAGCCAAAGCAGGCCCTGTTGTCCCATGGCGCGCATGAGCAAGGGCATGTGCCCGGCCCATATTACAGCCACGGCATCTTCCGCCCCCCATGCGTTTGCCTGATGTGCAGCCCTGCTCTTCCCCGGGGGCAATCGGCTGGCCATTTCGTCGCCCGACCGGTTGTGTCTGCACTGCCCTCCCGAAAAGCCCGGTGTCCGCCCCCGCACGAGGACAGGCGGCTGCCCCATGAAAGCAGCGGAGGGTGCCGCGTCCCAAACCCAGACTGCGGGCGGAGATCAAGCCGCATCAACCCGGCTTTTCTTGTCCGCCTCCGGAACCTGCGGCGCAGGTTGAGGTTGGTTATCAGGTTCCCTTTAACGTTGCGCGGTCTGCTTTGAAATCTCAATGGTTGTGGCTTGTTGTTTTCGTGGTCGCTGTCTCGGGCATCGGGGCGGTGATCGGTATGAACTTCCCCCCCGGGCCCTGGTTTGAAACCTTGCAAAAACCCTGGTTCCAGCCGCCAAATGCGGTTTTCGCTCCGGTCTGGACGGTGCTTTATGTGATGATCGGTGTGGCTGGCTGGCGGATCTTCTGTCTGGAAGATGAGCCTGGGCTGCGGGTCCTCTGGGGCGTTCAGATGGGGCTGAACTTCCTGTGGTCCCCGGTATTTTTCGGCCTGCAGACCGCGGGCTGGGCGCTGGTGGTGATCGCGGGCCTCTGGCTGGTGCTGGTGGCCTTCATCCGGCTGGCCTGGCGCGAAGAGCGGGTCTCGGCCTGGCTTTTCATGCCCTATCTGGCCTGGGTAAGCTTTGCCACGGCGCTGAACGGCGCGATCTGGTCTCTGAACCGCGGCGCCTGAACGGCCTGACAGATGAAAACGGCCCGGGCAGTCCTGCCCGGGCCGTTTCCCTTTGGTGCAGAGAGATCAGCGGGCCTGGTGATGCGCCTCCTGAGCATCGGCCTGGGCATCCATCGCGCGCCGCCAGTAGCGCGCGGGGTTGCAGGCCTGGGGCATCCCTGCACTCTCAGAGGACGTTCCAAAGGCGTCAGAAGGCGCCGCCCGTTCCTGCAAAGGCCAATCCTTTTCGGATTTTACAGGTGTCATGGCAAAGCTCCTGGACGGATCAGACCTCAGCGTTGCTGGGGCTTTTGCGGCGCATTGCCCTGCTGCTGCCCGCGGCCGGGCGACTGCTGCTCCTGCTGGCGGGTCTGATCACGATCCTTGGCCGGGTCCTTCATCTGACCCTGCTTCTGATCGTGCTTCTGGTCGCGCATATTGTCTTTCGAACCGGTCATGAGATCCTCCTAATCTCGGTCTCCTCCAGCTCCCGGGGGAACTCGGGAACAGCTTCAGCCTGCCCGAGACAGCGATCACATCGGAGTAACGAAATCCTGGGTCATTAAAATGCGCTGCTTTCTGCCAGGAGGGGGTGCGAGACGCAAAAAGCCCGGCTTTCGCCGGGCCTCTTTGCCTGTTCGATG
>NZ_RRAZ01000066.1 GCF_003863335.1 Falsigemmobacter faecalis | reverse complement strand
GCAATCGTCATCTTCTGGATATGATCAATGAGTCCTGAGCCTAGCTGTTCCGGCCAGTTGCCTCTGCAGAAATGTCAGTTCACGTTCACATTCATGACAAAGAGGGCTGCGTATGAAAAGTTGGACTATCCCGGAGATAGTTTATGCATACGTACGACGTGCGGATGAGGGCGGTTGGGTAATCATTCCCCAAATTAATGGGGCTCAAACGTAGAATTTCCTCGTGGTGTAAACCGTAACCGTCCGGCGTAGCCTGCAGTTACCCACAAGTGGTGCGGCGAATTGATTCACCCAGCCCCTTGGCTTTGCCTGAGCACAAGCGATCATGAGTCGTCATGTGGCACCGAATGATTGAGGTGCAGGCATGGGGCAGAGTTGGGTGGAAACGGAAACTTCAGGGTGCGATCCGGGTGATGCCCGGTTGAACCGGCGCTTGGGTGCAATGCTCGAGGCCAGAGGTGGTCCGGGAATTTGGACCAGTTTTCCGCTCAGCTAAGCTCTGGCATGTGTTTCATGTCAGGCGGCGGCTTTCAGGTTCTGATCCAGGGTATCATATGCCTCGGCTGGCGTCAGCAACCCATGTGATGAGTGGGGGCGTTTTTCATTGTAATAGCTGATCCAGGCGCCGATCCTCTTACGTGCTTCTGATCCGGTCTCGAAGGCATTCAGGTAGGCGCATTCGTATTTGAGCGATCGCCACAGCCTTTCAATCATCCGGTTGTCGATCCAACACCCGCGCCCATCCATGGAGATCTTCACCCTGGCCTCCGGCAGCACCTCGGTGAACTCGGTGCTGCTGATCGGAGTTGAGGATCTCGGGCCGACCATATCTGGCCAGCGCCACCTTCAGAGTCTCGACGGGCTTATTGCCCTATTCGCTTATAGGGTGATGTGCCCCTTCTGGCTCACTTCACGCGTTCGATTTTGGCCATTCCCATGGCCGGGCAGCGGTTCAGGATCGCGATGCGGATGTGGAGTTCCGCCCCCTGCCGATCGGGATCTCGTGAGACGATCCGAGTACCGAGCACCGAGCAGCTTGAGGCAGTTCATCTGCGCCTCGGCGCGACTTCGGGCATGATAGCCGGACCCCTTCTTCCACAGCGCACGCGCAAAGCGCTGTGTGGCTCGCAGCGTTTCGTTTCGCCGGATCGCGGCGGGACAGTCGGGTTTCCACATGCGTCCATTTCGGCGGATCGGAATGATGGGCTCAGCGCCGCGCGCAAGGATCGCGTCGAGGCAACGGCGTGTATCGCAGGCCCCGTCCGCAGTGATGCTCCCGATCCCTTCAGCCTCCGGGATCTGCGCCAGCAGGTCGGGCAGCAGCGCGCTGTCCCCTTCATGGCTTGAGGTGAATTCGACCGCGCGGATGTCACCGGTCGCGGTGTCCATGGCCAGTATGAGCAGGACAAGCATTTGATCCTAGGGATCAAATGCCCTGCGATTGGTTTTCCCGACGATGGACCTTGCGTCATTCTCGCCTGCGCGTCGCGCCGTGTTTGCGGGCCAGCCATTCCTTGCGTCGGACTTACGCGGCTGCACTGCAGCCAAGGTTCCTCCTCACCCCGCGGAAACGAATGCCTGTGCTGTCGATGAGCAGATTGAAGGGCCCGCCAGCGCGTCGACAGGGGATCCGGATTGATATCCTGGCCTGACGGCGGCACAGGGTGGACCCGTCCGGCACAGGCCAGTCGAGGCCAGCCATCTCGATCAGGCTGGCGACGAGACCCCTCGCCATGGTCACTCGGACCAGTGGCATTCCCATGGCTCGATCTGGCGCAGCGGCAACCTGAACAGGATCTTCAACGTCAGGCAGGTTTGGATGGCCTGATCCGAAAATGTCTCCGGATGACCGTGCGTGCCTGTTCTTGGGGCGCACCAGTCAAGGTCGGCGTCAAACCAGATGGAACGTGACCCCCGCCGTTTCAGCGCGGCAGTGTAACGGGACCAGTTCGACGTGCGATAGCCTGGGGTAGAAGGCTTCGGCATGACTGCGAGTGATAACTCACTGATCCAGTGAGGTGAATCCATTCGGACGCATTGCGCAACAACGTCCTTCAAGAGCCACCTTCGCCTTGAACTCTGCAGAATGGCGCTTGCGTTGCGTCATGTCGGACGTTCTTCCTCAGGCGCTAAAGCTTAGATCCTGGTCCGAACTCATGCGACCACCTCTCCTGGGTCAGGTCCTGGCGGGCAGGCGATCGTGCCAATCGGGCCTTTTTGTTGCGCCCGGACCGGTTCGCGTATGGCAGCTGAAGGCCGCGCAGGTCAGTCTTCAGCAAGAGGCATTCGCACTGCGGGGTTGCGGCTGAGTGTCGGTGCCCTTCTTCGCCCAGCGGGCAACTGCAAGGCGCGCTTTACGGCCGCGCAGGTCCGGTCGGGCGAGGGGGGGCGGGTTACGCAGAAGACTTTCGCACTGCTCCAGGAGATCAATGCGGGACGCCAGGGGCAAAAGTTTCGGCAGCATCGGCCCAAGTGCCAGGCTTTCGCACAGCAGCCCCTCAGCTTCGATCAGATGGTGCGCATCGAACAGCAGGTGCCAATACCTTTGCTCGCCGGCACGGGTCTCTACTGCGATGGGGGCGAGATGGGTAAAATCCTTCGCAGGGATCAACACGCCTGCACCCGGGGCCCCGTCCGGCAGCGGCAGAAAAATGCGGTGCTGGCGGGTAACGTGCAGATCGCGCAACGGCCATCCCCGGCCTAAGCTGCCCGCAGGGATCCTCACAGGCGCCAGCCGTGGCTCGTCGCAGATGCGGCGGCGCGACACCTCATGCGACGCGATCCAGCGCAACGGCTGATAGCCCTTGTCGAGGGTCAGAACCAGGTCTCCGGGCTGCAGGTCCTGAACGGCGACGACGCCTTTCATACAGCGGATCAGCGTGCCTTCTGCAAAACAGATCACCGAGGTATTCTCGGTCGACAGCAACATCGCATCGAGCAGACCACCGCTGCTGCTGTAGATCTGCACACCACCCGCGGAATGGAGTCTCCCCCCGGCCTGCTCGGCCCGCATCCATTGCAGAGGGTTGCGGAACTGCTGATCGGGATTGTCGATATTCCACTGCGCCAGCGTGGTGGGATTATAGAAGGACTGCAGGTCGACGTGGTCGTTGTTCCAGGGGTCGGCATCGCCCAGGCCATTGATCGCGTTGAAATCCGTGATGACGTCGGCGCCCTCGACGAGGAACAGATCGGCGCCCGCCCCGCCGGTCAGATAATCCGCGCCTGCTCTGCCCGCGAGCGTGTCGGCACCATGACCGCCATAGAGGAGATCCGCGCCGTCCCCTCCGTCCAGCGAGTCATCACCGGTCCCGCCATAGACGATGTCATCCCCCGCGCCGGCGAAAACGGTGTCATTCCCCGCGCCTGCCTTGATGATATCGTTATGCGGGCCGCGCGATGGCGGGTGTTGCGTAGAGGCATCCACGCGGTCGCCATGGGGATCGCCGGTATAGGCGCTGTCGATGACATCGTCACCCTCACTGCCCGAGACCACCCAGTCGCGGTCCGAGACAAAGGTTTCCTCGCGGGTCAGCGGTGCCTCGGTGAAGGGATTAAAGCCTTCGAAAGTAAGCACCGGCCCGCTGAAATCCGTGCCATTAAAGCTGATCTGCGCATTGCCTGTGCCCTGGTCATAGCCCGACCTGATATGATGATTCAGCGCTTCCAGCGGGCTGGCACAGCTTTCGCCCGTCAACTGGTTATAGGTGGCAAGCGTGGCGTCGTTGAAGAGTGCGCTTAAATCGATGGTATCGTTGTTGACGGACGTTCCATCGTCAATTGCCCCGGTGTTGCCCGCGCGAAAATCTGTGATCGTGTCATTGCCCCGATCCTCCGCCTGCCAGACAAATTTGTCATTCCCCTGTCCGCCGGTCAGACTGTCATCGCCCTGTCCGCCGATGAGCACATCGTTGCCGGCACCGCCAGACAGGGTATCATTACCGGCACCGCCAGACAGGGTGTCATTGCCGTCTCCACCCTCAAGACGATCCTCGCCCGCGCCACCGTAGAGAGAGTCATTCCCGGTTCCGCCATCGAGGCTGTCGTTGCCCTCGTCACCGAAAAGCAGGTCGCTTGAATCGCCGCCATAGAGGGTGTCGCTTCCCTGGCCGCCATAGAGTGTGTCGAAGCCGCCCCCGCCCTTCAGTTCATCTGCGCCAGCCCCGCCAAAAAGGGTGTCATATCCGCTTTCGCCGTCGAGCCGGTCATCGCCGTCGTCACCGTAGAGCAGATCGTCGCCGGCCCCGCCGTTCAGGCTGTCATTGCCCTGGCCGCCGTAAAGGCTGTCTCTGTTTAAGCCGCCGTAAAGGGTATCATCGCCGTCATCGCCATAGATAGTATCTTCACCGGCATCGCCAAAGACGACATCCGCATCTGCTCCGCCCCGAATACTGTCAGCGCCGTCGCCGCCGTAAATCTTATCCTGACCTTCTTCCCCAAGCAGAACATCGTCGCCGCTATGGCCAAAAAGCGTATCCGCGCCATCGCCACCCGAAAGGCGGTCATTGCCCGCGCCGCCATAAAGCCCGTCATTGCCAAAGCCACCCAGCAGAGTGTCGTCGCCGTCTTCGCCGATCAGGCTGTCGTCCCCCTTGCCGCCCTCGAGGTGGTCGTTGTCATAGCCGCCGTTCAGGGTGTCATTGCCATCCTCGCCCAGCAGGGTGTCGTTGCCGTCACCGCCAAAGATCAGATCGTTGCCCGTACCACCCAGCAGGCTGTCGGCACCCTTTCCACCCTCAAGGTGATCATCTTCATCGCCACCGCTCAGGATGTCCTCGCCGTCACCGCCGTAAAGCGTGTCGCGCCCGCCGCCACCGTAAAGACGATCATCGCCTTCATCACCATAAAGATGGTCATTGCCTTCGCCGCCGTGCAGCGTGTCATGTCCGGGCCCGCCATAGAGAACGTCATTGCCCTCTGCGCCCTCAAGCAGGTCATTGCCTTCTGCGCCCTTCAGATAGTCATCGCCCGCCCCCCCGATGAGGAGGTCATCGTCCAGGCCGCCATAGATCAGGTCATCGCCTTCTCCACCGTAGAGGCTGTCCGCACCGGCGCCGCCCCAGAAAGTATCGTTGCCATCGTCGCCCCGGATGTAGTCATCGCCCTCGTTTCCCATCAGGGCATCGGCGCCGTCTTCGCCGTAAAGCGTGTCATTGCCCTCTCCGCCCCAGATGGTGTCGTTTCCCTCTCCGCCGTAAAGCGTATCCGCGCCCGTCCCGCCGTCGATGCTGTCGTGCCCCTCGTTGCCGAAGAGAAGATCATCACCGGTGCCGCCAAAGAGACTGTCCTGGCCGGTGCCCCCGCGCAGCGTGTCATTGCCCTCCCCGGCAGTGATCACATCATCGCCGGTGCCACCGTCAATATCGTCACCAAGCGCCGTGCCGAAGATCTCGTCATTACCCGTTGTGCCTTTTATGGTGGTCATGAGAGCCTCTGGCTGACAAATAGCGACGATAAAAGCACCGTCAGGGTGCCTTCCGCGCGGGGAAACCCCGGTGCCTGAATGAACGGGAAAAGGCTTCGCCTGTGCAGCCCCGCAGCGGTCAGCGGGGCCCTCCCAAGACTTCTGCCCGGGACGTATAAACGGTCTCAAAGCCCGACCGTGATGTAAAGCCTGGCGTATTTAAAGATTATCTGGAATTGGTCCGAACTCGGCGCCCATACCGCATCCTGCCTTCGGAGGCTGTGAATAGCCCGTCCGCGATAGCCG
>NZ_RRAZ01000065.1 GCF_003863335.1 Falsigemmobacter faecalis | reverse complement strand
TTCCACACAGCCTAAGCCCTAAGCGGACGGTCGTTGGTTGTAACGCTTGAGATGTTTTTCGATATATGCGGCGTCACACGTTGGGCATGCGAGACGAAGGCCTTTTCCTGTCAGCATAGATTGTGCCGCCCCACAACTCTTACACTTCAAAAGACCGGGATTTGCGGCTGGGAACACGCCACCTTTCCAAGGAAAGCCAACCGTCGGGTGGTGAGCCTCAAATAGGGCGATCTCTTGCCATGAGTAGGAGTTTGAGAAGAACACGGTCTTTAGGTTGTGAAGGGTGTTCAGCGCCTCCAGAGAGCCATCGCGGGTCCGTCCTGAGTAGACTAACTCCTCCAGATTTTCGAGCGACCTTATCGGGGAAAGACTATTCAGAGTGATCGTAGCGGAGAATGAAGGCCATATTGTCAAAGACTTAAGACACTTGGCAACTTGAATTCCTTCAAGATCAGAAATCTTGTCCGACCCGTAAACCCACAGCTTTTCAAGATTCGGAAAGCTCTTCGCCCATGTGAATGTATGCAGTTGACTACAATCTTGCAGGAACAAGCGCCTTATCTGCGGGTATGTCCCACTGCTGTTCGGAAGAGCTCCCCGCATGTGCCACGCTGAACAGGTCGGGGCAGGCTCAACGACCGACCCCCTACCCGACTGAAACACGTTTTGGTCTGCGCTCTTGAGGGCGTCAAGAGTCTCAAAAACCCGACCTGCAGTTTCCACTGGCTACATCCCAAGCAACTCATTCTGATCACATATAGGTCTGCGATCCATTGGAAAAAGTCTACGTCCGCTCCGTCCCGCGTAGCTGTCGTTCGTCCCTAGCATTCTTGGACAAGCCTCATAAAGTGCTATATAGTAGCGTAAGGTATTACCTTTGAGGCGCACATGGCATCTGCAACGTCCATCAAGCTGGATGACGACATAAAGGGGCGCGTCCAGCACCTCGCCGAAACCCGCAAGCGCACCTCGCACTGGATCATGCGCGAGGCGATTTCGCAGTATGTCGAGCGCGAGGAAAAGCGCGAGGCATTCCGTCAGGACGCTTTGTCGGCATGGGAAGAGTTCCAGACGACCGGCCTCCACGCCACCGCCGAAGAGGTCGATAAGTGGCTGGAAAGCTGGGGAACCGATAACGAGCTGCCTGCCCCTGAATGTCACAAGTGATCTTTGCCCCGGCTGCGATCCGGGACTTGCAACGGCTGAGGGATTTTCTGCGTCCCAAGAACGCGGATGCTGCTCGCCGGGCTGGTGAGGCAATCCGACAGGGGGTGAAGATACTCGGCGCATACCCCCGCGTTGGCCGGGTGATCGAGGACATGCCCGAACAGTTCCGGGAATGGCTCATCGACTTCGGCGACAGCGGCTATGTCGCCCGTTACCGTATTGACGAAGATGCCGTGACGATTCTCGCCATCAGGCACCAAAAGGAAGCCGGGGCATGAACATTCTCGACGCCATCAACGCGCTCGATGCGGCCAAGCTTGGCCCCGGCAGACCGCGAAGGCAGGCATAGCATGTGGAACGAGCGCTGCCCGGTCCATCCGGGCGAAATCCTCAAAGAGGATGTGATTGCAGCTTTGGGGCTGTCCGTGACCGAAGCCGCAGAGAAGTTGGCGATGTCGCGCACGCGACTGTCACGGGTGCTGGCCTGCAAAGCAGGCATCCGCCCTGATCTCGCTATCAGGCTAGAGCAGGCTGGTGTCAGCACTGCCCGAACATGGATGGCAATGCAGGCCAACTACGATCTGTGGCAGGCAATGCAGCACAATCAACCGCCGGTTATTCGCCTGCAAGAACCCGTGGAAGAACCATGACCCAAGATTTCGGCCCTGACAGCCTGCACACCGTGACAAGCTGGCCGGTTCTGGCCCGGATCGCAGCGCGCCACACCAAGAAACAGGTGCTGACGGGCTTTGAGGCAAACAGTCTGTATCTGCACAGCGAGTCATACGATTGGCGAGCCATGGGCGAGCGAGAGCGGGCTTTTGCAGACGCTCTGCTTGAGGCGGCCCTTGCGCTGGCGAAGCCTCTGCCGCCCTTTGAGGGCCAGTTGAAGCCGCTCGACACGCATAACCTACCGCCGCCAAAGAATCCGCTGCCGCCCGGTGACCCTGACGATGGCGGCTGGTGACACTGGCGCAACCGGCACACAAATGGAGAACCAAATATGCCTCAGCGGCTCGCCTGCATCATCGCCGTAATGACTTGCTTGGGCCTACCGGCATTTGCGGCACCCTCAATAACGTCAGAGCTTGAGGAAGACCTCGCTCAGCAGGACATGACGGCGGAGGAACTCGCGATCTGGATGCGTGACGTCCTCGACATGCGTGGCCACCCATGCAGCCAAGTGCTCGCAATGGGAGGGCAGGTGCCGAGGACCAACCCCGAAACGCGGCGCAATGTGATGATCAGCATCGGATGCGAGGAAGCATCGTATTACATCACGGTTGGCATCGGCCGGGGGTGGACGGTCGAGCAGAACTGAGGTCCGGGGCGGCGGCTTGGTTAGAAGCACGGCCCTGCGGTCACGAGGATGATCAGGGCGGCAAGCAGGATGACTTTCGACATGTTGGATACTCCGTGGGGGGACAAGGAGTATCTGCGTTCCGACCCTGAAAATGCGCAGAGACAAAATTCCATAATCCACAGAAAACGCACCTGACCTCCCAGCCGCACCGCCGCCAGCCCCGTCCCTACGGCCCTTTGTGGAGAGAGCGGGCCGGGGCTGTCTCTTCTCCGATCCTGACCCGCAGCGCCCATCCCACAGGGCTGGCAAGGGGCCGGATCGAGCCGCCGCAGGCGGCTTCTCTTGCCTGCGCAGCAGCACACGGATTGAAGCGGAGCGGCCCCCTTGGTGGTCAATCGGTAGTGTGTTACTTTCTGTGAAACAGAGAGGAATTCTTTCTTGATGTCGCCGCAGTTCAAAGCCGTCATTCGCGCAGGCTCGTTGAAGTCGATCGGCACCGGGCGCGGCGGCATCGCATCCGCCGAAAGTCACGCCAAGCGCCTCGATCCTGTTGCCCAGGGCAGAGTGGTTTTACCCCGCGACCCCATCGCCTGGTGCAAGGCGGAAAGCGGGCCGATGGACTACGTGGAAGCTTTCAAGGCGCACAAGCGGGAGTTCGGAGCCGGCGAGCGCAAGGGAGCCGGGTTGGCCATCGAGTTCAAGGCGGTGGTCTCGCCGGAATGGTTGGCCGAGGGCGGTGCAGATCCTCGCGACCCGAACAATCCTCGCGTCCGTCAGCTCGTGGTCGAGGCGCAAACATGGGCCGAGAGCTGGGGCGGGGCCGGATCGGTCTGGGCCGTGCGCTATGACACGGACGAGAGGGGCGCGGGCGTGGTCGATCTCTTCATGTCACCGGTGCGCCAGCAGGCGCACAAGTCCGGGAAGGCCAAAGCCGTCATCTCCTGCCGGAAGGCCAAGGCCGAGCTTCTGGAAGCTGAACAAGCGCTGGACCCAAACCTCAAGACCAGCGGGGCTGCGATGCAGTCCAGTTGGGCGCGGTGGTGCCAGCAGAGGCTGGATGCCCGGATCGAACGCGGCCAGAGCAAGGAGCTGACGGGCCGGGAGCATGTCCACGCCGAGGTTTACGCCAGAGAGGCTGAGAAGGCGAAGGACGCCAATCTGGAAATTTATGAAGATGCCTGCCGCGAGGCCAACCAGATCATTGCAGATGCCCACGCAGATGCGCAGATAGCCACGGAGAGGGCCAAGGAGGCCGAGCACATGGAGAAAGCTGCTCTGGCCCGCCTAGGGCCGCTACGGGCGGCTGTAGAGGCTCTGGAAGCCCACGAGGCGGCAGAGGCTGACCGGCAGGCCCAAGAGATTGAAACTGCCATCGTGACCGCCGCTGTTCCTGCGCTTTTGAGAACCGTCCGGGAGCATGGGCCGAATCCGGCAACCTTTGCTGTTCTGATGTTCAGCACAAAGCCGGAGCTGCGCGAGACCATTGCCGCTGAAATCGAGTGCGCCCCTGACGCAAACCCATTGGAATGGGCGCAACGGTTCAGCACCTACAGCCCCGCAGACCAAGAAGCCTTCTTCGCTGATTTCATGGATCAGGATATATACCTGAAGTTGGCATCCGAAGTCGGCAATGGGATCGAACGCTTGCGACAACATGCAAGCCAAAGGCAGGTCGAAGCCGCCTTCCAAGTCCGTAACCCGTTCCTGCAAGAAACCATGAACCTGATCCGAAAGACGATAGTGGCCATCGGGAAGCACCTTGGTCTTGCCCAGTTCAAGCCCGCCCCGCTCCCGCCAGAAGCAAAGCCACTCCTCGATCTTCCACAGCCTGCTCAGGAGGTGGTCCGGCAAGCCCTGTCAAAGTCATCATTCGGCCCCAGCTGACCGCCACGCGGGCCAATTTCTGCCCCCAAAATCATCTGAAAAAAGGGGCGCAGCCCTTCTTGTTCTATAGTTCTATAAGTTCAGGCTGAAATTATATATAAACTACAATACCTTACAGCCTTATCGGTGACAAATCGGGCCGCTCAGGTGACAAATCGGGCCGCTCAGGTGACAAATCGGGCCAAAATTGCGCATTGACAGGTGACATGATGTCAATAAACTATGTCACCATGGGAAAGACACTCGACGTTGCCCGCGACCGGGCTTTTGATCAGACCAAAACCGTGTTGCCCGCCGAGGTAGCGCGCGGCACCTACATGCAGAATGCCCCCAGCCTTCAGGCCTTGAAGCTGATGCACCTGATGATTGGCACGGCAGGCGGGCGCATGGCTGATGAGGTCCAGCACGAAATTCGGCTCTCCGACATTCGCAAGATCGACGGCATGAGGAACCATGACCGCGCCAGCCTCACCCCGCTTTTTGGGGAGTTGCGGGCGGCGGTCCTGACTCAGGATGACCCGGAAAAGATGGTCGTCACCATCGGCGGGCTGCTGGACGAAGCGCGCATAGACTACCGCAGCGAAGCCAGTGGAGACCTCGTGGTGTCATGGTGGTTTGCTCGGACGTTCCGGCGCATGGCGGCGGAATCGAACCATTGGGCGATCCTCGACCGCCAGACCGTTTTCCACCTCGGCAGCAAGTATTCCGTGCTGCTCTTCCAGCACGTTTCCAGCCTCGTGAACCTCAACCGGATCGAGTCCAAGAGCTTCACCGTGCCAGAGTTGCGGGCGCTGCTCGGGGTCACAGCGGGCAAGCTGGATCGCTTCGCAGACCTGAATGCTCGGGCCATTCAGCCCGCCATTGCCGAGATCAACCAGCTTTCCCGCCTGAACCTGACCGTCACCGCGAACAAAATCGGGCGCACGGTGGCCAGCGTCACCATCGGCTGGCAGGTGAAGGACGATCCGGCCCCGGCCAAGCAAGAATTGCAGGGCCACAGCGCAGGCCGGAAGGCGCGGCGCGACGGCTCGGCCGCGACGGTGGCGAGGGCTTTCCCGGCATCAGGCAGCATCGAGTTCGACGCGCATTGGCGCGACCTCAAGCGGGCTACGGGCTGCAATATGGACAACACCATGATTGCCGAGAAATTCCGCGCATGGTGCGCCGGGAAGGGTCTTGCCCTCGATGCGCAGAACATCGAGCAGGCTTTCAGCAGCTTCTGTGCCAAGGTGGGGCGGGTTTGACCATGCAACACCATGCACCTGTTGCAGCGCCAGAAGGTGACGCTCCATGAAATACACAGCGGGACAGGCTGCAACAGCGACTGGAATATCAAAGGCGACCATCACCCGGGCGCTCAAGAGTGGAAGAATTTCAGGGAAAAAGGACGAATCCGGGGCATGGATCATTGATCCTGCCGAACTGCACAGGGTCTTCCCTGCTGTTGCAGGTGCAACTCAAGTGAAGCGGCTCATGCAACGATCCGCAACACCAGATGAAGCACCTGATTTCAAGGCGTTTGAGCGCGAAAATCAGATGATGCGTGAGGCTTTGGAGGCAGCCCTGAACCGTGAGCGCGAGATAAATGCCGACCTGATGGCGGATCGCGATCACTGGCGACAACAGGCAACTGCGCTGCTTTTATCCCCACCAAAGCGCCGCAGTTGGTGGCCGTGGGGCTGAGGTCGCTTTGAGCCGAGGCTGTGTGGAA
>NZ_RRAZ01000064.1 GCF_003863335.1 Falsigemmobacter faecalis | reverse complement strand
GCACGCAGCGCTCAGGTGCGCCTGCCAACTCGGTAGAAAGGCGCAGGTTGTCCAGCCAACGCATGCTTTCCTTCTGCTCGATCGGGACGCGGGTCGGGTTGATCTTGCGTTTGAGCGCTGCGGTCCCCTTAAATTTTGAACGCGACCAGAACTTGGCCGCTGTCAGCCCGAGCGGCAAGCCCTCTGGTGTGATCGCCAGACTTGCATGCATCAGGAGCCCACAGATCGCATGCTTTTGGTAGCGGCCTTCCTTGAGCTTGCGGCCGGTCGACACTTTCGTAAACCCGATCTTCTCCGGCGAGGCGCGTTTGAACGAAAATTCTGTGGTGTCCTGCAGGATCAGGACAGGACCGTCGGTTGCCTTGATACGCAGGGCAGAGGCGGCAAAATGGCCCTCAAGAATCTTGTCTTCACTGACATTTCCGTTGGAGAAGAAGCGGTAGGCGGCCTTAGTGTTCGACCAGTCCTGAAACGCCGTGGGCAGAGATTTTCCAGGGCGGTCCCCGAGAGCCTCAAGCATTGCTCCCAGGCGCCGGTTCAACCGGGCATCGCCCAGATCGCATCCTGACGTTTCCGTTTCCACCCAACTCTGCCCCATGCCTGCACCTCGATTATCCGGTGCCACATGACGAATCATGATCGCTTGTGTTCAGGCAAGGCCAAGTGGGCAGGTGAATCAATTCGCCGCACCACTTGTGGGTAATTGCAAGGGCCAGCGAGCGCTTACGGAGGAGCAATCACGGCCCTGACTGATCGCGGAATTGAAGAAGTTAAAGACATGCCCGCGGCCGCAAGGCGAACGCCAGAGTCATGTCGGTAATTCCTCCAGTATTTTATCGACGACGACGTTGCGCTTGTCATCAGAAATAGAAACCGCGGTAATAAGCGGTCAATTCCCTCAGCTCCGCGTGAAATTCAACACCCTGCGGCTTGTCTCAAAGGTAGTCAGAAAAGCAGCTTCAGGGTGAGGTGGGCTTGAATGGCGGCGTCGCTGTAAGTCTGTTGCCCGTTACGCTTGTCCGATGGCTTTTTTTCCCACTCCATGCCCGAATTAAGCTATACGGTCAGTGCGCCTCGTTGCTTCAGCGCAGGATTATCTGCACGCCCGTTGCTGGTCCTGTAGCAGAGGCTTCGAAGGACAGCTCGCGCCAAAGGCGTAGCATGATCAGACAGAACACGTAATCCTAAGAAATTTATGCAACAGTCCCAAAACACATTCATCTTTATACATGCAAGGCTGATCTAAATTTAATCGAGCGACACCCTTCATTGACAATCACAGCAACGATTATCCAATAACAGTATGCGAAAGCAGAGCTGTAAATGACATTACCGAAAATCATAATTACTGAAAAGTAACTCGCAATGGCGGAAAAGACCACACCATTTCCTAAGCGCTTTGCCATCCTAAAGGAAAAAATAAAAAGGATGAACTGGAGTAACAACCACAGACCTGAAAAGACAATTCCACCTTCAACTATCATAGCGACCCAATCAGAATGAGCGGTAGCGGTCTCCCCATAGTCAAATCGAACACCTTTCATATTCTTAGCTTGGCCAATTCCAGATCCAAGTAAAAGGAAATTTTCCGACCAATCGTTAAGTAAATGCTCCCAGTGCATCACCCTCCAAAGCAGCGATGAAGGTGCACCTGAGCTTTCGAAGCCCTTTGAAGTTAATCCGATATAACTAAGAACGTCTGTGGCCTCGATCAATCTGGAGCTAATTTTTTCAGAGGCAAGAAGAGCAGCGGCTGAGGCGAGGCCAAGTACAAAGGCGGCAATCAACCCTAATACGATCTTCGACAGACTAATTCCCCGCGCAAATGCATATACGACAATTGACATAATTAATGAAATTATAAGGTTTTTCATAGTGCCTGCTGCAACGAGCCCAGAAAAACACGTTAATAATAGAATAACTAGACTATATCTTCGATAGACGTTCTTGGTAGCTTGAGACAGAAGAGCTACGCCACATATCATCCCTAAACCAAGCATGTTGGCTAAGATGTTTGGGGTAAGCACGCCAGAAGCTCTTTCCACTCCACCGATCTCAACAGCTAAACCAAGCGCGACCTGCAAGATGCATACTACCGCATGAAATGCCGATATAATCAAAATAGAGAACAATAGTTGTGAAAAAGTAAGAGTTACCAGAAAAAGGGAGGCTCCAAATATAGTCAATGACACTAAGAACCTGAAGCTACTTTGATGAGAATCTTCAGAGTATAATGACGTTAATCCGCCTATTCCAGCTGAGACGAAACATGACGCTACCCATAGGAAAAGTATAAAAAATGCAAATGCCTTATCCTTGTTCACGCGCCTGCCCGCCTTGTGAAGGCAGAAAGACAAATTTATGAAAAGGTACGCCAGTAACGCAGCAATAGGAATAATTCCTGTAAAAGCAGGAACTATTAAAACGCTGTGAGAAAAGAACGCGTCACGACCTATTTTCACGAATTTTTACAGCCTTGATATAAGCGTCTCTAATTTTATCAGCATCGTTGTCACCTTCAATCCTATTTCTATACTGACATCTTGTCACATTTCTCGAATTCTCACTTCGAAGACCTATTCTTATAATGTGTTCAACCGCCACACTTGCATCATAGCTATCCATTATGATGCAGTTATTCACTCCCCCAGCCTGATGTTTAACGTCACCGACATCCACAGAAACGATCGCCGCTCCACAGTACAGGGCTTCTTTAACCGCGTTTGGAGAGCCTTCATAGTCCGATGTGCAAATTAGGTAGTCTGCGGCATTGAAGTATAAATAAACATTTTCACGGCTGACGGAAACCATTGTCAATACATTAACATGAATGCCTCTACCCTCCAGTTCTGAAACAATTTCAGAGAATCTGTCGTATCTTTTGGATTGCCTGTAAAGGTTATTCGCCGAAACGAAAAGAAGGGTAATTAAACCATCGTTAAGGCCAAGACGCCTACGGGCTTCATTGGAACTTATTTCCGGAAATGATTTTGCCTCAACTGAATTTGGGAGAAGGATATCTTCTTTCGTCCTGATATCTTCAAAGCTCTCATTCTTATAAATATTAACTACGCTTCGTTTTGCGCAAAATTTCTCAATTATTTTACTGAACTCAACTCCCACGTTAAGAGCATTGAAGCCCCTATTGTTGAGAAATGAAGTAATTAAATGAGATTTTTTTACTCCAGAAGCAATGCATAGGATACTGCTAAAAACGTGATGGGCGTGAATTAAATCATAGTTTGACTTGATTTTTCGGACCCGAAAAACAGATCGTATATACTTCAAAATACCTTTATCATTTCCAATGTGGTGAACATCCACCTCAATAGAGCTCGGCAATCTTTCTATTTGTTCTTTTATAAATATGGCCTTCGAAGGATGCTTGTCATCTGGCCATGCATTAACTACATGCAAAACTTTCATCCAATAGCCTCCGTCAATGAGGCTGAAAGCTCTTTGAAATTATTTTTAATTCTGGAAGATACGTCATTCGACATAATGAATTTGTTTGGTTCTGAAACTATACTCAGAATTTTATCTATAGACTGGTCATCCATTATAGAATTTTCCATACCAACGGATCGATAGAATCGAGGCGTTTTGGTATGTGTAGGATAGCTAACAACTGGAATTGACATCGAGGCAGCGCAGATGCCAACGTGTAGCTTTGTAGTGAAAATAGCTGAACACTCAGAGATTCCGTTAAGAAAGTCTTTGGTATTCCCATTAAATGTTAGTATATCAACTTTACCCCCCAGCTCATTGCTAACTTTCTGCGCAGAAAGTTTACCAGACTTACTGGGGCAATCGACTATTATGCGAATTCTTCCATATGAATTTTTAATTTCTTTTGCATAAGATATGATATTTGATACTCTTTGATCTGACATGTTTTTGAAATCTGTGTGTATTCCAAAATAGCCATCTGGACTGTATCTACCCCCCTGCGTAGTCAACCAACCCAAGACAAGATCGTCACATATTACTCCGCTAGATTTACCAGTTAATGAATTATAGTACTTAACCGACTCTTCATCACGCAGCGCACAAAGTTTCACTTTATCACTTGGAATACTTTTTATTTTGCTTCCAAGCAGGGTTCCTTGCAAATCCCCAAATCCAACGCCTAGGAAAACACAACTCTTTACTCTATTGGCTAAGTCCAGAGCTGCTCGGTGGCGTATGTAATTTCTCATTCTCCATTTCAGCGGAGATCCGGAAGGAGGACAAAAGTACCCACCTCCACCAAAAATTACTGTATCGACACCTTTTAATTCTTTGCTATCTGCCGTATATGTATCGCGCAGATTGTTCGGCATATTGACGTCTGTTACAGATACCTCGGACGAACTATTAAAAATCATATCTCTAGCAATTTCCCAAAGAAGCACGTCTCCAAAGTTGTCCGAAAAATATGATGCATGAAGTGCAATTTTTCTACTCATTTATCTGTCATTCCTTCATTAACGTAATTTGCTGCCACTAACATAATATGGCTAAATCATACACCATGATGTCAATATTATCCTGTTTGTCACAATTTTGTAAGCTCCAGGCAATATTTCGTCTCTCTGGATACTTTATACCAGTATACCTCTATCACGCTCAAGCTACACTCTTGCCAGTGCCATGAGTCCAGCACACCAAAATATACTTCGCGCCAGATGAGTGACCTGTCATTAGCTCTATTGATGTTTAGATGCATTATTACAATGTCAGGATCAGTTATTAGGCGGAAGGCTTCTCGTAAAATTTGTCATCCAAATTTCTGGAATAATTCCAAATTTTGATTTCTTGCAACGATTTATACTGCCTCCAACGCGCGCATTATCATATTTGTTATCCAAAGAATATTTGTAACTTCGGTATCATCGAGCAGGAGCAGGAGCCCATGAAAAGTATAGAATACAGCATAGCTGCTTAGACTTGGACCTTCTTCCGGGTCACCCTTCATTCGTGACGAGAATCTTCATGGGGGGATAGTGACCGGCCTTCAGTTGGGCAAGTACACTGGGCGCGGTCCCATCAATTAGCTCAGGCGTCCGGCGCACTTCCGCTGAGGTTTTGATTGCCCAGACAGGATTGCGACCTTACATCATTGTCAGTCCTGTTTCCAAACTCGCACTCAACGCCATTCTCGTTGTCCACGTAGGACAAGCTTCGCTGGTTAACTCAGCGCCGTTGTGACCGACAATTCAGACAGGTTTGCCAAAGCATCCGATTCCTGAGCGACTCGATCTCCAGAGATTCTAGTGTCGGAAATCAGAGCCAAGATCCACCCTGACGTTGGCCCTCGGAGCTAATCCAGTTTGAGTTAGACTCCGGCCCACCCGAAAGGACCAGAGATGAAGCGTAACAGGTTCACCGAAGAACAGATCATTGGCATTCTCAAGGAACACGGTTCAAGCGTGAAGCGATTGATCCAGTGGATCAATCGTAGCGCAGAACGGGATTTCAGTCGCCGATCGTTGCCGAACGCATGGCGTCAGCGATGCCACTGTCTACAAGTGGAAAGCCAAATTCGGCGGTATGGACGTCAGCGAGGCCAAACGGCTTAAAGGGCTCGAAGACGAGAACGCCCGGCTGAAGCCGTTTGCTTGCGGATGCCATGCTCGACAATGCCGCCCTGAAGGATTTGCCCGGAAAAAAAAATGGTAACGCCCGCTGTTAAGCGACAAGCGGTCGCGCAACTTGTGGCCGATCACAAGATGAGCGAGCGGCGGGCGTGTCGGGTCATTGGCAGCTGTCGTATGTCGATGCGTTATAAAACCGTGCGGCAGGACGACCCGGTTCTGCGAGAGCGGCTCAACGCACTTGCCAGAGAGCGCAGGCGCTTTGGTTATCGGCGGCTTCATGTCTTCCTTCGTCGCGAGGGACATGAGGTCAATCATAAGCGCCTGTTCCGGATCTATCGTGAAGATGGAGGAGGATCAGAAAACAGGCCGGGGGACTGTTTGCCCGGCGATTGGCCCGCTGTTAAGCGACAAGCGCTCGCGCAACTTGTGGCCGATCACAAGATGAGCGAGCGGCGGGCGTGTCGGGTCATTGGCAGCTGTCGCATGTCGGTGCGATATAAAACAATCCGACAGAACGATCCGGTTTTGCGTGAGCGGCTCAATGCGCTTGCGAAGGAGCGCCGCCGGTTTGGCTATCGGCAGCTGCATGTCTTCCTGCGTCGCGAAGGGCATGAGGTTAATCACAAGCGCCTGTTCCGGATTTACCGCGAAGATGGAGGAGGATCAGAAAACAGTCCGGGGGACTGTTTTCCCGACGACGTTGCACCTGCGTCGGCATGGCGGCCGCAAGCGCGCCATCAGCACGAGAGCACCGATCACGGTGCCCCATTTGCCCAATCAGAGGTGGTCACTGGACTTCGTCTCAGAGCAGATGACCGATGGCAGGCGCTTCCGCATTCTGACCGTGGTCGATGATTGCACGCGGGAATGCCTGGCGTTGATCGCAGATACCTCCCTGTCCGGCGCAAGGGTCGCACGGGAGCTGAGGGCCCTCTTTGCGGAGCGTGGACAATCCGTCACGATAGTCAGCGACAATGGAACGGAGTTCACCTGACCTCTGGCTCAGATCGTGCGGATCAGCATGACGGCACAAGGCAAAGCAGCGCTTAGAACGCGCAAAGCCGCCTCTTTCGAGACGGCTGTTGTGTGTGTTTGGTTGCGGGGGCAGGATTTGAACCTGCGGCCTTCAGGTTATGAGCCTGACGAGCTACCGGGCTGCTCCACCCCGCGACTTTTCCCTGATGGGTTTATGGTATCAGGGGGGGATATTTGAGATCGTTTTGAGAGTTATGTGACAGGCTTTATCAGGTCCGGCGACGACCTACTCTCCCACGTCT
>NZ_RRAZ01000063.1 GCF_003863335.1 Falsigemmobacter faecalis | reverse complement strand
TGCAATCGTCATCTTCTGGATATGATAAATGAGTCCTGAGCCTAGGAATTAGACAAACCTATATCTGCTATTCCTCGACCAACCTGGGATCGGTACATCTGTAAAGGCAGATGCAACTTAGATGACCAACTGATTAGGACGGTATACATCGAGCGAGCCAAGACTGCGCTTCATTTAGGTTAACGTTTTTATCAAGCTCTGCCCTCACCAATGCCATATCCTGTTCCCTTAACTGAATCCAACCAGTCAAAATAGCCATCAGAAACTCTGTAACCGCCTCCCCCTGCTGGCGGTCGACAAGCTTGATCATGTCAACAATAACCCCGCCCATAACCCGACTCTCATCAGGGGCGTCAGTATAGTTCAACTCCACGGGCTCCGCAGCCCTCAAGATTGACGCCTGAATGACACCGTCGTTAAATCTTGCAAACGCTCCGGCAGCAATAACTGTATGAGTGTTTGAATTATTCACGATTCTCCTGTCCGATGCTACATCAGCATTCGTCCTCATATTTTGAATGAGGCATGAAATTGCCACGAAAACATCAGCTTGAAGCGCCGCCTGACAATCGACATCTGAGGGCCAGAACGCAAAATTCTTCCGTAGTGAAAGCTGGGATTTCTTTCCCGATAAAAACAGGTTGTTGATCATCCCTTTTGAGCTGTTAAGAACATTCAACCTATCCCGTAGATCACTGGGCAGCTCATCATATCTATCAGAAAGAAACTGCCGCTCTCGCTCCCAAGAGCCAGACAGTTTCTGTCGATCGATAACAATAGCATCCATATACTTGAATACATGCGATCTAGGTTGGCAAAGATTTTGATCGAGAACTTTCAGCGCAGCAAGAGATGAAGGCACACAGATCGGTGTCAGAAACACCCTATGCGATGATGGAGCCCAATCACGCAACGCACGGCTGACCGAGAGCAAGTCATCTCCGTGCCCTGTTATTCCACCTGCGATTACGATAGGAGCTTTATCTGGGGGTGAAGTTGGTAGACTACCCTGACTCCCGTCAATCTCAGTGAGAGAAATTAACCTACAGTTGCTCGCAACGCCGTGTCGCTTAATCTCGTCGACAATATCTTTCGCGAAAGCTTCGGATCCATCACTGCCGTCTATGTATACGATGGCTGCAACTGCGGCAGGGATTTCGCGCAGGCAAATGAGTTCCAACCATTCCTTATAGTTTTCGGTCTTTAAAAATTGGCCAGCATCAATCCAAACGGATTTCGATGGCATGTATCTGTTCTTCTTGAAGTTGCATGAAAATACCTGTCGACCCGCGAGTCGAGAAATAAAAGACCGGTTAATGCTGGGGTTCTGCAGAACTCCAGGAAGTGCAGCCCTAGGCGCCTCGGGTTCACTAAGAAAGTGCTCGCCAACCAAATTGATTGGTCTCGAACCCTCGAAGTTATCATTTATTTTCCTCGCTGGAATCCCAGCTGGGTTCATTATTCCGTCAAATTTCAGATCGCAAAGAGTTTCCCCTGTTGCGAGCGACGGGGAGGATGAAAAGATAGTCACAATTTGTGAACGACGCCCTACCAATTCCGCCAGTTGGGCCGCCATTTGGCCTGATTGAGAGGCCGATATGAGTACAACCTCAGTCTCATCTTTGCTAAAATTGTGCTGTTTCAGCTTTTCGTATGAGTGGAATGTCCTAATTTTTGGCAAATCCTCTCTGCGGGACATAAGAAGAGATGCCATTACAACACTTGCGATAGAGGATGTGTCTAGGTGAATCGTCCTCACTTCCTTTTTCAGGTGAGGCAGCAAACAGAGTCCCGCAAAAAATATCTCAGCACCCTCAGAAAGTGCGCTTGAAGCTCTCAGAAAGCGCCTATCAGGCTTCTTGGATGGCTTTACAAAATGCGAAGTCGGCCCCGAGTTAACGAGCCCGCCGCGACTAACAAATAACTGCGTCAAACCTTGTCGCGATACAACAGGCCATTCGAATTGCAGTGGATTGCCACCCCTTAGGGTATTTCCGTGCGTCACTTCCCCTTCGGTAGAGTAAGAGAGAACCACAATATCTCTAGCATGCGAAACTGGAAGCAATACGTCATTATCTTTCGAAAAGTATTCAAAAAGTTTTTCTGAGTAGGCCTGCTCACAAATGAAATAAACACTCTCTGGAGACAAAGCGCTCGCAGTATTCTCCATAATTGCATCTGAGATATCCGCTGGGGACGGCATCCCAGGGGGGCAGAAAATGACTAGCGATGAAGACAATGTTGCTGACTTAGAGGTGCGACATCTGAAAGAAAATAAATTACTCATATCTCAGCGCCGATTGAGAGGAATCAAAACGGTGATAACGCAACCATCGGCCCAAGGGCGGGCTTCAGTCGGTGTTTCCCCAGAAGAAATGTCTTCCAACTTCAGATCGCTAGAGGTCAAATTCTCGCTGGACTTTTCTGCGAATGCTCTCATTAGAGAGAGACGACCAGTTCGCACCCTGATCACCCCGCCATTTCTCTTGACTACTTGCATGATCCTATAAAGCCCGTTCCCCCTGCTTGGGGAGGTTTTTGTTGTTCTGCCCTTATTGAAGCATTCAACGACCGCGGCATACTCGACTTCAAGAGATATTCCTCCCAATTGAGGTGTTGATTTGAGCGAGTTTCTGGTAGCTTCATTCACATTGAACAACCAACTCTGAGCCAAGCCAGGGCCACTATCAAATACGGAAACTTCAGCGAAATGGGCATCTGTATGGTGATCACGCCGAAGCTGAATTCCTGACATATACTCACTAAGGGCCACGCTTTCCGCATCCGGCGAAGAGAGGCGCTCCAGTGAGGATGACTGGAACGAGAAAACTATACCGCGCGAAGATCTGAGATACCGATTGCCCTCCACGTCCGTCTGTGCATGCTCGTGCGTATTCAGGAAAGCTTCATATACAAAACTCGCGATATCTTCGATCTGAGATGATTCGTCCTCTAGGCGAATGCGCGCCAGCTCGCGGAAGCTGTTACGCGTCAGGCTTGTGAACGCATCTCGATTCCTCACCTCATCAGTATCTTGCCGGTACAGTCGAATTGGCCTTCTTAATTTTGATGCATTGTCGATACATATAACGGGTAGAATTGACTTGTTGTATTCCCTGAGTGCTGACAAATCACCAGCATGCATGCACTGGACGTACTGCAATGAGTTATTAAGAGTTTCGCGTCGACTCAAGGGTTCACCACCGCGTGAAACAATTCTCTGGGCCATATTTAGCGCTACCAAACCGAACGGTGTCTCGGCAAACTTCCTCGCGGCCTGATCCATTTCATTGTCAGCGTGCAAGCGAAGTGCTTCGCCAGCATTATTTCTTCGCGCCCACGTTATAATCAGCTGAATTAGTGCTGCTGCCGATCCAACGGCGTTTGATTTCACTCTGTTCGGAATCTGAATGTCATGATGCCCAGGCTCACCAATTAATCCAAGAAAACGCTCAAAATCTTGTAGTGGGAAGTCTTGCTTGACGCTAATCATCCACGTTCTCCTTGCCCCCGCAACCACAGGCGCTCAAATGTTTCTAAGAACACGTTGCCGCTGGAAACCGTCTTATCGAACTAGGTCATCCTGAATCGATAGTCATTATAAAAATAACATGTACATGGCCTTCTTGCCCACAACGCGGATCTTGGTGGACACAGCAGCGGATGGCTAGCTTGCTGCAACGAAAACGCTCAGCAGTTCGCGATGCGGCGCCCCCTGTCCGATCTCCGCTTCCAGGCATTATGCCGCGCAGCACGATAGGTAGTAGTGCGGCCGCTAGCGGCGGAAAGTGGTCGTTGGCTGCGAAGAGGATCAAAGGCCGGTTTAGTGCCTAAAGGCCTAAAGGCAATTGACCAACTTGCACCGCTAGTCACCGCCTATCGGGCGGCTGACAGAGTTATGTGGGGCGCGATATTTGGGTTGCAACCACGCGGAGAGACGCCGAGAGTTCCGCCTCCCGACGAATAGTTGTGGAATAGTCCCTTTTTCAAATCCTACCTTGGTTGTGCGGAAAGATTCTTTGCAGTGGAGCCTGCCCATGAAGATTGAGAGTATTGCCGTGCGCAATTTTCGCTGCTTCGGTCCCGACTGGATGGAAATCAGCCTGGAGGAACAGGTAACGGCCTTCGTCGGAGGGAACGGCTCAGGCAAGACGGCGCTCTTTCAGGCGCTTTCCCGTCTCTTTGGAGTGACGAGGGCGGACAGGACCGTCACAAAGAAAGACTTCCATATCGCGCAGAACGAAGAGGAGCTGCCAGACGTGCGGGCTCTGGAGATCGAGTGTCTGCTCGGCTTCCCAGAGCTCGACGAAGAAGAGGACGAAGACGCTTCGGCCGTCCCCGACTTTTTCAATCACTTGGCTGCTTCTGGCCCCGATGAACCGCTAAAGGCGCGCATGCGGCTTATCGCTAGGTGGATCGAAGACGGCACGCCTGACGGGACCGTCGAAGAAGACATCAGATGGATCACGACCCTTGGCAACGAATTTGAATGGGAGACGCTTCCGAAAGTCTCCGCCGTGGATCGCGCGAGTATACAGGTTGTCTACGTTCCCGCCCTTCGCAACGCGGTCGACCGTGTCACCGAGCTCCTGAAAGGACGCCTATGGCGAGCGGCGCTATGGTCAGCTGATCTTGGCGCCCGCGCGACGGAAGGGGCCGAGCTTATCCAGAACCAGTTCGATCAGGAAGCCCCGGCAAGCTTCATTATTGAGCGTCTGACGCATCGATGGCAGCAGGTTTACGAAGGCGACACGGACACAACCCCTAATCTTCGGCTGATTGAGAGCAGGATCGAAGAGCTGGTCCGGCGCGCGGAGTTCGTTTTTCATCCTGACGAAGCCGGTCGAAACCGAATCCTCACCGACCTCAGTGACGGACAGCGCTCGCTTTTCCACATCGCTCTGACGGCTGCGACCCTCGAGACCGAACAGGCTGCGCTTGCCCTCGCTGCGGCGGAGAGCCCGTTCGATCAGGAGAAGCTGAGGCGCACGCATCTGACGATTCTCGCGATTGAAGAGCCTGAAAACAGCCTCTCCCCATTCTTCTTGTCTCGGATCGTGACGTTGGCGCGGGAAATCGGCGAGATGAGTACGGCGCAGGCGCTCATCTCGAGCCATAGCGCCAGCATCCTCTCCCGTATCGAGGCGGACGAAGTTCGCTACTTTCGGCTTGACCGCCAGACGCGCCGCGCGAGCGTCAGGCTGCTGACCTTGCCTGAAAACGATGTACAAGCCAGCACATATGTCCGCCTCGCGGTCCGTTCCTACCCCGAACTATATTTTGCGCGGTTCGTGATTCTGGCGGAGGGGGACTCGGAGCGAGTCGTTCTGCCCCGTTTAGCCGAAGCAAGAGGCGTTCCGCTTGACCCGTCATTCGTGCCGGTTGTGCCTTTGGGCGGTCGCTATGTCGCGCACTTCTGGAGACTGCTCACCGATCTCGGCATCCCTCACGCGACACTGCTCGACTTCGATCTTGGCCGCACCCATGGCGGAGCCAAAATGATCCGAACGGCGTTCGCGGCTCTAGAAGAGGCGGATCGCGACCTGACTGCAAATCCCCTCGTTATTGATGGCACGATCAGTCTCGACGATCTCGAAGATTTGGATGACGAAGATGTTCTGGAGGATTGGGCGGAAAATGTCTGGCTTCAGGCACTCAGACATGAAGCCGTCTTCTTTTCCGACCCCATCGACTTGGATTTCGCGATGCTTGAGGCTTTTCCTGCGGCGTACCAGCACCCCAATCCGGGTGGACGAGGCCCTAGGACGACAGGAGAGGCGATTGCCGAGAAAAAAAAGGTGGTCCTGAAAACCAACGGGAATCCCGACATCTACGACGGCGAGCAATGGGACGACAGCTTCGCCTGGTATCCATATCTTTTCCTCAGCCGCAGCAAACCGGAGACCCATCTCGCCGCGCTAAGCAGAATCACTCGTCGAAACCTCGCTCGGCGCGCCCCCCCGGAACTGCGCGCCCTGATCGATCATGTCAGAGACGTTGTGTTTCCTGAGCCGGCGGAAGACTGATGCCCGTCGCGCCGGAAGATTGGCGACCACAAGGCGTTGACGACCTTGAACCGCGAGCCTGGGACGCTCTTCGTGAGACCGCGCAGAGTGTTTGCGTTACCGCCGGTGCCGGAGCGGGCAAGACCGAATTTCTGGCGCAGAAGGCCGCCTATCTCCTGCAGACAGGTCTTTGTCCGGCACCAAAGCGCATCCTTGCGATCAGTTTCAAACGCGATGCAGCTCAAAACCTTGCCGCGCGGGTTCGCCAGCGCTGCCCTGCCGACCAGGCCCGCAGATTTCACTCGATGACGTTCGATGCATTTACGAAGCACATGCTGGATCATTTCCGCCTTGCGATCCCCTATGCCTACCGACCGCCCGCAGACTACAGCGTCGCTTTTCCCTCCAGACAGGACATAGAGGTCTTCCTGCGAAGACACGGCCGTCCGAACGTCAGTGCGGACCGGTTTGAGCGAGCGGTCGCCCGTACACCCCTGCCGCTTGAAGAAACCGTTGAAAGTCCGCGCGCGAGGGAGCTGCTACGGGCCTACTGGGATGACCAGTATGCCATGCCGGACGGCGCACTTGTTTCTTTTGCGATGATCAACCGCGTCGTTGAGTACATGCTTCGCGCGAATCCTAGGATCAAGCGCGCTTTGCGCCTCACATATCCCTTTGTCTTTCTCGATGAATTCCAGGACACAACCTACGCGCAATATAGACTCGTGGATGCTGCGTTCAGCGAAAGCGATGCTGTCTTTACCGCAGTCGGCGACGAAAAGCAGAAGATTATGGGTTGGGCGGGCGCAATGGATAACGCGTTCGACGAGTTCACCGCCGACTTCAATGCCGTTCGCCATGCGCTACTAAGTAACTGGAGATCTCACGGGGCGCTTGTTGCCATCCAGCATGTCATCGCACGGCAGATCGATTCCGATGTCGAGGAGGTTGAGGCGCGCGGCGAGCTGGCGATCGAGGGGGATACGGCGGCCATCTGGCGGTTCGACAGCCGCGAGCAGGAATCTGAGCAGATAGCGCGATGGATCAGGAGCGAAGTCGATGATGGTCGCATCGCCCCACACGATGTTGCCATCCTCGTGCGCATGCGAGCGAACAACGTTGAAGACGAGCTTGCGCCCGCTCTCCGTGCCCACAACCTCGCGCTGCGAAATCTTGCCAGAAATGTTGGCGAAATCGCCATTCAGGACTTGTTAGCCGAGCCCCTGACCGAAGTTCTCCTACCGCTCTTGCGGCTGGGTGCAAGCGTCCGCGACCCCGATGCTTGGAATGCGGCGCAGGAACGCCTGCAAATGTTGGCGGGTACCAGTCCTGAAGATGAGGCCGGGCAAGAGCGCTTGCAGCGCGATATCGGAGAGTTCTCTCGAAACTTTCGACAGACGATGCGTGACGAGTCACCGGATCCGGCAGTGGCCGACCGGTTGTTCGCGCAGGCTCTGGACTTCGCCGGGATCGAGCGTCTGCGTCAGGCCTACCCAGAATATCGACGCGACGCCGACTTTCAGCGAGTGCGCAACGGCTTTCAGGTTCTTTTGCGGGAATGCGTCGAGAACGCAGCGGACTGGAGAGGCGTTCTTGATCACTTCGAAGGCAAGGACCAGGTCCCGCTCATGACAATCCATAAGAGCAAAGGCCTCGAATTCCACACCATGATCTTTTTCGGTCTCGATGCCAAAACATGGTGGAGCCTGTCGCCGGAGCGTGGCGAAGAACTAAATTCATTCTTCGTCGCGTTTACTCGAGCGAAGCAGCGGGCGTTCTTCGCTTACTGCTCCGAGCGGGGCAATGCTATCGACTGGCTGGAGCAGCTTCTTCTGCCTGCAGGTGTGGAGCAGATCGACGGAGCCAATATTGTCACTGCCGACAGGTAAGGACCGCAGATCCTAGAATCAGTAAGCCGGTTTCGTATCGGACGCGGTGGAGTGCTTGAATCGGACGTCAGCTTGGAAGTGGCTGAACGGCGGCTATGGGCCTAGGCTGTGTGGAAACTCTCGCGTGTGAGGGCACCTGG
>NZ_RRAZ01000062.1:349-8571 GCF_003863335.1 Falsigemmobacter faecalis | reverse complement strand
AACCGCAACCGCCTGAGTGTCCGGTGAAACGGGGGCCAATACAGGTAGGCTCGGCTGCAGGGCAGAGAGGCAGTCGTCCAGCGGCCGAAAAGTATGGCGCCGGAAGGCTATGACGATGACTTCTTTGCCCTCTGATAGCACCGTCGAACGGGGCTACTTAGGCCCCGTCTTTTGACCCTCCACCGAGGATCGATTATGCCACTTCGCAACCGTCTTCGGATTGATCCTGAATTCCCGGCTCAGCTCCGCGAGCCCTCAAGCCTGCCTTTGGACCAATGGCAGGCCGTTTTTCGTCCTGCGCTCATTCGGGCCTGCCGTTGAGCCGATGGCGGGCAAGCCCTCAGTATAACAGCTCGTACGGCCTGCCCTCGCCTTGGTCACTCGGACCAATGGCGTGCCATGGCTCTATCGTGGCGCTGCCGTGACGAATTTGTTCTCCAAGGCTTCCTTCCATTCCTTCGAAAGGATCACAGCCTCAAACCGTGGGATCAAACACCGAGCCGAGGCGGAAAACCACTTAGAAAAAGCCCGGAACCTGATCAGCTAAACCGAGCCACCTCTCTCGATACCCCCGACATACAACAAAAGGCTAAGCCGAGTGTGGCAAGGGGCCAGATCGGCCGGCAGCCGCTATGGTCGATGTGCTGCCCGGGGAGCGGAGCAGTCGGGCTTGGGCCTGGTTCCCGCGCTGTCCGGTCACCGCGCGAGCCTGAGCAGAATGCGGCTGCTCAGGTCGTCGAGGGCGCGGCCATAGGCTGCGGCAATGCCGGCGGGTGTGGGGTCTGTCAGCGGGACGCTGATCGCAAAACGCTCAAGGAATTCACGCATCCGCAGGTCGGGCGAGGCGACGGCAAACTGGCCGCTGATCCGGAAAGTGCCGTCGCGCGCGGCGAGAATGCGGTCAATGCGCACTTCGAGGCGGATATCGGCGGGCTCGCTCAGCGGCCAGGGCTCTGCCGCGACAGAGGCTGTGCCGCCCAGATCCAGGCGGCGCGCGAGATCGGCGGTCAGAGCCTCGGCCGAATTGTCAGCCCATTCCGCGCCCTTCAACGCCTTCAGCGCACCGTCCGGCCCCTCGGAGAGGATGTCGGCTGCGCTGCCATAGGCGGGCAGCACGATGTCGCGCAGCTCGATCGTGGCGATGCGCAGGCGCTGCTGTGGCACGGATCCGGCCACCTCCGGCAGGAAGCGGGCCGGATTGCTGCCACCGCAGGCGGCGAGTGCCAGGGCGCAGAGAAGAAGAACCGGGGAAACCTGTTTCATATCATTACCGCCCGAAGAGCAAAGAGTTGGGATTGCGCTCAATGGCGCGGGCAAGCTGCGAGAAGACCCGCGCCGTGGCGCGGGCTTCCCGCAGCGCGGAGAGCAGTTCATCATTGACCGGCGAGCGCGCACCATAGGCGCTGACCAGAGCCTCTGCCTGCCCCACCAGACGGTCGAGCCGCCCGGCAAGGGCGGGCAGATCCTTTGCCGCCAGCGCCACCGCATCGGCCGCATCGCGCGCCGAGCTGAGGGTGCCGTTCACATTCTCAACGGTTCCCCCCGCCCGCAGTTCCGACAGAACGGCCTCAACCTCTTGCAGCGCGCCGCTGAGCGCGGGCGACAGGGCCTGAGTGTCCTCTGAGCGGACGAACTGATCGGCGCCTTTCACAAGACTGGTGGCGGCTTCGACCAGCTCTTCGGCCTTCAGCTGGCGCACTTTTTCCAGCACGCCGCGCAGATCGGTCAGCACCGGCGGCACTTCTGCGGTGACTTCGGTCAGACCGGTGGCGGCATCTTCAACGGATTGCAGCGCTGCGATCAGCCGCTCAGTGCCCTCCTGCTCGGTGAAGGAGGTCAGGATGGCGCGGATATCGGTCAGCACCGAGACGGCTTCACCCGGAAGCTGTTGAATTTTCTCATTGCTCAGGAGCTTGCGGCCCTCTTCCAGCAGCGCGCGGGCGGTCTCGGGAATGGCGCGGGTGCTCTCCTGGCTGACCAGTTGTTCGGCGGCGGACATCAGCGAAATCGCCTGCTCCATCACGCCTTCAATCGGCAGACGGTTCACACGTTCCAGAAGCCCCTGGGCCGTGGCGCTGAAATCGGGCAGATTGGCGTAGACCGTGGGCAGGATCGGCAGCCCATCGGGGATCTCACGCAGCTCGGCCGGGGGTGTCTCGGGCAGATCCACCAGCTCGATCACCAGCGCAGAGCCGATCAGACGGGCAGGGGCCAGACGCGCCCGCAGGCCACTGCGGACCTGAGTGGCGAGGAAATCTTTCAGCGCCTCGGGGCCTGAGCCCGGTTCCAGCCCCATAGCTTCGGGGTTCAGCGCGATGGCAGCCTGCATCCGCACTTTCACCTGGCCTTCATCCTCGACCACCCGCGCGCTGACGCCGCTGACCTGGCCCACGACAAGGCCGCGGTAGCGCACATCTGAGCCGCTGGTCAGGCCCTGAACCGACTGGTCAAACTCAACGGTCAGGCGCAGCGCATTGGCATCCACACCGGTCAGAACGCTTGAGCGCGCGGTGCCCTCGTCGGTGTAAAGCTCAAAGACCGCGCCTTCTCCCAGCGGCTCGCCCGAACTGGAAACGCTGTCAAAAGCGATCCCCCCGGTCAGGATAGAGGCGAGGTTCCCCACCCCGAGCCGCAGCCCGGAGGTGCCAAATGAGACCGAAAAGCCCGAAGTGTCCCAGAACCGCGCGGCTGTGGTCAGCCGCATGTCATAGGGCGCCTCCACGAAGGCATCGACCCAGACGCCTTCTGCCCCGTCAATCAGGCGCGGGGCCTCAATGTGGCCGACCTGAATGCCGCGATAAAGAACCGGGGCTCCGGGTGTCAGGCGGTTGCCATCGGCGGCGCGCAGGGTGATGCGGCGCCCCTCCCGACCGGGCATCAGCAGAGGCGCGGCCTCAAGACCGTTAAAGCTGCGCACATCCGACCCGGTCGCGGGAGTGAAGGCCGTCTCCACATAGACCCCCGACAACACGGTCGAGAGGCCGGAAATCCCCCGGGCACTCACCTCAGGACGGACGATCCAGAACTGCGCGTTCTCGGGGATATTGGCGGCCACCCCTTTGGCGATCCGCGCGGCCACCACCACATGCGAAAGATCGCCGGAAAACCGCACCTCCTCCACCACGCCGATCGGCACATCGCGCAGCCGCACGGCCGTTTCCCGCGCCACCACACCGCCCGCGTTCTGGAAGATGATCTCGATCAGCGTCCCACGGTCGTTATAGCTGCGCCAGGCGATGCCCAGCGAGATCACCACCGCAAGGATCGGCACCAGCCAGACCGGCGAGAGATTGCGCCAGAACGAGGGCTTTGGCGGCGTGGTCTGCATTGGTGGAATATGGCTCATGCGGTCTTGGGTCCCCGTGTCATCCACAGCAGGCGCGGATCAAAATTCTGCGCGGCCAGCATGGTAAAAATCACCGAAAGCGCAAAGCTGAAAGCCGCCACGCCCGGCGCAATGGTAGCCGCCATATTAAAGCGCACCAGCGCAGACAGAATGGCGACCACAAAAACGTCGATCATCGACCAGCGGCCGACGAATTCCACAACCTCATACAGCCGGTAGCGCAGATGCCCCCGCACCGGCCAGCCGCGCTGCACGGTCACCGCCAGATAGGCGATCACCAGAAATTTCGACACCGGGATCAGCACCGAGGCGATCAGCACAATAGCCGCAACCCCCCAGGAGCCCATCTCCGCCAGCTCAATCGCCCCGGCGACAATGGTGCTGTCCTGCTGCCGCCCGAGGGTTGAGGTGCGCAGCATCGGATAAAGGTTTGCAGGAATATAGGCCACGACGCCGGCGGCCAGCCAGGCCCAGACGGCCTGCAGGTTCGGATCCTTCTGCAGCCGCATGCCGCAGAGCGTGCAGACCGCCGCATCGGGCAGGTTCAGCCGCCCGCATTCCCGGCAGCCACACCAGCCTGCCTCGCGCGCGGTTAAGACCGGCTGCGTTGTTCGAGCGTCCGCCATACCGTTAACCTGCACATAAAACTGTCGCTGATAACATTGACAAGAACGAGCGCGACCAGCGCCCAGAAAGCCAGCCCGATATGCAGACTGGCAAGCCCCGCGATCTTCACCAGCGCCACGGCGACACCGATCATAAAGACCTCTGCCATGGCCCAGGGGCGAAGCTCTTCAGACAGCCGGAACGCGCGGATGGCATGCCGCGCCGGGTACCAGCCAAAGGCCATCGGCGCCATCACATAGATCAGCAGCGACAGCCTGAGCGCGGGCAGAATAATGATAAAAGCGGTCACCGCCAGGGTCAGCGGCAGTGTGACGCCATGCGCAAAACTGAGTGCCGCATCCAGAACAGAGCCCTGCCGCGTCATCCCCGCAGCACTCACCTCCAGAAACGGCAGGAAAATCGCCATCATCATCAGCACAAGTGCTGTCGCCGAAAGCATAACGATCTGCGTCATGGCGCTTTTGCGCGGCGCTGAAAGCACCGTGCCGCAGCGGTGGCACAGCCCGCGGGCACCCGGCTGGACCGCGCCCGCGCGGTTCAGCGCATCGCAGGTGGGGCAGGCAATCAGCCCCTCCTGTGCGACGGGCAGTTCTGTGCGTGCGGCGGCAGTCACTAAATTTCAGGTCCCGATCAGCAGTCAGACCCGAGATCTAGCCCTAATGGCCCTTCCAGACAATGAAATTGGCGGTGATCGATGGGCTGGAACCATTCGCCGAAAATTTGCCGGAAGAAAGCCAGCGCCTGATTGCCGCCGTTAGCAGCTTGTTAGCTCTGAGGCTTTAGATCTGGTCCTGCGGCCCGGGTGGGCTGGCGCATCCCGAAGGATGCAGGCCGCAGAAGGCGCTGTCTGCCACCAAAGGTGGTTTTTCTCCGGGCAAAGACCCGGACAGTGAAGGAATGACATGATGTCCTCCATTCTGACCAATACCAGCGCCATGGTTGCGCTTCAGACCCTCAAAGGGATCAACGCCAACCTCAACAAAACCCAGGATGAGATTTCGACGGGGAAAAGCGTGGCCACCGCCCGCGACAACTCTGCGGTCTGGGCGATTTCCAAAGTGATGGAAGCGGATGTGAAAGGCTTCACGGCCATTTCGGCCTCGCTTGCACTCGGCTCCACCACGATTGGCGTGGCAAGTAATGCCGCGGAGACGGTCACCAATCTTCTGACCGATATGAAGCAGAAGATCGTTGCTGCCCAGGAGGATAACGTCGATCGGGGGAAGATCCAGACCGACATCAAAGCCATGGCCGCGCAGATTAAATCCGTGACCGATGCTGCGCAGTTCAACGGCCTGAACATGCTCAGCAACAAGACGAACAAAGTCGGTGTGGGGACTGTCGATGTCCTCTCTTCTCTTGATCGCAGTTCATCGGCGGTTACAGCGGCGAATATTACTGTCGGGCGCCAGGATCTGACGACTTCGCAGGCCGTTCTGGGGGCCGCGATTTCGACAGCCGTGGGCTCAGCAGCCGTGTTGAACGCGACACAAAGCGTCACGATCACCATGGCGCCGGCCACGGTCATCACGGCCGGGATGGGATTCTCGATCTCTCTGGCGGCTACGGCACCAGCGACCGGGGCAAAGTATACCGCCGCCAACTACACGACAGGCACCGCACTCGCCGATCAGAACAAAATTGCCTATGTCGCACGTGACGGCGATAGCCAGGCAGATGTGATGCGTGGCCTCGCGGGCGCGCTTGCAGGGTTCATGTCTGCTTCGGGCCTTGATACCGATGTCCTGAGCGTCTCTGCCAGCAGTAACACTCTGACGGTCGCCTCTAAGGTGTCTGATGCGGACCACACGATCACGGTCTCGGCGTTCAGTGGCGCGACGGCTGCGACAAACATCATTGGTGGCGGGCTTGCTGCCCTCGACAAATTTGATGTCTCCACCAAGGGCGGTGCCAAATCAGCGCTTATGGGCGTTGAGTCGATGCTGCAAACTTCGATTGCGGCTGCTGCCAAATTCGGCTCGGCCCAGGGCAGGATCAACATTCAAGCCTCTTTTGTCAGCAAACTGACCGACTCCCTGAAGGCCGGGATCGGCAGCATGGTTGACGCAGATATGGAGGAAGCCTCCGCCCGCCTGCAGGCCCTGCAGGTGCAGCAGCAGCTCTCGATCCAGGCGCTTTCTATCGCAAACCAGGCGCCGCAAAACATCCTCGCGCTCTTCCGCTGACAGCAGGTCAGGGCGCGGATGAGTGCCGCGCCCTGACACTCCCATCCTGTTAGATCCGGAGATCCCGTGATGACGATGCACCACCTTGCGCGAACGGCCTATAGCCAGCCGCTCGCCCCTTCGCGCAGCCCGCGCTCACTTGAGTATGATCTCCTGGCCCGCGCCAGTCAGTGCCTCCGTCTCGGGTGGGAGCACCGACGCAGCGACTTCGGCCGCCTGGCGCGCGCGGTACAGGACAACAATGCCCTCTGGGTAACCCTCGCTGCCGACGTGGCAGAACAGGGTAACGGTCTTCCAGCGCCTCTTCGTGCAAATCTTTTCTATCTCTATGAATTTACGCAACACCACAGTCGCAGGGTCCTGGCGGGCGACGGCGGTGTTGATGTGCTGATAGACGTCAACACCGCCGTGATGCGTGGCTTGCGTGGAGAGCCGGGGGGATGTGGATGAGCGGCCTTGTCCTGAAACTCGGCCCCCATGAGAGGGTGCTGATAAATGGCGCAGTTATTCAGAACTCTGAGCGCCGGATCCGCTTCTCAATTCTGACAGCAGGCGCGAACGTGCTTCGGATGCGTGATGCACTCCATCCTGATGAGGTCACCACACCGGTGACTCGCCTGTGCTACATGGCTCAGCTTCTGCTTTCGGGGGACCTGAACGAAGAGGGCGCCCGACTGCAACTGCTGCGTGGAATTGATGAGATAAGTCACATTCTGACTGATGCTGACAGCCGCCTGCTGCTCTCAGCCGCAACCCAGGCCGTGCTGGATGAGGCGCCCTATCAGGCCCTTAAGGCTTTGCGTGCCCTGCTCCCCAGGGAGCGTCGCCTGCTGGCGGCGGCACGCGAATGAGTTATGTTCCCGCACTCCCAGCCGGCGCTTATATGGGGTGGCTCGCATGGCAGCGCCAGGGCGCCGTGCACCAGAAAGCCTTTGACAATTCAGCGGCGCAGCTGCGGAAAGAGGATTATTTTCGTGAGAATATCGCGAAGGCCACCACTGCAGAAGCGCTGGTCGCTGACCGCCGACTCCTGGACGTGGCATTGGGTGCCTTTGGTCTGAGCGACGACATCAACAGCCGCTACTTTATCCGGAAAGTTCTGGAGGGTGGCACCCTGAAAGAGGGTGCGCTCGCGCTGCGGCTGTCGGATCCGCGCTACCGTGAGCTTGCAGCAACCTTCGGTTATGGCGATTTCAGTGTTCCCTCCACAGTTCTGTCTGATTTTCCTGAGAGACTTCTCTCTGCCTGGAAAGAGCGGTCTTTGGAGGTAACGCTCAGTCAGGTGAATGAGCCACTGCGCGTCGCACTGAACGCTCAGCGGGAGCTGTCCAAGATTGCGGAGAAGAAGACCACAAGCGAAAATACGAAGTGGTTTTCCATCATCGGACAACCCGCACTGCGTGAGTTGTTCCGCAAGGCATTTAACCTGCCGGTGGCCTTTGGCGCACTAAACCTTGACCGTCAGGTCGCCATCCTTGCTGAAAAGTCTGAAGCCCTTTTGGGCGATCGCTCTCCTTCGCAGTTCGGCAATCCGGAGAAGGTCGACAAGTTGATCCGCCGCTACCTGCTGCGTGCCGATGCCGAGAATTCCGGCGCTGGAATGACTTCCGGTCCTATTGCGGGCAGCACTGCACTTGCACTTCTCACTATGAGAAAATGAGGTGGCTGCGGAAATCTGAACAGCCGGGATAAGTGGATTTTCCGCGTATGAGCCGGGCCAGAAATTGATCCAGTGGATCAATTTCCCGGCGATTGAGCAGCATGATGCTGCGAGTGAGGAGAAGACCATGGCAAGACGACCGCGCCGGAACCACAGCCCGGCCTTCAAGGTATGAGGAGGATCAGAAAACAGTCCGGGTCTGAGCAGGACAAGCATTTGATCCGGGGATCAAATGCCCTGCGATTGGTTTTCCCGACGATTGAGTGGCGGTAGCTGCGATCAAGGGCGAGAAGACCCTTATCGAGTTGGCGCAGGAGTTCGACGTTCATCCGAACCAGATCAAGCAGTGGCGTGACCAGTTGCCTGAGGGTGCGACGGGGGTATTCGGGGAAGCCCCAAAGGT
>NZ_RRAZ01000062.1:0-339 GCF_003863335.1 Falsigemmobacter faecalis | reverse complement strand
GAATAATTTTTTGTCCGGCGCGCGACGCACTGCGAGGTGACCGCCACTGGTTCGGGAGAACCGGGCAGGGGTCTGTTGCAGAGCGCAGGAAAATGATCGATCCCACCGCCAGGCTGAGCGTCAGCCGCCAGGCCATCGTGCCGGGGATCAGCCGGAGCAGCGTGTATTACAAGCCCCGCCCGGTATCTGACGCAGATCTGAAGCTGATGCATCGGATCGACAAGCTGCACATGGAATTCCCCTTCGCGGGCAGCCGAATGCTGCAGGGCTTGCTGGTTCAGGAAGGGTTCAAGGTCGGGCGGCTGCATGTTGCCACGCTGATGAAGCGCATGGGCATCG